>CAZDUS010000015.1:0-42483 GCA_964508705.1 uncultured Verrucomicrobiota bacterium
AAAGTAAATGCACGCCTAACTATTGTATTTATTGGTTAATGCTCTTAATTATTAGGCTTGCCCGGGGTGGGAGTCGAACCCACACACCCTTGCGGATAAGGGATTTTAAGTCCCTTGCGTCTGCCATTTCGCCACCCGGGCTCCATCAGAGCGGCGCAATGTAGCACCATCCCTTGGCATTCTCAAGCCACCTGTATAGAAAAAAACGCGCAGTCATTCAGACTGCGCGCTTTCAATATACACCCAAATAACCGTCTATTGTTTCTGTCCTACATAAGGAACAACCTTGTCGGGATTATACCAGGCTTGAATGACGTTCAACTTTATGTCGCCATGCTCAATCGTCGCCTCAATACGACCTTCACCACTGGAATTAGTAAAAGGCCCTACCAACATCCCATCATCAGTAACTGTAAAAGATCCACTCAAGCGAACCTGAGCACCGTCCTCATCATCAGAGATCACATAACTCTCGTCGGAGTCAAAGATAGCGTATGACACAATATTTGAACTGCCCGAGTTACTAGCGCTAAGCGCCCAGGTTCCCGCAAAATCATCTGCATCATCAGGATAACCCCTGTCGCACCCCACCCCAAACGCCAATAAACCAAAAACAGCCGCCGCGAAAAAAACAAAGATCCTATTCAACAATGTCGCCTTCATCTTGCGCACCCTTTCTTGATCTTGATGCTGTTGACCAATCTCTCAGTCAGCTTTGGATGGATTATGACCTCATTTTGATTTCACTCAAGAACCAATAACCCGTCAAACAAAAAAACGCGCAGTCGTTCAGACTGCGCGTTTCGTAAAACCGTCGAACCGATCCTTCAGATTTTCTTCCCTGCGTAAGGCACAACCTTGTTAGGAGTGTGCCAGTACTCGATGAAATCCAAATTCATGACGCCACCGTTGATTGTGGCCTCCACACGCCCTTCGCCCACTCCGGGATTGGTGAAAGGACCAACCAGTAATCCGTCAGAAACACTGTAGGTTCCCGTCACACGCACGGCGGACCCATCGGCATTGTCGGAAATAAAAAAACTACCGTCCGACATGAAGTGAGCATACCACGCAACACTCGATGTCACGGTATCGCCAGCGCTCAACGCCCACACCCCTTCGAAATCGCCACCCCCGCCATTGCTACCCCCATCACTGCTCTCACAACCAGTCCCCATGCCCATCAGGCAAAATGCAACAGCCACCACAAACCCTTTAAGAATCGACTTCAACCAACACTCCTTCATCAGATCTTCTCCATATACTTTCATTTATTGCACTCTTCTATTTTATCCTCAGGAAGCCCCTCGGCCTCAATCAATGGCTTGCTATCATGCCAGCTCAATTCTACCCCAGCACGACGTTTAAAAAATCGCACCATGCCCACTATCTGTACACTTAAAATCACAAGGAACCAGCAAATGCACCAGCAACGACTTGGTTCCCCTCATCATTGGGATGAAGCCCATCTGGCAGTAACAACATCTCAGCATTAGATCCAAACTCTCTTTCCAAATCCACAAGATCAACATTCTCATTAGACGCCAATTCTCGAATCATATCGTTGAGCACCACCACGCCCCCAGCCCACGTTTCATGACCATCAATCATCGGCGTCAACGTCGCCAACACAGGAATCGTCCGGTTGTCACGACAGGCCGCAATGATACTTCTCAAATTACCAATAGTGGTATCCATACTCCCACCATGAATTAAATCATTGGCCCCATAGAGAATTGTCATCGAAGCTGGCTTATGACTTTGAAGAACGCTCTTTGCCCTCGACGCGCCACTGCCGGACGTCTCGCCTCCTCGCCCTTGATTCACAACCGTTTTCCCAGTCATGCCTGCTAATCGTGAAGGGAAAGGGGCCCCGCCATCTGGCATCCCCTCAGTTATGCTGTCTCCCAAGCTAACGATCACGTTGGGATTATTGTCTCCAATGTCATCATCCCCACTTCCCCCACCGCCACCGTCCTCACATCCCACAATGGAAATACCTAATAAAAGCGCAATAATTGCATGTGATAAATTCAGTAGTAACTTATGCTTCATTCCATGACTCCCAAAAGGTTTTCATAATAATACACTCAATGACTATGATCAAGTGCAGGAAATTCCAGAAAATCACATTTTTTCAAAAAAACATAAAAAATATCAAATTCACTGTTGACGGTTTGGTCATCAGCGACTAACGTCCACTCAGATAGCAAACAAAGGAATACAATATATTGTGGTGTAGACAAAGTTAGTGACACAGTTTCTGTGAGTAAATCAGCATCAGAATATAATCAGTCAGTAGTGACTAGACAGTTTCAATAATGGACGATCCAGAGCCAAAACGAGAGGGTGGAAGAGCAGCCCGCAGAGCCTCTGACACCCATCAACGCCTCCTTCAGGCGGCGCTCACTGTTTTCAATGATTCAGGCTTCGATGGTTGCACCATAGAGGATATCACCGAGAAGGCCGATGTTGGCAAAGGCACATTCTATCGTCACTTTCACGACAAGCACGCAATTCTTACCGCTTTAGTCGAGTTAGCCATTGCCGATATTGAACGGCGACTGGTAAAACCCTCTTCGTCAACATGGTCTCAATCCGATGGACTCGCAAATATCGCTCACTCAATTCTATCGATGTACAGGGAGCGGCAAGACCTTCTTCTTCTATTCATGCAAGTCAACAGTATGATGGCTGCGCGAAAGACGACACTCCCTGACTTACAGCTTCCATTCGAACGCTATGCGTCACTTGTTGAAGCACAGCTTCCCTCTTTGGCCAATCACGGTCTCAATCCTCATGACAGTCGTCTGCTGGCATTGAGCGTAGCCGGTTCCGTTTTAGGAATCCTTATGTCAACGCTGTCATCTGTTCATAAGGAAAGCGTTGAGGGAAAATTGGACTCCTTATGTAATGACGTTGTAGCAGGAATTAGCCAACATCAAAGGGGAGCAGTTTAGCCCGACAGCATAGCGCGTCGCTATGATCGGGCAAGTTCAGGTTGTGCAGTTAGGAGTAAGTAACAGGGCGTCAAAATGACGCGAAAGGTCAGGAGTTTAGTATCATGAATGGTGAAGTTTCGAATGATGTCTTAACAGGTAATGACGAGCCCCCGCTTGTAGAGGAAAAAACTGAACCTCCTGCGAGTACAGAATCCCTGGCAACCTCTACATTAACTGCGCACTCCCCCCGCCAGCATAATCCAAAGTGGAACGATTGGCGTTGGCAAATCCGCAATCGTATCCGAACCTTCCAGGACCTGGTTGATGTTTTCCCCGCGTTAAGGTCCACGACAGCCATCGCCAAAGCCGCCGAAAAATACCCCATGGCGATCACTCCGTATTATGCTTCCCTGATCAAGACCGCTAACTTGTCCGACCCGGTCTTCCAAATGAGTATTCCCCAAGGTCAGGAAATGTATGCGCCTGACTTCCTACATGCGGATCCATTGGAGGAAGAAGAAGACATGCCGGTTCCCGGACTGATACATCGGTATCGAGACCGGGCCCTGTTGATGGGCACAACCATGTGTTCCATGTATTGCCGTCATTGCACACGCAAGCGCGTGGCCGGCTATCAGGAGTCTTCCATCTCAATCAGTCAACTGAACGAAATCACCACGTACTTGCGGGCTCATCCAGAAATCAAGGATGTCATCATCTCCGGCGGCGATCCCTTAACCATGTCCACATCCCTGCTCGAGCGCATCCTTATGGCGGTGCGTTCAGTCGAGAGCGTCGATATTATCCGTATCGGCACCCGTGTGCCCGTGGTTCTTCCCCAGCGCATCACCAACGAATTGACGCAAATGCTGGCCAAGTATCACCCTGTCTGGATCAACACACACTTTAATCATCCGAACGAAATCACTCCGGAAGCTCAAGCGGCATGCGCCAAACTTGTAAATGCCGGTATCCCGCTCGGCAACCAGAGCGTGCTGCTCAAGGGAATTAATGATTCCCCGCAGATAATGGAAGAACTCTGCCGCAGTCTGGTAAAGATCAGGGTCAGGCCTTATTACCTCTTCCAGTGCGATTTGGTGCGCGGCGTGGAGCATTTCCGCACCCCGATAAGCCGCGGAATCGAAATCATGGAATATCTAAGAGGACGATTGAGCGGCCTGGCGATCCCCGCCTATGTTGTGGATGCGCCCCATGGCGGCGGAAAAATCCCCATCCTGCCAAACTATGTCGTCTCCATGAGCCCGACCCATACTGTCCTCCGGAATTTTGAAGGCATGCTGGTCAATTATCCGGAACCTCTAGACCGACAGTCTCAAAACCAACCTCAGGCTAACGTGAAAAGCGCCAGCCCGGGTGTCTGGGAACTCGCTGCGGGCCATACCTCTGCAATTACCCCGGCAGGTGCTCATCGCCAGAAACGGCGCTCCTCTCGCAAGGGACATCGTCCGGAGGAAAGCGATTCACATCCCGAATTCAGCAGTCTGTTAAAGGCGCTCATGTCGGAAACAGGCGGATAAAACAATATACGCCCCGGCGGATAATACCTCCGGGGCGCCGTTCCTCCCGCGAAAGGCCATCACCTTGTGAAAACCAGAATCGGTCTTACTTATGATCTCCGTAGCGATTACCTCGCCATGGGATTCAAGGAAGAGGATGTTGCTGAGTTCGATGCGGATGTGACCATCGACGCCTTGGAGAACACCATCCGTGAACTGGGACATGAGACCGTTCGCATCGGGAACGCCAGGGCGCTATGCGCCCAACTTGCCGCCGGGGCCCGATGGAATCTGGTCTTCAACATCGCCGAAGGCTTCGGAGGACGAAGTCGCGAAGCACAGGTCCCTTGCATGCTGGACGTCTATGGGATCCCCTACACTATGTCTGACCCCCTCGTGTGCGCCATGACACTCGATAAGGCCATGGCAAAGCGAATCGTTCACTCTGCAGGCTTAAAGACCCCTGGATTTCATGTGGTACACAAGCCTGAAGACTGCAAAAACATTAACCTGCCCTACCCGCTTTTTGCCAAACCCATCGCAGAAGGCACTGGCAAAGGCATCGATAAGGCGTCAAAACTGGATACGCCAGCACAGTTGCAGGAAGTATGCGCCACCTTGCTCAAAAAGCACAACCAACCGGTGCTTGTGGAAGAATATCTTCCGGGACGGGAATACACGGTCGCCATCCTCGGTACTGGATCCGAGGCGCGTGTTCTGGGAACTCTGGCTTTCAACATCAGAGCCCACGCAGAAACTGCCATCTACACTTTCGAAATCAAGGAAAAGTGCGATGATTTTGTAGATTACTTCCGCCCGGAACGATCGCCAGAAATTGACGCTGTTGAAAAGCTGGCTCTGGAAGCCTACGTCGCTCTGGAAGTCCGCGATACTGGTCGAGTCGACATCCGTCTGGACCGAAACGACCAGCCGTCGTTCATGGAAGTTAATCCCCTGCCCGGTCTTAACCCCCACCACTCCGACCTCCCTATGATTGCCACTCAAGCTGGCGTAAGTTTCCCAAATCTTATTAAGGCCATTCTCGACAGTGCTTTCCGCCGTCAGGGAAAATCCGCATGAAATCCCGCCCTGTACCTGTCCTGATTCTCCATCACGCCATCCCCTCGGATACCACTGGGCCCACCGCCGCAAGTGATGCTGGCGTCATGGATGAAGTCCAGTCCGTAGCCGAAGCGCTAAAGGAACTCTCACTGCCCTACTGCGTGGAATCGGCCGCCGGTTTATCCGACGTTCCTGGAATCCTGGCTCGTCACCCGAACAGCATCGTATTTAACCTGATCGAGAATTTCGCGGTGGCCCCCGCTGAATCCATGCAAGTCCCTACCGTTTGCCAAGCCTTCTCAAACCCTTGCACCGGCAACGACACCATCTGTCAAACCCTCTGCCTGGATAAGTGGCGAACCAAGGTTGTTCTCAAGGCTGCCGGCTTACCCATTCCTGAAGGCCAACTCGTGGCTGTTGGCAAAACTGCTACGGCATCCTCTCTTCCTCCCTCCCCCTGGATTGTCAAACCGCTCTCCACCGACGCAAGTGAAGGGATCCACGCAAGCTCCGTTATCCACAGTGGTCTTGAGAAGCTGAATCAGGCAGTTCGCAAGGTTCACCGGACATTCAATCAACCCGCACTCATCGAGTTTTTCTTCGGCTGCCGCGAACTCAACGTGGCCATTTTCCAGCGAGGTGCCAAACTTACAGTTCTTCCCGTCTCCGAAATTGAATTCAGGAATTTCAATTCAGACCGTCCCAGAATCGTGGACTACACAGCAAAATGGGCAACGGATTCATTTGAATACAAAAACACCGTCCGAGTGGTGCCAGCCTCTATTTTGCCCTCCATTGCCAAACGGCTAAATAGTGCCGCCCTAGCCGCCTGGAAAATCCTTGATTGCCGTGACTATGCCCGCGTGGACTTCCGTCTGGATGATCAGGGGAATTTCGTCATTCTTGAAGTCAATCCAAACCCCGATATTTCACCCGAAAGCGGTTTCGCCGCCTCTCTGGCCGCCGCAAATATCCCATTTCGTCAATTCGTCAAATCCGTGCTCCGCAATTCAACTTCTCGATTCAAATCCACTATCCCTCGCCTAGCCAAAAAAACATCCTCAAATCGAAAACCGCGACTTATACCCTTCTCAATTCGACGAACCGCCCCCTCTGACCGAGATCCCATACTCCGATTTATGAAGGCCACTGGCTTTTTCCATGACGGGGAAATGGTCGTCGCCGCTGAAGTTCTCGACGAGGCGTTGAAAGCAGGTCCCCATGGACATTATCAGTCCTTTGCCTTGACCGAGCAGAACGAGGCGGTCGGGTGGGTCTGTTTTGGCCCTACCCCCTGTACCAAGGGAACTTTTGATATCTACTGGATCGGTGTCTCGTCCAAGCATCAAGGGCGAGGTTACGGCCGGGCTTTACTCAACTATGCAGAACGCCAAATTAGAAAATCAAGCGGTAGCCTCGTAGTCATAGAGACTTCTGGTAGAAATACTTACGACTCAACTCGCGGATTCTACCTGACAACCGGTTATCGAGAATCCGCGCGCGTGGCAGACTTTTACGCCCCCGGCGATGCACGCGTCATTTATACCAAGTCTCTCCTTTATGCTTGAGTTTGCAGGAGGGATAATGCTATCAATCGCCCCCTCTGACAAATAGATCGATAATTACCTCACAGGAGGCACAGCGGCTCATGGGTTGGTTCACTAAAAAGCAAAAAACAGACGCCAAACCGGAATCTAAAGACGATATTTGGGTTCAGTGTCCATCCTGCAAGGCTCACATCTACAAGGCCGAATGGGATAAAGAATACAAAGTCTGCGGTGAGTGCAATTTCCATGACCGTCTGACTTGGGAGGAGCGCGTTAATCTTATCTTGGACCAGAAGTCGTTCAAGGAAATCGGATCACGCATCACATTCAATGACCCCCTGAAATTCTCTGATGCCAAGGGTAGTTATGCCGAAAAAGCCGCTGAAAACTGCCAAAAAACAGGCATGAAGGAGTCCATCGTCACCGGATATGGTAAACTGAACCGCATCAAGGTCACCGTCGCCGTCATGGATTTCCGCTTCATGGGTGGCAGTCTGGCCAGTGGAACCGGAGAAAAGTTCCTGCAAGCCGGGCTATATGCCCTGAAGCACCGCCAGCCTTTCATTGTCTTTTCGGCGTCGGGCGGCGCACGCATGCATGAAGGCATCGTCTCCCTCATGCAGATGCCAAAGACCTGCGCGGTGCTAGCCCGCCTGAAGGAATCCAATATCCCCTACATATCCGTTATGACCGATCCAACAACAGGCGGCGTCTCCGCCAGCTTTGCCATGGTGGGTGATATCCACATTGCGGAACCCAAGACTTTGATTGGGTTCGCCGGTCGACGCGTGATCGAGGAGACCATCAAACAGAAGCTCCCCGACAGCTTCCAAACAGCGGAATACCTGCTGGATCACGGCTTCGTTGATCTAATCGTTCCTCGGAAAGAAATGAGGGACACACTTTACAGGATATTGAAATACTGCACCCGTTGATTTACGGCGCGAAGAATCGACAACCTGTTTCATATTGTTTTCTGAAGGGACAACCCATGATGAATCTGGACTTTGAAAAACCAGTGAGTGATATCGAGGCTCAAATCGCCGAGCTGAAAAGCCAGCATCCAGAGCCTGCCGCTAATGTTCAAACCAAGATCAAGAAGTTAGAGGCTGATATTGATTCGGCACTGAAAGACATCTATTCGAAGTTAACGCCCTGGCAAACCGTCCAAGTGGCCCGTCATCCGGATCGTCCTCTGATCCGCGATTTCATTCACGGCCTTTGTTCCGAGTTTATTGAATTACATGGTGACCGCCTCTTTGGGGATGACCACGGAATGATTGGCGGTCTTGCCACCATTGAAGGACATCGCGTCGTCCTCATCGGACACCAAAAGGGGAAAACTTTGGAAGAGAAAATCAAGTTCAACTTTGGCCAGGCATGCCCCGAGGGATACCGAAAAGCCCTGCGCCTAATGAAACTAGCCGAAAAATATCACCTACCTGTCGTGACCTTGATTGACACACCCGGGGCATTCCCTGGCGCAGACGCCGAAGAACGTGGTCAGGCGGAAGCCATCGCCCGCAATCTACTCGAAATGGCCTCTTTGAAAACTCCCGTCATCGCCATCATCACGGGCGAAGGCGGTAGTGGTGGAGCCATCGGCATCGGTGTAGGCGATGCGATCCTGATGCTCTCCAACGCCGTTTACTCCGTTATCTCTCCAGAGGGTTGCGCCTCCATCCTCTGGCGTGACGGTTCAAAAGCGCCTGAAGCCGCCAACGCGCTCAAAATTACGGCAAAATCGTTGCTCAGCTTGAAAATCATCGACGAAATCATCCCGGAGCCTATCGGTGGAGCCCACCGTGATTATCCGGCAACAATGAATGCCGTCAAAAAATCTCTCGAAAAGCATCTCAAACATTTGCGTGGATCCACGAGCAAACTTGTGAAACGGCGATTCGATAAATTCGCCGCCATGGGTCGATTCTAATAATCTCAGCGAAAGGAACGTATATGCCTAAGAAAAAAGCTTCGACAACAGAGGTTTCTTCATCAAACGTCAATCGTATCCCCCTGCGAATTACCGATACAACCCTTCGTGACGCCCATCAGTCCCTTTGGGCAACGCGGATGCGAACTGACGACATCGCAAAAATCATCGATGTCGTGGATAACGTCGGTTACTACTCTCTCGAGGTCTGGGGAGGGGCAACCTTTGACGTGTGCCTGCGCTTCCTCCGTGAAGACCCATGGGAGCGCCTGCGGCTAATTAAGAGCCACGCCAAGAAAACCCCGCTACAAATGCTTCTCCGTGGCCAAAACATCCTTGGATACAAGAATTACCCCGATGACATCCTTGAGCGTTTCATCGCTCTTGCCTGCGAAAACGGCGTAGATATTTTCCGTATCTTCGACGCCCTGAATGACACTCGGAACCTCGAGAAGGCCATCAAATTCGTCAAGAAATACGGCGGCCATGCTCAGGGTACCATCAGTTACACCATTAGCCCGGTTCACACCGTCGATGCCTATGTCCGCATAGCCAAGGAACAAATCGCCATGGGCATAGACTCCTTGTGTATCAAGGATATGGCCGGCATCCTCTCTCCCATATCCGCCGAAAAACTTATCTCGGCCCTGATTCGGGAGACCAAGGTTCCAATTCAAGTGCATTCCCACATGACAAGCGGTATGGCATCAGCCAGCTATGTGGAAGCCGTTCGCGCAGGCGCCGGGGCCATTGACTGCGCTATCTCACCTATGTCCGGTTACTCATCTCAGCCCCCGGTCGAAACAATGATGGCGATCTTCGCCGAAACCTCGTACCACGCCAATCTTGATCAGGATGCCATTCGTGAAGTATGCAAATACTTCAGCGAACTGTCACCAAAGCGGCAACTCACCCATCACAAGGCTGACAACATCATCGACCCTGAAGTGCTGTTGCATCACATCCCTGGCGGTATGATCTCCAACTTGCGGGGCCAGCTAGCCCAACAGAACGCGCTGGATAAAATTGATCAGGTTTTCGAGGAACTGCCCCGCGTTAGGGCCGATTTGGGCTACCCGCCGCTCGTTACACCAACAAGTCAAATTATCGGCATTCAAGCCGTCATGAACGTCTTAGCCGGCGAACGATACGAATTGGTGTCCAAGGAAGTAAAAGACTACGTCAAGGGACTATATGGACGCTCCCCTGCCCCCATGGATGAGTCCGTGCGTAAGAAAATCCTGGGATCGGAAACTCCGATTACCTGTCGGCCTGCCGATCTGTTGCCACCGATGCTCCCCACAGCCACAGATGGAGTGGATCCGAAGTTAATAAAGAAGGAGGAAGACATCCTTTCCTTCTGCCTGTTCCCTGAAGTTGCGCTGGACTACTTCAAGTGGCGAGCTCTCCCGGCTGATCAACGGCCGCCTATCCCGGCTGATGTGGAATTAAAAAAACAGGAAGCCGAAGACGTAGCTCAACCCTCTCTGCCCCGAGCGTTCCTAGCCCCTTCGGACTACCAGTCCATCGAACAATTACTGGGCAAAGTGCGTGATCTGAATTTCTCACAATTAACAATTCAGCATCCCGGCGGAACAATCAGCATCAATGCTCACGGAGTCACATCCTCGTCGGCAGGAAGTCCTGCTCCTTCAATGGTACCTGCTCCTGCCGCCGTCCAGACGTCCGCACCCGTCTCGACTACAGCCCCAGCCCCATCGCCAGCTCCCGCGCCTGTTGAGGCGGCTAAACCGGGATTAACCATCGACGCGCCCTTAAATGGCACGTTCTACCGGTCTTCTGCACCGGGCAAGCCTGTTTTGACCGAGGAAGGCGCCACAGTTAAGGCAGGAACCGCTGTGTGTATTGTCGAGGCAATGAAGTTGTTCAACGAAATCAAGGCCCCCTGCGACTGCAAAATTGTGAAGGCCTTGGTCGAGCATGGCAAGCCAGTCCAAAAGGGTTCGCCTCTGTTTACCTACGAAAAAGTATAATATCTTGCCTCCTGCAAAGGAGGCTTTTTTTGATGAGCAACGACTCCATAAGCATCGGTGCCGATGGCATTGACGTCAGCAAACTGGTGGCCTCCGTCCGTGAAACAGCGGCCGCCAAGATGCAATCTGGGGCCTATGCCGGCGCACAATTGGCCCGCGCGGAACGGTTCAATCTTGTTAACCTGAAAAAGGATGAAAATTTCTTTGAAATTTACATGGAGAGCCTCCGGGAAGCTGTCTTTGTCGACATCAACGACTTTGAAATCAGGGAGCGCCGGAAAAGTGCAGGCCTTTTGCTTGTTCCACTGAAGAAAATCCTTTGGAAATTGCTGAAATTTTACACTTACCGCCTCTGGTCCCAGCAAAATCAAGTTAACGGTCTTTTGCTTTCTGCCACGGAAGAGATTGACAAAAAATACAGGGAAAGAATCCGGACTCTGGAAGAACGATTGACCCGTCTTGAATCCAAACTTGGTTCCTGATGTCCACAACCCGCCGCATAGCGTTTGTTTCGCCTCGTTTCCCGGAGGGAGCCACCGTTGGTGGAGCGGAAACACTGCTTCGTCGTCTAGCCGAACATGCAGCCTTAAACGGCTGTGCTGTAGATTTCCTGACAACCTGCGCCCGGGATCATTTCACATGGGCTAATGTCGTCTCTCCAGGAGTCCGGAAAGCGGGCCCCCTGAATGTGCATTATTTCCCTGTCGATCAATCTCGCGATCTGAGTGCGTTTATTTCCATCCAAAACCGGATCAGCCGTTCTGCGGAAGTCACACGTGACGAGGAACAGATGTGGCTCCGAAACAACGTCAATAGCACCCCGTTATACGACTACCTCCGCAAGGAAGGCTCCAACTACCATCGCATCATCATGGGCCCTTATTTATTTGGCCTCATCTATTTTTCCAGCCAAATCCACCCCTCAAAGACCCTGCTCGTGCCTTGCCTGCATGATGAAAGCTTCGCCTATCTTTCTTCAATAAAGGATATGTTCCGGTCTGTCGGTGGACTTATTTTCAATGCCGATCCAGAAAGAGACCTGGCCGTGCGCCTCTACGGCATCAACCCTGCGACCTCACATGTCGTCGGCATGGGGCTTGATCCCTTTACCACAAATCCCTCTGCATTCCTGCAACGGCACAATATCAGTGCGCCATTCCTGATATATTCCGGACGCCGGGAACCCCTCAAGGGAACCCCAATCCTGCTGGATTATGTGGACATGTTCCGGCGACGAACACAGCAGGACTTACGCCTCGTGCTCACTGGATCAGGCCCCATCGATCCGCCTTCTTCACTGTCCGGAGCTGTCTATGACCTTGGATTTGTGTCCGAAGCCGAAAAGCATGACGCCATGGCTGCCAGTCTTGCTTTCGTCCACCCATCCGTGAACGAAAGTTTTAGCATTGTTATAATGGAATCATGGCTAGCAGGATCCCCTGTCCTTGTACATGGAGGTGGCGACGTAATGCCATTCCATTGCCGTCAATCTGGCGGAGGACTCTGGTTTAGGAATTATCCTGAGTTTGAGGAGGAAACCATGATGCTCATGGCAAAACCAGAATTACGATCTCAGTTGGCTTCAGCGGGGTTTAACTACGTCAGCAACAAATACAGCTGGCAATCAGTTGGCACCCGTTTCGCTAAAGCCATTGAGTGACGAGCCTGTCGACATCAGTAACCCAAAATCAATCGACCGAATACAGGCCCATCATAACTTTTTTGCCAATTCTGCTGCACTCGCCAGGACCTCACTGATTCGCGCTAGCGAGCGTTGGATGACTTCTGTCTCACGCGAGATCACATCCAGCCTTAACTGACTCTCAGACCTTAACTTCTCCAAACCCTCTCTTCGCACGAGCAGATCGTTAACTTCGGATTCAAGCTCCAAAATGCGATTTTGGGAGGTGCGCAGGATTTCTCGCATATGAATCATGCGAATTTCTTTCTCCTGATCCGAGCTATCAATGTCCGTCAAGTCCATCCCCTCAGGTATGGGAATCTGTATCTTATTCGAGCAATCCGGACAGGTGATCGTCAGCCCGGCGCCCCGGCAATCAATCGCCAAGCTTTTGTCGCAATAAGGGCAGTTAAATACTATGTCCGAATCTCTGATTTCATTTGGGTCCACGGCGTCTTTATTCATTGTTGTAACCCTCCATAGACTTTATAGCACATAAGCAAAATGGCTCCTACTTATTTATCCCAAATTCAGAATGTCCCTATTCGCTTACTTAGGTGAAAACATCTTATGGGTCCCCTTGGTGTGCCGCAATCATCTTCGACGTCACTACTAACCAACACATTGCCAAACGTTTCCAGATCTCCCGTTGACACCCATCCGCAAACTGGCAATTATTTGCAATTACAGCTCATGAAAACAGTCCACCATAACCTCCTAGCCGCCTGCATCTTCGGACTTAGCCTCCTCTCTCCCTCACTTTCCCTATCTGCCCCGGATCGATTTGCCCGCTTCTCAACGCACCCCGTACGCATTTTCGCTGGACAAACCTTTGACCTCACTTTATCCCTCTACAACACGGGCGAAACACTGGATCAAGCCGTCAACATATCTGACATGCCACCAACCGGAACTTTTCACTGTTCCCCCTTTCAGGAACTGGCCCTTCAGCAGGAAACAGTGGATAGCCGCACCTATGAAATTCGCCTTTTCCGATCCCACGCGATAGCGCCAACCTCGGGGTCTATCATCCTGTCGCCCTCACTTCAGGGCAACATCATCCGCGAACAGCGCTCCTACTTCTTCGTCCAGCGGCTATCCTCTTCCACACAAATCCCTGTTGAACCACTTACTCTGACTGTGTTTCCGTTGCCCACCGAGGGACGCCCTTATAACTTCTCTGGAGCCGTCGGGGAATTTCAACTTTCCGCCAAGGCTTTCCCATTGGACATAGCCGTCGGGGACCTTATCACTATTGAAACTCGCATTGAAGGGATCGGTCTCCCAGAAAACCTCCCAGCCCCCTCACTACCCCGCGCAAACGGCATCACGGTCTACCCCGCCAAGTATATCCCTTCCGAAAGCACAGCCACCTCCCGTGTTTTTCGTCAAACTGTTGTCCCCCTTGAACCTTCGCTATCAAAATTGCCAGCCATCACTTTCACATTCTTCAACACCCTGACGTGCAAGTATGAAACACAAACCACCGACCCGTTCCCTGTGACCTTTCATGCCGAAAAAGCCCCCGTCCAATCGGTATACACCCCTAACACCAGCACATCTAATATCAGTTCCCCAAAACCTACTGCGCTCACTTCCTCTCTCTGGAAGCGAATCCTTTCCTACGTCAATCCTGCTACCGACGAGCAATTGAACATAACTCAAGACACTAAAGTTCATCTAGCCCCCTCGGAAGGTGCCATGGTTCTCTTTCAGTTGAAGCGTGGTGTTAGCGTAACCGTGGAATCACGCTCTGAAGACTGGATACGTATTGAATCAGCTGAAGGCACCGGCTGGATACACAAGAGGTAGAGGCACGGCATCTACCCCCGCATCTTGAGATCCATCACCTGTAGGAAAAAACGACCTCGCCCCACCCCGCTAAAACCCCTTTAGGTCATCCTTCCGCAATCGGTCGACCTTTGTGCGCTCCGCAATCCATCGATGTCCCCAAGCCTTAAGAACAGGAGCAGAATTATATGAGCACAACGCTAAACCGCCTCCTACCCGAAACGCGAACAGTTTAGGACCTTTATGCGCCACAGCCTGCACTGGAATGACAGATGATGATCCTCCCCGTGCGCAATTTAGCGCCTTGCAAGCAACTCGCACCGCATTTTCTGCAGCCTCACAATGCTGCTCTGTCGGTGTTTCATAGTCAGTCAGCGGAAGCACATTTTCAGACTTCCCAGCCAATCCGGTTTCGTTAGTGGAATAATGCTCCCATCGACCGGGAACTGTTGCGAGCAAGGCGGCCTGCTCATTGGTGGTGATATCCGCCGTCAACACCCTGGTGCTTCGGTCTTTACGACGCGGATCAGGATATTCAAATGGCCATGCGCGGGAGTAGTAAATCATGCCAACACGCTCATCCATCTTGTCTTCTGTTTTAACGAAAAAAACACTCACCACCATGCCGTCTTTAACATGAACACCCACTCCAACAAGATCAGCCCACCCATCCAGATTAGTAACCGCCTGCCCGTATCTTTCATTACACTGTTCCCGGGTTTCACCCATCCTCGCACTGGCCGTGGCAACAACAGCTAACCAGCACAACAATAGACATGCCACATATTTCATAAGCATCCTCGCAAGCTTCTCACTAAACACCTGAACCCCGTTTCTCAAAAGCTATGGTGCACTCGCCGTTGGAGCAAGAAGTTTTCAGTTAATATACTTTCTCTTATCCCCGCCTTTTCTCCACCCAGTCTAATTATGATGCAAGACTCCTGAACTACACCGTTTGGAACTCCGGATTTTCGCTTGACCCCCTTTACCCCCTTCGTCAGGATACCGCGCCATGACAACACCAACTTTCAAACTTTCAATGGAGAATCTTGCCTCCTTGTGCAAGCGACGTGGCTTCATCTTCCAAAGCTCGGAAATATACGGCGGCATCAACGGATTCTGGGATTACGGCCCTCTGGGCACCGAACTAAAGCGCAACGTTCGCGAAGCTTGGTGGCGCGACATGGTCCTCAACCGGGAGGACGTCGTCGGACTTGACTGTTCAATCATCATGCACCCGAAAGTCTGGGAGGCCTCCGGCCACCTCGGCGGATTCACTGACCCCATGATAGACTGCCGAGGATGCAAGAAACGCTTCCGCGCTGATCAACTTTTCGAGGAGCTTGGTCTCACTCCGGACCCCACCGCCGACGGCGAGAAGAAGTTCAAGCTCCCTGACGGCACCAAGTGTCCCGCCTGCGGTTCCAAGGAACTCACTGAACCCCGCGCCTTTAACCTGATGTTTAAGACCTTTGTCGGCCCTGTACAGGATGATTCCTCCGTGGCCTACCTGCGCCCGGAAACCGCCCAAGGCATTTTCGCGCAATTCAGCAACGTTTTGGCTGTCTCTCGCCAAAAAGTTCCTTTCGGCATCGCTCAGATTGGAAAAGCCTTCCGCAATGAAATCAACCCTCGTAACTACACATTCCGCTCCCGCGAATTTGAGCAAATGGAGATGGAATTTTTCATCAAGCCCGGCTCTGATCAGGAATGGCACGACTACTGGGTCGCCGAGCGCATCAAGTGGTACCAGTCCATCGGCCTGCCTGCCGAAAGCATCACCAAGTACGTCTATGACAAAAAGGAACTGGCCCACTACGCCAGCGCCTGCGTGGATATCATGTATGCATTCCCGTTCGGCATCCAGGAACTTGAAGGTATTGCCGCCCGAGGTAGTTTCGATTTATCCCGACATCAGGAACATAGCGGCAAGTCCATGGAATACTTCGACGCCGATACCCAGGAACGGTTTATCCCCCACGTTGTGGAACCTTCAGCCGGTGTTGACCGCATCGCCCTTGCTCTGCTCTGTAACGCCTACCGAGAGGAATGGGTCCCCAAGGAAGGTCCAGCCATCGAAGCGGAACCAGGCAAACCCGTGCCCTCTGGCTACGAATTGAGAACAGTCATGCGCTTCGCCCCCCGCGTTGCACCCATCAAGATCGCGATTTTCCCTCTCCTTAAGAACAAGCCGGAACTGGTCGACAAATCGCGTGAGATATTTAATGACCTCCGCAAGTATTGGGCCTGTTTCTATGACCAAACCGGCGCCATTGGACGACGCTATCGCCGTCAGGACGAAATCGGCACACCGTTCTGCATCACTGTTGACTTCCAGTCACTGACCGACAACACTGTAACCCTCCGTGAACGCGACAGCATGAGGCAAGTCCGCGTTGCCATTGCCGACCTTCAGGGCGAACTCTGTAAACAGATGGGCTAAGCTCGCCTCGCATGAACGCCAGACTATCAAGTCCCATTTGTCATATTCGTCCTCTCGCCTGCATCCTATTAGGTGCCGCGACATGGATTGCCAGCGGTACAGAATCCTCCACTCAAGAACTTGGGGAAGCGCTTGTCATTGAGAAGGACGACGCGACCTCCGTGTCGTCCACCCCTCCGCCCACCTCCGCCGTCGCTGAACTTCCGACCGTGGACAAACTGATGAGTGATCTATTGGCGCGCCTTCCAGCCCAACCAATCCTTATCACCGGCGATTTGGTGACAACACCCGTCGAAGGATCAAAAACCAAACTGGCCATCGAAATTCGACTCTCCTACCCCCGCACTGCCAGCTACACAGTGCGTGACGCCTTTGGAAAAGAGCTAGAACAACTCATTGTCACTCGCGAGGGAAAATCCGCAACATTGGCCTATAAAAAGGAAGGCTCGGAAGCCCCTTCACCTTCCCTTGGATCCCGGATTCAAAACACAGCCCTAACTTGGTTGGACATTACCCTGGGCTTCCTGTGGTGGGATGGCGGACGCATCATTGGGCAAGTGGAAGTGCGTGGTCAACCCTGTTATGTTTTGGACCGCCACGCTCATTACGGAGACTCCGATCCTTATTCCAGCGTAAGGATATGGGTCGACAAGCGCGTCTCCATGTTACTCCAAACCGAGGGCTACAACATGCTCGGCGACTGCATACGCCGCCTCTCGGTCAAGAGTTTCAAGAAAATCAACGACGAGTGGATGATCAAGGATTTGGAATTCGCGGATCTACCCACGGGCCCTCGCACCATCCTGCGAGTACGCAACACCGAACCGATTAAACCCTGATCCCCTCTCTTTCCCTTGCCTTTCCCTTAGCTCGCTCTAATCACATGCAAGTCCTGAGATCCCAGAAATACCGCCACTGAATCGCCATCCCGTACCCCTAATCGGCGGAATCCATCTGTCGGCATATGAGCCACAAGTCGCCGACACGACTCCAACTCCAGTCGTGTGTAAACGCCACGATCCACCGCTCGTATCAAACGTGCAGGCCAAACGGCATCACTTGGCTCCTTATCATCAAGCACTCGATTACACTGCACCCGAACACTCTCCGGTCGAACCACAAACACAACTCGCCCAAGATGTCGTCCCGGCAAAACAAGTTCACCGCCATCAACACGGACTCTAGTTGTCCCCGCCACCCCCCCTTCACCAACGGTCTCGCCTTCAAAAATATTTTCGCACCTCATAAAGCCCGCTACCGTGCGGCTGGCCGGTTGCCTCAACAACGCCTCCATTTTGCCAACCTGCTCAATCCGTCCACCTCTCATCACGGCGGCCCTGTCCGCAATTGAAAAGGCTTCCTCAAGGTTATGGGTAATGTGAATAGTAGTAATGCCCAACTCGCGTTGAAGCCTCTGCAACTCTGAACAAACCACTTCACGGGTGGATTCATCCAGTGCGCTCACCGGTTCATCCAAAATTAACACCTCCGGGCGTGTCACCACTGCCCTCGCCAGTGCTACCCGCTGCCGCTCGCCACCCGACAATCCTGCAATACGCCTATCCAGCAGCGCCTCAACACCAACCAATCGTGCAGTTTCCAATACGGCTCTTTCAGTTTCTTGGGAAGTCCAACCGCGCACTTCAGGGCCAAACGCAATATTCCCACGCACAGTACGATTAGTGAATAGCGCATAATCCTGTGGCACATAACCAACCATCCTCCGCCTCGGCTCCAAACCGGTGGCATCTCGCCCAAAAATCTCAATCACCCCGCCTGAATGCAGTCTTAACCCCGCTAAACACTCCACTAGCGCCGTTTTCCCCGAGCCGGAGACGCCCATAATGACAAAGTATTCGCCCTTATGAATATCCAGCGACACCTCAAGCCGGAATTGCCCAGCCGTATAAACAAGGTCCCTGATCCGGATCATACCTCACCGCCCCTGCACTTCGACCGGTCCACCAATAGTTTCAATGTAATCAGCACCGACATGGCTATGATCGCCATGAAAAGTGTCAACACCAGCGCAACTTCCAAACGTCCAACCGAAACCTCAAGAAACGTCCGAGTGGGCAAAACAGCGGTACGACCCCGCACAGTTCCCGCAAATATCGCCACCGGTGCAAACAATCCCACCGCATAAGCCCACGCCGTGACACCGCCCGACACCATTCCTCCCACCGCCTGCGGCAAGGCCGCCAACCGGAAAGCGCCAAACGGCGTACAGCCCAAGGTCAACGCCACCGCTTCCACTCGGCGATCCGCACCATCAAACGCCGCGCGCATCGCCCTTACACACAACGCTGTGCAAACAAAAAATTGAGCAAGCACAATGCCTGGCCGACGGTAAACAAAAAAATCATAGAACGCCTGAAGCACCGCATTAGATCCGCTTTCATCACCCAACCCGACTGCAGCACGACGAATAAGGCTAAAGCACACCAGCAGACTAACACCCAGAATCAGTGGCGGCAGGACAATCGCCGCATCCACCAGGGTATCGACGATCACCTTGCCAGGAATACGGCACCGGCTTAGACCATAACCCGCAGGCACCGCAATCAGCAAGGCCAAGATCGTTGTAAAACTCGACGTATTCAGACTTAACCAAAGTTCAGCACGGGTTTGCGCCGATACAATTTCTCGCCAAACTTCAGCAACACGATCTGGGCTGGCGGTTCTGGTGAACTCCAACAGATATATGACATCACCAACCAACAACAATGCAACCAATGCGGCAAACATGACCGCAACAGAAGACGCTCCCCACCGGAACCAAGGCCGCACTGTCTGTGAAATTGCGGGCATCCTTATCGGTGCCTCTGAATAGCGATGTAATTCATTTTGGTTCCTGAAATCTTAGTGCTATTGCTTTCCCATTCATGGGGCCGCCGAAAAACCCCGCTTTGCAAAAACTAAACGCCCTCGCTCCGAATTCACCAATTCAACCAATTTCCGAGCAGCCTCTATATGCCGTGACCCCTTCAGTGTCATAACCTGCACCTTTGTCGAAGACATATCAATCGTTCCGTACGTAGCCGTCGTTACCGCATCCACATCGGCAACAGGGAGCAGTGACGGCTCAATCGGCACAGCATCCAAGGCCTCACGCCGCGAAAACACAACAGCATTCCACACAATAGCGGCATCCAATGACCCCAATTTAACAGCATTTGCCATGGAACCACCATCTCTAGCCCGAGTAATATCCTTCTTGCCCATATCAGCGGTTACGCCTGCTTTACGGATAACCACGTTCACAATGTGACCAGCTGTAGAATACATGGCATCCGTCAGCCCAACCTTAACATCATTTCTAACCAGATCAGAAACCCCCTTTATGCCTTTCGGGTTGCCTTTGGCCACTGCTATTACCGGAGTCAGGGAAGCCACAGTATAAATCTTATCTATTAAACCCTGCTTCTCCATCAAGGCGCCAAATGGATCATGCACCATGCACACGTCACCTTTGCCTGTTGTGCGAATCGCTGTGATAATTGATCCGGAATCATTATAGTTAATCTCCGCCTTGATTCCTGATTCTTTCTCAAATAGCGCGCACAACTCCCCCATGGCTGGCCTCATAGTCCCCCCGACATGGACTAATAGCGGCTCGACCTTGTCCGCCGCCATTACCTGAACAACCATGATCAACCACGTCAAACAAATAGCTACTTGCTTCATCATGGATCACCTTTCTGAAAACACTCAACTATCGATCTCTATGTTTCTCAAACTTCACAATTTCCGTCGTTCACAAAGCCATTATGCATGACCCTTTCTCCCCTTGCATAATTTCGCCCTACTCTCACTGCGGCTTCTCCACTGTGAAATTCTTGCTCTTCAATATACCTTTACCCTTATCGGATACCAGATAATCTACGAACGCTCGCGCAGCCGATATATTCTCCGCCCCGTTCAACACACTTGCCGAAATCACTCCTATAACATTTTTACCAACGGGAATCTTCACGACTTCAGCCTCTTCTGGAGCATAATCCGCCAGTGTGTCCCAAACAATTCCTGCGTCAGCAGCTCCCATTTTGATTGCCAACGCCACATCAATCACCGTTGCCGGCGAGGCAACCGTACTCTGCCGAATCGCTGATTCAGGAATGCCATTCGTCCTGAACAATGCAACCTGAAGTGCCCCAATCGCCGCGCTGGAATCAGCCAAGGCAAGCCTTGTCCCCGACCGAACAAGATCCGAAACCGTTTTCACCCCTTTCGGGTTGCCTTTCTTCACATAAATTGCGGGAACAAAATAGCAAAACTGTCGAGGTTCGCCTGAGATTAATCCTCGACTTCGGGCCTTTTCAGAGAAACCAATGTCTCCGGGAATATAAACATCTCCCTTTCGAGTCGTCTCGATTTGCCCTATCAATTGACCTGAATTCGCATAAGTCAACTCAACACGTACCCCTGTATCCTTCTCGAATTGTGAAGCAACGGCATCAACGCCTCCTTTAGCCCCCGCAGCGCAATACACAAATATCGTCCCTGATAATCTCCCCTGATCCATCTCTCCGCGAGCCGGTGCGACCAGAAATATCATCGCTATCCATATCCATCTATTCATAAAGGTTATCCTAATTGATACCAGAGCACACAGTGATTGAACCCTGACAATCACTCACCAGATATACGCCAGCCAAGCCTAAAAGGCGACATGCATAAAGCACGTTATGACTCAGAAAAGCCACTAAAAAATATATTGCGCTCCACTATCCAATCCTCTATGTTCCCACCCGAGTACAGCTTAAATTGTCTTGTATCACGGAGGTGAATGGGCAGAAAAGCGTGTCAGGTTGAAGTGAAATGGTTGGGTTTTTGGTTTGTTTTTTGAATATAGTGTAGACGAGGAATTAAAGTGAATATTTACGTTGGAAATCTTTCTTACTCAACGACGCAGGATGACTTGCGTCAGGCCTTCGAAGCGTTTGGCACCGTGGAATCTGTAAACATCATTCAGGATCGTGAAACCGGTCGTTCAAAAGGATTTGGTTTCGTAGTCATGCCGGACAAGGCTTCAGCCGAAAACGCCATCACCGGGATGAACGACAAGGATCTCTGCGGACGCAAAATCAAGGCCAATGAGGCCCGTCCCCGTACCGATCGCCCAGCTGGCGGCGGCTTCGGTGGTGGTGATCAGCGCGAACGTCGTTGGTAATTTACACCCCCCAACAATCAGAAATGCAACGGACTGGTCTAACCAGTCCGTTTTTTTATTCCAGAATCACTGAAAGAACATCATTTGACCACTATCCTTGGTCCGGCGTTTCTGCCGGGCCAACCGCGGTTGCCCTGCCTCTCCAAATTCACCTTCTTCAAGGTTTGTCAGAATCTCCTTGGCGCGATCAATCACTTCCATTGGCAAACCGGCGAGTCGAGCAACCTGAATCCCATAACTCTTATCCGCCGCTCCAGGAACAATTCGACGAAGGAAAACAACTTGGTCATTCCGTTCACTGATCAACACGTTGTAGTTCTTGACCCCGGACATCGTCAGCGCCAAATCCGTCAATTCATGATAATGAGTCGCAAATAGCGTCTTCGCCTTCGACTTTTCATTATTGTGCAAGTATTCCGCGACAGACCAGGCGATGCTTATACCATCAAAGGTGCTTGTTCCCCGGCCAATCTCATCCAGAATAATCAAACTGCGAGGTGTGGCATTATTAAGAATGTTGGCTGTTTCCTGCATCTCAACCATGAATGTGCTACGGCCACGCGCGATATCATCACTAGCCCCAACACGGGTGAACACCTGATCCACCAACCCCACCTCAGCTTCAACGGCAGGAACAAACGATCCCAATTGCGCCATGATCACAATCAGCCCGACCTGACGAATATAGGTTGATTTGCCTGCCATGTTGGGCCCAGTAAGCACTACCAATTGGTTGTCTCGTCCATCCAATAGTGTGTCGTTTGCCACGAAACGCTCCGCGGTTGACATTTGCTCAATAACCGGATGCCTACCTTCCTTGATCCACAACTTGTCACCGGATGTGATTCTCGGTCGCGTATATCTAAGCGTGACAGCCCGATCAGCCAACGATGCCAAAACATCAAGCCGGGCCAATGCCTCCGCGGTTTTCTGTATTTCGACCGTAACAGCCACTACTTGATCGCGTATATTGATGAAAACATCATATTCCAATGCCGCCGCACGCTCCTGTGCGCCCATAATCTTCTGCTCATACGTCTTAAGCGCCGGCGTGCAGAAGCGTTCAGCATTCACCAGCGTCTGCTTCCGGGTGTAGTCATCTGGAACATTGGCGAGTTGTCCTTTGGATATCTCGATATAATAACCAAACACCCTGTTATGCCTGACTTTAAGCGTCTTGATGCCTGTTCGTGTTTGTTCCCGAGTCTGGAATTCCGCAAGCCATTGCCGCCCTTCTGTTGCCGCCGCGCGCAAATCATCCAACTCCGGCATAAAACCACGTCGGATCATGCCTCCCTCTTTTAGCACCGCTGGCGGCTCATCCTCTATGGCACGCTCAATAAGTTCCACCAGTGCCGGCTGTAAAATTATAGCCTCGCCCAACTCACGCAATGGCGAACACAACTGCCTCTCCATTACGTCCCGAACCCCGGGCAAGGCCGCCAGCGACTGCCCTAATGCCTTTAAGTCACGCGCATTACCCCCACCAGCACTAAGTCGGGCAACCAGACGCTCCATATCTCGAATAGCACCTAATTGATCCCTCACATCTCGCAGAAGCGCCCTGTCAGTCACAAACGCCTGCACAGCGTCAAGTCGGCGTTCAATGGCCTCTCGATTTGCTAATGGCCTCAAAATCCATTCTCGCAGCAGTCGGGCCCCCATGGGAGTCTCGGTAGCATCAAGAACCGCCAATAAGGTCACCGCTCCACGACGGTCATCCCCTCTTTTCGGCAGAAGATCCAGATTGACCGACGTCGACTCATCCATCGTCATGAAATCAGAACTCTGGGTCACACGTAATGAGCGTACATGCCGCACATCGCGTCGCAATTCATCCTGTACATAATGCAAAATGCCACCAGCCGACCCCACCGCTGCCGTTTTATGCTTACAACCAAAGCCATCAAGCGAATGAACACCAAAGTGACGAAGCAACCGGTCACGAGCCACGTCATTTTGGAAAATCCAGTCTTCTGCTCCCGTCACCACGCCACCACCATGCGAAACCAGCCCCTTGATGACCTGATCATTCAATTGTTCGGAAGGCACCACACATTCACGCGGAGCATATTGCTGCAAAGCATCTGAAAGTGTCGCCGCAGACTCAGACTCCTCGACCCAGAACGAGCCGGTTGAAATATCAAGCATTGCCAATCCAATCACGTTACCGTGCTTGCAAACACCCGCCAGATAATTATTCTGCGCAGAATTGAGAATTGCATCCTGCATGACCGTCCCCGGCGTCACAATGCCTGTCACTTCGCGTCGAACAATTCCTTTGGACGCCGATGCATCTTCAACTTGATCACAAATTGCCACCTTCTTCCCGGCCCTGATCAATTTAGCCAGATAGCCGTCCGATGAGTGGAACGGGATCCCGCACATGGGAACCCCTTGCCTCTTTGTCAGCGCAATATCCAGGATTCGCGAAGCCTCCTTGGCATCTTCAAAGAACATCTCGTAAAAGTCACCCAGCCGGAAAAATAAAATCGTTCCCTCAGGCAACTTATTCCTGATCTGCCGGTATTGGGTCATCATCGGTGTTAAAACGGTGCCACTCATTCTCTCACAAACTCCTTTGTCGACAATTCCAGTTGATCCGACAAGGCTTGCCATTCATCGTTCGTCAACATTTCAGGTCGGGTTTTCGGATCAATCCCCAAGTCTGACAAAACACCCTTGATTGCATCATCTCCCATGTCAGGCTCCAGACGCCGGAGGATGGTGCCAACTTGTTTGCGGCGAAAGGCAAATACCTCCTTGGTTAGCTTCAGAAATGGCAAACGGCCCAGATCATTGAAAACGGCTAATCGATTCAATCCCACAACGGCAGACTTCACTTTCGGCGCGGGACAAAAACACGTCGGACTAATTATCTTCCGTACTTTCACATCGTAAGCGCGTTGGGCCCAAACACCCAGCAAGCCACGCTCGCTTTGCCCTGACCCAGCCACAAGCCGTTCACCCACCTCCAACTGAACCGTCACCGTAATACGCTCCGGCGGGCACTGGAGCGCAAAAAGGTTCATTAGAATACGACTTCCAACCGAATATGGAAGATTGGAGACCACCCTGGTCACTCCCCAATCCGCCAGTAACTTCAGATCAATCTCAAGAGCGTCCGCATGAATAATCTCAACAAATTCCTGCCCCTCGAATTCCCGTCTCAGATGCTCAGCTAATCGGTCATCCTTCTCGATGGCAATCACCTTTCCTGCCCGCCGCGCAAGCACTTCCGTCAGAACTCCCAATCCGGGTCCAATCTCCAGAACCACATCCTCTGGAGTCGGATCAGCATCGTTGATGATGATGTCCCGGATATGAACATCTATAAGAAAGTTCTGTCCAAGCGCTCCGGATGGCTCAACATTTAATTGACGCAACAACCCTTGCACCTGGGTTGGACTTGTAAGATTGACCAAGTTCACCCGTCCCCCTATTACAAAATCGCCGTGTCTACGATTTCGATATAAGCATCTTTTTTGAGGCGCTCGATCCACAGGGCAAACAATCGGCGCGATTCCTTCCTGCGTAAATCCTTCTCGATGGCATTCCGCACTTCCTCAAATGGAATAACGCCCGCCTTTTCCCTTTCCGCCACCTTCATTAGGTAATAGTCCCCATCCATCATCACGCCGCCTATCCGACCCGCATCCAATGAAGCGACAACAGACGCCAATTCCCGTCGCAAATCACTAACCGCCATCCACCCCCACTCACCCCCTTTGGCGGAACTCGGATCCTCCGAATACTGCCGCGCCATTTCTGAGAATTCAGCCCCCGAAGACAACTTCCCTTGGATGTCCTTTGCATGCTGCTCACGAACCGCCCGATCAGTCTCATTCGTGGCGCCACGCACAAGAATTATCCGCAGTTTTACGCGCTCCTGCCTTTGATATTTGTTCCTGTCCTGCTCATAAACCTTCCTGACATCACGAGGAGAAATGATGACGTGACTGTCAACTTCACGGTTTCTCATCAACCCCACAATGACTCGCTCCCTCAATCGGCGACGCCACTCCTCCATCGGCATGCGCTCCGACTGTAAGGCATTCATAAACTCTTGCCGGTCTCCATTAAAGCGGTCCTGAATAAACTCGCTAACTTTGTCCTCGACATGCTTCTCCACCGCCGCCTTGTTTATCTTTGTATCCGCGTCGTAAGCCTTAATGATCAAACGAGTTGTAACCAAATCCTCCAAAGCGCCTTTATGTAATTCCTGAAGCTTGGTCTTAAATTCCTCGCCCTGATAATTCTGCTGAAGCTCCGGAATAGCTGGGGCAATCATCTCTTTGACTTCCCCCATCGTGATGACACTATCGTTCACATAGGCCACAACGCCTTCCACCTTCAGCGGTGCTGATATGCACTGCATCCCAAAACACAACACAAACACAAAAAAAGGCAAAAACTTCATGACATTCTCCGGCTTCCTGTCGCGACAATTTCATATTTCACAACAGGTTTTGTGACTATCTCACATGCTATGTATGCTCGCAATTGCAAAAAGCCCTTTCGGCTAATATCACCGCTTATCACCTGAAACAATCTGGATGTCGGGCGGCACACACGATAGACTCCAGCCCCATGAGACGGCAACGAAGTGTTCTATTTATTCAACTCCCGCAATTGGATAACGACACGGGTGGCCCATCGGAAAACCTCAACGTGGCCGCCACATACCTTGAACATGCCATACGGAATTCCGATGAAGCTCCGTTCCATCGGTTTGTCAGGCTGCAACATTTTTCAGATCAGTACGCCACTCCGGAACTCATAAAGACCATTCTTGAAATCAAGCCGGACGTAATTGCCGCCACGCTGTATCTTTGGAACATCGAATGGACACTCCGCCTACTTCAAAAGATTAAACGACTTCTCACAAAGACACATATTATTGTTGGCGGTCCGGAAGTCGCACGCCACCATCCCTTCTTATACCGATCCCGTATTCCTGACGTCATTGTTTCCGGCGAAGGCGAATCCGTTTTCCCTCAAGTGCTAAAGGCTCTCCGCCTGGGTCACACCATCGACTTCAGGTCAGTCGCCGTGAAGAACATCAAAGGATATACGTGGGGTACTACGCCGCCACCTCCCGTGATCCTTGCGGACGCACTGCCTCCCGTTGGCCACCCGACCTGCTCTCCTGATAATAACGGCATGGCCTATATGGAAACATCACGGGGTTGCCCCATGCGTTGCACTTACTGCCGATATGCCCATCTGCGACTCAAGGTTTCCTTTCTTAATCCTGACGAAGTCACTACACGAATCATCGCACTTCGTAATCTTGGCGCACGTGAAATTCGGTTTATTGACCCCACCTTCAACGCCCATCCTCATTTTCAGACCATCCTTCGCCAACTTGTTTTGATTAACCGGGATAAAACCCTGAAATTCTTCGCTGAAGTCATGGCTGAACGATTAACCCCAGACGAAGCACACCTTTTGGCCGCCGCAAACTTCACAGAAATCGAAGTAGGCATGCAAAGCAGGGATCACAAAGTCCTTCGTGAAATTCGACGCCCCTCTCGCTTAGCCGAACTTGACCGGGGTATTGCATTGCTTTCACGGCATAAAATCAGGGCCACACTGGATATCATGTATGCACTGCCAAAACAAACCCTGTCCGATGTCAAAAACAGTGTCGCTTGGTGCTTACGACAACCTCTCGTTAATGTTCAATCCCTCCAAACCCTCCTGCTCCCCGGCACAGAACTACGAGCGCGCAATCGCGAATGGAATTACAAGGCGCTGTCTCGACCGCCCTACGCCGCACTTTCAACAAATACTCTCTCAACGAGCGACATGGCTCGAATTGAAATCCTGATAAACCGCCATCCACGACTTCGTTCAGATGCACCAACGGATGGATTTATTGGCCGGAAACTTAAAGGTCTGTTTGACGAGCAAATCGTTCTGAACGCCAACGACCTTCCTGCCGTTGATTTCCCAGGTAAAAGCAACCGCAGAACTTACATAATCCGAGGACAGGGTCTATTCCAACATCGCCAAACCTTGCTCCGATTTGTAACGCGGTGTGTCAGGACTCAACCTGACACCCTTTTCCAGTTTGTGCTGGCGCCAATAAGCGAAGAACCACTCGATCTACTTGATTCCCTGATCGGCTCTTTACGAACAGCGCCAGAACATTTGATAGATCGGTACGCCAGCGTAATGGCGTCGAACCGTATCGCCTCCCGCCGCATCCGCATCTTGTTGCCCGCAAAACTGCGCTTTAGCCAAAGCTGGATACAAGCGACGGAGAAACTGCTGTCGGACACGTTTGCCTGAAAATGACCATATTGAACAGTACAAAGACAACTTAGTGCGGACTGCCATTCTTTACGCCGCCATCTTCTCCATATCACGGTTGCAGCAGTGCGGAGTAAATACACCTTTGCCCTTCCTCAACATGGCCACTTCGGCTCCACACACAGGACAATGATAGATTACCGCCTTTTGCCTCATAAGCGTCATTAGCCGATTGCAACAATGAGGCGTGAATTCACCGGTACGGTCACCCACAACCATCACTTCCGAACCACATATCGGGCAACGAAAAATAACCCCTCTCGCATCGACCGTGGCACTCATCTTCCACCTGCTCGCTTCGATGGACTAATACGATCCATTTCAGCCCCACAACACAACAATTCCATAACTCCGACACCGCCACGAGTCACCATCACCACATTTCCGCAGATCCGACAAGCGAAAGCGGCCCCGACATCTATCGTCAAAGCCTGCTCCCACTCATCCAAATCCCAGTCCGCTGATTGATCATCATTTTGCGTTGCCATATTGCCTCCATTACAGATGCTTCATGGATGCAGCTAACTGTCGACCATACTCACGACACTGCGCCAGCTCATCACTTCCCGGTTGCCATTTGACTCGAATTCCCGCACGAGCCAACGGGATTGAACACTTTGCGAAATGCGCCTCTATCTCCTTAACGCTTTCGCCGCTCCACCCATATGAGCCAAACGCCGCCCCCATCTTGTGCCGGAACCGTAACCCCTTCATTTCCTCCAGAATATGCGCCAACGATGGCAATATCCCGTTATTATGGGTACACGAACCGATAACCACCAAGCCCGCCTTGAATATCTCCACCATCAAGTCGTTGGTATCCACCAGTCCGGCGTGAAAAACCTTGTTGTCTATACCCATCTCCGTCAGACCTTCGCTAATGGCCTTTCCCATTCGCTCAGTGGCATTCCACATTGTGTCGTACACCACCACCGCTTTTTTACGCGGTTTCTGCGCCGCCCAGTCTTGGTAACGCTTCACTATCTGAAGCGGATCCTTCCTCCAAATAACGCCATGGCTCGGCGCAATCATGCTGACAGGTAGGTTCAAGGCAAGAATCTCATCAATCTTTTTCAACACCTTGTCACTATAGGGCGTCAGGATATTGGCGTAATATTTGAGCGCTTCCTCAATAAGTTCCTCTTCGCACACCTGATCGTTAAAGCGAAACGCTGTTGCGTAATGCTGACCGAATCCATCATTCGACATCAGGATATTGTGTCCCGTCAGATACGAAAACATGGTATCCGGCCAGTGCAACATGGTGGCTTCAATAAAAACCAGCTCCTGCTTGCCAATGGATAAACGGTCCCCGGTCTTCACCACTTGCAGCTTCCATGGTTGATGATAATGTCCCGGAACACTAATCGCTCCGTTCTTGGAAACCACCACTGTCGCATTGGGACAGAATTTCATCAATTCAGGCAGGCTCCCCGAATGATCAGGCTCGGCATGATTCACCACGACGTAATCAATAGTTGCCGGATCCACCACTTCCCGTAATCGCGCCATGAATTCTGCGGAATGGGGCCCCCACACCGTATCCACAAGCACCGTCTTTTCGTCCTTGATCAAATACGAATTATAAGTTGTTCCACGATGCACCGAAAGCTCAACACCGTGAAACTTCCTGATTCCCCAATCCGTCACTCCAACCCAATAGACGCCACTCGCCAATTCAGTAACCATAAAATGCCTCCACTCGCTTAATAGAAACGCAAACTGCGCAATAAACATATCAAACTACTGATTAAACCAAAAGCACTTCATTTGACGGTTTGTCCAGATGAATCACTATGCAAAATCGGAATAAATCAAATTTCATTCAATCCATCATTGCTTTAACCATGCAACTCGCCTACATTCCAAAAAATGTCACGATTGAACTGATGGTAAATGCTTATGAAACATAACAAACGGTACCATGTAGCCCTTGTTTACAATTCCGGCGCTTCCGCCACACCCGAAGCTCCGGAAGATAGTGGATCAACCGATGATTTGCGTCGGATGATTCGGCACATGGCGCGCGTTCTCCGCAAATGCGGCTATAAGGCAACCATTGTATGTTTAGCCAATGACTTACTCGCCTTTCAACGACGGCTTCGCAAACTGCGCCCTGATGTTGTGTTCAACCAATATGACGATGTTGTCCACGGAGCGCTCTACGAGATGCGGGTAGCGGCCCTCGTGCAGATGATGGGATTCCCCATGACAGGTTCGCCAGCGCTTGCCCTCGGGCTGAGTCGCTATAAATATATGTCTGCCAGTCTACTCCAAGGCGCCGGAATCCCTATCCCCCCTAACACCGAACTTCTAGAGCGAATCGGTGATGTGGATCGATGCCGTTGGCATTTCCCTGTCATTGTCCAGCCAAGCCGCGAACACGCCGGCATCGGCCTTGCACGCGATTCCGTGGTCTTTTCCAAGACCAAGCTGAAAGAAAAAGTACGCGAGATCCTTACTCATTACCATCAACCCGCACTCGCCCAGAAGTTCTTACCCGGCCGGGAGTTCAACGTGGGTATTCTGGGTGGGCGTAAACTGACAGTGTTGCCCCTCGCGGAAGTCGACTACACCAGATTACCAAAGGAAATCCCTCCGATTATGTCTTATGCCGCCAAATGGATGGAGGACAGTGTCGAATATCAGAAAACATCCGTTATCTGTCCTGCGCATGTGGAACCATATCTTGCCAGAGAGATCAGTTCCATTTCCCTACGAGCTTTCCGTGCAGTAGGCGGCTGGGGTTATGGCCGCGTGGATATCCGCTTGGATGAAAATGGTCAACCCCGTGTGCTTGAGGTAAACTGCAATCCATCACTGGATGAAAGTGTCTCCTTGGCCAGATCGGCCGAGAAAGCCGGATTGGACTATATTCATCTTCTCCAACAGATCGTCAAGATCGCCTTGGAGGGACCTTCCTTCGATGTCGGAATTCCAATGATATAACCACTCTGCTACCCGGTGAATCTACCAGTGTAGGCAAAATCTTTAGCGAGCGATGTCGCCAAAGACGTGATCTCCAATAGCTTCTCCGTGCTCTTGCTCTTGGGAAAGCGAAGGCGCAACTGAGTGGCCCGATCGGCAAGTTTATCCAAAATAGTGTCCACTTCCTCTGGTGCCAACCCTGACCAGGTGCTAATTGGTTCAGTCAACCGCTGACGCTGACGCCGGATAAGAAGCCCTGCCTGCATCTGCCCTCTTGATCGAACTCGAGGAAACACGCCTGACAGTTTGTCATCCACATATCCCTGCGCCGCCGCTCGATATCGCTCAGCGCGCTGTCCGTAATGCTCCGCCAATTGGATGGTCATGGAATCCACTGGGCTTAGCAAAGTGCCCTCACTGACCGTAGGCACAGGCTTTCTCCGAACAGTCCTCATCAATTTGTTTAGATAATTCAACTTCCGAACAGCAGGCCAAAAACGGTATTTCACCTTCCATCCCGATCTGGGTGTTAACCAAATAGCGAATGTTTCGGCAAAATCCTCGTCAGGATGCTTTTGGGCATAGTTCCGACCATACTGACTATGTGCAAGATGCCTGACGAAATCACGGCTGTACGGATCCGGCAAGAAGGAATCCCTGTAGGGTTTCGAGAACTTTCCAAATACATCAGCCCAGCCTGGCCATTCCCACAGGCGATACGCATAGTTGATCGCATGCCCAACTTCATGCCTCAAGAGCATTAATGTTGTCCGCTGGTCTTCAATCTCTCCGGTCTGCTCTTCCTCGATGCGGGACAACCTGCGATCTGCGAGGTAAAAAGGCACCCCAACCGCCGGCACTTGATCAGGGCATCCCCATCCATCGGACAAGTAGAAAATGGGGCGGAATTTTATCCCCTTTGATATCAACTCGCCCTCAACCTGACGAATTAGCGGCTCAATTGCCCCACCCTTGATTCGCAGCTCGAGATCACAAATACGGGAATTCAACAGTTCATAACGAACTGTATTCCAGCTACTTACAATCAATTTTGCTCGCGCTGCACCCATACAACTCACCGCCTGAATAGTGCTATATCGGACGTGAAGCCTAGGATTTTACCATGTTCATGGAAAGTGCGAGCTTTTTTTGACAATATGTAATTTCGCGCTGGTTATTATGATCTATTCCGTCTCAGCGCTGTCAACTTCAGCAAAACGACATATTCCACGATGCGACAACTCAACAAATGCCGCAATTTCAGATGCAGGACCTTGAGAAAACAGTCCCTTCATATGCTTCACAGCCTGACTGACGTTCATTCCTGACTGATAAAGAGTTTTGAAGGCTTCCTTGACATGCTTACGTTCCTCTGGCGAAAAACCCGCTCGTTTCAACCCAACAATGTTCAAGCCCGCCACCACATTCCGCCCCATGCTTTGCGCCAAACAAAAAGGAGGCACGTCTTTAGATAATCCTGCGGCCCCGCCCACCATAACAAGCCTGCCAATCTTGACAAATTGATGAATCGTCACGGCGCCACTTATGAAGGCATGGTCCCCGATTTCAACATAACCGCCCAGCATTGTGCCATTGGCAATAATCACCCGATTGCCTAGTTTGCAATTATGACCAACGTGGGCCGTTGCCATCAGATAACAATCATCCCCCACTTCGGTAACTGTCTCAGGCTTGGTCCCCCGATTAACCGTTACCCCTTCCCGAAAGGTGCATCGCTTACCAACTCTCACATAAGACACATCCCCTTTATATGCTAGATCTTGAGGTTCCCCCCCGATAACAGCACCGGAATGCAAGCGGCACCCCTCACCAAGAGCGGTGTGCCCGACCACGGCGGCATGGGCATCAATAATACAACCATCCCCCACATCGGAATGTTCATCTATAAATGCAAAAGGCCCAACTTTGACATTAATCCCAACCTTTGCATTTGGATGCACAACCGCTGTAACATGAATATCAGTCATGATTTCTCCTAGTTTCCAAACTCAACAATCCCCGCCTCTCGCATACTCATATAATCTCTCCCGCCACGGGCGGCCAAGCGCCCAAGCACCACATGATCAAGCACCTTTATCCCCATGACCTGTCCCGCCTGCACCATCTGCCGCGTAATGCGGATATCCTCTGCCGACGGCGTCGGATCACCGGAGGGATGATTATGCACGAGGACCAAGGCAGCGCAACCCGATAGAACAGCCGGCTTGAAGACCTCCCTGGGATGAACAAGACTCGCATCCAGAATCCCTTTGGATACTTCCTGAGCCCCACCCTTGATCCGATTCTTTGAATCAAGGAACAACGTCCAAAACCGCTCGTGATCAAGCACTTTTGCCGACGCCCTCAAAACCGATGCTGCATCTTCAGGCGACCTCACATAAACACCACGCTCATCCTTCGATTCATCGGCCATTCGCCTTGCCAACTCGAGCGCCGCCTTTAATGCCTGAGCCTTCACTTTCCCCAAACCCTTGAACTGCCTATTGGATTTCAACTCATCAACCGAAGCCCGCGCCAAAGCCGTCAACGATCCGTAATGCCTCAGGATCGTCTCCGCCAAATCGATCACATTCATGCCAGCAGCCCCGCTCCTCAGCAGAATAGCCAACAAAGCAACATCCGATACTTGCTCAACACCTTGCCGGTCAATCGCCTCACGGGGTCGCATGCGTGCCGGCAAGTCGCACACGCGGTAGCATACGCGGTCATCATCCTTATCCAATATTCCTTGTTCACCCATCGTCAACTCCAAATCAAACGCCAAGCGGTGTTGGTCCTGTCACATTCCACGCTTCAAGCACCGCTCGAGCGGCATCCTTAACCGAGGTCTGTGGATTCACATTTACCCACCTCACTGCCATCTGTCCACGGAACCAGGTCATTTGCCTCTTAACCAGTTGCCGCGTTCGAACAACCGTCCGCTCAATCGCCTCCATTCGGGAAATATCACCGCGCAAACAAGCTGCAGCCTCCTCATATCCTATTGCGTGGGCAGCAGTTACAGACCACTCCCGACCTCTATTAATGAGTTCCTTTGTTTCAGCAAGCAGGCCATCCCGATACATCGCCTGAACCCGTTCTTCGATTCTAACAACCAGGTCTTCACGCTCCATGGATAAACCAACCACATTAGGAGACTCTTCCGCTTTCCGCCACGACTTCGGTGGACACAAGATTCCTGCCTCATGCCCTTCCAAGGCGCGAATCAAACGCCGGGAATTACTCTTATCAGCAACTGAAAGCGATTCATACCAGCCGATGTTTCGCTCCATCAGCGCCCGCCTCAATCCATTTATTCCCTGCGCATCAAACAACTCCTGCCATTGTGAACGACGGGATGACGATTCAACGGATCCCGCTTCCAATCCCTCCATCAATGCGCGTAAATAGAGCCCCGTTCCGCCAACAATAATCAGATCTTGTTTTGGAGGAATGCAGTCCAGACATCTCTGTGCCTCACTTAAATACTTGGCCACACTGAAAAATTCCGAAGGATCAACTATATCAACCCCCCAGTATTTAACGCGGTTCAGTTCATCCTGCGATGGTTTCGCCGTGCCGATATCCATACCGCGGTAAACAAGCATGGAATCGGCGGATAGTATCTGCCATCCTTTGTGCTCCGCAATCCACTGCGCAACAGCCGTCTTCCCAACCGCCGTTGGGCCAACGAGGAGATAGGCTACCCGCTTTTTATCAGTTATTCCCTGTTGATCCATTCGCCCCCATATCCCGAAGCGGATGTGCCGAGGTCATGAACGCCGTGATCATATATAGTCCTACCCCGATGCAAATAGCGGAATCAGCCACATTGAAAGCCGGGAAATGATGCGTCTTCCAATAGAAATCAAGGAAATCGACCACATAATGCAGTCTGACGCGATCAATTAGATTCCCAACAATTCCACCAGCCATCAATCCAAAAGCCACCTTATGCGTGATGGTGTCATTCAGGAAGGAACGCCTGAACACAACGATGGTAATTAGCATCAGGACGGAAAAAAGGGCCAGCCAACCGTTCGAACCGCCAAACATGCCCCATGCCGCACCGGTGTTGCGAACATAAACGAGATCAAATGAACCTGGCACAATCGCTACAGACTCTCCTGGAAAAAAAACGGTCATAACCCGATCTTTTGTGATCTGGTCCAGCACCGCAACAGCAACGCCTAGTAGCAGTACCAGCATAAATGAATGGAGACGCACGGTTGAATCAAAACACCGTGGCAGCACCTTACTCGTTCTCTTCGGGCTCAGCGACTTCAGGAGCTTCCTGCTCCACACCTTGCTCCAACGCTTCGCCAAACGGACGGAATCGAACACGTCCCTTTTCAGCCGCCGACTGGCATTTCACGCAAGCGCGAGCAAAAGGCAACGCCTGTAAACGGGCTTTTTCGATCAGGCATCCGCAACTATCACAGAATCCATAGGCCCCTTCTTTAATCCGGCGCAATGCGCTGTCGATCTCAAAAACGGAATCCTGCTCCGAACTCATCAGATTCAGCGCAAACTCACGATCAAAATCATCCGTCCGATCATCCGACGAACTGTCATCAATGTATTTCAGCGAATCATCAGACAATGCACTGATCTGTCCCGTCAGGCGATCGCGCATCTTGATCAAAATATCCTGAATATTCGCCAAGCTCTTCTTGTCAAAATGACTTTTTCTTTTCGGAACAGGCTTGGCGGCAACAGGCACGGATAGCTTCACCACCTTGACAGGCTTGACGGATTTCTGTGCGACTTTCGCCGTCACTCTGGCATGTTTCTTGACCAACGGTTTGGCCACAGTCACTTTAGCTTTCGCCTTTGCAACGGAGGCTTTTGCAGGTTTTGTCGGTTTTGTTTTTTTGATTTTGCTGGCCATACGTATACCTATCCTCATCAAAATTCACATTACCCTTTTGGGTAAAGCGCACCTAGATACCAAAACCACTCTCCCCATGTCAATTCGACAAAGCAGATAAACAATACTCTACAATTACAACTTATCCTAACATTTCTCCTCAAATTCACTTGACCCAGGCACAGCACGTCAACATAATGAGTTGTCAACACGTTCAACTATCACAAGAGGTGTCGCTATGAGTCTGAATGCTTCAACCCAGTCCTTCATGGAAAAGTTTCCGCAGGAAGGACTTACCTTCGACGACGTATCCCTGATCACCCAGTATTCCGATTTTTTACCGGATCAAGCCGACATCAGCAGCCGGCTAACCGCACGCATTGGAATCAATATCCCCTTCGTTAGTGCTGCCATGGATACGGTAACTGAGAGCCCCATGGCAATTGCCATGGCCTTGATGGGTGGCATTGGCATTATCCATAAGAACCTTTCAGCAAAACGTCAGGCTGACCATGTCGCAAGGGTTAAACACTATCTCAACGGTTTGATTCGGGACCCCATTGTCTTCCGGGTTACAGACACCCTCGAGTCCATACTTAAGGCCAAGCAACAGCGGGGCTTCTCATTTAGCGGATTTCCGGTGCTGGATCAAAACGATTGCGTCGTTGGAATCCTTACGGCGGCTGACATTAAATTTGCTTCAGACACCAAATTAACCGTCACGGAAGTTATGACCTCGAATGTTATCTCGGCCCCTGCCAGCACTTCCCTGAAAGAAGCCTATGACATTATGAAGCGCAATCGGATAGGCAAGCTCCCCCTCGTAACCAAGGATGGAAAACTTGCTGGGTTGTATAGCTTTAGTGATGTGCGGACACTCGTGGAAAACGTAGAACCCATGTACAACCGCGACGAAAAATACAGATTGCGCGCTGGCGCCGCTATCGGCCCCAACGACCAGGAACGGGTCAACATTCTCGCACGCGAGGGAGTCGACGTGGTTGTTGTGGATACAGCCCACGGTCACAGCAAAGGTGTAATCGACATGGTTAAATGGGTAAAGAAACATCATCCTGACATTGATGTCATCGCGGGGAACATCGCGACCGGAGAAGCCGCGCTCGCGCTTCGTGACGCAGGCGCTGACGCTGTAAAAGTCGGCATTGGGCCCGGATCCATTTGCACGACGCGAGTTGTTGCAGGCGTCGGCATTCCGCAGATTACAGCGATCCATGACTGCGCCAAATCTCTAAAAGGGAGCATTCCCATCATAGCCGATGGCGGTATTCGCCATTCCGGCGATGTCCCTAAAGCCATCGTCGCAGGCGCGGACACCGTCATGTGCGGCTCTCTCTTTGCTGGCAGCGACGAGAGTCCTGGCGAAAAAATCATACATCAGGGTCGTCAATATGTTGTCTACCGGGGAATGGGAAGCCTTGCGGCAATGAAGGAAGGCGCCGCCAGTCGTGAAAGATATGGTCAAAGCTCCAGCCTTGAGGATGAATTAGTACCGCAGGGAATTGAAGGGATTGTGCCATATTCCGGATCAGTTCGTAAGGTTATGATCCAATATTGCGGCGGATTAAGAGCGTCGATGGGCTATTGCGGATGCAAGACAATTCCAGAACTTCAAAGCCGAGGTCGCTTTGTCCGTGTATCAATCGCAGGAGTGACCGAAGCGCACCCTCATGATGTCAAAATTATGAAGGAAGCTCCCAACTACCGCTCGTAGCGAGAACTCCAAATCAGACCTTTAACGACCTGACAAATTCCTGCAGGGATTTTGCGAGGTCTTTTTGTTTCAGACCAAAAATCAGATTCGTCTTGATAAAGTCGAGCTTATTGCCAATGTCATAGCGAACACCAGCAAAACGCAAAGCGTACATTGCCCTGCTACGCACTAATTGACGCATGGCATCCGTAAGTTGGATTTCATTGTTCTTGCCTGCTTGAGTCTTGCCAAGGAAGTCAAAAATATCGGGCGATAGAACATATCGGCTGGCTATAACCAAATTGGAAGGAGCCTCTTTCGGCGCAGGCTTCTCAACGAAGTCTTGCAATAAATACAAGTCGTCAGTCACAGGGGTCCCTTTGATGACGCCATATCGACTCACCTTGGAACGATCCACTTCCTCAACGGCCACCACAGACTCTTGATACCGATCAAAAATATCCATCAATTGCCGTGTTACAGGTTTCTTTACCCCATCCATAACCGTATCGCCGAGGAGAACAGCAAAGGGCTCATTTCCGACATGATCTTTGGCACAAAGCACGGCATCCCCCAGTCCGCGTAATTCCTTCTGCCAGACAAAATGGATATTGGCTAATTCAGAAATACGGCGGATGCTAGCCAATTCCTGCATCTTACCCTTTGCCGCCAACTCACTCTCCAACTCCCAGTTACGGTCAAAATGCTCTTCTATGGCTCGCTTCCCCTTCCCGATAACCATCAAAATATCGGTAATCCCGGAGGCCACAGCTTCTTCCACAACGTATTGTATTGTAGGCGTATCAACGATCGGCAACATTTCCTTTGGTTGAGATTTTGTGGCAGGAAGAAATCGTGTCCCGAACCCGGCGGCAGGAATGACAGCTTTGCGAATCATGGCGCAACCTCCCCAGACGACTTGATAAACTTTGGCTTGAACACACGGATTCCTACAGCTGTGAATGCGGATTCAAGTTTTGAAAACATCTCTTCATCCGCATAACTACCGACAATAGCACCACCAGACCCTGTAAACTTAGCGCTCGCCCCAACAGATCTTGCAGTCTCCACCATTTGAATATTACTGGCGCTGATATTGTATATATTCTTTCGCAAATCAAAATTCGCATTCAGCAACGGCCCGATGCGGTTACCTTGACGGCTCAGCAATAACTCGCGTACCTGTGTGGTATATCCTGCCCATTGTTCCATTGCCGCTACTACCTGCGGCTCCTGATTCTCCCATCGTGACCGAATATCGTTATGAAATACTTCTGTCCCTTCAGCTAGCTCAGCTCGGTAGGCAATGTACACAGGCGGCAATAATGATACATCCAATTCCTCATAGTGCCCATACCCCTGCCGGTCCATTATATCCTTGTTGAAATCCATATAAACCATGCCTTCATACGCCTGCGTCACGCGATCCTGCAACCCAGCGGGAATCCTTAATTCCCCAGTCTCCACAGAGAGAACTAGCCCCGCCAGAACTGGCTTAGGAATACTTACATGATAAAACGACATCAACGCCCTCATGCATGCGGTAATAATGGCGCTGGACCCAGCCAACCCAACTTGAGCCGGAATGTTAGTGCTATAACGGATTGTGAAATTCCGGTCATCCAACTGGATGTGGTTGTCGTGACAATAGTCGTAAAATCGCTTTACAGCGGCTTTTAGCAAACGAATCCCACCATAATAACCATGCCGCCGGACATCCTTGTGCAAATCATGGATGTTCATAAAACGAGAATGGTCTCTGGCATTAGGCAATATTTCAAGTTCAGGCGTTTGATAGAGGATCACCTCGGCATGAAAATTACTGAATGTGAACGCTATGGTCTTACCATAATAACCGTCCGATGGATTACCAATCAACCCTGCCCTTGGGTATGCTCTGCATCTAATTATCATGCCCCCTCCATTACAATCACCTCAACCTCGCCATTCAGATATCATCGCGTAATAAGTCTGGGCATAGTAATTGCTTCCTCACGGAATTGCAATATCCCCGAAAAATCCTCAAGTCAGCTTTACAAAGCGTGAAACAAGGCTTGCCATCCCTCAAAACAACTTCTCTGCTGCCCCCCTCAGCATCACTAATGGCAAGCGTTTTGTCTTGAGCAGTGTCTTGTTTGCATTTTATAGTGAAAAGATATGAATAAGACGTTGGTCATCATCCCAACCTATGACGAGAAGGATAATGTCACACAAATATCCAGCGCCGTTTTCGGTGTTATTCCGGATGTAGACCTGTTATTCGTCGATGCCAATTCCCCGGACGGAACAGGAGCCATCATTGATGGCATGGCTTTATCGGATAATCGAGTCCACGTTATCCACCAATCGTCAAAGCAAGGACTTGGACGCGCCTACATCGAAGGCTTTAAATGGGCACTCGCTAGGCATTATGAATATGTCTTCGAAATGGATTGTGACTTCTCGCACGATCCTTCCGAGCTTCCGACTTTTCTGAAATCCGCTTCTGATTCAGATTTAGTTCTGGGTTCCAGATATATAAATGGGATCCGCATCACCAATTGGCCCTTAAGTCGTCTCCTGCTAAGCATGGGAGGTGCTTTATATGTGCAGCTTATCACAGGGATGCCATTCTCCGACCCCACCGGTGGATTCAAGTGTTTCCGACGCAATGTGTTAAAATCGATCGACCTCGACAGCATCCGCTCCAACGGATATTCGTTTCAAATCGAAATGACTCACACCGCCTGGATGAAAGGTTTTGCTATTTCCGAAATCCCCATCACATTCGTTGATCGCCGTTCCGGCTACTCAAAGATGAATTCCAGCATCTTCAAGGAAGCCCTGCTGATGGTCTGGCGCCTGGTATTCAGGAATGGATTTCGACGAAGGCCTCGCGGTGTTCAAAAAACCCAGAAAACTTCACACTAATCCCATGTCTACGAATCCTTCATCGCATTCAAAGGCTTTCCACGTCTTTCGTGCGTTACGGCCAAATCAGTGGACAAAGAACATTGTTGTATTGGCGGCATTTGTTTTTGCATTCGGCGACGAGACGCAAACCTTATCAGCTCAGTCAATTAAAGTTGCTTCTCTAGCCTTTGGACTATTTTGCCTGATTTCCAGCGGCGTCTACCTCTTTAACGACATCAAGGATATCGAGTCCGACCGATTACATCCCATCAAGAAATTCCGTCCTCTTGCATCAGGCGCAATCTCCACTTTAATGGCTGCCTTTTTATCCTTCATTCTCCTTGCGGGCGGATTGGCTGGTGCCTATTTTCTATCCCCCCCGTTTGGATATATCGCTGCCACCTACGTGGCCATGCAAATCGTCTACACGCTCTGGATCAAGCACATTGCGTTAGTTGATGTCTTCGTCATTGCGTTCGGCTTTGTGTTACGAGCGGCCGCTGGCGGCGTTATCCTCAACGTCACCGTTTCCCCATGGCTACTCATATGCGCATTTCTACTGGCGCTCTTCCTTGCGTTATGCAAGCGGCGACATGAAATACTTCTTACGGAAGACTCCGGCAATCACCGTCCGAGCCTAACCGACTATGACACTAAACTGCTCGACCAATTAATCGCCGTGGTCAGCGCCGCTACTATTGTCTCCTATTCCATTTACACCCTATGGCCAGAAACAACGCGCAAATTTGGAACACCTCTTGTATCCCTGACAATCCCCTTTGTCATTTTTGGAATTTTCAGATATCTGGACTTGGTTTATCGCAAGGAAGCAGGCGGGCGTCCCGAAAAAGTGCTATTAAGTGACGTCCCCTTAATTATCGACCTCTTTCTTTACACATTAACTTTAGGCTGCATATTCTTGTTCACATAGCCCCCTATGCCCCCTCGGCCTTTCTGCTATTTCTTCTGTTTCTTCTGTTTCCCCTAGATAGAGCAACCCACAATCCCTAGCATCCTTCGCCCATGGCTTTTTTGTTTTCCATCTTGAGTCTCTTTTTTGCAGCACTAAACGATGTAATGTTCAAACTTTACGCTCGTAAAGAGGTAAGCGTCCGGCCAACCCCGTCCCCTGATTCCGAGGGTTACGGATAATTTGCGCCCGGTCAGGCGTTCAACGGCGACCAGTTTCCCGGCAGGAGTTCATCCAGGTTGGCGGTAGAATGGGACATGATACGGCCCAGAACATCCTGGAAGTAGTCGAAGGGATTCACCTTGGCCCGTTTGCACGTTGCCAAGAGCGTCATATAGACGGCGGCGGCTCGCCCGCCGCGTTCGCTTCCCAGAAACAACCAATTCTTCCGTCCAAGGGCGACGGGTCGAATCGCCTGCTCCGCCGGATTGTTATCCAGTGGCAGGCGGGGATCCTCCACATATCGGATCAGGTACAGCCAATTGCTCAGAGCATAGGCGATCGCTTTACCCAAGGGAGTTTTCGGGGGCGTCTTCCCGGCAAATCCCTGAAGGCGTTCCCGGATGGCTTCGAGTTGTGGCACAGCCATCTCTTGCCGCATTCGCAGCCGTTGTTCGTCATGTTCGGGGCCGGACTCCACCGAATGCTCCAGTTTGTAGAGCAACCGGATCCGCTCCAGCATTTCGGCCGCCTCCAGCGGACTGGAGCCCA
>CAZDUS010000016.1:0-39247 GCA_964508705.1 uncultured Verrucomicrobiota bacterium
AGAACGATTACGAGTACCTGGTCTTCGAGGATATGAAGGCGGCGGGATTTGAGCCAGTTGAAGTCCGCAGTGGTTATACAGGGAATGACATGGGTGCGTATGTGGAGTTCCGTGACGAGCGGGTGAGTTTCTTTACGCGGACGTTGGCGCGTGGGCGACATAGTGTGGCGTACCGGTTACGGGCGGAAATTCCAGGGACGTTTAGTGCTTTGCCGACGCGGGCGAGTGCGATGTATGCACCGGAGCTCAAGGGTAACTCAGATGAGATCAGGTTGCGTATTGTGGACTCGGATAAATGATGCGGGGGGGAAGGCTATTCGGCGGTTAGACAGTTAGGCTGTTAGGAAAGCGAAGAGCGCGAAGATGGAGATTGGGAGGGGAGTCAGAAGCGAGATGCTTCGACAGGCTCAGCATGACAGGGTGTGCGGCGGAGGAGAGCGGTGAGTTCTGCCACGTCGCGCCAGGGAATGGCACCGCGAGATAGGAGGGCGTTGACCTTGGCGACGGCTTCCTTTGAAGGAGTGTAATCGCGGTTTTCGATTCCGGTGGCAATAAAGACGGGGCGGCCACTGGCTTGATACTTTTCCAAGAGCGCAAGATTGGCAAGATTACCGGTTCCGAAAGGGACGGGGGTTAGGACAGCGGCAGTGGCCGTGGCGATGAGTCCCGAGGCGCGGTCCAGTGCGGCAGTGCTGACTGGGGAGAAGGGTTGTTCGAGGGCGAGGGGGGCCCCAAGGGCGGTCGCCACTTCGGCATCGAGATCACCTTGGTTTAATACACCGGCGCTCAGGGAATAACCGTTCAAGGACAGGCGACGCAGGGTTTCCTCTCCGCATCCACCGCCAGCGATAACGTGAATACGCAGGCTCTCGCCAACGCGACCGCCATGAAGGCGGGGTGCGGGCAGGATACTTAGCGAACCAGTATGAGTGTCCTCATGGACCCGCACGTCGCAACGATACACCTGACGGAGAGATGTTTCGGTCAGGACATCGGAGGGGCGTCCATCTGCGACGATGCGACCTCGATCCAACATGATTAATCGTCGGCTGAATTCGGCGGCGAGTTGGAGGTCGTGACTGATCATCATCACGGTTACTCCGCTTTCCTCATTCAGGCGTTCGACCAATTGCATGATTTCCAGGCGGTGGTTGATGTCTAGACGGGATGTTGCTTCGTCCATCAGGATGATGCGCGGTTCCTGTGCGAGGGCCATGGCAACGATTGCCCGTTGGCGCTCTCCGCCGCTGAGTTCGTTCAAGGGGCGTCTTCGGACGTCGGCGACATCCGTGTAGACCATGGCCCGCTCCACGATTTGGCAGTCGGCTTGGGATGGGCGGGAGAGGCGGCCTATGGAGGCGGTGCGGCCCATCATGACGACTTCCTCGACGGTGTAGGGGACGGGGATATCCAGCTCCTGCGGGACTACGGCGATATAGCGGGCGCGTTGTTGCGGGGGGATTTGGTGAACTGGTGTATCGAAGACGGACACGGTGCCGGAGATCGGCGCGAGCCAGCCGGAAAGGATCTTGAACAGCGTGGATTTACCGGCTCCATTGGGTCCGAGGATGCCGACCATTTCGCCCTCATTGATGGTCAACGACATATCGTGCAAGACGGGGTGGTTCCGATATCCCGCTGAGACGTTATGAAGTTGGAGTGCTGTTTTCATGAGAGCCATTGCTCCTTGCGGCGGGTACGGAGCAAGACGAGGAAGAAGGGGCCCCCGACGAGGGCAGTGACGACCCCTACGGGGATCTCAGCGGACATAACGGTGCGGGCGATGGCGTCGCAAACGGCAAGGAAGGCGCCACCGCCAAGTGCGCAGGCGGGGATCAGGCGGCGGTGGTCGGGGCCTACGAGGGCGCGCATGACGTGCGGGACGATCAATCCGACGAAGCCGATCAGGCCGGCGATGCCGACGGAGGCGGCGGTGATCAGGGTGGCGAGCAGTAGGCCGATGCCGATGGCGAGCCGGACACGGACGCCGAGGTAGTGGGCCATATCGTGTCCAAGGGTTAGCGCATTGAATTCAGAGGCGAGAAGCCAGATGCCGATGAACCCGGCGAGGACCACGCCGCCTGTCGTGGCCAGCAGGGCGTTTGAGGAGACGTCGAGATTCCCTAACATCCACCAGAGGATACTGTGCATACCCTCCACGGGGGCCAGCGAGACTAGGAACATCAGGAGGCTGGAGCAGACGGAACTGACGATGACACCGCTGAGGATGAGGCTGTAGAGGGATGGGGCGGAGCCGGGGGATGAGGCTAGTTTGTAGACGGCGGCGAGCGTGGCGATGGCGAGCAGGAAGGCCATGAGCGGGAGGGTGAAAGCGCCTAGGGCCGATAAACCAAAAAGGATGGCGAGGGCGGCACCAAGGCTGGCGCCGCTGCTGACGCCGAGGACATAGGGTTCGGCGAGGGGGTTCCGGAGGATGGCTTGCAGGACGACACCGGCGACCGAGAGTGCGGCACCGACGATTAGTCCGGCGAGGACGCGGGTGATGCGGAGGATCATGATTTCGCGCTGGGTCGTCCAATCGGGCAGGCCGAAACCGGCGGGGCCCATCAGCAGACAGAAGGCCAGTATGACCGGGCTGATGGCGAAGACGAGAAAATAGGTGCGGTCACGGTTTGTCATTGGACTCCCGTAGACATTTTTGAATCGCTTCGACGCCCTGGATCATGCGAGGGCCGGGGCGGAGGATGAGATTGTTGTCCAGCCCGGCATAGACGCGGCCAGTGCGGACGGCGTTGATGTTGCTCCAGCCGGATTGCTTCATAATCAGTTCACGCGCAGGCATATCGCTTGCCATAAAGAAACAGAAAATCACATCCGGATTACGGCTCACGACCCATTCCCCGGATACCTGGAAATAGTCACGCTGGATGGTGTCGGCGACATTTTGACCGCCAGCCAACGTGATGAGCTCCGTTAAGAAACTCTTATTCCCGGCGGCCGTCAAGGGATCGTTCCAGATCAGGACGAGGACACGGGGGCGCTGGTCCGACGGGGGGAGTTGGCGGCGGAGATCGGCGATACGCGATTCCATGGTATCGGCGAGCTGGGTGGCGAGAGATTGGCGGCCGAGTAGTTGGCCGACAGTGCGGATGGCGGGGGCGATCTCGGTGAGTGTGGTGCAGGGGATATGGATAGGGGTGAGGCCGAGGTTGGTCAGGCGGGTGGGGATGGAAAGGTCGGCGAGGTCGGTATAGAGGACGAGGCTTGGGCGGGTGGCGAGTAGGCGTTCCATGGAGGGGACGCCGAAGTCGCCGACGATGGGCAGGCTGGCAATGAGATCGGGAGGGTAGTCGCAGGCGGAGGAGCGTCCGACGAGTTGGTCAGAGGCACCTAGGGCGGCAACGATTTCCGTGATGCTGGGGGCGAGGGAGGCGATGCGTGGTTGCGTGGTGGTTGCAGGAGTAGACGGAGGGGGGTTGCCGCAGGAGGAAAAGAGGAGTGTGGCGAGTAGCAGGGGGAGGAGAACTAACCACGAAGGGGGGGATGTGAAGATGTTTTTCATGGGTGGACTAAATAATGTGGTCAGTATTACTGACTGGCGATGAAGGTCAATAGGAAATCAGGTTAGGCGTGGGCGAGGTCGGGTACATCGTGACCCCCCCTCTTGAGAAGATAGGGGTGGTGAGTCCGAAGCGGATGAAGAAGTTGAAGGTCTATTGGAGGGCGGTATTAAAGGAGAGAAAGGGGGAAGGCATCAGGAGGAGAGAATATCCTTCAGGGGGTATCCCCTGAAGGATCGGCGGCGATGATACTCTGGTGGGCATGTTGCCCTACTTTGCCATCTATCAAATGAGTGCAAAACGTCACATTCTGAGGCAGGCGGTCATTCGGCATGCCCGGGAGCACGGCATCAAGGATGCCGTGAAGGAGTTCGGATGCAGTCGTAATACCGTCCGCAAGTGGCTACGCCGCTACGATCCTCGCAAGCCATCAAGCCTGATGGAGCAGTCCAAACGCCCGCATCGTTGCCCGCACCAGACCCCGTCCGTCGTGGAAACGCGTGTCCTGAAACTCAGGAACCAGACCGGCTATGGGGCTGAACGGTTAAAGATGGAGTTCGATCTGCCCTGTGGCATCAGTGCCATTAAACGCATTCTCAAAGATCATCACATGGTCAGCGCTCGGAAACGCAAGCATATCACCAAGCAGGATCTGCGGGCGGTCAAACGAGAGTGGAAAGTCTTTGGCCAGTTATGTGCCGATACCAAGTATTTACAGGACATTCCCCAGTACTGGCCGTTCATGATGTACCTGCGCTTGCCCAAATTCCAGTACACCGTTCGGGAGGTGGTCTCGGGCCTGACCTTCGTCGGTTATGCCGATGAAATCTCAAAATCCTACGCCGTTCTCATGGCTGAGCGCGTCAGCGCTCATCTGGCGTGGCATGGCATGGATCTAACCCAGATCGAGTGGCAAACCGACAATGGCTGCGAGTTCCAGGAGGATGCCCAGCATCGCGGTCTACCCTCCCTCGTCCGGTCCTTGGGTTCAGGGCACCACTACATCCCCGTCAAAGCCTATACTTGGCAAAGCGACGTCGAAACCGTCCACCGCCTCCAAGAGGATGAGTTCTTTGACCGGGAATCCTTCTCTTCCCCTTCCGACTTCTGGAACAAACTCTCCACCTATTGGCTTCACTTCAATGTCTCTCGCCTCAATCGCAACAAAGGCTGGTTGAGCCCTCTTCGCATCCTCCAAAAGCGCATCCCAAACATCAACCCCGCCATCGCTTCTTGGCTCCCTCTTGACTTAGGTAAGTTAAGCGCTCTATATACCCCTACCTATCACCCAAGGAGGGGTCACGATCTACCCATCCATCCCTCAAAAAGTTTGGTTTAATTTTGCGAATGATGAACTCCTGTTATAACTTTGACCCTTTCATAATTATCAGCAATTATGGGATTGGCGTGTATTGGAAGGTTCTAGGCAAGTAAACCTAGGAGTTGCATTAGATGAATACAAAGAAACTTTATGATGAGTACATGATCACAACCATGGTTGCTGGGTTCGAGCCGATCGAAGTGGATCGGGCCAGCGGTTGCACCATGACGGACGTTGGAGGAAAGAACTATCTGGATTGCTTTAGTGGCATCGCCGTGACCAATGCGGGTCATGGACATCCCCGGATTTTGGCGGCGGCCAAAGCGCAGATGGAGAAACTGGTGCATTGCTGTACCTATGTGTATTACAACCCGCCGGCCGGTGAATTGGCCAAGCGGTTGGCGGAAGCCACGCCGGGACGCCTGAAGAAGACGTTCTTTGGCAATGGCGGCGCCGAGGCAATTGAAGGGGCGTTGCGGATCGCCAAGCAGTTCACGAAACGCAAGGAAGTGGTTTGTCTTACGATGAGCTTCCACGGGCGCAGTGTGGGGACCTTATCCATAACCGGTAACCGTGGCCGTAAAAAGGGTGCCGGCCCGTATCTGTCTGGGATTGCCTTTGCCCCGGCTCCCTATTGCTATCGCTGTCCGTTCAAGCTGAAGTATCCGTACTGCGGATGCGCCTGCGCGGAGTTCATGGATCATGTGCTCAAGTATCAGACATCGGGCGATGTAGCCGCGTTCATTGCCGAGCCCGTGATGGGCGAGGGTGGCATCCTGGTGCCGCCGCCGGAATATTTGAAGATCGCCACGGATCATATCCGGAAGGATGGAGCGCTTTATATTGCCGATGAAGTCCAGTGCGGTTATGGCCGTACCGGTAAGCTGTTTGCCAGCGAGCATTTCGGCGTGGAGCCTGACATCATGTGCATGGCCAAGGGTATTGCCGATGGGTTCCCGCTGAGCGCGTTCATTGTCAGGGATGACATTGCCAGCGCGTTCACTCCGGGTGACCACCTCTCGACCTTCGGTGGAAGTCCTATCAGTTGCGCGGCGGGCATTGCCAATCTTGATGTGATGCGCGATGAGGATCTTCCCGGTGCGGCGGCGAAACGCGGGGCGCAATTCATGAATCGCTTGCGCGCGTTCCAGGAGAAATGTCCGATGGTTGGCGATGTGCGTGGACTTGGCTTGATGATCGGCGTTGAGTTGATCAAGGATGCGGCCAAGACTCCGGCGGCGGAAGAGGCGAAACGTGTCCGCGATCTCTGTCGTGAGGCGGGTGTTCTGGTTGGGCTGGGAGGTGTCATGGCGAACGTGGTCCGTATTCAGCCGCCACTGGTGATTACACCGGCTGAAGTTGATCGTGCCTGCGACATACTTGAGAATGCGATTCGGCAGGTTGCTTAGTAATTCCTGATTCCAAGTGGTCGACGGGCATCGGATGATACCGTCGACCTATTTTTATATTGCGGCGGTAGAGGAGGCTCCATGGCGCGTCATAAGCTGGCGTTGAATCCGGATGTGTGGTTGGCTGCAAGGAAGCCAGTCAACGGACTTGGAGGGCGTTGGCCATCCGATGCCTGGCGGGTAGTGCGGTCCGACAGCGTTCACATTGGGCGTTTTCGAGTGGCGCTATCCGGGAGCTATTCGAACTTGTCGGTGAATTCACGGAGCCCAAGGGATGGGATAACTCCCCGGCGAAACTCCATTCCGACTGGTATTTCCAGGAACATCTCTGCCTTTCCTTTGATCCCGGGCATGACCACATGACCCGGCGCATGGTGGCCGTCATGCGTGACGGTCAAGTGCACACGGAAGAAACGGTCTTATTGCATGGGGAGGAGCCGTCTGACGATTGCAAACGAACGCTGAAACGCGTTCCATTGGAGATTGAGGCCAGAGTAGCGGAGACATGCGCCGGGTGGCGCGTAATTGTGAGGGCAATGGGATCAACTGCGTCGGGGTCGAGCATCCATTCGTTAATCTCAAGAGCCTTATAGCATTCTTCCTTGGAGGTAACGCCCAGCGCTTTGGAAAGATAAGGCCAAATAGCACCGGCGGCATCCATGCACATTGGAATACGGTCGGTATCCTGATGATTGACTGCGGCCATAAAACGCGCACGAGGAGATAAAGAGGATGAATTCATCAGGGCGACAATTTGGATTGATTCGTTTGAGATTTCATGTGTTGAGTGGATGAGAAAATCATAGCCTAGGTCCTCCGACTAATTTAAGGGGAGGGTCTGTTAGGTTCCGCCGAGGAAATCGTAGCTGATTTTTTTTTGGATGGCGGCGATGCGTTTGATGGATTGATCGATCTGGGTTTGTTCCGAACGCGTGAGCAGTCTCCAGTCGATTATGTTGTCTAGCGGGCGGCTTTCGCGAAGACATTCCGCCTGATGATGTAATCGCAGGCGTAACAGCAGTTCATAGGTCGCTGTGATTTCGCGCAAGTTCCCTGCGGTGAAGATGGCGCGATGAGTGAGTGCCTCAAGCCGGTCAAGTGTGTGTGTTTCGTCGAGGCTGTTGTGTAACGCGTAGAGACGTGCCATGCCGCTAAGAGGCATCATGATGGCCTTTAGGTCAAGAAGGTTGACCGTGGCATCCCACCATTGGATCCGACGTCCAAGACCGGTTGCCGGCGGTCGAAAGCGCATAAGGTCACGGGCGAGGAAGGGCAGGAAGGATGTGCTTTCCTGAAGCGATTCTTGCACATGCCGGTGCAGGCTTTTGGCCAGTTCAGCTTCCCCGTACACGGGGCGGAAGTCCAAGAAGACTGTGAATTCAAGGAGTTGTTGTGGTTCCGGACGGCAGATCCATTTGTTGACCATGTCTCGCCAGACAGGAAGGGGGGCACACCATTTTGGGTTGCGTGCCATGACGGAACCACGGCAGAAGGGGTATCCCGCATCGTTTAGCCAAGAGCAGACTTGTTGACCCATGTTTAAGAAGTAGAGGTCAATCGCTTCTGAGGATGAAGTGTCTGAGGGGGGGGCGTATAGGATACCGTTGTCTTGGTCAGCGGAGAGTAACATTTCGCGGCGACCCTGGCTCCCGAAGGCAAGGAAAACAAAGTGGGTTGGGGTTGGGCCAAGTGTGGCTTCCGCAAGCTCGATAAACCGGCAGGTCGCGGCATCGCATATGGCCGTGATCATTCGAGTGACGTGTCGTGGATGAGCGCCGCTGTCTTGCAGCGCACGAACGAGTGCCGGCGCTCGATGACACCACTGGATGGTCTCTTTTGCCGTGGGCGCTTCCGTGATTTTTCTGGTAAGCACTGCGGCTTCACTGCTGTGGAGTTGGAGAATATCCCGGCTATGCAGGATGCCATCAATGGCTCCACCGTCATTGGTGACTGCCAAGTGCTCGACTCCCTTTTCCTGCATCAGGAGCAGGGCTTCGTAGACTAGTGCGTGGCACGGGATTGTGATGACTGACTCGCGCATGATGTTACGAACGGGAGTGCGTGAGTTGCCAGCTTCGGCGGTGATGCGGGTTCGCAAAAGTCGGTCCGTGACTATGCCCGCTAGAGTGCCTTGTTCGTCGCATACGATGGCTGCCTCTGAATCCTTGGCTGTCATTAGGGCAGCGGCTTCGCAGATGGAGGTCTCCGCTGTGCAGAAGGCGGGCTGATGGCAAAGCTTTCCGACGGGCTCGTGGAGGTAAAGTAAAGATGTTTGGAGGCGTTCGATGAGGGCGTCGCGTTCCGTGTCACGTTGGGCACTGGCGGTGGTATCCTCGATTCTGCCATCGATGTAGAGGGGGGTGCCGTCACTATCTCGTATAAGACTGGCGTCAAGGGCCAAGGTGAGTGCTGGCCCGGAGGTAACAGGTGGGTGAAGGCGTTGTCGGGCGATTCCATCCCGTTCGATTCTCCGAATGAAGTCGTCGAAGGTCTCTGTATCCGGGAAGGCTTCTGCAAGTGATGGCGGATTGCCGTCGGGTGCTGCTTTGAGGCAGGGAAGAAGACGGATAGTGGCATGGTTGACTTCCACAATAGGGGCGCGGCGCAGGGCGCGCGCCCGAAAGATGCCAACAGGCACATTGGCGGCGGCCTCTGCAAGATTAGAGCCAAGGTTGTTTGATCCGGCCTGATTACCGGGTGATTCAGGCTTCGGACTGATATCCCGGGCATGGATGATGAGGCCGTCGCGGTTAGCATAGGAGATACGGCTGAAAGCGAGAAGATACTTGAGGAGTGAACCGTCACGGTGTTTGAGAAACGCCTCAATTCCATCCGGGTAATCCTCGCCCAGACGGAGGCGGTGGATGACTTTCCATGCTTGATCGTTTTCTGGGACGTTAGGAATCAAATCGGTGAGAGACATCAATTCGATTTCAAGGGAACTGTATCCTAGCCAGCGAAGGATTGTCGGATTGGCGTAGCGGCAGTGAAGATCAATCAAAAGGAGTGTGCCTTCCTTTGCGGCTTCGACTAGAGCCCGGTAGCGTTCAATGGCTTCGGTAAGGTTATCTTCTGCGTCACGCCGCTTGCGCTCAAGATTGAGACTTTGGCGGATGACGGTGAGCAGGAGCAGGGCGATTAAGATGGCGATTCCAATAAGGATGCCGTTGAGATGTCGCTTAAAGCGGGCAATTTCGGCTTTAACATCCTCGGTATAGATTCCGGTACCAATGATCCATCCCCATGGCTCAAAGCCCCGGATATACGATTCTTTGGGGACAAGGCGAAGGGGATCGTCCTTCCATTGCCAGACGTAGTTAATGAATCCTTCGTTTTGACGGCGGACCAGATTGGCGAATTCAACGAAGATACGGACTCCGCGCGGGTCACGGAAGTCAGATACATCTTGACCTTCGAGCTCCGGGCGGTAGGGATGCATGATGATGCGAGGACGCATATCTTGAAGCCAGAAATAGTCTTTTCCCTCGCGCCCATAGCGCAGAGTGGAAATTCTTTTCCTTGCCAACTCCCTGGTTTGGTCGGGGGTTACCAGTCCAAGGCGCGCCTCCTCCTCGGCTTCAACAAGAATACCCCAGGCGGAGTTGACCAACTCGCGAATCATCTCCCGCTTCCGCTCCAGCAATGATTGTTCGATAGCAGGGAGGATGACGCTAACCAGCGCGACGGCAAAGAGAATCATGGCGCTAATTGCCGGAATAACAATCCGAAGTATGAAATTCAGACGCCTGGGACGAAGCAGTGCTGAGCGGTCTTCGAGTGGCGCAGCGAGCATCCGGGTGTTTGAAGAGACGGAGTCGCGGAAGGCTTTCCAGAGATGGGGCGGCATGCTGATGCCGACCTGCGCGGGAGTCATATTCTGAGGGGAGAGGTGCAGGTCGGTTCCAGCGCAAATTAGCAGGTTGTGGCGGTTTGCCATGGAGCACAACATGGATTGCTGTTCGGCGGAAAAGTCGGAGTAAAGCGCTTCAACGCCGTCGAGTCCGGCGGTCCTGAGTTCGGAGAGCAAGGCTTCGAGACGGACAGGGTCCGGTTCGAATAGTAATGGGTGTGCGAGGAAGGCGCTTCCTCCCGCGCGGTGGACAAGGGCAATGGCATCCGCCATGGTGATTTTTCCATTGGTCACGATTTGACAGGTATTGCTTGTGACTTGGACGCGGTGGCGGCGAATGGAGTCAGCAATACTTTCGATATGGGGTTCGCGACCGTGACGAAGGGCAGCTAGGGTAGCCCGTAACTCGGGATGGTGGTGGTCAAAACCATAGGCCAGTAGATGAGCCTCGCGACCGTGTAATTGAGTTGTGATTTCCACTCCAGTTATGCAGCCGATGCCATGGCGGAGCAGTCGTTTCCGGAAAGCTGGTATTCCGTCCAGACTGTCGTGGTCAGTCAGCGCGGCGAAAGCAACTCCACAGCCAGCGAGGTGATCCGCCAGTGCTTTGGGCGATAAGGTGCCATCACTAAAGGTCGAATGGCAATGGAGGTCGACTCGTATTGACGATGTCATACCGATCACCACCCCCATGTTGTTCTAATCAGGCAGGAGCCCGCCGCTTTCAGGCGGTGGGCTCGGTGTTCTTGTTGTTTGCTTTTGTGAACAAGGAGACTACCACCAGAGTAATAAAGCTAAGCGGGATTGAGAATATGCCGGGGTTGTTAAATGGGATTGGGGCGCTGGCCGGATCCAGTCCGTAAAGTTTGTAAAGTTCCGGGGAGAATACGATAAGCAGGAGAGAGGAAAGAATGCCCATGAAAATGGAAGCGACAATACCTTTAGATGTGGTTCGTTTCCAAAACAGTAACATGATGATGGCCGGAAGATTGGCGGATGCGGCGACAGCAAAGGCAAGGCCAACAAGGAAGGTGACGTTGATCCCCTTGAATAGGATACCCAGTACGATGGCGAGCGCTCCGATGACGAAGGCGGAGAGCTTGCCCGCGCGTATTTTGGTGCGGTCATCCATCTTTAAATTCAAGAAGCGGTCGCAGAAGTCGTGCGCGACGGCCCCGGAAGCGGCGACGATCAAGCCGCTGACCGTACCGAGCACCGTGGCGAAAGCGATTGCCGAGATGATAGAGAACAGTAATTCACCGAAAGAGCGGGCAAGGAGTGGGGCGGCCATATTGCTATCGGCCGGGTTAAGGACGCCGTTAATGGCGGCGCCGATGCCCATGAAAAGGGTTAGTATGTAGAAGAACCCAATGGCGGCAATCGCCACAATTGTGGACTTGCGTGCGCTGGATGGGCTTGGCACGGTGTAGTAGCGGATCAGGATGTGAGGCAAGGCCGCGGTGCCAAGGAAGAGCGCCAGCATGAGGGATAAGAAGTCGATCTTCTCAAGAGGGGTCCCTTGGACCTTGAATTTAAGGCCTGGCCGCATGAAGAGATTGCCGGGAGTGATGGTGGGGACATAAGCTGTGATTTTTGCGCCCTCACTATCGGAGAAGCGCACTTCTTTCCATCGTCGGATTTGAGTGTCTTTGTGTGTGATAGCCGCTAGTAGTCCGACAGGGGAGACGCTTCCGCTAGCAACAGAGGTGCTTCCGCGCAGGCGCTCGACGTTGCCGACTTGACGCAAGGTGTTCTCCTTGGAAGCGGGAGCGCCATTGATAAGCACCTGGCCGTCAGGCTTGACCACGCTTGTCTGAATCTCTTCCAGGGACACACTGGCATCCTTGGAACTGATGAGCCACCAGGTTTCCTTGCCGTCGCGGTTGAGACGAACGAAAGATGCTTTGGCGGTCTTGACATCCAGCTTTTCGATGACGGTCCAGCCGGGCTCGGTAATGGTAAGCACTCCAGCGGATTCCGAGGCAGGAAGGGACGCATAGGTATGGAAAGGAACCTGGCCTCCCTGATCGGGCCGTGTCTGGAAACCGCGGTTGCAAACGTAAACAACCAGGACGGTCGAGAAAATGATAAGCAGTGCGCCTTTGATAAATTGGACGTAGGTGGTGGAAGCCATGCCGGCGGTGGCAACGATGGTGATGACGATGGCGCCGACCATGATGACGCCCCAGTGATGGGCAAGCCCGAGGAGTGGCTGAACAAGGACTCCTGCACCGACCATTTGAGGGATCAGGTAGCAGATGGAAACAACGAGTGTGCTGATGGCGGCGGCGAGTTTGATGCCACGGGAGTTGTACTTGAAATCAATGGCATCGGTGAAGGTGTATTTGCCAAGCCGTTTCATGGGTTCAGCCACAACAAAAAGGGCGACAATCCATCCCGCGAGATATCCGATAGAGTAAAGAAAGCCGTCGTACCCCATTGTGGCAATCATGCCGCAGATTCCAAGGAAAGAGGCGGCAGACAGATAATCGCCGGCGAAAGCGACTCCGTTCACGAACCAATGGATCTGGCCACCGGCGGCATAGTACCCGCTGGAGGTTTTAGTGCGGTTTCCAAGGAAGAAGGAAAGGCCGAGGACAAAGAGAACAAAAACGAGGAAGACGATGATAGCCATGATTATAAAACCTTTCCTGAATCCGTCTGGTTGTTAAGTTTTCGTTCCTGACTGCGGCACATGGCGTCATAGACCAGTGCTTGCAGGAATGCGACAATGATAAGGGCGAGTCCATAAACCGTGGCGAGGTTTAAGTCGGCCACGATGGTTTTTTCCATCAGGAGGGGGCTGAGCAGGTTAATGGCTACGAAGCCAGCGTAGAAAAGTGAGTAAGCGATGACCATCCAGATTCCAACCCGCATTTTATACTGCTGGGCTGGATCTTTTCCGAGGGGTGCGGCTGGCTGATGCAACATGATGGAATTCCCTTCTGTTTAATGTGCTGGAAACTGCTTTCAACTTGTGCAAGGTGCCAAAAACAGAGCTAAAGTCAAGAGTGATGCGCAGTTGGAGGCAGTTTGAAATGAATCGGCTTTTCGAGTGAATTGTGCTTGTTTTTAGTTTTTTTATGTCGTTGAATGACCGAATAAAAAAAAGGAAGGTGTCAAATAATGAAGGTTTCATTGTTTCGAGCAATGTTAGTTGTAGCCCTTGTCTGTAATTCCTATGTGGCTTTTGCTGGCCCCAAATTGGATATCACGCAGGATTCCTATATGCAGTTTGGTTTTCTGGGGCAAGTTCATGCGGTTTATTCAGAGGGTGCGGCGGACGAGGAGGATATCTATCTGCGCCGTGCGCGCCTAATCCTCTCCGGGCAGATCATGGACGGGGTGAAGTTCTTTGCTGAAACTGACAATGATAATGCCGGAAGAAATGGCACCACCGACATAGAGACAGATATTCAGGATGCGTTTGTTGATCTGCGTCTTACGGAAAACCATTGGGTGGAAGTGGGGTTGATTCTGTTGCCGTTCTCATTTGAAACCAAATCCTCTGCTGGAAGCCTGCTGGGGCTTGATTACAACAGCGAAGCCATCAAGCTTGTGAACTCCTTTGTCTGGCGTGATTATGGCGCGGAGTTGCATGGTAATTTTGGCAAGGCGTTTGCCTACCGAGCCGGTGTTTTTGACGGGTACGATGATACTGCCAGCACCAAGAATCCCGAAGCGCCGCTACGGTACACGGGGCATCTTGCTTTCAATGTGATTGGGGATGTTGAGACGGGTTGGTTTTATAATCAGGAACGACTTTCGGACAAGCCTTACGTGACCCTTGGCACTGGTGCGGATTATCAGGAGGAGGCGACTCTTGTGGTTTCCACAAACAAGGCTTCCGGGGTGGTGTCTGATAACGAGGCTTTTGTGATGGATGTCCAGTCCGGTTGGATGATGGGGCCGTTGGCGGCTACGGTGAACGGCGCATGGTATATTTGGGATAATGCGTCGTACAAGGGCGACACGGCTTTTGTTGAGGCAGGACTTCGACGTGAGCAGATTCAGCTGACAGGAAAGTTTTCAGACCAGAGCCCTGATAAAGGAGACTCGAAGCAAGATACAACCGTGGGCTTTAATTATTTCATCAAGAAGCAAAATCTCCGGTGTGGCGTTGAATATCGCTTTGGCGACAATCCTGATCAATATCTTGCCGGCATTCAGTTTTTGCTATAAGGCCTCTGATTGCCTAGTGATGTGAAATTGCGCGGTCTGAAACAGTGTTTTGGAGCGCGTTTGTTCTTTCCTGCCAATGCTACGCTGTTTGGGGTAATTGAGAGGATAGACAGGATAAACAGGCGGATCGGGTTATCATGAAAGCGATAATACAACGAATTAGCCGGGGAGCAGTCAGTGTGGATGGTAAAACTGTCGGGGCCGTTAATCAGGGATACGTCGTGCTACTGGGCGTCAGACAGGGCGATACCGCAGCAGACGCCGGCTTTCTCGCAGATAAAACGGCTGGGCTTCGGATTTTTCCCGACGAGCAGGGGAAAATGAATTTGTCGGTTGTGGATATCGGGGGAGGGGTTCTGGTAATTTCTCAATTCACGTTGTATGCGGATACACGTAAAGGTAATAGGCCGGGGTTTACGGATGCGGCGGCTCCGGCTGAGGCAGAACGACTTTATGAGGTTTATGTAGAGCATTTGCGCGGAATCATGGGTAATGACCGTGTTGCGACGGGGACTTTCAGGGCGACAATGAGCGTGGAGTTGGTTAATGAAGGACCGGTAACAATTGAATTATCAACCGATCGCGGATGACGACTCGACATTATAGCGGCGAATAGCGTGGAAACTCATATGAAGTAAATCATTATTACATTTACGGTAGTGTTGTGGGCAGTAGACGGCCTTTTGCTCCAGATATTCGAGTGACTGACATCAAGGCTATTTGCCGGAATGGACAAACATTTGTCACTTGGAAGGACGTGGCTGGGGGATCCGATGGGGCTAAGTATAGGTACTCCCTTTATCGATCAAACAAGCCGATTACGCAGGACAATTTAGACAAGGCAGAGTTGTTCTATAAGGGGCTGTTCAACAACGAAGCCAAGTTGTTTGGGTCGGCTTTTACACAAGAGGCGCGCCAGAATGAGAAACAACTGATATTTACAGTGTTTAATGGCACCACCCCTGTTTCTGTAACATTGCCGACGGCAATCATCGCAGTGGGGGAAGCCGTGACCAATGTGGTCCGGCGTTGCTGTCCATGCTGTCGACGAAAAGGTGGATCCTATTCAACCGATTAAACTATTTGATTCCAAAACGATCTCGCGCTTAATGAATATAGAGAGTCGCATTCCCGAGGGATCAAGAATAGTTGGTATCAGGCGCTCGAAAAGGCTAAATGGAATGTTGACGGCGGCAGGGGTGTCCGGTATTGTTTTTTACCCATTCAGTCAAACGGATTGAATTTCTGTGTTGAACGAGGATTTTGAGCAACAAACAGCAAAGAAGGAGAATAGGGAAATGGCTATTAATGTGGGTATCAACGGATTCGGCCGTATCGGCCGCATGGCATTCCAAGCGCTTTGTGATCAGGGATTGCTTGGCAAGGAAGTTAATGTAAAGGCAGTGGTGGATGTTTCCACGGATGCCGACTACTTCGCATATCAAATGAAGTATGATTCGGTGCATGGCAAATTCAAGCACAGCGTCTCAACAGAAAAGAGTGATGCTTCGAAGGAAGAAGCAGATACGCTGGTAGTGAATGGTCAGAAGATCAAGTGCGTGATGGCGACCAAAACACCGGACTTGCTGCCCTGGAAGGCTCTTGGCGTGGATTACGTCATTGAGGCTACAGGTTTGTTCACCGATTCCGAGAAGGCGAAGGGCCATCTAACGGCTGGCGCCAAGAAGGTTATCATCTCCGCGCCAGGCAAAGGTGAAGTGAAAACCATCGTCATGGGCGTGAATGAGAAGGAATATGACAGCGCGAAGCACAACATTGTGTCTAACGCCTCTTGCACCACAAACTGTCTGGCACCCGTGGTTCATGTTATTCTTAAAGAGGGATTCGGCATTGAGACAGGTTTGATGACCACGATCCATGCCTATACGGCGACGCAGAAGACGGTAGATGGCCCCTCCAAGAAGGATTGGCGTGGTGGGCGCGCGGCTGCTCAGAACATTATTCCTTCCACAACCGGCGCTGCGAAGGCCGTGGGCGAGGTTTTGCCTGCGACCAAGGGTAAATTAACCGGTATGGCATTCCGCGTTCCGACGCCGGATGTTTCTGTGGTTGACCTGACGTTCCGCACAACGAAGGACACCTCGATCGAGGAAATTGATGCGGCGTTGAAGAAAGCCTCGGAGTCTTATCTGAAGGATATTTTGGGCGTGGCTACGGAAGAGTTGGTTTCGACCGACTTCATTCATGATGCGCGATCCTCGATCTACGATTCGCTGGCTACCCTGCAGAACAACTTGAAGGGCGAGAAGCGCTTCTTCAAGGTGGTAAGCTGGTACGACAACGAGTGGGGTTACAGCAACCGCGTTGTGGATCTGATCCGTTTCATGGCGAAGGCCGACGGCGTAAAATAAGACTCGTCAGTGCGATTGAATAGAAATACTAGTGTCGGAGCCAGGTTTCACTAGAGAGTCTGGTTTCGGCACTAGAAGTTTTTTTGAAGGAGACTCCAATGAGCAAGAAAACTGTGCGCGATGTCAACATGAAGGGTAAGCGCGTGATCATGCGCGTTGATTTCAATGTTCCCCAGGACAAGGTGACCGGTGCGATTACAAATACAAAACGCATCGAAGCGGCACTGCCCACCATTAAGTATGTCTTGGATCAAGGCGCTTCGGTTGTCTTGATGAGCCATTTGGGTCGTCCTGATGGAAAAGCGAATCCGAAGTACTCGCTTAAGCCTGTGGCCGATGCTTTGGCCAAACTATTGGGCAAGCCCGTCACTTTCCTGACTGACTGCGTCGGTCCTGCTGTTGAAAAAGCTTGCTCATCTGATGCCGTCAAAGCCGGTGATGTGATTCTGCTGGAAAATCTGCGTTTTCATATTGAGGAAGAAGGCAAAATCAAGAATGAAGACGGGACCTCGACAAAGGCTGACCCCAAGGCAGTCGAGTCTTTCCGAGCCAGCTTGAGTAAGCTGGGCGATGTGTATGTTAATGACGCATTTGGCACTGCTCACCGCGCGCACTCCTCCATGGTCGGGGTCAACCTTCCCGAAAAGGTGGCCGGATTCCTAATGGGGGCAGAGTTGGAGGCTTTTGCCAAGGTCATCGACAATCCCAAGCGTCCATTGCTGGCGATTCTTGGTGGCGCCAAAATTTCCGATAAGATCCCGTTGATCAACAACCTCATTGAAAAGGCGAATGAAATCATCATTGGTGGTGCCATGGCCTTCACATTCAAGAAGGTGATATTGAATATGGAAATTGGCGCAAGCTTGTTTGATGCCGACGGCGCCAAAATGGTTAACGATATAATGGCCAAGGCAAAGACCAAAGGTGTCAAAATTCATTTGCCGGTTGATTACGTCTGTGGCGATAAGTTCCCTAAAGACACGTCCATGGAAGTGGCTGTTAAGCCTGCGGATGACCAGTCCGGTATTCCTGTTGGGTGGCTGGGTTTAGATGTTGGCGCAAAGTCCAACGTGGCTTTCTCTGAAGTTATTGCGCGGGCGAAGACCATCATTTGGAATGGACCTGCTGGCGTTTTCGAGGATCCCAGGTTTGATGCCGGGACAAAGGTCATGGCTGAATCCATAGCCAAGGCGACAGCGGCAGGCGCAATCTCGGTGGTGGGTGGCGGCGATACCGCCACGGCGGCCAAGAAATTCAAAGTAGTAGACAAGGTGACACACTGCTCCACGGGTGGTGGCGCCAGCTTGGAATTACTCGAGGGCAAGGTTTTGCCCGGTGTAGCGGCGTTGAGCGATAAACAATAATGGAGTATGGCAGTGCGAAAAAAGATTATTGCTGGTAATTGGAAGATGAACAAGGTGACGGGGGACGCTGTAACTCTGGCGTTGTCTGTTAAAGAGGCTCTTGCCAACTGTGCTGAGGTTGAAGTTATTTTGTGCCCAACACACACATCCCTCAAGAGCGTAAGCGATGTTGTTGCAGGCACTCAGATAAAATTGGGCGCGCAGAATATGCACTGGGAGCAGGAGGGCGCATTCACAGGAGAGATTTCGCCGTTGATGATCAAGGACGTTGGTTGTCAATATGTGATTCTTGGCCACAGTGAGCGCCGACAGTATTTCCAAGAAACGGATGCCATCGTTAACCGCAAGACAAAGGCAGCCCTATCTGCGGGACTTATTCCCATCGTGTGCGTTGGAGAGACCTTGGAACAGCGGGAGGCTGGTCAAACCGACGAGGTGGTAACAACTCAGGTGACAAAAAGTCTCGCAGGGCTTGACGAAGGGGCTTTCCGGCGCGTTGTTGTGGCATATGAGCCTGTTTGGGCCATTGGCACAGGCAAGACAGCTACTCCTGCTCAAGCTCAGGCTGTTCATGGCTTGATCCGTCAGGTGTTGGCGAAAGTCTGCAATCCCGGGGCGGCTCAAGCTGTCCGTATACAGTACGGCGGGAGCATGAAGCCTGCGAATGCCAAGGAATTATTATCTCAACCGGACATTGATGGTGGATTGATCGGTGGAGCCGCGCTGGAGGCTGCATCCTTTGTGGATATAGTAAAAGCCGCGCTATAAGGTGTTACGATAAATCAGGAGGTGGTTCATGGGTGTTCTCAAGGTGCTGTTAGTGTTGATCGAAGTTACCAGCGGGTTATTGCTCGTTGGCGTTATTCTTCTTCAGAAGTCCAAGGACTCCGGTCTGGGGCTAGCGTTCGGAGCCGGGGTAGGGGAAACCTTATTTGGCTCTCGAGCAGGCAACGTGTTGACCAAGATCACAATTGGTCTAGGAATTGTGTTTCTACTCAACACGCTATGGTTGTCTTACATGATGTCAGGCGTTTCATCCCGTGGTTCGATTACTGACAGCCTACCCAATCAAACCGCCGCACCTGTTCAACAGGTTCCGGTGGGTGGGACGGTAATGCCGGATAATTCCGCGCCCCTTGTTGTTCAGGAATCGAGTCAAGCTGATGAATCCGTAAAAATCACGCCTGCGGTCCCAGTTCGGGCAACCGATGCGGCGCCTGGTTCTGCTCCTGTTGCACCTTGATTGTTTGTTCAGTCTTATTTGCCCCGCCAATCAGTTTTTGGCGGGGTTTTTCATTTGTAACGGGCCAGCTTGATTCTCTGCGCTTATCAGTATAGAGTCTCCCCGCTTTTTGTATCACAAAAGAGGAGTTGAAGATGGCGAGCATTTTTAAAGCATATGACATACGCGGGATCTATGGTGAAACACTAACAGACAGCTTGGCTCTGGATATAGGCCGGGCGTTTGTGACGTTTCTTAAGTGCAAGAATGTTGTCATTGGCTATGACATGCGTCCGCACTCCAAGGGCCTGCTTGATGCGCTCTGCACAGGAATCACCATGCAAGGCGCCAATGTCATTAATATAGGCATCTGCTCGACGCCCATGTCTTATTATGGGAACGGATCATTGAAGGCTGATGCCAGCATCATGATTACGGCTTCACATAATCCCGGTGAATGGAATGGGTTTAAGCTGTGCCGTGAAAAGGCGATTCCGATAAGCGGGGCCACAGGTATCAAGGATATTGAACAAATTGTGTTAAGAAAGAGCTTCGCCAGCAAGGCAGTTACGCTTGGAACAATCGAAAAGGCCGATGTTTCTGCTGGATATGTGGCTCATGTACGCCGCGTGGCTGACCTTAAACGTCCCGTTCGGATCGCGGTTGATTTTGCCAATGCGATGGGAATTGTGGAGGCTCGGTGTTTGGATGGTGTTGTGGAAATGACCCGCTTGTATGACACTCTGGATGGGACATTTCCTAATCATGAAGCAAATCCGCTTCAATTAGATACACTGGAAAAACTTCAGGAGACTGTGAGGCAAGGTAAATACGACTTTGGAGTCGCCTTTGATGGCGACGCTGATCGTGCGGGATTTGTCGATGAGCTGGGTAATGTGGTTCCAATGGACATCATGACCGCATTAATTGCTGAAAGTCTTTTGGAAAAACAAAAGGGCGTAATTTTCTATGACCTGCGCAGTAGTTGGGCGGTTAAGGAGGTCATTGTCGAAAATGGTGGTGTGCCAATGATGAGCCGCGTTGGGCATGCTTTCATCAAACAACAAATGCGTGACCAAAACGCGATATTTGCCGGCGAGCTTTCCGGGCACTACTATTTCCGGGACAACTTCTACACCGAAAGCTCAGCTATGGCTGTTCTTTGTGTGGCGAATGTAATCACGCATCGCAAAAAAACTCTCTCGGAGTTGGTGAAGCCCATCCAGCGATATTCAGCCAGCGGGGAAATTAATTCAGAAGTAAAGAATCCCGCCAATGTGATAGATGCTATCCGCAAGAAATATTCTAATGGTAAAATCATTGAATTGGACGGCATTACGGTTGAGTTTTCCGACTGGTGGTTCAATGTTCGATGTTCAAACACTGAGCCTTTGGTTCGTCTGAATTTGGAAGCCAAAAACGCGAAGCTAATGGGCGCCAAGCGTGACGAAATCCTAAATCTTATTAGAGGCAGTTAAATCTCGTCATTGCGCATCACAGGTATTCACTTTTATGCAGACGATCGAAGCAGCTCTTGCTGGATGGATTCAAAATGCTTTTTTGGCGGCATTCCCTGATGTTGCCTTGCCAGCTGTCGGTGTTGTGGCGTCCGCATCGCCTGATTTTGGTGATTATCAATGTAATCATGCGATGTCAGTAGCCAAGTTGCTTAAGAAGCCTCCTCGCCAAGTCGCAGAACAGGTTCTTAAGAATGCAAATGCCCATGAAGCTATTGAGAAGGTCGAAATTGCAGGGCCGGGATTTATCAATATATTTCTAAAAACAGCTTGGCTGGGATTGGCTGCGGAGGCAGTCGACATTTGTGATCGATGCGGAGTGCCTGAGAGCGGGGCGGGTGCCTGTGTGGTGATGGATTACTCCAGTCCGAATGTGGCTAAGCCGATGCACATTGGCCATATCCGGTCGACAGTGATCGGTAATGCCTTGGACCGTCTTCATCGTTTTCTTGGCTACAAGGTTTTGGCTGATAATCATCTTGGCGATTGGGGTACTCAATTTGGCATTATTATCCTGGGTTATCGCCATTTTTTGAACAAGGAAGCCCTTGCTGCTGATCCTGTAGCGGAATTGGAGCGCATCTATGTGAAAAGTTATGAGCGCTCCAGAACCGATGATGAGTGGCTGAAGCAAGCACGGCAGGAACTCGTAAAGCTTCAGGCGGGCGACGAGGAAAATCGTAAACTGTGGCAGCAGTTTATTGATCTCAGTCTTGGCGAGTTTGATCATATTTATCAACGCCTTGGAGTGAAATTCGACTTGGTCCGTGGCGAAAGTTTTTACAATGATCGTTTAGCGGGGGTGGTGGAAAAACTTTGTTCATTGGGAATTGCGCGAGAGAGTGAAGGAGCGACTGTAGTCTTTTTAGAGGAAGAAAAACTTCCGCCTTGTATCGTGAGGAAGAGCGATGGAGGGTTTAACTACGCTACAACCGATTTGGCGACCATCCAGAGTCGTGTTGAGGAATTTATCCCCTGTAAAATTGTATATGTTACAGACGAACGTCAGCAGTTGCATTTCCGACAGGTATTTTCCGCGGCCAAACGGCTGGGATGCGAGACAGACCTTCAGCATGTTTGGTTCGGTCTTATGCGGTTGCCGGAAGGAACCTTTTCCACACGGCAAGGGAATGTGATCAAGCTGGAAAAGTATTTGGATGAAGCTGAATCGCGGGCGCTTGCTGTTGTCAAATCGTGCAGTCCGGAAATGGATGAAAAACGCCAACGTGATGTGGCGCGGGCCGTGGGCATAGGGGCAGTCAAGTATGCTGACCTTAGTCAGAATCCGCAAAGCATGGTAACTTTTTCGTGGGAGAAGGCGTTGGCATTGGATGGAAACTCGGCTCCTTACTTATTGTATGCTTATGCCCGGATCGCAAGTGTTCAGGATAAGTACCGGGAGATGCACCCATCCACCAATCTGTGTGACCACCCGATTCAGCTAGGAGAGCCTATTGAACGTACGCTGGCGTTAGCCGTCTTGCGTTTCCCGGAGGTTGTCGTGAGTGCCGCGGAAGGCTACAAGCCAAGCATGCTTGCCGATTATCTATATACGCTGGCATCCACCTACAGCACGTTTTATCAGAATGTCCCTTTCCTGAAAGCACCTGCAGGTTTGCGAGAAAGCCGAATTCGCCTTTGTCGAGTTGTTGCTAAGGTGCTTAAGCAAGGGCTGGATTTGTTGGGGATCGAGACGCCTGAACGAATATAAAAGCCTGGCGCTTAAGCTGTCGTTGTCGCAAGACGTGTTTTGTGGAAGTGTTTGGTGATAAACTTCTTGCCCGTAACGCATCTAAAGGCATAATAGCGATCCTTTTACCCGCCAAGGCGGGCCCGTAGCTCAGTTGGTCAGAGCGGAGGACTCATAATCCTTTGGTCGCAGGTTCGAGCCCTGCCGGGCCCACTTCCATATAGACTCACACAGCAAGAATCCACTGTACGAATTGTTCATTGCTTGGATATATTGGCACACATGAAAGCAGTCGCTTATACATTTATCGCCCTGATTGGCTTGATGTGCATATCCTGTCGGCAGCAGGATATCCGAACCGTTTCGATTGTGTGTCCTGAAGTTGTGGGAGCTCGAGCGGCGGATGTTGTGGTCAAAGCCCTTAGCAAGACGGAAGGTGTCATTACGGACTCCATTAAAGTCGAGGATGGCAAAGTGACAGTGACGTATGACAGCATGAGGACGGCAATCAAGAATCTGGAATTTGTGATTGCTGAGGCTGGGTTTAATGCTGGAGCGATTCCCGCCGATCCAAAAGCGCGCGATGCGTTTCGTGCCGGGGCAAAATAGGAACGCCACCTCTAATTTGGACGGCGTGATTCCCCTGGAGTAACTAATGATCGCGCTGGTTGAGAAATTTCTGGATTATGTATCCTTTGAATGTGGTTTGAGTCCCATGACTCGGGCCGCGTATGGCAATGATCTTTCCTCCTTTTCCCGCTATCTGCAGGCGCATGGCGTTCATTCTCCAAGTGGTGTAACCCGGAAGCTGGTGCTTGAATTCCTGGAGAGTGAGCGTGATCGAGGTTTGGCTGTCAACTCTCTGGCGAGGCGATTGGTCTCTATAAAGGTTTTCTTCCGATTTTTGGTACAGGAGAACCTTCTTGTTAAAGACATCACGGCCGTTATGGAGTCGCCACGGCTTTGGAAAGTCCTGCCAGGAACGCTTTCTTATAAGGAAGTAGAGGCTCTATTGGCGATGGTTGGAGGCGACAGCCCTATATTAGTCCGAGATCGGGCGATGTTGGAGCTGATGTACGCGACGGGATTAAGAGTATCTGAATTGGTTGAGTTAAAGCTTGAGGATTTGCATTTTGACAGCGGCTATCTCCGATGCACGGGGAAGGGGAGCAAGACCCGAATTGCTCCTGTGGGCGGTAAAGCACGCGAGTCTGTTGAAAAATACCTGCGCGATATTCGGTCACATTTTGCGAAAGGAAAGCCAATTAGTCATGTCTTTCTCACGTACCGAGGAGACAAGTTCAGCCGGAAAAGCATTTGGAAAATGATTCGAGAATATGCACGCCTCGCAGGGATTACGAAGAAAGTATCGCCGCACACGTTGCGCCATTCATTCGCCACGCATTTACTGGCCAACGGGGCTCCATTGCGCATGATCCAGGAAATGCTGGGGCACGCCGATATTGCCACTACACAGATATACACACATGTGGATCAGAACAGACTTAAATCCGTGCATCAACAGTTTCATCCGAGAGCGTAATGGCATTGCGACGGGACGGCACTGTGGGAGCGGGCAGGTTGTAAAATAGGATGAAGAGGGTATTATGTTGTTAGCATTTAGAAAGAAGAGCCCATACGTGGAGCTGGAAAAGAAACTTGGATATAAATTCAAAGATTGCACTCTTCTCCAAATGGCGCTTACACATCGCTCATATAGGTTTGAAACAAAAAATGTTCAGGAAGACAACCAGCGACTTGAATTTCTTGGAGATGCGGTACTCGGGTTTATTGTGGCGGCTCATCTTTATGATGCACATGCGGAGGGCAGGGAAGGGACGCTTACTGATTTGCGCAGTAGCGTTACAAGCGGAAAGGCTTTGGGTGCCATAGGCAAGAATCTGGAGTTAGGTTTTTTTGTTCGACTGGGGAAAGGAGAGGAGAATGCCGGCGGGCGAGGGCGTCCGTCGTTGCTGGCCGATTGTGTTGAAGCAATAATAGGCGCAGCGTACTTGGATGGTGGAGTTAAGGCGTCGGAAAAGATTGTCGAAAAGCTTATTATACCGCAATTCAGTCATGGACGTAAGGCTGACTGGATAGACAATCCCAAAGGGAAGCTTCAGGAATTGAGCCAGCGACAGTGTGGCAAGAGTCCCGAGTACAGGAGAGTGGGCGAAACGGGTCCCGCGCACCAGAAGACCTTTATCATTGAGGCGCTAGTCAATGGCAAGCCGATGGGACGAGGCGTGGGGCCCAATCGGCGTGAGGCTGAAGCTGAGGCGGCATCCCTGGCGGTTATTGCATTGTTATCGGCGCCGGACGCAACGAAAGCGGAGAACGAGCCCGATGCTCCTGCGTGATGGTAGTCAGCAGACTGGTTCCCATCACAATGAAAACAATGATGGTGAGCCATACGAGTGTTCCCGTTCCTTTGCGCCACCCCATAAGGCGAGAAATGGCTATGCCCCATATAAGTGCGAAGGCTATAGCGGTCATTGCTGCACGAGCTGAACATGACCAACCGTAGTGCCAGAAAAGCACAATGCGACTCCACGGGGTGAATGGAGCTTTCAGGCCGGCGGCTTTGCCGTAGGCTATGTACAGATTTCTGCGGATATCAGCGCGAGTCCCAGCATAACGCTCCGAACGCAATAGGACTTGCGCAGCGTCACTGGGCTTGTTCGCAAGCAAAAGTGCTGTTCCTTGATTGAAGAACAAATCAGCATTCCTTACACCGATATCCACCAATTTCTGATAAGTGATTGCTGCATTTAGAAAATCTACGGGTGTTTGGGCCGAAGCCATGGCGGCATTAGCCTCGTTCCAGATAAACTCGCGCTCGGGATCAGCTGCGGCCAATAGCTCCGATGCTAAGAAAGGGGGCCACAGTAGTAGGATTATCAAGATTGACTTGCGAGAATAGGGTGATTTATGAAACAAGCATCGCTCAACGTCGCAGATAGCAGTAATGGCAGTATCAATGGTTTCAGTGTGAGAGTCGCTTGCTTTCGATTGTGCGGTAAAAGACACGTCGACATAATACTGCATGGCAGAAGCGAAGGCGGCGGCAATATCGGAAGGGACATTATGATCGATCAGAAGCAGGCGTGCTTCGGATGGCGTTATGCTCGATGCAGGAATATTCAAGCGCTGTTCCAGATACAATTGAAATGCCTTGCTGGCGGTCTGAGGGGATCCTTCGCGTAGAATGGTTTTAGCTTCTGACATGGCGCTGCGTCTGCGCATGGCCTTTGCCAAATCCCCGCGACCACGATAGAGAGTGCGCGCCCCCCAAGCACCGATGAATGCCACTGGCGCAAGGAAGGCAAACCATACCCAAAGCCCGGCATTGTTGATCAATGGTGTGGTGATCGATCCGTTTGGCGTCATGCGAATGCCTGCCGGAGACATGTCTGCTTGAATGCGGAGATGATTCAAAACGGCTTGATTTGTAGAGCCTCCAATGACTTGCGACGCCGTAATCTCCGTTGCCTGACGCACCTTCAGCGGAACAGGTGCAGTGCTGACAATTTTGTACTGGCGATTGGAGGTGTCGTAATAAGCAGCACAAATTGGAGGTAGCTCGTATACACCCGCCTTGCGAGGACGCAGAATATATGTGTATTTAGTAATAACATTTTCACGCGATGTTTTCACTGTATCGTCGTATATGTCAAATCGTGAGACTAGATTGGATTGAAGCCCCAATTTTGGCGGATAAAGATTCTTGATTTGAACCGGACCAGAAATGGACAGGGTTAAGGATAGGGGATCACCAACATTGCAGGTTTGAGCGTCGAGAGACGATTCGACGGTAAGTGTTGGGCCGATGGCTCCGATATAGCAGTCCGGGCGGTTTGATTCTGGAGGTGGCACCACCCGTACGATGGCAGCGGCCCCAACCGCGAAGAGATCCAGGCTTTCCGCAGTTCCGTTCTGTTGTACGGCAGTGGGAACCCTGCCCTTGAACAATACTGGACCGAACGTGAAATTGGCTTCACTTTGAGGAGTATAACGGAGGGAAAAGCTGTATTCCCAATAGGCGATATTGTTTATGTCTAGTGATTTACGTGTGAATTTGAAGCGTGCAGGTGTGTTCTGCATGTTAAACATCGATCCAAAATCAAGCATGTCGGGTTGAACCGTGTAGTCATTGATAGTGAAACCTGCCTGGTCGCGACCGATTAGAAGATCGTTTAAAGTTTTACGGATGTCGGGGCCTTGCAAGCCGTCTAGAGTCTCTCCCGACATGAAGGGAAGGTTAAGATTTGGAGGGTCCTGAGGGAAAAGCGGATCAGTGTTTAGATATGAACCAGATAGCTTTTTAATGCGAACAGCTACTCGTATGTCAAAGGGTTCGTCGACCAAAACAGCATCACGCGATGGTGTAACCTCGATGGCGACGATGTCCTGCTCTGTCACACCTGTGACTGTAACGGCTGGTCCCGGGTGGGACAGCGTGGCGCCGTCAATTTGTACGGACAGGGGCCCCAGAATGAGAGTGCCGGTTTGTGTCGGGGTAACAGTATAATGGAATGTGCGCCCGGTGAACCCCTCTCGTCGCATCTGGCCGTTAATAATGGAAATGCTTTGGTGACTGATATCACGACTGCCAAGAAAGCTGATTTTGCAGTTTTTGATGCAGGAGACATCCGGCATTTCAGGCTGTGCTGAACCTCCAGCTTTGACTTCCAGAAGGACAGATTCGCCAAAATAGATACGATCACGACTGGCGGAGACCTGAAGAGAGGGGTCAGCCATTACGGTAGCGGTCAGAAGCAGGAATGACGCTATCCATTTGTATGGCATACTCACCAGTCTCTTTCAGCCGGAGACATTGGAATAGAGGATGATCTATCTCGTTTCTCCTGTTCGTGCTCTTTTTCCCGCTGTTTGGCTTTATCGAGGATGCGTTTGACATCTTCTGGTGACATTTGATCTTTATTGTCCTGAGGTGGTTGCTCTTTGGTTTGTTTCTTATCATCCTTTTGCGGTGGTTGCTCTTGTGGCTGTTGTTGCTGTTGCTGATTATCTTGATTCTGTTGTTGAGGTTGCTGTTCCTTTTGTTGTTGCTGTTGCTGGTCCTGCTTTGGAAGCAATTTCTCAATTTCTTTAAGTATGCGATAGGCTTCGCGCTGATAAGCCAATACCGCTACGGGGTTGTTGGTTATAGACAGGGACGCACTGCTTTGTTGAGCAAGGGCGTCCTTGGCAAGATTGATGATTTTGGTGCGGGTCTCCGGGGTAATTAACTGTTTGTTCTCATTGGTGGAACTAGCGTAGGCCAGTATCTTATTGGTAGACGTAACAGGCGTTTTGGGGTCATTAAGTCCTTCCGGCGGGACTTGAGCTTCAAATCGGGAGGTGAATAGTTTCGTTAGATCAGCAGCCTCATTCTGCTCCGCAAATGCTGTTGTTCGATTAGGCGGACTTGTAAGTAGGCTCGGCGTGAGGCCGATATCAATGGCGTTTGTCTGACGTCGTATGTCTTCGGCCAAAAGTCCGGGAAAGGCAGCGATGCCTTTCCATAGATGATATACAGCGGTTTCAATTTCTGAAGCTTGTGGCGCAATGGAGCGGTCGAGATTCCTCAGTTTCTCGGCGGTGTCATCCATGCGGTCGCGGATGGATTCGGCAAAAGCATTCAGTTGGGCCATTTGTTGTTGAGGTGAAGGTGTGTTCGTGGCGTTTGGTGAAGGCGTTGCCTGGGACATGGCTTGGAGTAGTTTGCCTTTCAAGGGGATCATTAAGTCTGAGGTTTCATCCTGATCATCAGCGATCTGTTCGAGTTCATTGATCAGTGTAGGGGAAGTATTGGTGAAAGTGTCTGGAATGGCTTGTATCAGTTTGCGCTGGCTCTGGAGCATAGCGGCTGCAAGTTGATCAGGAGCCGTCTGGCTGTGCTGGGCCATTAGCCGGGTAATTTTGGCCTGTGACTCAGCCTCGGCTAGTTTCTCGGCGACTACTGCGAGGTTGCGGCGTCCGTCATCGAGAGCGGGGTTAAGTTTAAGGGATCGTTGAAAAGCTAAACTTGCCTGTTTTAGGTGGTGGACGAGTTGATCGGCGGCGTCGGGATTTGGTTCGGAGCCGGGTGAGGTGGAGAGAGAAGTGTTGCGGGCGAGGCTACAACCGAGATTGTAGGCGGAGACGCCTGCCAAGTCGCTTTGCTCTTCACTGATGGAGCGGAAGGCATGGGCGGCGGTGTCATTTTGGTCGGCCTTCAGGTATGCACAACCTGCGTTGAATAAATAGGTGTCGCGGTTGGCGGCGTTTTGAGCGGCGGCCTGATACAAGGCGGCAGCTTCTGGGTATTTCCCCATCAAGTACAGGTTCTGGGCCTTGCGGGCTCCTCGGTGGCCGGATGGCGCATTAGTTATGGTCCCTGTGTGGAAGGTGTTAGAAGGAGCGATGGAGGCGGAGGGGCCCATGGTGGCGGCGGTCAACGTAGGAGAGGATCCGAGAAAGACGAGGATGATGGCCAATTCCTTCAAAGGTGGCGGCGGTGGGTTGATGTCGCGGATCCCTTGGGGGAGTGGTGAGTGGGTGTTGGAAGCGAGACGTTTGGTTGAGGCGGCAATCTGGCCCCGGCTCAGGAAGGTGACGGCAAGGAAACACAGGACACCCGCGACCAGAAAAAGCTGGTAGCGCTCGGTGTAGCGCCGCTGCACAGACTCCTCCAGGTCTCGCGCCGTAATGCGGCTGAGACGATCGCGATAAAGGTCGCCAAGTTTGACGTTTGCCATGCCAACGGGCACATAGGCGCCTCCCGTACGCATGGCTAGATCGCTCAGCAGTTCATTGTTAAGCTTGGAAAGGACGAGGCTTCCTTGATGACTTAGAAAATCCTTCTTGCCGGGGCCGGCAGGTAGTTGAGATCCATCGGCACTTCCGAATCCGACCGTAAAGATGGCTACACCTTGCTCTTGTGCCTGTTTGATCGCATTGTCCATGTGACCGGCAAGATCTTCGCCATCAGAAACGAGTACGATGGCGCGATGAGTTCCCGCCTCAGTGTCGAATGTCTTGAGGGCTTCCGCTATGGCATCGCCGATATCAGTTTCTCCCGCAGGTGCGGAGTGGATGCCGCAACCTTCAAGCATTTGGGTGAAAAAACCGTAGTCCGTTGTCAGTGGACAGAGCAGGATGGGACGGCCACGGAAGGCAAAGAGTCCAATGCGGTCACCGTTAATCTGTTTGATGAGATCCAGAAGATCGACTTTTGCGCGTCCAAGGCGACTTGGATGGACGTCCGTGGCGAGCATGGAGCGGGAGACGTCAAGGACGACGAAGAGGTCGCGACCCTTTTGGAAGACAGTTTCGTCCTTCATTCCCCATTGCGGGCGGGCAGCGGCGATGAGTGACAGGAGGAGACCCGTCATCAGGAGAATCATTTGCCACAGACGTCGCGCTGGGGCATGGGACGGCGCGAGGCGAGCGGCCATGACAGAGGATACGAGCGCGTTGCTCGGGATCTGGCGGCGGTTAACTGTGATATGCCAGAGGATACCGACGGCAGGAACGAGCCAGAGCAGGTAGAGTACCCAGGGATATTGGAATTGAAATGTCATTGTTTTATATCACCATTTTGCCAAGCCATGAATTCAGGGCCGCACCCAGCGCCAGTAGGGCGAGTCCCGGCAGGAGAAAGCGGAGATAGTGTTCGTCGTACTTGTTGTACTGCTCGATGTCGATTGTGGTTCGCTCCAGTTTGTCGATGGTGTTCAAGACACGATCAAGACCTTTGGCATCCTTGACATTGAAATACTGTCCATCGGTCATTGTCGCAATCTGACGCAAAAGGTCTTCATCGAGGACAACATTACCATATTGAATGACTTGCCTTCCCAGCATGTCGCGGACTGCAAACGGAGCCTGAGTGTTGGATCCGACTCCGATGACGTAAACCTTTATGCCGAGGGCTTTTGCCGCCTTGGCGGCCTCTACCGGTTTGACAAGGCCGGTGTTGGACTCTCCATCTGAAAGAAGGACAAGTATCTTTGATTTGAGATTGGAATTTTCGAAACGAGCACAACCTGTAGCAAGTGCATCACCTATGGCTGTCAGCATTTCCTCTTGATTGAGTAGTGTTCCGTTAGGGCTAAAGAGGTTCTTTGGCGTATCAACACCTTTCAGACTGTGGAGTAGCGCAGAGTGATCAAGCGTGAGCGGCACACGGCTGGAGGCGAACCCGCCAAAGGTAACCAACCCAATCAGATCGGCGGGCCGCCTGCTGACGAAGGCTCCGAATGTTTCTTTGACGACATCAAGACGGGTTCGCTGTTTATCAGGGGTTGAGAAATCCAAGGCCTGCATTGAGCCGGAGCAGTCCACCACCATCTGTATTCCAATGGCATCCGAGCGACGCAGTGTGCGTGAGAATACGGTTTGCGGCCTGGCTAAGGCGATAATAACGAGGGCAAGTCCAGCAAGAAACAAGACGGGAGCCAACGGGCGAATGAGAGTACGCCAAGTGGTTCTCTGGGCAGGGATGCGGTGGAAGGGGGCAAATAAGAGGGCATGCAGCACGCGGCGGCGATAGACAAACCAGACGGCTACAGCCCAAGGGATGAAGAGTAGCAGGTAGTATGGATTACCTAGGTTCATGGGGAGGAGGGGGAATGGTTGATGGGGGATGGTTAGCGGGGGGAGAGGGAGGCTTCAGGGTTCGGGGTTCAGGGAGGGAGGGATTCGTGTCAGAGTCGGTGACGATGTAGGTTTTGGCTGTTGTGATGGCCTCATCCACGGATTGGCGTTCGGGGCGGTAGGCAGCGTATTTGACGAGGTCGGCGGCGTTCAAGAAAGAGCGCAGTTGCATGACGACTTCACGAGAGAAGCGCGGATCCTTGCTCACAGCGATCAGGAATTCCTCCGTGGTCTGTTCCGGGGCGCGGATGGCGTGGGCCCGCTCGATGTAGCAACGGACGATCATGGTGAGCTCAAAGTAGAAGTCCTTTACGCGATCCTTGGCGATCAGACCGCGGTCCAGCAGTTCGGCCAGTTCGAACAGGGCTCGTTCACGTGGAGACATTCGCTTCAGGATGATGGCGCGTCGGAAGCGGCGGAAGAGGCGCCAGGCGAAATAGAGGAGGGAGAGGGTTCCGATGGCGATTCCGAGGTAGGTGAGAATCGTCAGGGGGTCCGGGTAAATCCAGTAGGGGGATTGGGGGCCCGCCAGGGTGGAGGGGGTATCCTTGACGAGGGGTTCGCTTTCAAGAACGACCGAACGGGTAGGGAACCATTGTTCACGGGAATCCCCGAAGCGGGTCCATGTGATGGCCATGGGGGATATGCGATAGCGGGGGGCGATTTTTGGGGTCAAGCGGACGTGACGTTCGATGGTAAGCCGATCCTTACGGGTTTCAGGTTGACGATCATAGGCACCGGCTACGCTAAAGCCCTGCAGGCGGCTTTCAATGGCGGGGAGAGTGGCGGTGATATTGGTTGGCGTACTGATGTTGATGGAGAGCAGGGTTTCGCGATCCAGTCTTACGGTGGGGGGGGTAAAGGTTAGAGTAACGGTTACTGGTCCGGAGGAGAATTTTTCGACACGTGGGGCTCGGGTATCATTGGCGGGCGAGATTTGTTCCTGTTTGCTGCAGCCGGACATGGACGTCATTAGCAGAGCGGCGGACAGGATCATATGTTGTGGTGAAAAGCGAAGCATGGTCATCCTTTGGAGGCTCGAGTCTGGCGTTTGCGGAAGAGTTTGTGGACCTCGTCAATAAATGGACGCTCGGTGGAAAGGTTCAAGGTATCGATCTTCAAGCGGCGAAAGGTCCGAGTTAAATCGGCGGCCTCTCGGTCGGCGACCTCTTTGAAGGCTTCGCGTACATGGCGGGAAGAGGTGTCCAGAATCATAAGTTCGCCGGTTTCCGGGTCTTGGATTTCGACGAGTCCGGCATTGGGCAACTCGCGCTCGCGGGGATCGGTTATGGAACAGCAAACGATATCGTGATGTCGTGAGGTGACGCGGAGTTCCCGCTCAAAGCCGGTATCCATAAAGTCGGAAATGATAAAGACGACAGAACGTCGTTTTTGGACCTGGTTCAAGAAGCGCAAGGCTGCGGAAATGTTGGTGCCCCGGCGGGTTTCCTCAGCGGCGAGAACTTCACGGACGAGGCGAAGGGCTGCGGTGCGGCCTTTGCGGGGAGGGATGGATTTCTCGATGCGGTCACTGAATAGAATTAGCCCTATTTTGTCCTGGTTCTTGATGGCCGAGAGGGCGAGAAGGCAGGTGATCTCAGCGGCGACCTCGGATTTCGGGCGGGAGAGCGAGCCAAAGGATTGCGAGCCGGATACATCAACTAGGAAGAGAATGGTTAATTCACGTTCCTCACAAAACCGTTTTACGAATGGATGCCCCATACGAGCGGTGACGTTCCAGTCAATGGAGCGGATGTCGTCGCCCGGTGTATATTCCCGGACCTCCTCGAACTCGATACCTTGCCCCTTGAAAACGGAGTGGTATTCACCGGAGAGGTGCTCATCTACGAAGCGGTTGGTGATCACGCGGATCTTGCCGACCTGCTTCATCAGTTCTTTGACGTTAACGGGCATGGGAGTGGTTTAAGTATGAAGGATGAATTATGAAGTATGAATGCCTTATGGGACGGGGATTTCGCCCAGGATTTTGGCGATGATGTCTTCGCTCTTTTGCTCTTCTGCCTCGGCTTCGTAGGTGAGAATAACCCGATGCCGGAGAATGTCATAAGCGATTTCCTTGACGTCCTGTGGCGTTGCATAGGCTCGGCCATGGAGCAGGGCGTTAGCACGGGCGCATAGGTTCAGGTAGATGCTGGCACGAGGGGAAGCTCCATATTGGATATGGTGTCCGATATCGAGTTTGTAGTCGGAAGGCTTCCTGGTGGCGAAGACGATGTCGAGGATGTAGTCGCCAACCTTTTCATCGCAATATACCTGCTCCAGAGTTTGGCGGAGGGTTAGGATTTGTGCCGCCGACATAACGGGTGAGAGGGTAATGTCGTTCTTGTGGGTGAAGCGGTTCATGATGCGGCGCTCGTCATCCTTGGAGGGATAGTCGAGGTGGTACTTCAGCATGAAGCGGTCGATCTGGGCTTCCGGGAGGGGATAGGTGCCTTCCTGTTCGATGGGGTTCTGGGTGGCCATGACCATGAAGGGCTCGGGGAGGGGATAGGTCTTGTCGCCGATGGTGACCTGGCGCTCCTGCATGGCTTCCAGCAGGGCGGATTGGACCTTGGCAGGGGCGCGGTTGATTTCGTCGGCCAGCAGGAGGTTGGTGAAGATGGGGCCGAGTCTGGGGGTGAACGTGCCCTCGCGCGGGTTGTAGATCATGGTGCCGATGACATCGGCGGGGAGAAGGTCCGGGGTAAAGCTGATACGCTGGAACTTCAGGCCGAGTGCCTGGGCGAGGGTTTTGACAGCGGTTGTCTTGGCGAGACCGGGGACGCCCTCGAGGAGAATGTGTCCATTGGCGATGAGGGCGATCATCATGCGGTCGAGGAGGCGATCCTGTCCGACGATGACCTTGGTGACTTCCTGGCGGACGTTTTCGATAAGCGTCTTTTGCTGGGCGATCAGGTTTGTGGCGGCGGTCATGTTTGTATCCATGGTGTTTCCTTTTTTCAGTCGTTCGCTTGTTTCGTGGTGTTGTTATAGACAATATGAGAGATGTCTCACATCCTTAAATTATCCTGATGACGCCGGGCGATTGGGCGGTGCCCTTCTGTTTTGGAACTACAATGCGCAAGATGCCTTGTTCAAAGGAGGCCGTGATGGCCTCGGGGTTGGAATCGGCGCCGGGCAGGCGGATGCGTTGTTCGAAGCGGCTGATGCGTTGCGATCGTTGGGTGGTTTGAGGCGTCTTGCTGTCACGGGTATCCTGCCTGCCAATGATCAATGAGAGGACGGAATCATTTATACCCATTTGGATGTCGGATTTGTCGACATTTGGGAGAGCAACGGTAACAACATAAGCTGTGCCTGTGTCCTTGACGCTCATGCCGGGCGTGAGGGAGAGTTCGGACCAGCCTTCGTCAAAGCCGTGGGAACGGGCGGGCATTTCGCGCATGGCTTCCATGAACATTCCGTCAATTTCCCGGTGCATCTCCAGCATCATGATAAATGGGTCGAATGGCGCTCTGCCGTCGGAGGTCGCGGGGGGCGACATGACGGCAGGCGCCGGAGAGATCCTGAAATTGTCGCTGATGGCCTTGTTGAACATACGGTTGATTTGCGAGTGCATTAATGCCATGCGGAGGGAATCATCCCATACTGTTTCAGGAGTTATAGACACGGGGGCCGACGAAGGTTTCCGGATAGGGATCAGTTTGGTCAACCGCTCAATGGTTGACGAGCGTGAAGGTAAGTCCGGAACGCTGGACGCGGACCGTCCCTGCCGCTGGAACAGGATGCCCAACTGAAGAAGAATAACCACGCATAAAAGGACCAGCATTAGTCTGGTCTTTTGCGTTTTGTTTTCAATTAGTGGCGATTCGTTCATGGCTACGCGCTCCGCTGCCATTAATAGCAGGACATGTGCCAAGCCTGTTTGTCTGCCAAAAAACGTGATTCCTGACCGCTTAAAATCGAGGATTAACGACAATATGTCAGATCAGCGGACAAAATGTCCGGGTAGCCCTGAAATATGATGCTAAGCAAATGTGTTATAAAGTGGGGCGAGAAGAATCCAGATTAGTTCGCTTGTCGTCATCAAAAAAGTTTTCAAATTGTCAGTGTTACCCTTTTCGAGAAAACCACTCTCCATCAACTACTTATGAATACAGACAACCAAAACGAAGTTTTACTAAATCACAACCAGTTGGAATTGTTCAACTTATAACCGGACAGTAATGTCTCTACTTTGTTTCTGATTGACGAGGTGTAAGTGGCGGAGCATTCTCAAGCGCATGAAAACCACAGTGCTGATACGTCCTGAATGGGATCGCTATTTTATGGACATTGCCACGGTTGTTGCCACACGGGGGAATTGTTGTCGACGACAAGTTGCGGCTGTCATTGTCAAGGATCACCGTATAATCTCGACCGGATACAACGGGACACCACGCGGCGTAAAGAATTGTTGCGAAGGTGGATGTGTTCGTTGCGCGAGCGACACGCCATCGGGTGAAGACTTGGGGGAGTGCATCTGTTCCCACGCCGAGGAAAATGCGATCACGCAGGCAGCCTATCATGGTATTGCCGTTCGTGGAGCTACGCTTTATTCAACGCTTAGCCCATGCCTGATTTGCGCAAAAATGATTATCAATGCGGGAATTGTTGAGGTTGTTTTTGGCAATGAGTATGAGTTTAGCTCGCAAACCCGTGATTTATTGCACCAAGCAGGTGTTCGGTATCGGAAATTAAGCATTTAGCTGTGCAAGTCGCGAACAGGGGGATTCGCACAGGTGAATGTGGCGTAGATATCACTGCCGACGAGAAGTTCGCGAGCTATTTCTTTCCGAGTTTTTCCTTGAAATAGGCGATAGTTCTTGTGAGACCTTGATCGAGCGGAATGGTTGGTTGCCACCCTAGTACTTTGCGGGCCACGCTGATATCGGGCTGACGCTGTTTGGGGTCATCAGGCGGCAGCGGTTTATGAATGATGGGGGACGAGGAGCCAGACAGCGCAATCACCTTCTGCGCTAGCTCAATCATTGTAAATTCGCCAGGGTTCCCGAGGTTGATTGGCCCCGTGACATCATCGGAGCTATTCATTAATCGAATAAAACCTTCGATCAGGTCGTCGGCATAGCAGAATGAGCGGGTTTGGTTGCCGTCGCCGTAAATGGTAATAGGTTCATTATTTAGCGCCTGAACAATGAAATTTGACACAACACGCCCATCATGAGGATGCATGCGTGGTCCGTAGGTGTTGAAGATACGCGCGACTTTGATCTGAACCTTGTGCTGGCGGTAGTAGTCAAAAAACAACGTTTCCGCACACCGCTTGCCCTCATCGTAGCAAGCACGCATTCCGATAGGGTTGACATGGCCCCAGTAATCCTCGCGCTGTGGATGAACTTTAGGGTCGCCATAAACTTCGCTGGTTGACGCTTGAAATATTTTTGCCCTTACCCGTTTAGCCAATCCAAGCATATTGATCGCACCATGGACGCTTGTTTTTGTGGTTTGGACAGGGTCGTATTGATAGTGAACCGGAGAGGCCGGGCAGGCGAGGTTGTAGATTTCATCCACCTCCACAAATAGAGGGAAGGTGACGTCATGACGCATGAATTCGAAATAGGGGTTTGAAAGTAAATGACGTATGTTGTCCTTAGAGCCGGTGAAAAGGTTGTCGGCGCATATGACTTCCTGACCTTCGCGCAGTAGGCGCTCGCAGAGATGGGATCCAAGAAAACCTGCGCCACCTGTCACGAGAATACGCTTTGTTGAAACTGGTTTCATGATGTCCTCCGTGTGAGATAGAAGGATAGTAGGCGGGCTATGTAATGGAGTAAAGTAAAGAAGTTTGAGAATGTCATTCGCGGATTGGAGTTGTGAAGAGGGAATGTGCGTGAATCCACGACGACTGTAACGACATCATGAACAAGAGTGGCAAATTAATGATACTGCATGTTGATATGGACGCATTTTTTACCGCCATCGAACAACTCGATAATCCCGACTGGCGTGGAAAGCCCTTGATTGTTGGCGCTCCGCCTGACAGGAGGGGAGTGGTCTCAACATGTTCATACGAGGCTCGTGTATTTGGAGTGCATTCAGCTATGCCATCCCGAGTGGCTGGCAAACTCTGTGCGCAAGGAATTTTCGTTCAGCCCAGAATGGGTCGTTATGAGGAGGTGTCTCACCAGATTATGACCATTTTTGATGAATTTACGCCAATGGTTGAGCCTGTGTTTCTTGACGAAGCATTTTTGGATGTTTCAGGGTCTTTTGGGCTTTGGCCAGATGCTGTGGTTATAGCAGGGGAGATTAAGCGACGTATTCGAGAAAGGACTAAGGGGTTAACAGCATCCGTAGGAGTCGCAAGAAACAAATTCTTAGCAAAGGTAGCCAGTGATCTAAACAAGCCGGACGGGATAACCATTGTGCCGGACAATGAGGCTGGAATTCTTTCATTTCTAGGACCTTTGCCTGTGACCAAGTTATGGGGTGTGGGGCGGGTTGCGAGCGAGCGATTGCACAAGGCGGGCATTTATACCATTTCCCAATTGCAGGCAATGGACTTGGAATCGTTAAGTCGACATTTTGGAAAATCCGGTTTCAAGCATATTTGGGAATTATGCAGGGGAATTGATGATCGCCCAGTTATGACTGATTGGGATGAAAAAAGTATTTCAGGGGAGCATACGTTCGATAAAGATTGTGATGACAACGATATTGTGCGCCAGGTTTTATTGGAACAGATTGAGAGAGTAGGTAGACGACTTAGGGAGTCTGGGAAGATGGGGCGAACTGTTCACATTAAAGTGCGATTCTGTAATTTCAGAACCATCACCCGACAAGAGTGCCAGCTACAAGCAACTAACAGTGATCGAAGTTTGCGTGATGCTACGTATCGGCTTTTTGATCGAGAAGATATTGATCAGCCAGTAAGGCTAATTGGATTCGGCGTCAGTAATCTTTTCAGTGCAGGAATGACTAACGAGAATGGACAACTTCCATTGCCGGAACTGCAATGCGGGGAAACCGGTGGCGATCGTAGTACGTCGTTGGACCGCTGTGGATAGTGTTCGAGCTGTGTTTGGCGGTGGTGCGATTCGGCGCGGTTTTTGGAGCAATAAGAAATCGAAATGATAATGGCATATTACTTGATTTTTACGCAAACGAGCGTGGCATAGTGCCGGCAGTTATTGCTTTTGCTTGCCGCATTGCATTACAAAAAGGAATCCAAGGCCATTAGGGCGATACATAAGGCGCCCAGCCCCAACGCGAAAAGCCCGCGTTTGGTGACACGCTCCTTGAGGAAGGTCATTCCTATCAGGGCGGATCCTGTGAAGCTCAGCTGGCTAATGGGAAGAACCAAACTGGCCTGACCACTTTGCATCGCTGTCGCCATGCAAAACACAATACCGCAAACTAACGCCCCGGACCCAGTCCCATAGAGAATGGTTATTTGGGGTTGGGTGTGGTGCAGCCTTCGTTGGTGAAAAAATAGATGAGACCACTAATAATCCATGCTAATCCATTTAATACAAGGAAAGCGTTTCTGTCGGCGCCCGATGTCATTCCGATTTTATACGTGATTCCCATGCCTGCCCTGAGGAGATTGGCGATAATTATAAGCAAGAAATATCCTCTGGCAATGTGGGCTGGATGGTCCGGTGAGCGTTTTGGAAGGAAAAGGAGTACGGCGCCAATGGCGGCGGTGATCCCCAGCAGTTTGAATGGCGTGGCGTCCTCATTTAGGAAGAGAAATGCGAATAGAGCGGCTGGCGCAAGATTAAGTCGATAAATAGTCGCGGCGACGCCAACATGCATGTGTCGGAGCACATGGATGAATATCAGATTGCTAGCCGCGCCGAAGAGCCCAGATGAAAGTCCCCATATGAGTGTCTGATGATTGAACAGCAATGAGCCTGAAGCAATTCCGATCACCGCAAAGACGGCGCTCCATATAAATCCTATGGTTACGACATAGAGACCGCGTGGGCGCTCTTTACGTAAGCGTCCGGCCAACCCCGTCTGGCGCGATTGAGCCTCCCGTGTGATTCTGTGGCCACGAAAGGAGCGTGGTTATGGAAAAGACGGTAAGGGAAGAACAGCGGGCGATCTGGGCGGGGCATGTCGAGAGGCAGCGTCAGAGCGGCAAGAGCATCAAGGGTTTCTGCCAGGACGTTGGATTGAAGGTCTGGCAG
>CAZDUS010000017.1:0-38583 GCA_964508705.1 uncultured Verrucomicrobiota bacterium
CCCGTTCCCATACCGAACACGGAAGTGAAGGGCCTCAGCGGCGATGGTACTGCAGTAAACAGCTGCGGGAGAGTAGCACGTTGCCGGGGTTTATTTCTAGGCTTGCGCCTTATTGGCGCAAGCCTTTTTTCATTTATACGGCGGGGAGATTATGAATCTTGTCATAGTCGAAAAACATGAGTTTGTCTCAGAAACCCGTGTCTTGCTTGGTGGCCGGCGCGCTCAATACATTCGTGAGGTCCATCGGGCAAGCGTTGGAGATGTCCTGCGAGTCGGCGTTCTGGGCGGGAAGGCAGGGACAGCGAGAGTAGTCGCTGCCGGATTGGATGTTGTCGAATTGGAAGTTGCCATTTCTGCTAATCCCCCCTTGCCGGTTCCCTTGACTCTTCTGCTCGCAATGCCTAGACCCAAGTGTTTTCGTCGCATTCTTCAAACGGCAGTCACGATGGGCATCAAACGTGTGGCTATTTTCGGTAGCTATCGGGGAGAGAAAAGTTACTGGGATTCTCCTTTTCTTTTGTCGGATAAGCTTGATGAAGACATACGGTTGGCGCTCGAGCAGGGGCGCGACACAATGGCTCCAATAGTTAGCCAACATCCACTTTTCAAGCCGTTTATTGAGGATGTGGTTCCAAAACTCATTCCAGGATCACGTTGTTTGGTGGCTCATCCGGAGGCTGATAAGCCTTGTCCAATGGCTGTTGATGGCAGAGTTGTGCTGGCGATAGGCCCTGAAGGCGGATTCACAACCTATGAGATCAATAAATTTATTGAGACAGGGTTTGAGCCTGTTTCTCTGGGGTCGAGGATTTTGAAAACAGAACAGGCCGTGCCTTATATATTGGGTCGAATCTTGCCGCTGTGAGTTATCACGGAAAGCACTACGGGAAAAGGGCGTTGACATGGTGGCTGTGGGTGTGTGAAATAGATCAAAGGGAACTTTTAAATCGTTCATGCGATTATGTATTTGTCCTTCTATAATTTAAGGGAGACTCCGTTTAACGTAACCAGTGATCCTGGCTTTCTTTATTTAAGCCCCACGCATACGGAGGCATTGGACCATTTGCGATATGGCATTGAGCAGCGTAAAGGATTCCTTGCGATCACCGGGGAAATTGGAGCTGGAAAGACAACGCTCTGCCGGGCGTTGATTAACCGGTTGGATTCGAGTGTTAAGGTAGCCTTGATACTCAATTCAGTCCTTCCTGAAACTCAATTGCTGGAGGCGATTACGGATGAGTTTGGGATTTCCCCGAGCAAGCGAACGAAAGGGGTGTTAATTCGCACGATCAACAAGTTTCTTCTTGATCAGGTTTCCCGCGGCAATAACGCAGTGCTTATTATTGATGAGGCTCAGAATATGCGGGCTGCGACTCTTGAAACTGTGCGGATGCTTTCCAATCTGGAGACAGAGAAGGAGAAATTGTTGCAAATTGTGTTAGTGGGGCAGCCTCAATTGGGCGAGAAATTGAATTCTCCAGAGCTTGTGCAGCTCAAGCAGAGGATCGCCGTGCGTTTTCATATTCGGGCTCTTTCCCGCCGGGAAGTGGACGCTTACATTATGCATCGATTGTCTGTGGCGGGCTCCAATGGCGGGTTGACGGTTGAATCGGGGGCAATTGATGTGGTTTATGATTACTCCGGAGGGATTCCCCGTTTAATCAATGTATTAATGGATCGAGCCCTGCTGAAGGGTTTTGTTCGAGAAGTTCACATGATTGATGCCGATAACATTCGGGCTTGTATTGAGGAATTGGGCGGCGAAATTGTGACTGCCTTAACGGATGAAGCCAAATGAGTACAATTAGTGATGCCTTGAAAAAGGTGCAACAGCAGAGGGCGGCCTCCAGTCCGGAACGACTTGCACCTCCGGTCGTGACTACCAATTCGCCGGTGCCCCCGAGGAGTCAGAGAAGATGCAATGATAGTGAGTCGCCGATGACACCTTTGGTGTGGAGAGTGGTTGTCATTATTGCCCTTGTACTGGGCGTTTCTGTCTTGATTATGCGATATGGATTGAGCAAAGGGACCAACAAAAATGCGAGCATGAATGTTGGAGAGGATTCATTGTCACCAGTTGAGGTAAGCGGGAATGAGGTTGCCGAAGCTGAGGGCAGGAATCAATCATTGGCTGCGGCGAATTCCGATTCTCGGGTGGTGGTTGTTACAAATATCGTGGAGCGGTCTGTCCCTGTCCCTGTGCCTGTGGGTCCTGAACCGAAGTTGGTCGGCATTTTCTATTCGGAACAAAATCCCGTAGCGATCATAAATGGAATTTCGATGAAAAAAGGCGAACAGGTTGGTGGGTATGTGGTATCTAAAATCCTTGTTGAAAGTGTTGTTTTGAAGGCTGGCGAGCATGAACTGGTCTTGAGGTTGAGATAAAGAGAGTTAACGAGTGTTGCAAAGAGTTTGTGGCGGTTGACATTCTGGAAGTGTTCCTCTATGTTTTGGCCCGCCTTTTCAATATCGGGCCGGTCGGTGCGGTCTGTTGCGAGGGCATGACAGGCCGTTAGCTCAGTCGGTAGAGCACTTGACTTTTAATCAAGGGGTCCCGGGTTCGAGTCCCGGACGGCCTACTTTCACAGGAGATCCCACCATGAAGCTAGGTATTATCGGCGGTAGCGGATTGTACGAACTGGAAGGCCTTTCTAATGTGAGTGAAGTGGCGATTGAGACGCCATTCGGGAAACCGTCCGATGCTTATGTCCAAGGAACGCTTGATGGTATCGATGTCATATTCCTGCCACGGCATGGGCGCGGACACCGTCTTCTGCCTTCGGAAATCAATCACAAGGCTAACATTTGGGGATTTAAAAAGCTAGGTGTTGAGATGGTTATGTCTGTCAGTGCTGTCGGTAGTTTGCGCGAGGAACTGCGGCCGGGGGATGTTGTTTTGCCGGATCAGTATTTTGACCGGACCAAAGGTTCGTTGAATCATACGTTTTTCGGGAACGGGATTGCGGGGCATGTGTCGTTTGGCGACCCGGCGTGCGATGTTCTACGTGCGGCGATTCAAGCTGCGGCCAGCGACGCGGTGGAACGACTTGGATTGGCGAGCAAGGTAAAGGTGAAGAGCGGCGGTACCTATGTCAATATGGAGGGGCCAGCATTTTCCACGAGAGCGGAATCCAACACTTATCGTCAAATGGGGTTTGATATTATCGGGATGACGAGTCTTCCTGAAGCGAAACTTTGCCGAGAGGCGGAGTTGTGTTACCAGGCGATGTCGATGGTGACGGACTATGACTGCTGGCGGTTGAGCGAGGATAGTGTGACGGTTGAGATGATTATTGCGACTTTGCAGGCGAACGTGAATCTCGCGAAGGAAGTTATCAGGCGAGTTATCATGCGATTGCCTGATCAGCGGCAGTGTGCATGCATGCATGCTCTGGCTACGGCAGTCATGACGGATTGGAAGGTGGTCCCGCCAGCCACGCTAGCGGCGTTGCAGCCGTTACTGGGGAAGTACCGGAAGCAGGGGTAACCTCTGCGTGAAAATGCCCGCTTATTCCGGAGACAAGGCTTGCTCATTTATTAAGCGAGCAGGATTGATGATAGTGCGGACAGGGCGTCCCTTGGCGGATCTATTCTGGCCGCGGCAGTGCGAAGGTTGCGGGGCCGTCCCGGATGAGGGGAGTCGTTATCTTTGCTGGGACTGCCGAGCGGCATTGCCGTGGATTGAGCAGCCGTATTGTGCCCGGTGCGGCGATCCCATTAGTGGAGCTATCACCAACGACTACACGTGTTCTGTGTGTGCGGCGCGAGTCCCTGCGTTTGACCGAGCCCGTTCTGTGGTGCGATTTAGGGAGGGTGTCAAGAATTGGCTACATGGTTTCAAGTATTCCAATGCGACGCATCTGGCTTCTGATTTTGCCAAATTGCTGGCGGCCGTTGTGAGGGTGCATTATGAAAATGAACGTCCTGACGCCGTGGCGTATGTCCCGCTGTTTCCTGTGAAGGAGCGGGCGCGGACGTATAATCAGGCCCGATTATTGGCGGATGCCTTAGCGGGTGAGTTGCAATTGCCTCTAATGCGGGGATGTTTGGAGCGGGTGAGGGATACGGGGACCCAGACACACCTCACGGCGCGTCAGCGGGCGGAGAATGTGAGGGATGCCTTTCGGGTGCGGCATCCGGAGTGGGTGGAGGGGCGTCACTTCCTGCTGGTAGATGACGTGATGACGACAGGGGCCACGGTTAATGAGTGTGCGCGGGCGTTGAAGGCGGCAGGGGCGGGGCGGGTGCTGGTGGTGACGGTCGCGCGGGGGTAAGGAGAGGGCGGGGGAGACGACTATAGACGTTAGACCTTGGACCAATTTGATATAGCAATCTTTAATCCATGCCTCTCATTTTTGGCGACAAGCGGAAGCCAGACGCCGAGAATTTGAATGCCTTCCGCACGATGCTAAATACCGGGAGGACAACAGATACTTGCCTTCCATTATATTTCAGATAAGGACAGGTAGATCGTGACCACTATTATACAAATGAATCTAGCGCTATTCTTTTAAACTCGATGTGAGGAGCGATGGAGCCATGACGGGCGGTGATCCAGTGGGGGGATTGGCTTAGGCCACCATGCACTGTGAATTTGATGCCGGGTGCGTTGACGCCTGGCCTGCTGATCCATTTTTGGTTATGGAGTTTGACATGTAGTTCGATCTTGTAGGAACCCTCGTTCAGGAGTTGCGCGGGAATGCGGGCGGTCAGGCGGTTTAGGCCAGGAGTGATGGCAGGCCATTGGTCAATGATGCCATCCGTGTGTGTGGCGACAAGCACGGCGTCGCCGCCAGAGGTTGACAAGTCAAAACCGACGATCAGGGAGGATGAGGGGCGTTCGCAGACTCCCTCGATGACGACGTTTAAGGGTTCATCGGCGCGGAGGTCGCGTTGCAATAATTCCCCATCCTGATCGACAAGGGCCATTCGTTGCGGAGTGAAATTGGGGTTGACCATGATGGGCTTTTGGGAATCCTGACGCCATTCGGTTGCGTGGGTGTTGAAGTCCATGTAGCGGGAGATGATGGTTTCCGTTTCGCCCTGATCCACGATTTTACCGTGATGTAGCCAGATACAGCGGCTACAGAATGAGCGGATGGCGTTCATCTGATGGCTGACGAACAGGACAGTGCGTCCCTCCTGGGCAACGTCGCCGAGTTTGCCGACGCATTTTTTCTGGAACTGGGCATCGCCGACGGCGAGAACCTCGTCCACAATGAGGATTTCCGTGTCAAGATGGGCGGCGACGGCGAAGGCCAGGCGGACGGTCATGCCGCTGGAATAACGCTTAACGGGGGTGTCGAGGAACTGCTCCACTTCGGAGAAAGCGACAATCTCGTCGAACCTGCGGTCGATATCCGCCTTTTTCATGCCGAGGATGGTGCCGTTCATGTAGATGTTTTCGCGGCCTGTGAGATCGGGGTGGAAGCCGGTGCCGACTTCGAGCAGGGACCCCCAGCGTCCGTTGATGATGGCTTCGCCAGAGGTGGGTTCGGTGATACGGCTGAGGATTTTCAGGAGCGTTGATTTGCCTGCGCCGTTGCGTCCGATGATGCCGACGACTTCGCCTTGTGCCACATCGAAGGAGATGTCGTCTAGTGCATGGAACATGCCTTGAGGGTTGGTCAGGTGGTGATGGGTGCCGCCGAGGCGTGTCATGTGTTCCAGCGGGTTATGGCCGCGCATTTTGAGCCAGAGGTAGTGGAGTTCGTCCTGCAGGGTTTTACGTCCGATGATGCCCAAGCGGTAGTGCTTTGAGAGATTTCGAACTTGAATGACGGGATTGTTCATGGTGTCAGACAGTGTCAATGAAGGTGCGTTGAATCTTGTTGAAGAGAAGAATGCCTGAGATGGCGAGGATGATGGATTCAGAGAGGGAACATAAAAGCAGGATGAGATCGGGTTCGCCAATACCCAGGAAGGCGATGCGGTTAAAGACGATTGAGCCAGCCATGGGGTTGATCAATAGAAGCCACTGCCAATGCAGATCGGTTACTTTGGATGCTGACCATACGATGGGCGTGGCGAACATCCAAAGTTGAGCGAAGAGCGTCAGCATGAAACGGAGATCACGATATTTTGCGGTGAGAGAGGCGAGCCAGAGCCCCGCGCCAAGTCCAGCCAGGGCGGATTGAATGATAAGGATTGGCAGGTAGGCCAGCCAGAGGGTGGGATGAATATTTGGGGTGGAGGTGAACAGGTAGTAAGCGTAGAAGCCCAAGAATAGAAGTATATTAAGAATTAGCTGGCCTGAATTTTTCGCGATGAGCGAGAAAGGAATAATCAGGCGCGGGAAGTAGACTTTACCGAATAGATGTGTGTTGCTGATAAAGGTGGCGGAGATATCCATAAGGCAGCCCTGGAAAAAAGTCCAGAGCACCATGCCGCTCATATAGAAGAGGAAAGGCGGGACACCGTCCGTTCCGATGCCGGCGATTTTGCCGAATATCACAGTGAACACGAGCGTGGTGGCCAAGGGCTGGAGAACATACCAGACGGGGCCGAGAATGGTTTGCTTGTAAAGGGTTGTGAAATCCCGGCGGATCAGGAACCAGAGGAGGTCGCGGTAATGAGCGAATTCCTTCCAGTCGGCGGCCCACCAGGGTTGATTGGCGCGTATGTGTGTTCGGTGCATGGGGGGAGGGGTGGAATGGTTAATGGTTTATGGTTAAAGGTTGATGAGTTATTAAAAGATCCGGGCAGACTTCGTCCCCGTCAATTATGCTTTGCGTTTCCAAACGAGAAAAAGCAAAGCGGTGTCAAGCCACCGCATTCCAAACTATCTCACTTCACTCGTGTCAGCAGTTTGACGACGGGATTTTCCAAAACCGACATTGCCGTGTCCCGGAGTTTGCGTGCGCGTTTGACGCGGCCAAGGACAAAAGAGGCTTCGTCGCCGGGAGCGCCGTCAAGTTCGCTTTCAGCTTGCTGTAATTCCGTTGCCAGAAATCCCATCTTGTTTCGAATCATAATGAGAAGCCCTTGATGCAGGGCAGTGGCGATATCGGGGGCGGTGTTGTAGTAGGCCTTGCGATCGCCTTGCTTCCATGAGCGACGAATAAGTCCAAGGTTTTCCAGTTGGCGAGCGGCTATGCTGACGGCGGCTTTGCTCAAACCGAGGTCGCGGGCGATATCATCCAATGATTGTTCAATGGGTGATAAATAGAGGTGGACCAGTATTTGTCCAACAATGCGCCCCAAACCGAGATCCTGAGCTGTGCGCCCACCGACTTCGGTGAGGCGTTTCTTGACGTCGTTTATGGCAGCAGTACTCATGATGTATCGTTTACAAAATTATTAACGCACAAAATATCGTGATTGTTGTTAGGCGTCAAGAGTCTTGGAGGAGATGGGAATAAAAAAGAATAAAAAAAGTCAAAAATGCGTTGACGTTTGGTGGGGCGAAGTGTTGTATTGTGTCACGCAAGTAGACCATTGTGGGGCAAAGGTAAAGAGAGTGGATCAAAAAGACACAGGATTGAGCGGATTTGGAGAAGCGAGCGGCATATTTGTCGGCAAATTTGAGCACTCGCTGGATCCGAAGAAGCGGCTGACGATTCCTGCGGAATGGCGGGAATATGCGGGTATTCCGACAAGTCTTTATGTGTTGCCCAGTCTTGAAAACGCAAGGTGTCTGAGTGTGTATCCGGCCCGGGAAATGGTGCAACGGTTGCAGAGGATCAGGAGTCTTTCGATAGCGGACACGCAGGCGCGGCAATTTGCCCGAGTGTTGGGTTCCCAGTCGCAACTGGCGCCGTGGGACTCGGCGGGCAGGATTCGGATCAAGGATGATTTGTTGGAGTACGCCCAGCTTGGGGAGCAGGTGATTCTGGTTGGGGCGATTGAAAGGTTTGAACTATGGAATCCTGAACTGTGGAAACAGACAGGAGGGGCCAGTGTTGCCGATCTGGGTGAGGCGGCCAGGAATATTGGTTTCTAAAAGGTATTGGTCAGGAAATGAGGATGTCAACCATAGCGCAATTCATGCAGATGAGCGGTTCCATTACGGGACGACGTGATGGAGTCCGGTGGCTGAGGCTTCCGCGAAAACGGCTGGATACTTTGGGTATGGTTCCCGGTGGGCGGCACTTGAGTCGCGGGGGGTTACGGATAGCCAGCACGGCGGTTCGCGGCAATACAGGGCGCAAGCCGGAAGGTTCAAATGCATCAGTCGGTATTGCTGGATGAGGTGATGCAGTGGTTGGCGCCACGTGCCGGTGGTGTTTATGTGGATGGCACGTTGGGTGGCGGCGGGCATGCGAAGGCGATTTTGGAGGCGACGGGACCAACGGGGCGTTTGCTGGCACTGGATCAGGATGCGACGGCATTAGACCGGGCTAAGTTTGCGATGGGTGAGTGTGCGGAGCGATGCGTCTTTGTCCATGCGTCGTTTGCGGAATTGACGAGAGTGGCGGCGGAGTCCGGGGTTTCTGGAGTGGATGGGGTGTTGCTTGATATCGGGATTTCATCGGATCAGTTGGACAGTGCGGAGCGCGGGTTCAGCTTTATGAAGGATGGTCCGTTGGATATGCGGATGAATCGGGATATCCAGCCGACGGCGGCAGACTTGGTGAATACGTTGCCGGCGCAAGATTTGGCGGAAGTGTTGAGTCGGTATGGCGAGGAGCCGAGGGCAAGGGCGATTGCGAGGCGGATTGTGGCGGAACGGGATGTTCGGGCGTTCTCGCGGACGAGTGAGTTGGCGGACTTGGTGATGAAGGTGTATGGCGGCCGACGCGGTCGGATTCATCCGGCAACGCAAACGTTTCAGGCTTTGCGGATTGCGGTGAATGGCGAGTTGAAGGCGTTGGCGGCCGGGTTGGAGGCGGGATTGAACTTGTTGGCCCCGGGAGGGCGACTGGTGGTGATTTCCTTCCACAGCCTTGAGGATCGGATTGTGAAGCATTTTTTTGCGGACCACCAGGGGCGATGGGAATCGCTGGCCGAGGGAGGTCGCAAGTGGGTTGGGGTTGAGCCCAAGGTAGAGGTGTTGATTCGGAAGCCGGTGATGGCTTCAGAGGATGAGTGCGAGAGGAATCCGCGCGCCCGGTCGGCGAAACTGCGTGCGGTTGAAAGGAAAAGGTGAGTATTATGGCGCGAAAAAACAGGAAAAAGTCTACATCAAATTTTGAGTTCCCGGCCCTTCTAGCGGTGATCCTTGTGGTTGTGGTGGGGTTGTCTGTGTTTTATGTCTGCCTGAGATCGAGGACGGAGGGTTTGGGGCAGGAGATCAAGGCGCTGGAAGCTCGCAGGGATATGTTGCGTCAGGAAGTGGTCAAGGAGCAGTGTGAGTGGGCGAGATTGCTGGCACCCGCCAGCATGGAGCACGCGCTGAAGGCGCACGGATTGGCGATGACCTGGCCAAGTCGAAATCAAATTGTCCGAGTGAAGCCGGATGGTACGCTTGATAACATGGGCGGCCCGGAAATGCGCCAGAACTCCCGATATGCACGTGTTGACAGGATCGTAATGAATGATTGAGTTTCGCAGAAGCACCAGATTTTTATTTGTGGCCATCGTCATCTTTTCGGCGATGGTTGGGTTGGTGGTTCGCTTGGTCGGTCTGCACGTTTCGACAGAAAACCATTCGCGCTCGCGCGCGGTCAAGACCCGGACCTACAAGGAGACCTTAACGGTTCCTCGTGGGCGGATTCTTGATAGCAGTATGGCGGCCAACATCATGGCTGCGAATGTGAGCGTGAAGGATATCTGGGTGGATCCTTCCATGCTGGTGGCCAGTAACCGATTTGGTGAAGTGGCAAGTAAACTTTCGCGGGTGCTCAATGTGCCTGCCATCGGATTGCTGGAGGAGTTCAAGAAGCCCGGGCGCCGGTTTGTTTACGTATCGCGATTTGTTTCTGACGAGCGAGCGGAAGCAGTGGCGAAATTAAAATTGCCCGGAGTGTTCCAGAGTCCTTCCATGACACGGTCCTATCCCCAGGGGCAAATGCTTTGTCATGTCCTTGGGTTTGTGAATCATGACGGGGTCGGATCTAGTGGGATCGAGCAGTGCATGGAGAATTATTTGAAGGGGATGCCCGGTTTCCTGGAGAGCCAGTTGGATGGGCGACGGCGGGAGATGTATGACCGTCGTATACGGGAGGTTGCCCCGCGCGAGGGTTCGGATGTGGTACTGACGATTGATCAAAATCTTCAGTATATGCTGGAAAAAGGTGTGGATGCGGCAATGGAGCGTCATCAGGCCAAGGCGGTGATGGCGATCATGCAGAGGGTGAAAACAGGCGAAATTCTGGCGATGGTGAGTCGTCCGGGATTTGATCCCAACCAGTTTCGCGAATCGAAGGATGAGCAGAAGCTCAACCGCCCAATTGGATATGTCTATGAGCCGGGCTCGACATTCAAGGTGGCGGTGATTGCGGCGGCGTTGGATCAAGGGATTGTGACGCCGGAGACGGTGTTTGATTGCGAGAACGGACGCTGGTTGTACCAGAAAAGAATTCTGCGGGATTATCACTCCTATGGCTACCTGAACGTGGCGGACATTTTGAAGAAATCCAGCAACATTGGCGCGGCGAAGATTGCCATCATGATGGGAGATGAAAGGCTGGAGGATAGTCTGAGAGCCTTCAGAATAGGCAGTCGCTTGGGCATTGATTTGCCAGGAGAGGAGGGCGGGATTCTGAGTCCGGCGGAGAAGTGGTCGGCGATCAGTTCCAGCCGTATTGCCATCGGGCAGGGTGTGGCGGTGACGGCGCTACAGATGCTCGGGGTGATGTGTGGCATTGCGAATGACGGGAAGGTCATGCGTCCTTATGTGGTCAAGGAGGTGATTTCCAGCAGTGGCACGGTGTTGATGCGTCAATCGCCGCATGTGTTAAGCCGGCCAATCAAGCCAGAAACATCAGCGCTGATGAGGAAATTGCTGGCCCGCGTGACAGAGGAGGGGGGGACTGGTGTTAAGGCATGTGTGGATGGATACACGGTGGCAGGCAAGACTGGGACGGCGCAGAAGCCAATAGCGGGACAATACTCGGAGACGGCGTACATGGCGTCTTTTGTTGGATTCCTGCCGGCGGAAGATCCTGAGATTGGAATGATCGTGGTGGTGGATGAGCCTCAGCCGCTACATACGGGTGGTCTGGTCTCGGCGCCGGTGTTTGGCGAAGTGGCTGAACAGGCGGTTCGTTATCTTGGCATTCTTCCGGGCGGCGAGCCGCGGCAGGATAAGTTGTATTACGCTGGCGGGACAAGTTTGCCATGAAACTGGACGATTTGCTTAAGAGTGTGGCACATACGGGCGTGAGGGGAATTCAGGATCGGACGGTGGCGGGAGTGGTGTGTGATTCTCGTCAAGTCCGCCAGGATTTCCTCTTTGTAGCCATTGCGGGGGAATCGCAGGATGGTGCTGCCTTTGTTGAAGATGCAATACGCCGTGGCGCCGGCATCATCGTTTCCCAGCATGGGCGATTCGCGCTTCATTCAGCAACGCATATTCAAGTGGAAAACGCGCGGCTGGCGTTGGCGCAAGCCGCAGACGCATTTTATGGTCATCCCAGCGGGCGTATGCTGGTAGCAGGGGTTACTGGGACGAATGGGAAAACCACCACGGCGTTCATGATCAGGGATATTCTCGAGGCCGCAGGCAAGAAGCCCGGTCTTATTGGAACGGTTCAGTACGAAATTGGCGGGCGAGTCATTCCGGCGACAAGGACCACGCCGGAATCCAACGAGCTTCAGTCGCTGATGGATCAAATGCTTAAGGCGGGGTGCGGCAGTGTGGCGATGGAAGTATCGTCGCACGCATTGGATCAGGATCGGGTGGCCGGGGTTGATTTTGATGTGGCGGTATTTACCAACCTGACCCGCGATCATTTGGACTATCACAAGACGATGGATTCGTATTTTGACGCCAAGCAGAAGTTGTTTCAGATGCTTGGGCACGGCAAGCGAGGAACGGCGGTGATCAATGGGGATGATCCAAAGGGAGGGGAATTGGAGAAAGAAGCGGAACAACATGCCGACGTGTTCACCTTTGGATTAAGCGACACTGTTTCCGTGCGAGCCGAAAAAGTTGTTTTTGACGAGAGGGGAAGCTCGTTCAGGATTAATAGTCCATGGGGGACCTGCCATGCGCGGGTGAATTTGCTAGGTCGGTTCAATGTGCTGAACTCCTTGGCGGCTTATTCAACGGGACGCGCGCTCGGATTGAATGAGATTACGGTGTTAAAAGCCTTGGCGGATTGCCAGGCGGTTCCGGGTCGTCTCGAGGAGATCCCAACGCGGCGCGGATTCCGGGTGTTTGTGGACTATGCGCATACGGATGATGCATTGGAGAATGTGCTGGAGACGATACGGCCGTTTACCCGTGGTCAACTGATTCTGGTGTTTGGATGCGGAGGGAATCGTGATCAAAGTAAGCGTCCCTTGATGGGGGCAGTGGCGTCCCGCATGGCGGATATCACGGTTGTGACGTCCGACAATCCGCGGCGAGAGGATCCTCGTGTTATCATTGACCAAATTCGTTCTGGATTTGCTGGAGGTGGGCGGCATGAGGTTGTTGAAGATCGCGCGGAGGCCATAGCATTTGCGTTGTCGCTTGCGAAAGAAGGTGATGTTGTGTTGATTGCCGGTAAGGGTCATGAAAGCAGGCAGGAACTGGCTAATACGATTATCCCGTTTGATGATCGGCAAGTTGTGCGGACATTATTAAAAAGGGATGAGGGATAATCCGATGCCGCGATTATTTCCGGACGAACTGGCCGAATGGAGTGCTGGTGAGTGGATAGTGGGTAGGCCAACGCAGGTTACCAGCATTGTTCATGATACCAGACAGATTACTCCGGGATCTCTATTTGTTGCTATTCCGGGTGCCCGCGTGGACGGGCATGACTTACTTTCCGAGGCGTCGTCGCGCGGCGCTGTCGCGGCGATGATTTCCAGTGACCGGGTGAACAAAGCAGGGCAGATATTGCCTTGTATTGTGGTTGAAAACACGGTGAAGGGGCTAGGGAATGTTGCGGCTGGATATCGGCGCAGGCTGGGGATCCGGATTGTGGGAGTGACTGGCAGTGTTGGAAAAACCACGGTCAAGGAGATGATCGCCGGGATGCTGGCGACCACATTTGCCACGGCGAGAACCAAGGGAAATTGGAATAATGAGATCGGGCTACCGCTGAGTATTCTCCAGATGCCGGAAGACACAGACATGGGTGTGATTGAATTAGGGATCAGTCATCCCGGGGAGATGGCACCCCTGTGTGATATTGCGGGGCCAAATTGGGGTGTGATTACGAATGTGGGTCCGGTTCATTTGGAATTTTTCAGTTCCGTTGAAGCGATTGCGAGAGAGAAAGGCGTGCTGCTTGCTTCGCTCCCCCCTGACGGCTGCGCGGTGATCAGCGCGGATGAAGTCAATTATGAGCTGTTGAAGCGCATGTCGCCATGTCGGGTGGTCAGTGTGTCGCTGAAGGGCGCCGCAGATTATGCGGTGGTGGCGATGGATGCAGGGACGGGTGTGAACAGGGTGTTGGAACGCGAGTCGGGGGAGACGTTTGAATTCAAAATGCCTTTACCCGGCGTTCACAATCTACACAACGCGTTGTTGGCAATGGCGGTGGCGCGGGGATGTGGTGTGACGTGGGGTTCCATTGAGGCGGCGTTGGGTCATTATGAAGCGCCTCCGATGCGGTGGCAGAAATATGACGTGGGCGGCATAACATTGATAAATGATGCTTATAATGCTAATCCATTGAGCATGCGAGCTTCAATCCGGACATTTGCGGAAATGAATGTCAGGGGAAAGCGTTGGCTGGTGCTTGGGGATATGCGTGAGTTAGGGGCGGGGGAGGTTGCGGAACATGAGGACGTCGGTCGTTGGATGAGGTTTGGTGACTGGCAGGGCTTGGTGACGGTAGGGAGGCTTGGTCTGTCCCTGGCTGACGGGGCGGTGGAGGCGGGTATGGAGGCGGGACGGGTGATGCGGTGCGATGCACCCGAGGCCGCGGCGGATCATTTGCTGGCGGAACTCAAGCCGGGAGACGCTGTTCTATTCAAAGCCTCGCGTGGCGTGCATCTTGAAGTGGCGGTTGAAAGAATTTTGGCTGAATTGAACAATCGTGGCTGATGCCGACCTTTGGCATTCATGGGGAGTTAGATGTTTTATTATCTTCATCTTTTAAGCGGCTGGGCGTCTGAATTAAGAGTGTTCCGGTATATCAGCGTTCGTGCATTGGCCGGAGCGGCAACGGCTTTTTTGATTAGTGTGATCATTGGGCCCTGGGTTGTCCGGCAGTTGAAGCGGATGGATGTTAAGCAGTATGTGAGGAAGGCGGAAGCGCCGCCGTTGCATGCATTGCACGGAAAGAAGGAAGGCACTCCCACCATGGGCGGGATCCTGATTATCGGATCGGTCACCATAGCCACATTGCTCTGGGCGGTGCCGACGAATATTCAAATCCTACTGACGCTCGCGACCTTTCTGTTCATGGGCTGGGTTGGTTTCATGGATGATTACGCGAAGCTCAAAGGCAAAAGCGCCAAAGGGATGAGCGCGAAAGTCAAATCACGTCTTCAATTATTTTGGGCGCTGGTCATGGGTGGCCTTCTCTTGATTTTACCAGAAACCAGTGGTTCAGTGCGGCAGTTAGTGGTTCCATTTCTTAAGGATCCCGTTGTTCAGGATATGGGAATCCTGCTAACCCTGGCCTTTGTGGCGGTGGTGGTGGTGGGGGCTAGCAACGCGGTGAATTTGACCGATGGGTTGGATGGCTTGGCGATTGGTTGCACAAGCTCCGTGGCACTGGCCTATCTGGTTATGGCTTATGTGACGGGACATCGCGCGTTTGCCGATTACTTGCTTGTGCCTTATGTGCCAGGAAGCGGTGAGCTGGCGGTGTTTTGCGGGTGTTTGCTGGGGGGCAGTCTGGGGTTCCTTTGGTATAATTGCCATCCGGCGCAAATGTTCATGGGGGATACAGGCAGTCTTGCCCTGGGTGGAGCCATGGCCATGGTGGCGATCCTGATTAAGCAGGAGATTGCGTTGGTGCTGATTGGCGGCGTGTTCGTCATGGAGGCGGTAAGCGTAATTCTGCAGGTGGCTTCGTTTAAATTACGAGGGAAGCGCATTTTCGCCATGGCCCCGATTCACCATCATTTTGAACTCCGGAAATGGAGTGAGACCCAGGTTACGATCCGATTTTGGATTCTTTCAATCCTGTTCGCGTTGCTGGGAATGGCTACGCTGAAACTCCGATAGGGCATATGACGGCTCATTACAATCCAGTGGCGGTGAAAACTGCTTTAGTGATCGGGCTGGGTTCTAGCGGCGAAGCGGCGGCTCGGTTGCTGATGAGACAAGGGGCGGCGGTGACGCTGGTGGATGCGGGCAGCACTGCTGATGTTGAGCGGCGAGCGGAATCGTTGCGCAATGAAGGCGTGGTGGTTCACACTGCAGCGAAAGCATTGCCTGATGGCCGGTTTGAGCTATGCGTGTTGAGTCCCGGCGTTCCCTCAAATTCGCCGTGGGTTCAGGAATGTCGGCAACGGGGAATCCCGGTTCTTTCCGAATTGGAATTGGGGTGGCGGCATCTACCCGGTCGTGTATTGGCGGTGACGGGGTCCAACGGTAAAAGCACACTGGTTAAGCTTTGTCGTGACGCGCTTCGTTGTGCGGGGTTAACGTCGGAAGCGGGCGCGAATTTTGGAACACCACTCAGCGCATTGGCGTTGGTGAATCCAGCACCCGATTGGATTGTGGCGGAGGTGAGTTCTTTCCAGTTGGAGACTGTGGACTGTTTTTCTCCCGACGTTGCCATTCTTCTGAATATCAATCCAAACCATCTGGATCGGCATGGCACAATGGATGAATACCGTGCGATGAAATTAAGGTTGTTTCATCGCATGGGTGATGGGCAAACGGCTGTTTTACCTTTGGCGGAACTGAGCGCCGCGTCCTGTGTGATGCCGGCAAGTTGCATACAGAGGACGTTTGGATTGGGGCCGGAAGCGGAGTGCCGCTACGCGGGAGGAATGATTGAAGGGGTAGGCCTTGATCTTCCTGTTGATGTTAGGGGTACTGCTTTTGATAATGAGGTCATGGGGATGACGGCGGCGGCTTGTGTAGCTGCGATGATTGAGTGTGGCGCGAATCCTCAGTGTGTTGGTCGCGCGGCGCGGGAATTTGAACGGTTGCCGCATCGAATGCAAACGGTGGGTGTTGTTCGTGATGTTGTGTTTGTGAATGACAGCAAGGCGACCAATCTGGCGGCTATGGCGGCTGCATTGCAGATGGGAGTCGGTCCGGTGCGACTGATAGCCGGCGGATTATTAAAGGAGAAGGATCTCGACGGGATAAAAAAAATACTCGTCAATCGGGTGAGTGGGGTCTATCTTATCGGGAAATACTCACGCGAAATGGCTTTGGCGTGGGAGGATACTGTGCAATGCACGGTTTGCAATGGGTTGAGGGACGCCGTTAGTCATGCTTGGGAGGATGCGAAAGAGGGTGATACGATTTTGCTTTCTCCAGGATGCGCGAGTTTTGATCAGTTTAAGGGTTTTGAGGACAGAGGCGAACAGTTTATTGAGTTGGTATTGCAGATAAAAAAAGGAGAGTTGAAGTGAAAAAGGCGTGGGCATTTGGTTTGATCGCGGTGTTGCATGTGGTGGTGATTGGCTCGTTGTTAATTCAAGGTTGCGGGACGACTCGTCCTGCGGCGCAAACTGAGCCGGCGGTTATGCCGCCAGTGATGGAGCCTGCGGTGGCTCCTGCGGTGGTGGAGCCGGAGAAAGTGGAGTTGCCTCCTGTTGAAGTGCCGACGAAGGTTTACACCGTCAAGGCTGGTGACAGTCTTTCGTACATTGCCCAACGGTTCAATGTATCGACTCGTGACATCATCAAGATGAACAAGATCAGCAATCCGAACAAGATTGTTATCGGAACCAAGCTGACGCTTCCGGGGTATGTTGACTTGAATGCCAAGGAGCCGGTTCGCAAGACTCGCAAGACGGTGGCCAAGCCCACGAAGAAGTCGGCGCCCGTGGCGGCGGGTGGTGGCGAGTATGTTGTCAAATCGGGCGACACGCTGGGTCACATTGCGGCACGTAGCGGCACGACTTCCAAGGCGATCAAGCAAATTAACAACCTGACGAGTGATTCGTTGCGTGTTGGCCAGAAGTTGGCGTTGCCGAAGGGCGGCGAAGTTGTGGCCCCTGCGGCCGAAGGTGCGCCTGCGGATGAATCGTCGGTTGCGGTTGCTGAAGCGGCCGTTCCCGTGGCGGATGCCGCTGTGGTTGAATCCAAGCCCGGCGAGTTGTTGCATGTGGTTGAGCCGAATCAGCAATTGGATGCCATCGCCATGATTTACGGCGTTCGGGTTGAGGAGCTTATCAAGCTGAATAACCTGGCCTCGCCGGATGTCAAAGTGGGCCAGACGTTGAAAATTCCGCCACCGGTTGAGTGATGTGGAAGACGCCCAGCATTTTAGTGGGCATCGTACTTCTGCTTCTGGCGCTGGGCATCGTAATGTTGGCCAGCGCCAGTTCTGTTAAGGGGGACGATGTTCATAAGGATCCGAACTACTTCCTGCGACGTCAGCTTGTGTATTTAGCTGCGGCGGTCGGGGTGGGAGTGGCGGCGGCATCGGTGGATTATCACCGCTGGCAGAAGCATTGGATACCCGTAGTGGTTTTTGCCGCGTTGCTGTTGGTGTTGGTGTTGGTGCCGCATGTTGGCGCCAAGATAGGTGGTAGTCGCCGATGGCTCAAGCTGGGCTTCATGAGTGTTCAGCCCTCTGAATTTTCAAAGTTTGCCATTGTAGTCGCCTTGGGCGCCTGGATTGCACAGGTTGGGAAAAAGATTGGGACGTTCAAGGAGGGGATTCTCAAGCCCGGCCTCCTGCTGGCTCTCATGTTGGGGTTGGTTTTTGCGGAGCCTGACTATGGCACGACGGCGCTTTTGGCCACGGTAGGCGGCATTCTGCTGATTATTGGCGGGAGTTCGCTTAGGTGGATCGGGATTGGCGGGGCTCTTGGTTTTTGCGCTTTTTCGGGGGCGGTGCTACTGGATGATAATCGAAGGGGGCGCATTCTTGCCTTCCTGATGCCTGAAAAATATCCGGCGGCGGCGTATCAGTTAAATCAGTCTGTGGACGCATTCACCTTGGGTGGATTCTGGGGAGTTGGATTGGGGCAAAGCATGCAGAAGCATTATTATTTGCCAGAGGCGCATACGGATTTCATTTTGGCTATTATCGGCGAGGAACTGGGGTTGATGGCGACGATGACGGTAGTTTTGTTGTTTGCGGGTTTGTTTGCCTGTGGAATGTTAATTAGCTTGAGGGCGCGGGATCATTTCGGGCGTTTGCTTGGTTTCGGATTGACGATGATGATCACCGTTCAGGCTATGATCAATATCGGTGTTGTGACGGGTTGTTTGCCAACCAAGGGATTGCCGTTACCGTTCATTAGTTACGGGGGATCGAGCCTGGTTATTTCGATGATGATGATAGGTGTTTTGATTAATATTGCCCGTCAGGGACTCTGGTCCGTGGAAAAGTCTTCTCTGGGCGCGCAAGATAAAGCTCGCTGGCTATAACAAAGAGATTGCTTGGGCGGGGGGGATTCGGTATAAGATGCGAGTTTTTCGTCAAGAAAGGTTTAGATCATGAAGAAGGATATCCATCCAAATTACGGTGAAACAACGATTACCTGCGGTTGCGGGGTGGTTGTTCAAACCAAATCAACCTCCAAAGCCATGCATGTGAACTCGTGTTCGGCCTGTCATCCATTTTACACCGGCCGCACGGCTCTGGTGGATGCCAAGGGGCGCGTGGAGCAGTTCCGTAAGCGTTACGCGAAGAAGTAGTCAACGCATGATTTAGTTGAGGCCAGGAGACCTTCGGGTGTTCTGGCCCTTTTTCTGTTCAGGGGTTGCCGGCGATGGGCTGGTAAGGAATGGATGGGATCGTGTGATTGATAATTTGTACATCGAGAAGTTGAAGGAGCGCGTCGCGGCGTTGGAATCGGATATTGCCAATCCGGCGCTGGCGTCAAACCAGAAAAAATTTCGCGATGTCGTGAAGGAGCATTTGCGAACCCGGCGTATTTTGGAAAAGGCGACGGGTTACTTGCGGATTAAGCGAGATTTTGATGAGCACCGTGAATTGCTATCAAACGACAGTGCTGATCCAGATTTGAAAGCGCTTGCCTCGGAAGAGTTCGCGGAACTGGAAGCGGCTCTGCCGAAGGCGGAGAAGGAGCTACAGGCGGCGATGTTGCCGCCAGATCCTAACGACGAGCGCGATGTTATCATGGAAATCAGGGCCGGGACGGGTGGTGAGGAAGCGTCTTTGTTCGCGGCGGATTTATTCCGTATGTACAGTCGATATTGCGAGGGGCGGAACTGGAAGGTCAGTGTCATCGATGCCAGTTCCTCTTCGATTGGCGGTTACAAGGAAGTGGTCTGTTCGGTTCAGGGGAATCAAGTCTACAGCGTGATGAAGTATGAATCCGGCTGTCATCGCGTTCAGCGAGTCCCCGTTACGGAGTCATCAGGGCGTATTCACACATCGGCGGCCACGGTGGCGGTTCTGCCGGAAGTGGATGAGATGGATGACATTGTGATTCCGGCCGATGAGTTACGCGTGGATATATTTTGTTCATCCGGGCCAGGAGGGCAGGGTGTGAATACGACGTATTCGGCGGTGCGTGTGACGCATTTGCCGACAGGGCTGGTGGCGCAAAGTCAGGATGAACGCTCGCAACATCGAAACAAGGAAAAGGCGTTAAGTGTGTTGAAGGCCCGATTGCTTGACTGGAAGCAGAGGCAAGAGGAGGAGCGAAGCGGGAACCTCAGGAGAACCCAAATCGGGAGCGGGGATCGCAGTGAGAAAATTCGGACTTATAACTTTCCGCAAAACCGATTAACCGACCATCGGATCAATTACACAATATATACCTTGAACCGCGTCATGGAGGGTGGCATTGACGAATTAATCCAGGCGTTGCGTGATCATGATTTGGCGTTGCGGGTCAAGAAAGAGATGGCGGCGGCCAAGTTATGAAGACGTTGCTCGAAGTTCTCCAAGCGTCGGCTGACTACCTTGCCGGCAAGGGAGTGGAGCATCCCCGTCTGGTGGCTGAACAGTTGATGAGCCACGTTTTGAAGTGTCCGCGACTGCAACTTTACATCCGTTTCGAATCAATGCTTGAGGAGGCTCAACTTGTGCCGCTACGGGTGGGAATCAAACGGTTGGGTTCCGGTGAGCCGCTTCAATACATCATTGGCGATGTCGAGTTCATGGGGCATCCATTCAAAGTGGATCGGCGAGCCCTGATTCCCAGGCTCGACACGGAGGTTTTGATCACGACGGTGTTGGAATGCGGGGCGCTTAGGAATCGGTCAGCGGCGATGATTGCGGATATTGGGACGGGCAGCGGGTGCGTGGCGGTGAGTCTGGCGCTGGGCTGTCCGGATGCGAGGTTGGTTGCGGTTGATATTTCGGAGAAGGCGCTCGAGTTGGCTCGAGAAAATTCAACTATAAACAAAGTTTCCGAGCGTATTGAATTCAGGCATGGAGATCTCTTGCAGGGGCTGGGAGTGGCTGTTCTGGACGCGGTGGTAAGCAATCTTCCCTATATTTCCACTGGTGAGTGCGCGGCGCTACCGCGACATATTCGTGACTTCGAGCCGATGTCGGCGTTGGATGGCGGCCCTGACGGATTGGATTTGATTCGTCGCTTGATTGTTGAGTCGCGGACGGCATTGACGGTGGGCGGCTGGATTTTCATTGAAATAGGCTTTGACCAAGGTCCGGCGGTTGTGGGATTGTTGAAAGACAATGGATATGTAAATGTGGCGATACGTCCGGATCTTGGAGGGCGTGACCGCGTGGTCTTCGGCCATTTGGCGGTATAACTAGGTGGATTCTTGCTAAAAGGAGGGAAAGACGATGAGCTTCCTTGACTTGGCTAAACAGCGTTTCAGTGTGCGGTCTTACGCGGCACGGGTGGTGCCTCAAGAGAAGATTGAGATGGTCTTGGAGGCTGGACGTTTGGCTCCATCAGCGGCGAATCGTCAGCCGTGGCGGTTTGTGGTGGTGAGGGAAGAGCGGCAACGCCATGCGTTGGGAGAGGCTTATCCAAGGGAATGGTTCTGGACCGCCCCGGTGATTTTGGTGGTGTGTGTTGAGCCGGCCAAGGGGTGGGTGCGGTCTGACGGAAAGAACTATTCCGACGTGGATGGCGCCATAGCGATGGATCATATGACATTGTGCGCGGCGGATCTCGGGTTGGGAACGTGCTGGATTGGAGCCTTTGAGCCAGCAAAAGTCAGACGGGTGCTGGGACTACCGGCGACGCTTGAGCCGTTGGCGATGACACCGCTTGGGTTCCCCGAAGAGCCCATTCGAGCAAAAAGCCGGAAGGCAGCGCACGAGATCGTTCATTATGAGCGCTATCAGGTGTGAAGCGTTCATCTGGATTTTGTGTGATGGAGTGTTGATGGAGAGTGATGATTAGCATGAAGCCAGACCTCTCCATAAAGAATAGCACGCCGTGGAACAAAGTGGTTGTTTCGCTAGTGCTTATTGCGCTTGCGGCGGGTGCGTTCTCGGTATCCGGTTTATTGGCCCAAAAGCAAAGGGTTCAGGGTGGTGAGGCTTTGGCCATGGCAGACTATCCGCCGGGTGTCCGATTCATTACGGTTGCTCTTGGCGGGTTCAGGGGGATTTTGGCGGATGGACTTTGGTTGCGGGCGGCGCAAAAGCAGGATGAGGGGAATTATTTTGAGGTTGCCCAGCTCTCGGAGTGGATCACACGGCTTGAACCCAGATATTCCGAGGTGTGGTCCTATCATGCGTGGAATATCGCATACAACATCAGCGCGATGTTCCCCGATCCAGCCGACCGGTGGCAATGGATACAGCGTGGCGTCCGGTTATTGCGTGATGAAGGCATACCTGCCAACCCCAGAAGCGGGAAGTTGTATTGGGAGCTTGGATGGTTGTACTCCGAAAAGGTTTCCGGGCGCTGGGATGAAGTGCCCTTCTATACCCAGATAAGGTTGGCCTCGGACATGACGGCGTTGATGGGCGGCGCTGGCGGTTCACTTGGTATGGTCAAGGATGACCCGGCAACCCGGACAGCATTGGCGGCGGAAGGGTTATCGCTGGATTTCATGCGTGAGACGGAGGGAGAGGTTGGTTCGCTTGATTGGCGACTGCCGGAAACTCATGCACTCTATTGGGCGTCCAGGGGGCGGGAATATCAAGATCCGAATATGCCGTGGTGTGATCGGTTGGTCTGGACTTCGATGAAGGATATGATTAGTTCCGGGACCCTTCATTTTGATCCGGCACGACGATTGTATGTGCGGGGGCCCCGCTTGGAGCTGGCCCGGCGCGGGGTGCAGTCACGGCAATGGGAGGGTTTGATGAAGGTGCCGTTGACCGGGGTGGTCGTGGAGCTATTTCTGCGGGAAGCGATGGTTATGTTGTATGCGTTCGGGGACGAGGTTGGCGCCGAGAAAGCAAGAGCGGCACTCGTTGCCTTGCCGGGGAGTGGCGGGGTGGGGACAAGTTTGGAGGCAGCGGTTTGCGCGGAGGTGGATGAGCGGTCAAATGCTGTAAGCACCATGAACAGGCGTGAACTTATCATAGGATTCCTGTCAAAGGGTGAGACTTGGCGTATGTTGGGAAATGAGCCCTTTGCCGCAGGGTTTATCCGGCTGGGGGAGCTTTACAGGGATGCGATGAGTCGAAGTCCTGAAGGGCGGGGGACGGACGACGTTGCGGCACAGTGGGAATCCATGAGGCAAGAAGCCAAGGCGAGCGCGGCAACGATACTGGGTGGTGATAATAACTGATTTTGCGTTCCAAAGAGGATGAGGCGATGAAGAGGATTTGTTTTATAACGGCACTAGTGGCGGTTGTCATTGTGAGTGTTGGTGTTATGTCGTGCAGGCGGGCTGGGACGAGAGAGTCAACGTTTCAAGTCATGGGAACCCTTGGGTCTGTGATTGCAGGAGTTGGCGAAGCGGAGCGCTGTGAGAGTTACAAGAAGACGACCTTTGATCGGATGAAAGAGATCGAGGCGACAATGAGTATTTATAGTCCGACCAGTGAACTGTCGCGATTTAACGCCCAAGCCGGGAAAGGACTGATGACGACAGGAGAGCATCTGACCAAGATGCTTGGTATGGCAAGAGTGTATGGGGCCTTGAGTCATGGGGCGTTCGACGTGACGGTGGGGCCGGTGGTGAAGGCCTGGGGTTTTAGTGGAGGGAAGAAGCCCGAGACGTTGCCTGCGGAGGATTTATTGAAGGAGAAGATGGCGTTGGTTGGATACTCCAAGATTGTGGTTGCAGGGGAGAGGTGTGGATTGGATCGGACAGGAATGGTGGTGGATTTTGGGGGGCTGGCCAAGGGGTATGCCGTGGATGTGAGTTGTCGTGACCTGATCAGGCAAGGAGCGAAAGACTTTGTGGTGAATCTGGCGGGGAATATGCGGTGTTATGGGAAACCGGAGTCTGGGCGGGCTTGGAGGGTTGGAGTACGCGATCCGTTTCAGGCAGGAGCCACCATCGGTACGATTGAGCTGAGCGACGGGATGGCGGTGGCAACGTCGGGGAATTATGAGCGCTTTGTGGAAATTGAGGGTAAACGATACGCGCACATCATTGATCCGCGCACCGGGTGGCCGGTGACAGGAATGGCGGGGGTTACCGTGGTGGCGCCTTCCGCGGCGGCGGCGGATGCGATGTCGACGGCATTGTTTGTGCTGGGGCCTGACGAGGGGAACAAGGTTTTGGCATTCTTCACCAATTGCGCGGCATTGTTTGTGCCCGACAAGGCCGGGTTGGAGATTCAATTGACGGCGGGGATGGATCGTTACTTCAAGGCGAATCCGGACTTGAAAGACAAGGTAATGATGGTGGGGGATGTGGTGGCGACGGATAGCACGGGGAATAAGAAATGACGCTGACGAGACGGTTCCGAGGCTTGATGTTGCTCGTTCCGGTCGTGGTGGTTCTGCTTGGGACTCTGCCATGGAATGGAAATCCGATGCCAATTCGGGCTTCCGAGTTACGGGTGTTGATGTGTGCCCGCAACATGGCGGATGGCGGCAGCTGGCTAGTGCCGGTTTATGACAGGGAAGTAAGGGTCAACAAGCCGCCACTCATGTATTGGGTGGTGGCTTCGGTCTTTCGAGTGGCGGGCGGCTCGGACTCGCTTGCTGTGGCGCGCGGGGTTAATGCGGCGCTGGGTGTATTTTTGGTGTTGGCGGTTTATGGTTGTGGACGGTATTGGGTGGGGCGTCGTCGAGCGTGGGTGTCTGCGTTGACGGTGGCGACCAGTTATCTGTTCTTGCGGTTCGCGCGCGTGTGCGAGACCGATATCGCATTAACGTTGTTTACACTTCTGGCCTGTTTCAGTTTGTGGAGGGCAGGGATAAGCAGAAGTGGGTGGAGATGGTGGGTGTTGGCAGGGGTATTTGCCGGGATTGGGTTTATGTTCAAAGGGCCAGCGGCGTTGGTTCTGCCTGTGGCCGCGTTGGCGACTGCTTATGTGACAGGGGCGGCCCATTCGTGGAAGCGAAGCGGAGCGGGCTTACTTCTGCTGATGGTTCCGTTCTTGGTTATTGTCTTGCCGTGGTACTTGAAGTTGATGTTGGGGCAGATTAACGGCGCGGCGCAACAGGACATCGGGTATGAAGTGGCTGCGTTGATGAAGGAGAGTCCGCACAAGAGGGCGATTATCTATTACCTTTATGTGTTACCGATCGCCATGATGCCCTGGGGATTGTTTCTGCCAGCGGCCATGGTTCAGGCATGGCGTCGGAGAGGGCGCCCCGGGGTAAGATTCTTGATGGGGTGGTTGGTCAGTGCGGTGGTGTTGATGAGTCTGCTTAAGAGCAAGCAATTGCATTACGCGATGCTTTTAATGCCACCGGCGGCATTATTGACGGGCGGTTATTTGTGCGAAGCAGCTAGGAATCCCCTTCGGTTTAAAGGGGTTGGAAGCTTTCTGCACGGTATCAGTTGGCTCATGGTGGTGGCGGGAGGCGGTGTTGTTCTACTGCCGTGGTTTGTGGAAGGGGTGAGTTGTCGGGTTGGATTTTGGTGGGGTTTGCCTGTGATATTGACGGGCGTCGTTGCAGCCTTAGTTAAGAGAGGTAACCCTGTTTCCCGTGGCATGATAGCCTTGATGGTCATGAGCGTGTGGACGGCGGCGGGTTTTAGCGCGGTATTTCATGAGCTTCGCGAACCGGCGGCTATCTACCGGGAATGTGCGGCAGAGGTCAGGAACCGGGCAGGGGTAGCGACCCAGGTGTTTATCACCGGTCGTCGGGTGATTCCTATGGAGTATTATGTCCACAAGCCGATTCAAGAGTCTGATGATTTTGCACAGGCGTGGGATTCCGCATTGCCGGGTGACCTAGTGATTGTCTCCGTCAACTCCAAGCACAGGCATGTGTTGACCATGGCGCCTCCATGCCCGCCGGTATTTGAGCGAAGACAGGGCGATGTGGAGCTGAAGATATATGTTCGGTAAGGTGACTTTGATAAAAAAAGGAGTGGAGGAACACTGTGGCATTGACCCGATTTAGCGTATCACTGGACAATAAATTAGTGCGTCAGTTTGACGACAAGATCAAGGAAGAACGATGTCCGACGCGGTCCAAGGCAATTGGCGATCTTGTTCGTGCCAGCCTTGTGCAGACGGAGTGGAAAAAGGGAGGGGAGGTCGCGGGTGCGATTGTCATGGTTTATGATCACCACAAGTCGGATATTCTCCAGCGATTGACCTCCGTGCAGCATGACTGTCATGATGCGATTATCTCAACGCAGCATATTCATCTTGATCATGACAACTGTCTGGAGATTCTCGCGGTGCGAGGAAAGCCGGGTGATATTGATGAGATATACAGGCGGATCAAGGCGGTCAAGGGGTTGAAGCACATCTCTCTGGCGGCCGGGACCACCGGGCGGCAGTTGTTGTAAGGATAGGGTTACCTTTTGTTCTACCTGTTGGGGTGGGCTGAATGTATTTTGCTTGTAAGTGTTACGAATGTATAATAAGTAACACGCCTCAGGGTGATGAAAGCAATAACCACGAGAGGATGGTTGTGTGAAAAGACAGGTAATGGGAAGTGTAGCGGGTATGCTTTTGCTGACAAGCGGCGTTGTGCTAGCTGGGCGTCCGCTTGCTGTTGATGATGCGGACACCGTGGAACCCAATCAGTGTGAAGTCGAGGCCGGGGTGAGGTATGTGCATGACGATGATTGCAAGCATTGGGATGTTCCTTTTGGGATAACCTATGGCCTGGTTCCATACATGGACATTGGCGTTGGGTTTGGAGGGCAATTTGAGGAGCGGATGGAACTTCTGGAAGACGGGGAAGGGGAGGACTGTGTGCGCGAGCATGGTCAGGGGGATTTGGTGGTTGGGGCGAAAAGACAGGTGGTTTCTCAATGTCCACTGGGTGTACGTCATGCGCTGGCAGGGGTGGTTACGTTCCATACGGCGGACGACGAAAATGGGCTTGGCAGTGTCGAGACAGACTATGATTTGATGTGGGTTACTTCACATTCCATAAGCGAGAAGGCAGGGGTGCATCTTAATCTGGGTTACTCGTGGATTGGCGGTCCGGATAACGACGTTCTGCACTACGGCGTGGCATTGGACTATCAAATTGTGGAGGCTGTGCAATGGGTGGGTGAGGTGTTTGCGGAGGAGGAAATCACGGGAGGGGCAGAAACCATTGTGCAGTACAATACAGGCTTCCGGTGGTCTCCTGTTGAAAGCCTGACGTTGGACATGGCCGGCGGATCAAAGATCAGTGGCGATGCGCCTGACATTAGTGGAGCGGCGGGATTGACTTGGGCTTTTGGTTTGTAAGACGGACGTGATTATTAAGAAAGAAGAGGGCATATAATATGCATATGGCAGATGCTTTGGTTTCGCCGGTGGTTGGCGGCGCGATGTGGGCGGTGGCGGCCGGGGTGCTGGGCTACTGCGCGCGCACAATCCGGCGTGTCATGGACGACAGAGTTGTACCAATGATGGGGGTTCTGGGTGCGTTCATCTTTGCCGCGCAGATGATTAACTTTGCGATTCCACTAACGGGTTCCAGTGGACATCTGGGCGGTGGATTGATTCTGGCGATTCTTCTTGGGCCGCATGCGGCTTTCCTGACGTTGGCGTCGGTCTTGACGGTGCAGGCTCTTTTTTTTGGAGACGGAGGATTGCTGGCGCTGGGATGTAATATTTTTAATCTAGGAGTGTTTCCTGCTTTCATTGCCTATCCTTTCGTATACCGGCCGATTGCCCGCAACGCGCAGGGTGGTTTCCGGTTGTGGATGGGCGCCCTGCTGGCCGCGATTGTTGGGCTTCAACTTGGCGCATTTGGTGTGGTGGTGGAGACAATTCTTTCCGGTATATCGGATTTGCCGTTCCGCCCATTTGTCCTCATGATGCAACCGATTCACTTGGCCATCGGGATAGTTGAAGGGATGGTGACGGCGGTATTGATAGCGTTTGTGGCCAAGGCAAGGCCGGAGGCGTTTGCGAGGGATGGAGCAATAAAGGAGAGTGTGCGTCCGGTGCTTGTTGGGTTGTTGATGGTGGCTGTGATTGCAGGAGGTGTGGGGAGTTGGTTTGCGTCGTCGCATCCGGATGGACTGGAATGGGCGATAGGGAAGGTTGGCGGCGGGGAAGCGGCGGGAGAGGGTGAAAACGGGATTCATGGGGCATTTGCGGTGGCTCAGGCCAAGACCACGGTGTTACCTGATTACGGGTTCAGAGAAGAATCGGATGAGCCGGAGGAGGATCCGGCGTGGCCCGAGGTGAAAGCGGGGACATCGGTGTCGGGGTTGGTGGGCGGCGGGTTGACATTGGCGTTGGCGTTGATTGTTGGCGCCATAGTGAAGTATTCGGGACGGGGATCGCGAAAAACTTGATTCAGTGTTCATATTGATCACAAGGGCTGCGGTGACATAAGCGTGTGAGCTTAAGACAAAGGATGGCAATGGCTGGTTGGATGGACCTTGGAAAGATGGATAAGCTTGGCCGAAAGGATTCCCGGATCCATCGGATTGACGCTCGCGTAAAGATATTGGTGACCCTTGTATATCTCGGGGCCCTGATGTCTTTTTCAAGGTATGAAGTCTCAGCGTTGATTCCTTTTGTGGTTTATCCTGTGGCGCTTGTTGCCGTGGGTGGGCTGCCGGCGGGGTACATACTAAGAAAAGTGGCGATAGCAGCGCCGTTTGCGATTGTCATCGGTATTTTCAACCCGGTGTTAGATCGGAGTCCGGTGATGATCCTTGGTGGTGTTGAGATTTCTGGCGGGTGGGTTTCGTTTCTGTCACTAATGGTTCGATATGTGCTGACGGTTGGCACTGCGCTGGCCTTGGTGGCATGCACGGGGATTCATCAACTTTGCGCGGGTCTTGAGCGGCTGGGGGTGCCGAGAGTGTTTGTTGTTCAGGTTCTATTTCTCTATCGCTATCTGTTTGTGGTGGCTGATGAAGGCTTGCGAATGAGGCGAGGGGTGGCGATGCGAGCGGGAGACCAGAGGGCCCTTGATTTCGGGGTGTACGCTTCGCTAGTCGGGCATCTGCTCGTTCGTTCCATGGATCGTGCGCAACGGGTTTATCGCTCGATGCTTGTTAGGGGGTTCGAGGGTGAGATCAAGGTGCTGAGGATTCAACCCTTTAGATGGGTTGATGCGATTTTCTTACTGGTGTGGATTTTGTATTTTGTTGTGGCGCGATGCTGGAACCTTGCTGACCTGCTAGGTTTCCTTGTGACTGGGGGTGGACGATGAGTCATCATGTAGTGGAAGTGCTTGATCTATGTTTTGCATATCCCGATGGAACGGAGGCCTTGCGAGGTGTTTCATTCCGGATCACGCATGGCGGTTCTGTTGCGATCATTGGGGCGAACGGCACAGGTAAATCGACATTGTTGATGAACATGAACGGCTATTTGATGCCGACGTCCGGCGAGGTCAGGATTGGGGATGTGCCGCTAACACGTGAGACGGCGAAGCTGGTCCGCAATGCGGTGGGGATGGTTTTTCAGGATCCTGATGATCAACTATTTATGCCGACCGTGTTTGAGGATGTCGCTTTTGGGCCGTTGAACGCTGGATTGCCGGCCGGCGAGGTGGAGCGTCGTGTTCACATGGCACTCGAGCAGGTGGGTATGGCGCATGTGGCGCGCAGGCCGCCTTATAAATTATCGGCTGGAGAGAAGCGGGGGGTGGCGATTGCGACCGTGCTGGCGATGGAGCCAGATGTGCTGGTCATGGATGAGCCCTCAACCAATCTTGATCCCAAGGGGCGTCGCCGTTTGATAGAGTGGCTTAAATCGTTCCAGCACACCAAAATTATCGCGACACATGACTTGGAAATGGTGGTGGAGGTCTGTTCGCATGTCATGGTGATGGATGGGGGAAAGATTCTGGCGGAAGGTCCGACGATAGAGTTATTGAATGACGAGTCGCTTATGGTGTCGCATGGGTTGGAGCGGCCGCATAGCTTGCGGCATAGGCATCCGCATTGATGAGGTTCCTGTGTTGTGTGCTGCAGGCAAAAAGCTTGGAGATAAGCGCCTGCGTGTCAGACAGGGGGGCGCGCGGGGCGGTCATAAACGCGGAGCCGCCACCCGAAATGAGGCAGATCAGAAGGTCGCCAGGTGAGAGTTGAGAGACGAACTCTAAGGCGGCATGGCCCGCTGTGAGACTGCGCTGGCCTGGAACAGTATGACCACCCTCGATGATGGAGTATAAGTTGAAAGCCGGCTCGGCTCAGTGCTTGGGAATGGCGAGCCCGTTATCAATGCGGATACATGATGTCAGGGTATTCATGATTGGCAGAGCGGTCCTGCCAATCGAAAGAGAGAAGACGCGTTTTGCGTGGGGAAGTGTATGTTTTTCCGGGATTCATTTTTACAGCAGAGCCGGGCTACACAGAGGTAAGCGCGGCGGAGAGTATGCGCATAACTCTGTGGTCAGAAGGGCTTGCGGTGGCAAACAAAGAAGCATCAATGTTTTGTGACTGTCAAATAGTGAGCCAAGACAAATTCCAGTATCGCATTGGAGGTTGTAGTAATAGATGACTAGCATGTGAATTAACGCATTTATTGGCAGAGATGCAATATAGGGCACAAAGATTTTTTTGATTGATAGAGGGGATTTCCTTATGATGCGCAGTCTTATGAAGTTACAGGGATGTCAATGGCCGGGTATGAGGGGAGCTCCATGATTCCTTCCAAAGCTAGTGATGCCGTCATGCGTGAACTGGCGGCAGTATTGAGCCGGATGGGGAATGCCTCGGAGGTCTATGAGGTGTTGTACGCGCTATTGACGGCCAGGGAGCGTGATAAGATTGCGTTGAGGTGGAAATTAGTGGGGCTATTGGAGCAGGGGGTCCCCCAGCGCACGATTGCAACGGAGCTGGGGATCAGCCTGTGCAAAATCACGCGTGGCTCGCATGAGTTGAAATATGGGCCGGAAGGATTCCGCAAGGCGGTCCGGCGGGCAGTGAAGCAGAAAAAGGCAGGGGTAAGGGAATGACATTTGACCCGGTATCGCGAAGAGTTGATTTTCCGACCATGGAGCGGGAGATTCTTGATTTCTGGAAGCAGGAGGATGTTTTCCAGCGTTCGTTGAAACAGAGGGAAGGGGCCCCGGAGTATGTGTTTTATGACGGGCCTCCGTTTGCCACAGGGTTGCCCCATTACGGACATTTGCTGGCGGGGACGATCAAGGACATCGTGCCGCGCTACCAGACGATGCGCGGGCATTATGTGAAGCGGCGGTTTGGCTGGGATTGCCACGGTCTGCCAGTGGAGTATGAGGTTGAGCAGGATCTGAAGATCAGCGGCAAGCGGGACATCGAGAAGATGGGCGTTGATGTGTTCAACGAACGTTGCCGGAGCATTGTGCTGCGTTACACCAAGGAATGGCGCGAGATCGTTACACGCATGGGGCGCTGGGTGGATTTTGATCACGACTACAAGACGATGGACCCTGAATTCATGGAGTCCATCTGGTGGGTGTTTCAGGAGTTGTGGAAGAAGGGGCTGATTTACGAGGGGAATCGTATTGTTCCCTATTGCCCGCGATGCACAACGCCCCTGTCTAATTTTGAGACCAATCAAGGCTATGAAGACGTTCAGGATCCGGCCATTACGATCCGGTTCAAGGTGGAAGGCGCAGAGAATACCTATGTGTTGGCATGGACGACTACCCCGTGGACGCTGCCTTCCAACTTGGCGTTAGCGGTCGGGAAGGACATTACCTACGTTAAGATCAAGGACGGCGGGGATATTTACTATCTCGCCAAGGATCGGCTTGCCGCCTATTACAAGAAGGATGCCGCCTATGAAGTGATTGAGGAAGTGACGGGCGCCAGTTTGGTTGGGTTGCGTTATGCGCCGTTGTTCCCGTTTTTTGCGGACTTGAGAGAGAAGGGGGCCTTCCGGGTTATTGCCGCTGATTTTGTTTCGACGGAAGATGGCGCTGGAATCGTTCACATGGCACCGGGCTTCGGTGAGGATGACTACCGGGTGGGGCAGGTGGAAGGGATTCCCGTGGTGTGTCCGGTGGATGAAGAGGGCAAGTTCACGGCGGCGGTTACGGATTACGTTGGGCGGGCTGTAAAGGAGGCGGATGCCGATATCATCCGACGCCTGAAGAAGGAAGGCAAACTGGTTCATCAGGGTGTGATCAATCACAGTTATCCCCATTGCTGGCGCTGTGACACGCCGTTGATCTATCGTGCTATTTCCGCCTGGTATGTGAGAGTGGAGCAGATTCGAGACCGGATTCTTGAGGCCAATGGACAAACGACATGGATGCCTGCGCACTTGCGGGATGGCCGGTTTGGCAAGTGGCTGGCGCAGGCCCGGGATTGGAATATCTCCCGCAACCGGTACTGGGGAACTCCGCTTCCCGTCTGGCGCAGTGAGGATGGCAAGGAAGTGGTTTGCGTGGGATCGCGTGAGGAGTTAGCGAAGCTGTCGGGTTGCAAGGTGACCGATCTGCACAAGCACTTCATGGATAAGATTGAGATTCCATCGAAAGAAGGGCGGGGGATGCTGAGGCGTATTCCTGAGGTGCTGGACTGCTGGTTTGAGAGTGGAGCGATGCCGTACGCACAAGCGCATTATCCGTTTGAAAACAGGAAGCAATTTGAGACGCATTTCCCGGCGGATTTTATTGCGGAAGGGTTGGACCAGACGCGCGGTTGGTTCTATACGCTCATGGTGCTTTCGACGGCGTTGTTTGACCGTCCGGCCTTCCGGAACGTTGTTGTCAATGGGTTGGTGTTGGCCGAGGACGGGCGGAAGATGAGCAAGCGGCTCAAGAACTATCCCGATCCCTCGACCCTGATTGAGACCTATGGGGCGGATGCAGTTCGTCTTTACATGATCAATTCGCCGGTCGTGCGTGCGGAAGATTTGCGTTTCTCGGAAACGGGTGTGCAGGAGTTGATGCGCAACCTCCTGATCCCATTGTGGAACGCCTACGGGTTTTTCATCACCTATGCCAACGTGGATGGGTGGACGCCGGCCAAGCGGACAGGGCGGGCGAGTACGAACCTGCTGGATCGATGGATTCGCAGTTCGATGGAAAGCCTTTCCATGGACGTTATGAAGGCGATGGATGGTTATGACTTGCAGGCGTCAGTGAGACCATTTGTCCGCTTCATCGAGGATCTAACCAACTGGTATATCCGTCGGAGTCGGCGACGGTTCTGGAAGTCCCAGAATGATGCCGACAAGGCGGATGCCTACGAGACACTGCATTATGTCCTCTTGCAGTTGTCGCAGATTGCGGCGCCGTTCATCCCATTTATGAGCGATGCAATCTACCGGAACCTTCGGACGCCGGATATGCCTGACTCGGTGCATTTGTGCGACTTCCCGTCAGGGGACGCATCGCAGAGGGATGAGGCATTGGAGCGCCAGATGGCGGCGGTGATGACGGTGGTGACGCAGGGGCGTGCATTGCGCGCGGCACATGATCTCAAGGTGCGGCAACCTCTCCAGCGGATGCACGTGGCGTGCCGGAATGCGGAGTTGCTGGCGGGGATCGCGGAGATCAAGGACATCATTCTTGATGAGTTGAATGTGAAGGATGCGGAATTTCTGGCGCATGAGTCGGCCTTTGCGACGGTGAAAGCCAAAGCCAACTTTGCGCGGCTGGGGCCCCGGTTGGGGCCGCTGGTCAAGAAGGCGGCTGGCGCGATTGCGGCGTTGGCGAGCGAACAGGTGGAAGCACTGGCGTGTGGCGAGGCGCTGACGGTTGAGATTGCTGGTCAAAAGGTTGAATTGACGGCTGATGACGTGCTGATTGAGCATTTGCCGCATGAGGGGAGTGTGGTGGGTGCGGAAGGCGGGATTGTGGTGGCGCTTGATAAGACCATGACACCTGAGCTGATCGAGGAAGGGTTGGCGCGGGAGTTTGTCAGTAAGTTGCAGAATATGCGCAAGACGGCCGATCTGGAAGTGACCCAGCGGATTCATGTCCGGTTTGTGGGTGACGACGCGGTTCGCGCTGCGGTGGTTCGGTATCAGGAGTACATTACGGTGGAGACGTTGAGTCTGAGTTGTGAGCCGGTGGCTGACAAGCCGGACGTAGCGACCGAATGGGATCTGAACGGGCATGTGTGTGCGATCGGGTTTGTGGCGGCGGTTTGATGTCGAGTCTGGCGACCGGAAGAATTGGCGCCGGGAATGATTGCCGTTAACTGGCGATTGTAGAATAAGACATAGGCGAAACAGGCGGGTGATGGATCACCCGCCTGCTTTTTTGATTTTGAAGAGAAGGATATCAGTGAGAGAAGTAGTGTCATGGCGCTAGGTTTTCAAAGGCTGTAAATCATGGCGTACCCGACCGGACGTGTCGCTCCCGAGGAAAATATCTTTGCCTTTATTGAGGCCGCCAAGAAATACGGGAAATATTGATTCAGTTTGGCAATGACAGCAGGAGTTGGAGCGGAGCTTGGCTGGTTGGCTTGACCTGAATTGCAGGCGCTGTTGGCCGTCGGGGCCACTGACCTTGGAGATGCCTTCGTCTGGGACGGGTGATAGGCCGGGATTCACCGCCCGGGTGGTCGATGCGATCCAGTCTTCAGGCTGGCCACCGTCGGCAGGGGTGGGGGCCCCAGCCAAGGCATCAAGGGTTGCGCCGCCCCGGTAGTTGCGGCGCACCCTGTTGGGTGATAGCGAAAGGAGCGGTGTTTTCACATCGGGTGCTTATCCGGTTTACTTGGCTTCAAGTCCTGCGCCTTTGCCCATCTGGTCCTCGAAGAAGGAGCGAGGCTCGGCCTTATGGGTTCTTAGGAAAGGCACGCCATCCATGCTGAATCCTGAACCTGAACCCTTGCCGGAGAGGCGGAAGAGCAGGCCTGCCATGTAGCAGGTGGTGCGGGTAACGACATAGTCGAGGGCGTTTCCGCCAAAGATGCCTGTGTTGCCTTCTTCGTCCTCGCCACGGAAACCGCCGTCCGCGCGGGGGTCGCCACTGTTGGAGACCTGCAGGTCGAGACAGTGTTTCTGAAGGTTGTCGAGGACCCAGTCGGTGAAATCGAGACCGGCTTCCTGACCGATGTCGAGCACGTTGGCCGCCTGAATGCCGAAGGCGTTGTAAGAGCGCTCGTGCGGCTCGTTGGCCATGATCCATTTTGCGTATTGCACCATGGCGTCGAGATACTTCTTGTTACCGGTAATCCGGTAGGCTGCAAGGACAACAAAGATGATGCCGTCGTCATTACGGAGGAGGAATCTATCCGTGCTTTTGCCGAGGCCCCAGTGGTGATTTGAAGGGCGGTTCCTTGGACTTGCTTACATCGCCGGGGATATAGTTGATGCCACCGTCGGATCGTTGGCAGGCGAGAATACGGTGGGCTGAATTTATGATGATGGGGAGGTATTAACGCTCGCCCGTGCTTTGGTGCAGGTGCCACAGGGGGATTGCGGATGCCTGATGGATACAGCCCATGGACTCGCCGTAGGTTAGTTTCTCCTCGGGATGATACTGGCAGAAGACCACGATGCCGCGGTCGGGATCCCAGGTGCGGCGCAGGAATTCGCAGAAGGCGCGGCCACAGCGCAGATAATCGGTATTGCCGGTGACGCGGTGCATCATGAGGAATCCTGAGGCGGCTTGGGCACCGTCCAGGATGCCGCCTTTAGGCGCCTGGGGGATTTCCTCGCGGATAGAGCCGTAGGTGATTTTATAGTGGGGGCCAGCGGCTGAAGGGCAGCGAGGTAGCGCATGGCCAGTTCAGCCGAGTCCATGTACTTCTGGTCTCGGGTGCTGGCATAGGCCTGGGTGATGGTGAAGAGGGCGCGGCCATGGGTCCCGTTCAGTCTGGGCACAAAGAGTTTCTTGGCATGAAATAGTAATAGCAGTAGCGGTACTGGTCGCCGCACCACGGACGCTCGAATACCAACTGCTGATTGACGAACCAGTCAGCGGCGGTAAGAGCTTGTTTCAGACAATTGCTGCGATCGTTGTCTGTGATTCGCGCCATGAGTATTTCTCCTAAATGATTTTTGGAAAGTGCCACAACGCTGGGGCATCTGCAAATTTATTATGGATATTGTGCGTGGTGTTGCTACTTCAGTCCGAACAAGGGAAGGATTGCGGGGAAGGAATCCACCTTGTGAAGAGGTGTTTCTGCGCCGGGAAAACCGTAGCCGTACGTGACGAAGACGCTTGAAGCACCAGTGTGGCGGGCGCACTCGAGATCGGTGTAATTATCGCCAATGATCCATGTGTTCTGTGGTGTGGAGTTGGTTTCCTTCATCAGGACTTCCACCATTTCCGGATGAGGTTTCAGGTTAGGGACACTGCCGCCGCCGAGGACTGAAAAGAAGAAGGGGGCGACACCAAGATGATTGAGGATCCGGGTGGACGCCTCGATGGGTTTATTGGTGGCGACGGCGAGGATGTGGCCAGCGGTTTTTAGACGTTCCAAGCCTGCGCGGACGCCGGGGTAGAGGGAGGTTTGATCGACGAGATGGGTTGCGTACAGGGGGCGTTGGATGGCGAGCGCCTGATCGATGTTGATGCCGGTGCCGTCCAGGGCGCGGGTCACGAGAACACGGACACCGTTGCCGATATAGTTGGTGACGGTCTCCAGAGGGAGAGGTGGCAGGGAGTAATGGGCGCGCAAGAGGTTGACGGAGGTGGCGAGGTCGGCGCGGGAATCGACGAGGGTGCCATCGAGGTCAAAAATGAGTAATTGCTGTTTCATGGCGTGGGAGCATATACTATTAGAAGTCATGGGGGCGATTGGTTTCGACGTGTTGGTTGAAGCTCCGGTGGCGCGCCGAGGACTCCGGTTGGCCTCGTTAAACGTCCGGAAAAAAACATAAAAGCGAACGAACAGTACGCTCTCGCGGCTTAAGTGCCACGACGTCTCCCCGCCAACACCTGCTAGGCGGAGTGAGGCGACGACAGCAGGGTAGTCCTGAGATTGTGTGACCGGGTCACAGGATGAAAATAAACGTGGACGCTGGTTACGATGATGGCCTGACGATCGGCAGTTGTCGTAACGAGATTCAAAGATCGGATACGCGCGTAGAAGCTTGAGTGACTCCAGTGCGGACGGGAGTTCGATTCTCCCCGCCTCCACCATTTCATCGCTCGCAGAGAGTGGTCAGGATGGTGGCACCATGAATGGATTGCTCCCTTTTCCTAGGGAGCCCTGCCATTGGCTACGGCCGTATGACAAGGTTCTTCACAGAAGCGTTCATCCGTAGCCCATCTCGTGTAACTGGTTTGCCGTTGAGCACCATATTCAGGCGTTGCCCTTGGGATGTCGCCTGCAGGCGATGGTTGCTAACAGGGGGTGAGCTTGAATTCGCGATAGCCTGTACAGTCCAACGTGCCGCTCGGACGGGCCCATGGAATACCCCCCTCCTGAAACAGCCTCTCTTTTTCAAAGGCCATGTCTATGGCCTCTTCGATACCCGGTATGATTGTTCTCACGGCGCCGTTATCCAGCGCCACCCGTTCGCCCGCCAGAGTGTGAATCTGGCACGCCTGATGCATGGCGTTGACCACTATCGTTTGCATGGAGGCCACATCAAGACCGCAATAGAACGCAGTGCCGCCCTCCACCATGTCCAGCACGTTGGCTATCATGCGCTTGAGCGGAGGGCCTAAGCTAAGCTTATTGATAACCTGCTTTCCGTGAGTCGCGGTTTCGATTGTCGCCTTTTCGCGCGTCAAATCCACAGTCCCGGTGGTGCCTCGCACATGCACTTCCGGGTTGATCGATCTGTTGCAGGCATGGGTGGCATAGAACAACAGCGGGATACCGGTATCTGTCCGCACGCGCAGGCATACGGTGTCGGCAGTCTCTATGGCGTTGGCCCGGTAAAGTTCGGCGGTAACGGAAACGGGCGCCGCCGCCGTCCGTTCCCTGGGGCCGGCGAGAAACAGCATCATCATCAGGTCATGGGCCACGGCGTTGTTGGCAGGGGAATCCAGGACCCATGCGTCGTCGCTGCGAAGTCGTCCGGCCCAATTGTTGCGATTGTAATAGGCACTGTCTCTCGGCCAGGCAGCATGGCACTTCATGCACTCGACAGCGCCGATTCGCCCTTCGAGTATCGCCCTCTTGATTTCCAGTGTAGAGGGATCATACATTTGCTGGTATCCCACGGCGACACGCCGGTTGGCCTTCTCAGCGGCTTCTTGCATGGCGCGAACGTCCTGGATGACGCCTGCGGCCGGCTTCTCTACTAAGACATGCATGCCAGCCTCTAGAGCTGCGATGGTCATCGGCCTGTGCAAAGGTATGCCGGTGGGAATGAAACAAATATCGGCGACTCCGGAGAGTTCTTTGAGCATCACGGTGTAGTCATCAAAGATCCGGCAGCCTATTCCGCGAAGATGCGCACATTTCTCTTTTTCATCATCCGGATTGATGATCGTAACACCCACGATGGCGATCTTTCCGGCCGCTTGCTCGGCGGCGAGAAGATTGTAGTGGGTATGCCCGTAGCCCGAGACACCTATCAGACAGACGTTCTTCATTTATCGGTCTCCTTTCGTCGTGTTCTGGCCCGTGTGGTGTGTCTGGGCCGCATGCAAGGTGATATTCACGCAAGGATCATCCTTGTCGGCGACTAGATGATGGTCTTCTCCCGGTTCGCACACAATGACATCGCCGGCAACCATGGCGTGAGACGTTCCATCGATTTCCATCCGTGCTTTGCCCTGCAAGAGAATGAAGACCTCGCAGTCATCAGAGTGGACATGGCGTCCCTTCCCATCACAAGACGGACAGGAACAGCCAACATCGTGCGACCGCTGGCCTGGCTTCTTGAAGGACAGCCCTCCGTGTGACAGATACGCACCCGGTATGGCATCCCCCAGCACGTGCCTGCTGCCCTCACTTTTCAAGTCCGACAAACGAAGTCGTTTCATGATGTTATTCTCTCTTGCCAACGTCCGGCCTCTACGAGTGTGAACCCGACAGGGTGATCCATCCGGGAGCAAGCCGTTGTTGGACTCCGATTGCTTTATCCATGATAGCGGATCAGGAGGACACTGTCTTTAGTATCTGGGTCGGCGTTGGCGCCGGCCAGC
>CAZDUS010000018.1:0-36330 GCA_964508705.1 uncultured Verrucomicrobiota bacterium
CTATATACCCCTACCTATCACCCAACGAGGGGTCACGATCTACCCATCCATCCCTCATTTCAAGCTTTCTTTCAAGCTTTCTGCAATACTTCGCTGACCATGGGATCCACTTCGGCTTGACCGGCAACCGCCATAATACCTTTTTTTCGCTAATCCTCAGCCCCCCGTGCCAGGTTCCATTACAACTTTCTTGCGAGAGGCTTACAGCAACATGGGTTGTTCCATCACCTTCAAGAGTGAGTGAAACTCCAAACGCTCATAAAATGACCGCAAACGCTTTGGGTCCTCAGCTTGACGCTCCATTGAATTCAAGACCGGCGAACAGTGAAGCTCATCATTCAACTTAACGACGCTCCTGTTCCTCTCGATCAACTCACGATTCGATAGCAAAATCTCACGCATCTTCACCGATTCCACTTCATCAATCCGATCCCATACCCCTTTTAGCGATTCAAACTTCTGCAAAAGTTTGGCGGCCGTTTTGGGCCCCATTCCCGGCACCCCGCCAATATTGTCCACCGCATCCCCAGTAAGGGCAAGCCAGTCAACAATCTGACAAGGGAAAACTCCCGTTTTTTCGACAACGCCCTTTATATCGACCAGCGGAGAATCCTTCGCCGCCGGAACAACTTGGGTTCGCTCGCTCACAAGCTGATAAATGTCCTTATCGCTCGTCGCGATCAACGTTTCAACCCCTTCAACCTCCGCCAACCGGGCCATTGAAGCCAAAACGTCATCCGCTTCTTCCCCCGGCAATCTCACTAGCGAAATACTGGCCAGCGCCAAAAACTCTTCAATCAGTGGGTACTGACATCTGAGTGCATCCGGCATGGGTGGCCGCTGAGCCTTATATTCCGGGACTAGTTGAAGCCGAGCCTGGGGCACCCCCCCATCCCACGCTACAGCGATATGCGTTGGTGAAAACGTATCTAATAGTTGATGACAAGCACGAATGAACCCATAAACCGCATTTGTCGGGGCCCCATCCTTAGTCGAAAGACTCCTGATCGCGAAGAAAGATCTGTAAAAGAAATTCGCCCCATCAATCAGGAGAAGTCGTCGCCCCATGTCAGTTTGCCACAGGAGCTAGCGCTGTCGGCTTTGATTTGTCATCGCCATCGGGTTGACGAATCAACCGCCCAGCGGGATCAACCAATTTCGCCGTAACAAAGATCAGAAGGTTTTTCTTGACGCTTTTCTCGGATTTGACGCGGAAAAGGGCTCCAAGCAAAGGAATATCACCCAACACAGGAATCTGATCGTTAACCTTTATTAGCTCTTCCGTGATCAATCCCCCCATCACCACCGTAGCGCCATCGTAAATCGAAATTTGAGTGTTTAATGAGCGAACTTTGAAAAAAGGTTGCGGCATATTCAAGGTAACCTCCGAGCCATCAGCTCGGCGAACCGTCGACCCGTATTGATACCATGTCGGCTCAGTTACAACCTGCGGCTGCATTGTCAGGTTAATCATGTTTCCATCTGGACTAACCTCAGGCAACACCGTCAGCAACACCCCGACTTCACGAGTTGCAAAATCCTGCGGGGTGACAGTCGTTTCCTGAACAATATCGGCGTCACCAGCGTTACCACCGGCATTGATCTGACCGCCATCCACTTCGAATGCTGTCGGGTAAATATACTCTGTTACAACGCGAATAGACGCCTCATTGCCCGATCGTGTGGTCACTTTAGGCGCAGAAAGCAGATCTGCATTCCCATTCTGCTGCAAGAGATGAAGAACCATCGTCAATTCAGGATTAGTCAAAACGCTTGAGATAGACGCCACGGCGCCCATGTTGCCTTTACCCGCTGCCAACGGAGTATCAGCGTTGTCGCTACCAGTGCCCCAGAAACGCATTCCTGTTGTCATGCCCCCTTGAGCAATATTCTGATTCATTTGAATCCGCTGGGCTCCGGCCCCACCCTTTGAGGCGATTTCCCAGGCATCCGTCAGCAACCACTCAAGTCCAGTTTCCATCAGGTCGGTTTCATTGACTTCAACAAACCGAGCCTCAATTTCAACCTGTTTCGGAACAACATTCAATTCAGCAAGTAAACGCTCAAATGTCGCCAGATTATCGGCAGTATTTGCAACAATTACTTTCCCAATCGCAGAATTATAGGTTATGGATGCTCCGGCAGGAAATGGTACGCCCATTTGTACAAACGTATTCTTGAGATCTGGAATTCCTGTCGATAACAGCTCGCCTGCTCCCATCGTTGTAACTTCACGACCGCCAATCGTTCTGCCGGCAGGCGGCAGTGCAGCACCAGTTTCTTGAACCCGTGTGATAAATGTAGGCTCAACCGGATACATCTTAATCTCTATCTTTGCGGGATCATAGTCGGCGGGGACAATCATCACGATGTCACTTTCAATGCGGTATTTTAATCCCGCTACTTCTGTGATGATCTTCAAAGTGTTCATTAGCGTGATATATCTTGCCTGGAAGGTGATTTCATAAACCGAAGATCCCGAGGAGCCACCTGATGGTGCAGCTGAACCGAAGGGATCGTCAGCAGCAGGGGCAGCTCGTGGAGCCGCAGACACACCCGAGGGATTCAAGTTAAGAATGATATTCACACCTCGCTTGGCGGGATCATCCGTCGATTTATCCCCATCAATGGCCGCCTTATTCAAGAACCCTACAACGTCATGGATATTGGCTTGGCGGAACTCAATCTCAGGAATAACAATCTTTTCCATCTTCTCGACCAGTGGAATCGCCGTTGGAAGTTTTGGTTTCACTTCCTGCTCTGCCTTGGTCTTGATCACCTTATATGGAGGATTCCAAGTATTCCGGACCTGCGCAGACATCTTGGCCGCAGTAGCATCCCTTTCTGATGAATTCACAGCATACTCGCGATTGCCTAACTCCTTAAGGTACCCGATGGCTTGGCTGTTTTGCGGCTCTAGAGCCAATACGGATTCAAAACTGCTTCGGGCAAGTTCGTAATTTTTATCAGCATAAGCTTTTTTACCTAGTAACAACTGCTTTCGAACCTCTGAAACCTCAGCTGTCTTTCCCGTTACTTTTTCTGACTTAGATTGTTCGACTGCTCTGGATTTTTCAGCCTCAATTTTGGCCACAAGCTTCCTTAGCGCGCTATTGTCCGGGTTTTGAGCTAAAAGTTCTTTACCCCTGCTTAAAGCGAGATCATTCTTACCGGTTTTGACGAGCGCCAGTACTTCTTGGTACTCACACTCAGGGATTCTGGCAATCGCTCGACTTCGCATCGAAGCCATGGCCGGGGTGGCGGGCAACTTGCTAACTGCATTTCGATACTGCGTCAATGCCTGAGAGTATTCACCCGCTTTCCATGCTTTATCAGCTGATTCCAAACTCTTTCGGCCTTCCACTTCCCTGGCTTGCCGCCGGACTTCCTCTTGCTGGGCTAATACGTTCGCAATCTGATCACGACCTTCTGTCGTAGTCTTAACTGTGGTACTGGGCGCAACAGCCGGGGCCACATCGACAGCAGGCTGTTCTGATGGAACCGCGACCTCTGATGACTGGGGTACGGCTACCTGCGGAACAGTCTCCCCGACAGGTTTATCTTCAACGACTGGCGTCTCCACTTTTGTTTCACCAGTTACCGGAACTTCAACTGGCGCAACTTCTGCCTTAACCTCTTCAGCAACTCCGACAGTGGGCTCTGAAACGGCAGGCGCGACAGCGGACTCAACAGGCGTAACCGCAACGGACGGCTCAACGGGCACGGGGTCCGCCATCGCCACATTCGTCCCCCCCGGAGCCTTCATCTCGTTCATGAGATCTTCAATACCGGCATCTTGAGCACTCACCACGAGGGCCACACAAGCAATAGACAAGATAAAAAGGAACCAAGTTGTCATGTACGTTTTCTTCATAGATCGCCCCTATTTTCACTAATTAAAACTAATTCTCCGTCTTTACAGCCTTCGCATCAGTATTTACACTAGAAAGTTGACTCTCAATCCAAACTTCTATCCCGCGCAAAGGGTCACGTATTAGTACACGTTTCGCATCCATGTCAACTTTAATGACCCTGTACTTGTCCCCTTTGAGTTCGAAACTGGACTCCACTCGTGAAACAATCGTTGAATTATCCCCTGTATATCGCAGGGTTACTTCATATTCATTCCTCGGAACCTCTCGACCTTTAATCAATGGTATACGCTTCTCTCCGCGCTCAAGCGTTAAAACGGGGCCATCCGGACTCTGTTCCGTATACTCCACAACCTTGAACCCTTCAACTTCTTCGCCCAATGACGGCCACCACGTTTGAGCGCCACTTCGCAAATTCACCTGATAAACCGTTTTTCCTGACAACCTACTTGTTCCCTTGAAGATCAATCTGAAGGATATCGGCTTGATTTTTTCAACTAGCACCTTTGCCAGCGCAGGGGGATGGCTTGCCGCATCGCGTGGATGTGTCTTGAATTCGAACTCTTCCTTGTTCGTAAACCCATCCTGATCGGCATCACTTTTCGCATCATCACTATCAAGAGGATTTAAATTATATTGTTCTTCCCATTGATCCAGCATGCCATCGTGGTCCTTGTCCGCCACCTTGTCTGGTGATTCAGGTTGCTCCTTTTGGCAAAAAACACAAACCTTGACCGCGTAAGGAATAGGCCGCTCGCAATTCACGCACCGCACTCTTTGTTCCGGCGTCATTAACCTTAAAGGCCACGCGGGCACCTGAAGTGGCGCATTCATCGCCTTGATGGCGGTGTCAAACAACTCCCGGCCTATGGTGGATGCCGTTTGATGTTTCGGCCTTAACCCCTGCAAATCATGATCAAACTTCTCTTGCCCGCTTCTCAAGCCCTTGGCTTGCCCGGCCAACAACAACAACGAAATCAACAACGCCAACAAGACCAACAAAGCCAATAGCCTGTCGTACGTCGTCTTGAGCCAGCTTTTGATATCTTGTCCCGTCATTTCGCCTTATCCTCCAGACTGCCGGCAGGAGCAGTATTCATGACGACAAATTGATAGACATCCAGATCAATTTTGACCTTCACGGGGACATCTCGTCCGCAAACAACCCTCAAATCCATCGGAACCGCTTCAGCAGCGGCCTCTACGCCAGAATCAGCAGAAGGCTTCCGCCCTGCTCTGTTCACAGACTCGCCCCCTACGGTCTTGATGCTGTCGTCCCCAGTGATCTCAACATCGGAAACCACGACGAACAAAGGATCGCGCGCTAACGCATTGAGCGCTGAAAGAAGGGCTCCTTCTTTTGCTGACAGACGGAACGTAAAGCGCCATCGCCCGTACAGTTCACCTTCCGGCACAAGCCCAGCCGTTGGCGAATATATATTCAATGATGCCGGCACGTCGGCTGAGCCGCGTGAGCGCCGCCTCGACGTTTCCACCGCAGGCGCTGAAACATTGGCGTCCACTTCAAACTCCTGGCGACTCAACCCAACCAATTCAGTAATGCCCACGTCAAAAAATACACCGCACAATCTCTGCACAATCATCAATTGCTGCGTCAGGCGTGCTACATCCTGTGGCGCAGGCGGGGCTCCCTGCATGTGTCGTCCAAATCCAAAATCAAATGTGGATGCCACTTTGGTCCCCCGCTCACTCGCTTTATTCAGCAACTCCTTGCGCGTGGTCCAAAATTGAGCAATGAACTTCGGGGGGCTTTGCTCCATGGATAACACCTGCCCCTTCCCCATTTCTTTCAAAATATCCGCCAGTTGCTGGTCAAGAATCGTTAAGTTGTTTTTTTCAATCTGCAGATTGTTCGCGGAAGGGAACGGGTTGCGATTGTAGTGATATTGCAACTCTGCGTATTTGCCCTGCAAATTGGCTTCTGCCTTCGAAAACTCGATAAACCCTCGAACCAATAGCACGCCAGCCCCAATAAACATTAAGGCTATCCCCGCCACCAGAATCATCATCAATAATTTTCGACGTGACTGCATGGTTTGATTCAACACCCCTTATTTGGACTCTTCGGAGGCTCCTGTCGCCACCTTCTGATTCAAAGCCGCTTCAATTGAAAATTCATTCACATAATCTATCCCTGCCACAGGACGGATCTTCTTGATTCGCACTTCGTCCGCCACATGCCCTTGCCCCTTTAATATTGACGGAAAGTTTGTCGCAAAGGCTGTAATTGCCTGATGGCTTACTTTATCGGAAAATCCAAGACCTTCCACCACCAGTACGTCCTTACCCTTGTCTGGCTCGCCCGCCACACGTAACCCCGTCACCCACATCCCCTCGATCATCCCTTCATGTACAGCTTCAAGAATTTCCATCCATCTTGTCCGCTCACGGGTCAAATCCATCAATGAGGAAAGCTTACCGGAAACCACATCCTTCTGCGTCGAAAGCGCGCCTAATGCATTGGCTGGCTGCTGTAGCGACTCCACACGCGACTCGACCATTTTCAAGCGGTCCTCAGCCATGGCTCTCATCCGATGCAGGAACATCCAGAACACCAACATGATCAGAACCAAACCTATAGCCGCCATGGACAAGAACGGCAGGCGTCTCTGAAATACACGCCTCGACACCAACGCCGGTGGCAGCAGGGTGATCTCGACAGGACAGGACAATGCCCGTCGTAGCGCCAACCCAACCACCTCTCCAAGCACATTCACATTGCTACCAATCTTATCCCCGGTAACAGAGGCGCTAACACTGACATTCCTGAATGGATTCAAATAATCCACCTCTATTTTCAGCTTGTCGCTTAAGAAGGTGTTGACGTGCGGAATAACAGAACAGCCGCCTGTTAACAACACCAGCGAGGGAGGGCTTCCGCCTTGCTGGCTTCGATAGAAATTAATTGTCCTGACCACCTCAGCGTGCAATTTGGTCATGACATTACGCACGATCTTTGAGGTGCGATCCGCCACGCCAACCTCATGCCCCTCATAAGCGCCGCCAAAGCCAACAAACGCATGCGCTGTCTTCAACTGCTCCGCTTCCTCAAAAGAAAGCGCGAACTCCTTCATGACGTCCTTGGTAATCGTCTGACCAGCCACGGGGATGCTCCGGCTGAAAATGCGGCTTCCTTCAACAAACACCACATTCGTCGACCGCGCACCCATATCCAGAATCATTGTGCATCCCGGCAAATCGGAATAATTGTACCGGACGGCATTGTACAGCGCCATTGGCGAAACATCGACCAGGACAGGATCCAAACCAGCCGCCTCAACGCAGTCCGTCAGATTCTTGACGACATCCTCTTTCACCGCCACCAACAGAACGCTGAGCTCACCGCTGTCCTGCCCTATCAATTGGTAATCCCAAACAACTTCTTCAATAGGGAAGGGAACATTCTGCTGAGCCTCGTAGCGTACAATCTGCGAAATCTTATCCGGCGCCACCGGAGGCAATTTGACATACCGAGGAAACACCATTTGTCCCCCGGAAATCGACACCGCCACCGGTCCTGGCTTTATCCCGCTCTCACGCAACACATCCCGCAGGCACGCCACAATGTATGCGGAAGGGTCAGGCGTGTTATCCACATCAATACCCAGTGGCACCACGGCGTAATTCAGCAACTCCACGCCTTGTGGCTTTAACGCGCGAAACTCCGCCAGAACCAACTTGCTGGATCCAATGTCTAGCGACAATATTCTGTCATTCTTAAACATAGCGGTTTATTTGACAACTTCGTAATCGTCATAATTGACAAATGCAAATGGGGTCTTGTCTCGACTTAACAAATATCCCTCCTTGGGAATAAACTTTGTGGTTTTCCACCACTCTGTCGGCAAAACCTGCCCTTGCGGCAACTTGCTCTCGGTCAGCCTGGCAACCGTCTGCCCTTTAACAACAGCCTCCACGGTAACAACAACCACTTCGCCATACCTATCCAAGCCGGAAGGCCGGATATACATTGAACTCACTCGATCACGCCCCTTCGCAACATCAATATGGGCCACAGCCCCTTTGAGAAACGTGTACTCCTTGGTCTTAGGCGCATACAAAAGTACATAATACTGAAAAGCAAGCTCATCAATCCATTCAGGTTCCGACGAACCGGGGTTGTCACCCGTATAGTCAAATTGCACCGAGACTTCTGCCCAAAAACGAGCCGCTGTCCTGCCCCGGGATATGGACGTTGAATACTCCGGCGTCTGAATCAAGCCTCGCTTGCCAACACCTGTTATTTTCCGGATTCGAATGACCCCGGAACCTTCAGCCGTCGCATCCATCGTACCTCTTTGGGCAAGCGCCGCATCACCAAACACCAACGCAAAGAAAACAGCGACAGGCAAACAAGTCTTCATACGCCATAGATATTGCATCGCTATGTCTCCTTTCTCGTAAAGTGAATTGCCGTAAATGTGTGGAGTATAGAAATCCATCACCCGAAAGCAAAACAAAAAAATATAAATGTTTTCGCACCGGTAATGGGTCACTGACGAGGGGTAGATCCATCTCCGGCCCCAAAACAACTTCTTTGTGGGAGGGGCGCTACCTGCCCGCAGTGCTACGCACAGCGTTGCAGGCGGGCGCGCCGCGACGGGGACTCGACAGGCTCCAAGGAGAAGATCGCGGCGCATAGCGCCCCTCCCACAGAGCCTTGAACAAGACCTTACCCCCCCGTCAGTGACCCATTACTCGCACCTCACTATCTTCGGGACTTTGACGCCTTCCCCGAGTATATTGCTCGCCATGTTGCCACGAACCGCGATCATCGTCAGCACCATCCTCCTTGCAGGAGCAAGCCTGGCATTGGGGCCCCACGAAGTGCTGGTCCTGGCCAATGGCAATTCCCCCCGCTCCTTGGAACTCGCCAAAACCTATGTCGTCCTGCGTCGTGTCCCAGCCATCAACCTCATTGAACTTAACCTTCCCCCCGGCGCCATCGAAATGTCCCCAACTGATTTCACCCGCCAAATCCTGGCTCCGGCTTTTGCCACCGCAAAAAAAAGGGGATTATCAGGACATATCCTGGCCTGGGCCTATTCCGTGGATTTCCCCATACGCATCACCACCGCTCCGCCTGTCTCCCTCCAGGGATTCACCTTCCTGCGCGGACATGTTCCCGACCGTGACGCCATCCAAAAGGGATCCTATGCATCACCCCTCTTCGCCGGATCGGATAATCCGCAGTTTCCGGGATTCCCATCCCAATCTCTCGATGTCCAAAACGCCTGGATGGGAACTGACATGCCACTCCCAAGCATGACGCTCGGATTCGCCGGTCAAAACGGGAACACGATGACTGAAATCCTGGCCGCGCTTCAAAAAGGCAAGCAAGCGGACGGCACTCACCCCGACGGCACTGTCTACTTTGTAACAAACACCGATGTTCGCTCTACCTGCCGGCAGTGGGAATTTGCCCCGGCCGTCGCCGAACTCCGCACAATAGGGATTTCCGCCTGCATCACCAATGCCCTCCCCATTGCCGGCACCAACGTTCTCGGAATACTCTGCGGAATGGCCGATATGGAAATTGGCCAGGGCATCGGATTTGTTCCCGGTGCCATGGCAGAACACCTCACCAGCTTTGGCGCCGCTTTCGATATCGCCGGGCAGACCAAGGTGTCGGACTGGATCCGCGCAGGCGCCACCGCCACGGCAGGAACCGTCACTGAACCGTTCTCCAATTGGGCAAAATTCACCCACGCCCGTTACTTCACGCATCTGGCCGCTGGTTGCACCACCGTGGAGGCCTTTTTCCAGGCGTTGCGGTGCCCTCTTCAAACCTTGCTGCTCGGCGATCCACTCGCCTCTCCATGGCGCCCGGCCTCCTCCATCACATTGCAAGGAATCGAGACCGGTGCCCTAAAACGGGGTCGGCACCAAATCAACGTCACCATTCAATCACCCCCGGACGAGACGTTCGGGCAGTTTCTCTTTCTTCTCGACGGCATTCCCCTCGAACCCAGAAGCCGTCGCACCACCATCACCCTCGATAGCGCTTCCATCCCCGCCGGCCGCCATCAATTGCGCGCCATTGCCTATCAGACCGGCTCCACACGCTCCCAAATCTTCACGGAAGTCGATTTCACCATCACAAACTGATTTCCACGCCCCTTCAATTAATTATCAATTTGTCAAAAATGAGAATATCATGTCTTGAATTGTTGTTTGTTTCATTTAAGATTGCGACGAACATGTCACCAAGCACCTATAGGCATAGATCATGCTGTACAGGAACAGGGATTATCTTCTTTTTCAGGATAGTCTTCACACGTGAGTAAAGGGACTTCATGAAACGAAATGACAGAGCTGGGTTTACCTTGGTTGAAGTGGTGATTGCCATGGCGCTCACTGTGTTGCTTTGCGGCGGACTCTATAGTTTGGGACTCAAAGCCCGGCATTTCGCGGAGCACAATCGTATCTCCACGGAAGCCAGGACATTGGGCAAGGAGCGGCTTGAAGAGTTGATCTCTGTCCGCCGGGCGGGCCTTTCCAAACCATCTTGTCTGCTGCTGAACACCGACACGAATATTAGCTCCCTGGGTTACCAGATCATCCGGTCAGCCCAGGTCTCCTGGCACGCGGCAGACAGGAGTATCGTCAGTGCAACCAATAGCGTCTATGCCGAAGTCCACCAGCAAGTGTCCTATTTCTCCCCTCTTCTTAATCATCAAATAACTGATTCATACTCAACCATCATTCAATAAACGGCGGCTCCATGAATAATCCATTAATGAAGCACTTTTCAGCGTCTGATCCGGCCAACTCCCGGAAAGGGTATACGCTGACGGAAGTCCTGATTGCCTCCTCACTCGGCAGCCTGGTGGTGATCGGGGTGCTGGTTACCTATATCTGGTGCGCGCAGCAAGCCGCAGTGTGCGCGAAGTCGGCATGGTCTCAGACAGAGGCGATGCGGTCGTCATTCAAACTGCAGGCCTATCTCCGCAATGCCGTATCCATCGTAATGGTAACCAACAGACCAAGCAGCGCGAGCGTCCGTTTGAGAATGCCCGATCAATCGCTGGTCTCGCTAATGTATACCAATTCACCCACGGCATTGCGTAATGGCAAACTCTATCTCCAGCGTACAAACGGCACCGAAATGCTTGTGGCGCGAGGCATGACCGGATTGCAGGACAGCAATGGCGGACCTGTACCCGTCTTTTCCATTGTCCGCACCAATGTACTCCGCGTGGCCTACCGGGTGGCTGAACCGGTCAGCTCAGCCAACAGCGCCGACGATGGACTCTACGCCGCCAGCGTGAGATTTGCAACCTGCCTGCGTAATGCGCCTGAAAAATAAAGGATCCCCGCATGAATAATCCCAGTATTAAGACAATGTCCAGTTCGGCGGGCTCCGCCATTCTGATTACGGTGGTGACTCTTGCCATCGCAGGTATTATTGTCGCCTCGATTCTCACCAGCACCATGACCTATGCCAGGCTCACGGAGTCGTCGCACAGCCAGGATCGGGCTGCCTTTCTGGCGGATGCCGGTCTCCAGGCCGCCCTTTTGAAGCTTAACTATTACTCCGATGGGAATATATCATCCAACCAGTCCCGCAGTTATTTCGCCATCGCAGGCATTCTCACGGCCTCCGATTGGGGGTTTAATACGATGGTCATGGTGACCAACCAGACGAACTGGATTGTGTCAACCGCGTGGTATGACGGGCATGAGTCGGAAGTCCGCGCCGCCGTGTCGCTTGGCGACGGCAACAGAAGCATCCACGCCCTTTATGCCCACGCCATGTTTGCCGGAAATTTCAGCGGTAACACGAACTATGTCCTGCAGGTTGGCGGAACAGGGAGCGGCGCCGACTTTGTCCGGGGCGACAGCTACAGCGGCGGCAGCATCTCCTTGAGCGGCGATTCAATGCTGCGGCTGCCTGAACTGCTCACGGATTACGACGGCGATGGAATCTACGATGCCAGCACGGATCGGTGGGCGAATGCCTACGCCACCCAGGTGTTTACCAACCCAGTCACGCAGTCCGCCTTCAACACCTATACAAGTTCAGTGGCCGCCTATCGCAGCAAAGTTTACAACAACGGTGTGTACGACGAGGGCGAGGCTTTTGTGGATACGATGGGCAACGGGATTTACGATCTCGGCGAGCCGTTTACCGATGTGAACGGGAATGGTGTGCGTGACCCGGCTGATGGTTTCATTGATCGCAACGGCAATGGAGTCTATAACGCAGGAATAGATACTGTCGTTGATACAGGTAATGGGCGGTGGGACGCCGGTGAGGAATGGACCGAAGACAGTTCGCACAGCCAGCGTATCAACAGTAAATACGACGCTGCGGGAGGATACTGGTCAGGATCCACATGGAAGACCTCCTACAAAATCAGCAAAAAAACATATTACTGTACCAGTTGGCCCGCTGAATCTTTCGTGGATGCCGGCGATGGCATCTATCAGGCCGCGGAACCATACATTGATCAAAACGGCATTTATGACGTCGGCGAAACGTTCTACGACGACCGCAATTCGCTCTACGACTATGGCACCCAGGCCAAACGCTCCGTTTCGGGAATGCCAGCCCCCGGCCCCGGTCAACGCGCCGCCACAGGGTATGACCCAGTCATTAACCCACCCGACCTGGCACACATGTATTACTCCCAGAATCGCAATGCGGAGGAGCCCATTGGCGCCCTTGACCGTTGGGGTAATGATGTTGCCGTGACGGCCTCGGATTACGGCACCTACAAGGTCATTACGGATACGGCGGCTCCGGAACACATATTCATCATCAACCCGCCGACCAGCGGCAGCGTATCCAGCCGCGGCAAGACGGTTCAAGGACGATCATATACCAAGACCTACACCACCAGCGGGACGGCCGTTGACGACTTCTTCCTTGAGGATCCCACCGATGTCACCTACAACTCCACCGATCCATCAAGGCAGATCGCCCTGAACGATGATGGCCGGACCAGCCCCATGCTGCTCAACGTTCTCCCGGCTGCCAACGGCAAGTTGTACTATGTTGAGGGGAATGTTTATATCCACAGTCCGACGGCCTATAGCTTTCAGTTCCGGCAGCCCGACACCAGGATTACCATCGTCGCCAGCGGGAACATCATCATCTCCGACGAGTTCTACTACAAGGCGACCTACCCCGCCAACCTGCAATATTCCAACATGAATAGTCGTGTTGTGAGCGGCGCGAACGATGCGCTGTGCCTTATCGCCCTCAAGAACTCCTCCGTCACCAACAGCGGAAACATCTATATCGGAGATTCCCAGTTTGGCACGGGGGGCAGTATCCACGCCATGCTCTATGCCGAAAACGATTTTGTGGACAATAACCTCGACACGACCGGCCAGCCGTACATCAGCATTTTCGGAAACATGACTTCCGGCAATCAAATCCGGCTGAATCGCCTGTCCGGTAGTGGCCACATCCGGACACGGTTGGATATCTCCCTGGACGAACGTATCCGCAACGGAACGATTATTATCCCCGGACTTCCCCACCCGCTGGGCAGTGAGCGTAGCATCGAACTGGAGACCGCGTGGCGGATGATTCCAGGGACATGGAGCAGCTGGTCGTTCCTCCGCTGAGTTAAGGAGCCCCATGGAAATACAATCCACCACATCCATATCAATTGTCAAATACATCGGAGCAGTCTCATTCATGCTGATTGCCGCACTGACAGCGCAGGCGCAAAAAACACCTGTTGCGTTTTACCGCGTCACGGCTGAAACCAATACCTTGGTCACGGAATTTACTGCTGACGGATGGCTCTCCTGGTCAAACGCGGCGCTTGTCGGCACTTCCACGGTTGAATGTGCCGACGCTCTTGCTGAAACTGTTGAATGGCTTCCCCTCACGGCCATTCCGACAACAGCAACTGTTATGATGGCGTGGGTATGGAATGTTCACCCCATGATGGCAATTCCCGCCGGAGAATTCGCAATGGGCAACAGTGTGACGAATGATGACAGCTTCTACGAACTTCCAGCGCACTCTGTTGGCATAAGCGCCTTCTCCATGGATAAGGACGAGGTGTCGTTGGATTTGTGGAATATCGTCGCCGCATGGGCGAGGAACCACGGGTACGATATTGCCGAGACTGCCACAGCCAAAGGGGGGACTCACCCGGTCGTGAACGTCAGTTGGTTTGATTGCGTGAAGTGGTGCAATGCCCGCAGTGAACGGCAGGGACTGACCCCCTGTTATCGTTCCCCTGCCGATACCAACAACGTCTACCGTTCCACGGAAACGACTATTATTTTTGACGAATGGGGAGACCCTGTTGAGGTTGAACTGGATCTTACTGCAGATTGCGTTCTGTGGAACGCCAACGGATATCGCCTCCCCACCGAGGCGGAGTGGGAATATGCCGCGCGGGGCGGGGTTGCCGGGGAAAGATTCCCTGGCCCCAGCAGCAATACGATCTCGCACGAAACGGCTAACTATTACAGCGGATTAGGGGACTACATATACAACGTCAACCCCGCGGAGGGCTATCACCCGGCATATACAAACGGTCTGGAGCCGTATACAAGCCCCGCTGGAACTTTCCCCGCCAATGGATACGGCTTGATGGATATGACTGGAAATGCCAGCGAATGGTGCTGGGACTGGTTTGACGGCGACTGGTACACAAATACCGCCGCCACCCAGACCGACACGACCGGCCCCGCCAGTGGCGCGATTAAGGTTATCCGTGGTGGATCATGGGCTAACGATGCCTACGTTGCGCGTTGCTCCGGGCGCGACACATATGGAGGGAACAACAACGCAATCGGCTTCCGTACGGTGCGCCGTGGTAATCCCGAGGCTCTCCAATTCACACAGGCGCACTAGGCGGGATCTCTCACATGCGTAAAATTCGATGGCTATCCATTCTGGCACTTCTGGCAAACAGTGCTTACGCGCAACTCGGACAGAGTGAATCCGCTTGCCAAAAGCAGTGGGGTGCTCCGATTTCTGCTGATAGTTCCGACACCAATAACCGTTGCCTCTCGTATGGCGAACCAGCGTCACTTTCAACGAAGCTTTTTTTCATCGGGAGCCTGGTGCGTCGCGCCATTTACGAGAAACTGGAATTCACGTCATCTGAAGTTGACGCCCTGTTGCGCATGAACAGTCAGGACTGCCGCTGGGACGTATGGACAACACCCGGACAAAGTGGCCCGCAGGCAAATGGTCGTCAATGGATGCGCTCCGACGAAATGGCAATGGCTAGTTTGTCATCCAATCAATTAACGATTGTAGCGGCGGAATGGAATCTGCCGCGTCCCATGGTGGAGTCGCCGGCGGCAACCAACGAAATTCCATCGTCCTCAAATTACTCAACCAACACAGTTTTAACGGAAACGAATACTGTTGCTGCGGAAAGTGAAACGGAGTCTTCAAGGCCTGCGGCGTCCATCCGCAAGAGTCTTCCCGCGCGTTTACCTTCACGCGGCGCCTCACGACGTGAAACCATTGACATTCTAGGATCCCCATCCGGCACCATCACAAGTGGCTCAAGGGAAGTGCTTGTCTATCCATGGGGAAAAGTCTGGCTGACAAACGGCAGTGTTGCCGTCACTGAATGACATTTGTTATTTAACTCTCTCTATCAACAACTCTCTATTTGACTCACAGCGTCAATCAGTTAAATTGGCAACCCAATGAACCGTGCGTCACAGACCATGCGGATAGATATTCCTCCCGACCTCAGGGAGGAAATGCGCCATATGGGCCGCCACACGCGCCGCCGGGTCATGTCAACGCCCGCACCCTCCCGCGCATCTGAAAAGGAACACTCACCCATCGGCGACAGCGATTTCCAGGAACTATTCCAAAACGTCTATGATGGCGCTTTGATGACCGATCTCAATGGAATCATTTTGGATGCCAATCTGCGCGCCGAGGATTTCCTGCAGTTTACCCGCAAGGAACTCTGCGGCATGAGCCTGATAGACGTCATTTCCGGCGCCGACGCCTCCACAATCTCAACCCTTCAGTCCAGCCTTAAAAACGACCGCTTCATTCTCATTCAAGCCCATTGCACCCGTAAGGACAGATTTCTTTTCCCTACCGAAATCGCCATCAATCGCGTCCGGGTCCGCGATCAAATGCTGCTGTGCTGCTTCATCCGCGACATCACCTGGCGCCGTCAAGCTGAGGAAATGTTACGAACGGTCAATAACGCTTTCCAGAATAGCGCCACGGGCATTGCGGTCGTAGACCAGGAGGGTCAACTGGATTACGTCAATCTAGCCGCCGCCAAACTCTGGAACATGGAAAGCCCGAAAAAAATGAAGGGGACAAACCTTATGTCCCTGCTCCCGGACCCGGCTCAAGGCAAGGATCTTATCTCCTGCGCCTTGAAGGGGCAGAGCTGGTCAGGCGAAACCATTCTCTACAAGGTGAATATCCCCGTCCATATCCGCATCGACGCCGTCGCGAACCGTGACATGGATGAAAATATCGTCGGCATAGTCCTATCTTTCCTTGACGTGAGCGACACCAAACGCGCCGAGGAGGCGGAGAAAAAAACGGAGCAACAGCGGGTGATGATGGAAAGCATCGGGGCCGCCTGTCACCATCTGGGGCAGCCTGCAACGGTGCTTCTGGCCAGTCTCGAACTCATGACGAGGATTGGCAACTCCGATCACCACATGAGCGCCGAATTGCTAAACTCCAGCATAGAGGCCGCCGAATCTCTTCGAAAAATGTTGCACGACTTGAACGATATTTCCGAATACAAGACGTCATCATACCTCGACGGCCAAGGTGGCGCCAAAGTCGAAACACGCATATTGACGTTGGACAGTTCGTCTAATTGATCAGACGTCCACGGATTTCCGGAAACACGCCACAATCTCATCTGCCGTTCGCTCCCACCGGAAAGAAGACGCACGCTGTCGAGCCTCGTCAATCATGCCACGGCGTTCCTCTGGCGTCATCGCCAGCAATTCACCCAAACAACGCTCACAATCCTCCGCCGATCCGTCAAAATAACGCACACACTCGCCGCCGACCTCGGGTATCGAGCCGGAACGTGTCGTAAGCACCGGAGCCCCTGCCACCATCGCTTCAAGCACCGGCAACCCAAACCCTTCATATAGCGACGGAAAAACAAATGCCGCGGCATGCTGATAGAGCGCGGCCAGATCTCCACGGGACAAGCCTCTCATTCTAACCACACGTTCCGCGTGTGTCATCCCGGCCAGCACCGCCTTGACGGTCGCCTCCCCCCGCCCTTCCCCTCCAACCAAAACCAGTCTGACAAGATGCCTGCCGAAAACCTTATCCATTGCCTGCAACAATGTGTGAACATTCTTATGCGGATAAGTATTCGCAACGCACAAAACATAGGAACCATCCGACACGATCGAAGGCCTTGCTGGCTCACACGAGGACATACTGAACAATGAGTCTACCGCAGGGCACACCACCTGGACTCGACCTTCAGGAATTCGCACATATTTCAATATCTCTGACCTACTGAACTCCGATAGGGTTAACACGCGAGTCGCCCTTCGAGCCGCCATTGGAACCAACACACTGGTTGCCCAATAAGCCATCCGGGACAAATCTTCAGGAAAAGCCTTATACTGCATATCCAGAATAGAAACCACCTGACGACATGACGCCAGTATTGGCGCCGTGTAACCCGGCGACCACAAGACATCAATCCCGGCACGCGCCACCGCCACCGGAAGCTGAATCTGTTCGCGCAGAATCCGATGAACTCGACACCGGGCGTTGAAATCCAACGCAACCAAGCTCACTCCAGGGAAAGAGCCATAGGCCTTATCCAAAACCTGATGGTTCTCGCGGTTTGTAAACAATGTCCATTCAATATCCGGATGCCGCGGAATAGCATGGTTCAACACATCCCGCACATAAGTCTCTGATCCTCCCACTTCACCGGGAATCAGAAATAAAGTGTTAACGCCAACCCGCATCTTGTTCCGCACTTCATCTTCTGTGTTCTGGATTTTAGATTCTGGATACCGCATCGCCCCCCCTACAACACCCTGTACAACAATGACAATACACAATAATGGCCAAAGTGCATCAATACATGTCTCCGCTCTCCCGGCCGCGCATGACGTCGCGCCGTCAATAAAGTCTCCCACGCCGCACTCCGGTATGCCGCACCATTCTTTGATACAGAATGCCATCTGAAGTTCGCAAGAAACCTGTTTATATACAGGGGCGGCATACAACGCCCAAGCCGCAACCAGTAATCGTAATCCATGGAATACATGAGATCCCGACTGATTTCTCCCGTTGCCTTGTACGCTTTCGCCGTGAAAAACGTTGAGGGCTGGGAAATGAAATCACGCCTGAGTAACCTTGAATACCCATATCGCCGCGATTGCGAAACCTTGTAACGGGTTATGGACTTCCGTATCTCACGGTCCTCTTCATCAATAATCCGGCAATCTCCGAAGCACCATTCGAATGGAGCCTGCCGATAAGCGGAGGCTACGCACCCCAAAGCTCCAGCTTCATAGGTGTCATCGGAATTAAGCCACGCCAGAATATCCCCGGACGCCATTCGGAATCCCTTGTTGATGGCATCACTCTGCCCTCCGTCTGGTTCCGATATCCATTTTAATCGATCGCCATATCGGCGAAGAATATCCAAAGACACGTCTGTCGACCCAGCATCCATCACCAGGTACTCAAGCTCAAAATCACCTTCCTGCCCTAAAACGCTTTTTATGGTTCGTTCAAGATATCGACCTTGATTAAATGATGGCGTAACGATGGAAATTTTCACGACGACCTCACCACTTTACTCAAAGTTCCAAGCCCCTTCCAAGCCATGGGAATCAGCCTGGGATTGACAATCAAATGCGCCACCTGTCTCGCGACAACCTGTGGCCGAAAGTAAAACGCCTTGATCATCTCTGCCCGCGCCGATTCCAACTGCTCCCGTGTAAACCCATGTGGAACAAACACCGTATTCAACACATTCATCCTTTTCCAATCGCGCTCAAAAGCCCCATGCCTCCCTGCTATTTCGTAAAGTTCACTGCCGGGAAACGGCGTCATCTGCATCACGCTAATGTCATCCAGCCCCAGCGAGCATGCCAATGCCTTTGTCTTCGCCAGAGAGTCCGCTGTCTCTCCAGGGAAGCCAACAATGAAAAAACCCTTGGTTCTCAACCCGGCCTTACGGCTCCATCTTACTGCGGCCCGGATCTGCTCCACATCCAGCCGCTTGTGCATGGCCTTCAATATTTCCGGATCCCCGCTTTCCACCCCGTAGGAAATGTGCCAACACCCCGCCTTGCGCATCAGTTTCAACAACTCCAAATCAACACGATCAGCCCGCCCCAGACATGACCAACTCAGGCCAAGGCGTAACTCAATCAACCGCTCACAAAAATCGCGGACACGCTCCTTCGACAATACAAAGGTGTCATCTTCAATTAATAGTTCCCGTACTCCGTGCCTTTCATATAAATCCCGTACAAGTTCCACAGCATACCGGGGTGAATATGCCCGACAGCGATTCCCGAATACCGACCGGTCGCAGAAAACGCATTGGTTCGGACACCCGCGGGTAAGCACCACGGAGGCGCATGGCCATCGCCGTATCCGCCCCGGCGAAGGGTGAAAGTTGCGCGGAAACCCTTCCAGCAAGTCCCAGGCAGGCAACGGCAGGCTATCTAGGTCGTGGATCAGGGGACGAGCCTCCAACCGCCGTATTTCCGCTCCTTCACGAACAGCCGTTCCCGCCACCGCAGGATATCGTTCGCCATTGGTGACACGCTTTAGAATCTCGCAAAGCGTTTGCTCCCCCTCGCCGATGACAGCCATGTCAAAAGCAGGAAACGAAATCATCGTTTCCTCTGGAATAGACGTCACATGACACCCTCCGATCAGGGTTAATACCTGCGGCATAGCCGTCTTCACCCGTCGCGCCAGGTCCGCCGCCTGTACAATCTCCGACGTTGTAGCCGTAAAACCAACAACATCTGGCTTGAACGCAAGCACTTCGCTCAAAGCAACGTCCGGCGACAAATTACGCGCCGACGCCTCCACCACGGAAACAGCAACCCCCAACTGACGGGCTACCGCAGCCAGACAAAGCAAACCGAAGGAGGGTTCCGTGCTGGCCGCCCCGGCAAAAACACCATATCGCTCCGAAACATTTACTGGGGATGAAACAAGAACAAGTCGGGGCATCATGAGTTTTGTGGGTCCGTTACTGTTTTTTCCACCATGGATGTTGATGCTTGCGCACGTTCACGCTCCACAGCCGCCAATCGTTGCGTTAATCGTTTAATTTGACGGCGATGGGTGGAGATAATCCAGGAAAACTGCAAGCACATGAGCAAAATGACCACAAACCCAAGCAGGAACATGGTGGTTGTCGGCGTCACCGCTCCAATAAGCTCTGACAATTTGACCAGCCAGTCGTAATTCAAGACCAACAGCAATATTCCCACTCCTATCCCAAGCCATAACCAGCAATAGGCAATGTCAAGATGCCCTCGCTGAACAAGCCGAATCACAACCGCCAGAATCATTAATGCAACAACCACTGAAGCGATCAATTGCTGGGGCAACATGACACAAACCTCCTCACAAGGATTTCAACCGCTTTTCCCATACGCGCCAGACGGGAGCGTTCAACATCACCACAAACACCGATAGCAACATCTTGATCCCGTAATAAATCGGCTTCCATCCCGAGTGCATGGAAACCCCTCCCTCCCGATTAGACATCCTGACCGGCACTTCCGCTATCCGCAACCCGCTCAAATGCGCCATCAACAAGACGTCCGCATCCGGGTAGTCGCAAGGGAATACCCCGCTAGCCAATAACGTCAGAGCCCTGCCATTAAGCGCCTGAAACCCGCTCGTCGGATCCGAAAACCATCGCCGGGTAAGTATAAACAGCAGTACGGCGAAGAATCGATGCCCGGCCTTTCGCAGGAACGGCACTGTTATGGTTCCTCCCATGGCGCCATACCTGGACCCCACAACCATGTCCGCCTTCCCATTATTGAATGGTTCCAACAGAAGCGGTATTTCTCTAGCCAAATGCTGTCCATCACTGTCCATTTGGACAACAATGTTATATCCGGCCCGCATCGCGTAAAGGTACGCGGTTTCCAAGCTTACCCCATACCCCATGTTCACCGCATGCGGCAACACATCAGCCCCGGCTTTCAGCGCCTCTTCCGCCGTGTTGTCCATCGAGGTGTCATCAATAACCACAATGTCGGCGCCCGGAAGAGCAGACTTGATTTCCCGAATGACCTGCCCGATTCTACCCGCCTCATTATGGGCAGGCATCACTACCAGCAGTTTCGGCAACGTTGACTCATTCATCCCATTTAATCTATAAGTTATTCCCTTAGTCTGCCACTGCATTTTACCGAAAAGACTCTTGGTCAAGGAAACACTCATGAATAAAATCGTCCGCTGGTTCCCCCTGATATTGGTTGCCACGGGTATACTCGCCTATGCCAACAGCTTTTCGGCGCCTTTCATTCTGGATGACGCCCGCGTCATCACAGGCAATCCCAACATCCATACGCTGTGGCCACCCTGGAAAGCCGTTTACGTCCCCACTCGCTGGGTCGCGGATATATCGTTTGCAATCAACTTGGCCATTAGCGGCTTCACCCCCGCCGATTTCAGGATCACCAACATCCTGATCCATATTACCGCCGGCCTTTTCCTGTTTGGGGTCATTCGGCGAACCCTGCTTCTACCCCGCTTTAACGGTCGCTTTGAACACCATGCGAGTTGGGTAGCCCTCACTACTGCATTGTTGTGGATTGCCCACCCCCTGCAGACAGGCTGCGTCACCTATATTGCCCAACGTATCGAAGCCTTGATGGGAATGTTTTTTCTCGCCACTCTCTATTGCTTCATCCGGGCAGTTTCTTCTCCTTCCCCGCGCCTTTGGACCAATCTCACTATCGCCGTTTGCGCCATCGGCATGGGCACCAAGGAGGTCATGGTAACAGCACCCATCCTCATCCTCATCTATGACGGCATTCTTGCTTCACCCTCTTGGCGGGAAGCTTTGCGCTCGCGCTGGAAAACCCATTTGGCCCTGTTCCTAACTATAGGCATCTTGGCGCTTCTGCTTCTAATGGGCATCGGCATTGCCACAGGACAGGGCGTTACACTTGTGACCCTAAGGATAAGCCCATGGCGCTACCTCCTCACCCAGACGGAAGTCATTACCCACTACCTGCGCCTATCCTTTGTCCCGACCTCGTTATGCCTGAATTACAATTGGCCCATGGCAAATGGACTTGCGGACGTCTGGCCAAGTGCCTGCTTCATTACCACTCTCGGTGCCATTACACTGCTCGGGCTTCTTTCTCGCAAAGCGTTTGCCTTCCCTTTGGTCTGGATGTTTATTATCCTGGCACCCACATCAAGCATCCTTCCTATAGCCGATGCCGCCTTTGAACATCGCATGTACCTTCCTCTCGCCGGCGTTCTGGTCTTAACTGCCGTCGGAGGACATTCCCTGTGGAGGCGATTCTCCAATAAGATTGCACGCCGTGACCTGGTCCACGCCGTCGCTATCGTTCTCATTGCCGCCCCAACCGTTTGGTTCATATCCCTGACCGCCTTACGCAATACAGATTATCTATCCACTGAAGCCATGTGGAAGGACGTCATCAAAAAAAGGCCCGATAGCCCCAGAGGTTACATATCACTCTCTCAATCACTGATTCACCAGGGAGAAGACAAAGCCGCAATTCGCATCCTCAGCGACGCATTGTCTCGTTTGCCGGATCTTTCAAAAATATCCTATGAGGAAATACGCCAGCAGTGGAATGCCGGCAAATACATTCCTTACCTAGATTATGCGGATATCCACAATTTACTCGGCGTCGCCAACCTGAACTCCGGGAACACTAACGCCGCCATCAGTAATTTCATGGAATCCATGCGCATATCCCCCTATCGCCCAATGTCATACCTGAACATTGGCCGTATCGCCATGGCTCAAAAGAAATATCAGGAAGCAACAATGTGGATCAGATTCGCCCATCAGTATGCCCCCAATAATGAAGATACGCTCTGCATGCTTGCTTCTCTCATGGCAATTCAAAAAAACTGGCCGGCCGCCGCTAAGTATTTCGAAAAGCCTCTAAAACTCAATCCGACGCTCGGTTTTGCCCGCGCACAACTTGCCTGGATACTGGCAACTTGCCCGGACGCCTCCGTCAGAAATGGACCAAAGGCCGTGGAATGGGCGTTGCCTCTCATCCCCATGAGTGAAGGCATCAGTGCGCGCGCCCATGACATCCTTGCCGCCGCTTATGCTGAAGCTGGAGATTTTGACAAGGCTATTCAGCACGCCGAAATATCGCTAAAACTCTTTCCAAAGAGCGCCGAACCGGTGATTTCGGAAGAATCCTCTTCCACACAAAGTTCGCCACAGGAGTTCTCAGAAAAAACAGTCTCCCGTCGTATGAACCTGTACAAGCAAGGGATTCCTTACCACGAAACGCCTTGATCGAAATATCAGGTTCAACTGCTGACCAAATGGCTCAGGACAGGAAAACAAATGAAATTCCCCTTCGGGGAAGAGGCAAGGGGGTCATTCGAAACCAGTCAGGAAATCCATCCCACGCCTTAGCCTCAAAAAAAACACAGGACCCCGGTTTTCCGGGGCCCTGTGTTTGTATCATATCTAAACTATGTGACTAACCGACTCAATGCCCAGAAACATTGCAATCTGCTTCAGTTCCAATGGCATTGTAGGTGTAGGTACCGCCCGCCGGGCACACCGGAGCCGCCTTCATATAAGCATCAACTTCGGTCGTTGTAACGGGCGCGTCTTGCGTCTGCTTTTTCTCCAGCGCCCACTGCTCTTTGCCGGATTCAATCTGGCGAATGTTGTTAATACAAGCGTTCAACTGCGATTGTGTCCTGGCCTTCATAAACGAAGGAATGGCGATTGCCGCCAACAAACCGATAATCGCGACCACAATCATGATCTCAACCAACGTGAAACCCATCTTATTCTTCTTCATTTTCTTTCTCCTTCTTCTTTTTTTTACTGCTGGCTAACTAACCAACATTCTTGAGTATCAATATAAGCAGTCTCTATGCCAACTCTAAAAACGATCTTACTTTGTCCTTTTTTTCACAAGAAACACCTATTATCACACAAAAACGACCCTCCATTCTCAAGATTGGAAACAGCCTCTCGCTTAAACAGCACTTTCACTGCCCTGTCTTACTCTGTCGCCGGCAACTTGCGATATAGCGTCGCCAAGCTGATCTTGAGCGCCTTCGCCGCCTTTTCCTTGTCGCCCTGCGAAATCGAGAGAACCTTGTCCAGATACTCCTTCTCCCGTTCACGCAAGAACGCCTTCAGCGACTTGTTCCGGTATGCGGCCAATGCTGGATCCCCTTCAACATGCACAGGGGTCTGCACTGCGCCGACTTGATTCAATATGCGGGGCGGCAATACATCGGCGGTAATTCTCCCGCTCTGGGCAAACGTCACGGCATGCTTAATCGCATTTTCCAACTCACGCACATTGCCGGGCCAGAGATATTTCTCCAGCATATCCTTAACCTCTGGCATCAACTTTGGAACTTCCCCGTCCCCAGCCTCTTTGCTTAACACATGATAAACAAGCGGCAGAATGTCTTCCTGCCGGTCGCGCAAGGGTTTGATTTCTATGGGAATCACACTTAACCGGTAAAACAGGTCTTCCCGGAACAACCCTTTCTGAATCATCGTCTCAAGACTGGTGTTGGTGGCCGCAATCACACGCGCATCAACTGCAATGTCGTTATTGCCACCCACTCTGCGGATTTCCTTCTCCTGCAAAACACGGAGTAGCTTCCCCTGAATACTCATCGGCATGGATGATATTTCATCAAGGAACAGGGTGCCGCCATTGGCGGTTTCAAATAACCCCTCCTTGTTTGCCGAGGCGCCCGTGAATGCGCCTTTCATGTGACCAAACATCTCGGATTCGAGAAGAGGCTCCGGAAGCGCCGCGCAATTCACCGCCACAAATTTCTTATCCTTGCGCCGACTATACGAATGTATTGCCTTGGCCACCAACTCCTTACCGGTACCACTCTCGCCTGTGATCAGCACCGTCGTATCAGCAGGAGCCACCCGCTTTATCATCTCGCAAACATTCCTCATCGCAGGACTTTCGGCCACGATGTTCTCAAACTTGTACCGCCCAACCAGTTCTTCCTTGAGCTCAAGATTCTCGGTAAGCGCCCGGCTATATTCCAATGCCCTCTGAATCGTGATTAACAACTCATCCATCTTGAAGGGTTTGGTGACATAGTCAAAAGTCCCGATTTTCATGGCTTCTATGGCCGTTTCAACCGAACCATACGCCGTCAGGATAATCACAGGCATCTCCGGCCGCTTTTCCTTGGCAATCTTCAAAAGCGCAATGCCATCAATCGGAGTCATCCGGATGTCCGTGATCATGAGATCGAACGCGTCGCTCTCAATCAAGTCCGGCACTCTACTGCCGTCTTGAACCGACGCCACCTCATACCCCTCCGCCTTAAGCAGACTGTTTAGCAAGCTGAGCATCCGCGGCTCATCATCTACCAGAAGTATTTTAGCCATTGAACTGCCCCCATATCTCAAAGCCTACGCCTTCTTTCAAAGAAAGTGTGATTAGAACATATTTCTCAATTATTGGAAACAGCTTTGTTTCTCACTATTGCTAAAGAGGCGCTTCTGCGATTTGCTGAAGACTCAGACATCTCAACAAAAACTGTCGCAGAGATCTATCACCCTGATCAATCTATCCCACGGGTGGGGCGAGCTGTCCCCAGCGAGCCGTCTTGGATTGGATTTGTGTTTTTCAACAGGCTGCTAGTAAAAGGGCGTCTTTTCGAGGGATCCGTCTCCCAACACAGTTAGCCAGATGCACACCCCTAATGGCATATGCACCTCAGCTAAAACACACGGGCGGTGTTCTCTCCTGGTCTGCCCGGCAGAAGGCTGCTAATGAGGAAAATTCGGCACTCCCTCTATTTCCCAACCACTTCACTCATCTTGAAGATCGGAAGGAACATACATATGACAATACCACCAATGACCACTCCTAAAACCACCATTAGTAAAGGCTCCAACAATGACGTCAGGGAGGCAAGAATAGCTTCAACCTCGTTATCATATGTGTTGGCCACACTCTCCAACATTTCATCAACCTTACCTGTCTTTTCGCCCGCTGACATCATCCGAACCACCAACGTCGGTATGCAATCCTTGTTTGATAATCCGGCAGACAAGGTATCTCCATGTTCAACCGACTTTCTCGCGTCCATAATGGCCGACTCTATAACGAGGTTCCCTGCCGCCTTTGCCACAATTTCAAGCGCGTTTAGTATCGGGACTCCACTCTGAACCAACTGCGCCAAGGTTCTGGAAAACCTGGCAACTGCCACTTTTTGCGTCAAAATTCCCAAGACCGGCGCCTTGAGAGCAAATCGGTCCATTGCCCACATTCCCGCTTTCGTCTTCTTCCAACGCTTAAAAAGCCATATACCAAGGGCAACTGCGGGAATGATAACCAATGCGTACTTCTTTATACCCTCGCTGATATTCACCAGAAATTGGGTCGGACCGGGAAGTTTTGACCCGAAGTCCTTGTACATGTTGGCAAACACGGGAACGATAAAAATGATCATGCCGGCCGCGATTAACAGCGCCATGCTCATAACCACAACCGGATAGGTCATGGCTGACTTCACCTTGCGACGCAACCGCGCATTGGCTTCGAGAAGTTCACCAATCCGCTTCATCGTCTCGGAAAATTGCCCGCTTTGCTCACCCGCCCTGACCATGCTTATATAAAGCGAATCGAAAATGGCCGGAAATTGATGCAGGCTCTCGGAAAATGATGAGCCACCTTCAATGCTCCTTTTGACATCCCGCAAGACAATTTTGAAGTTCGGGTTGACGGCCTGCTCCTCTAGCGTGTCCAGTGACGCCACAATCGGCATCCCGGCCGCCAACATGGCCGCCATCTGGCGCGAAAAGGCAGGCAGGTCTGTCCGCACAATCTTGGTAACCCCGCGAACCAGTTTCGGCCCGGCCTTCCACGCCGACCTGGGATTAATGACCGCCGCGTTTTTACGAACTGCTGAACGGACAACCGGACTCATAAGGACAACTCCTTGCTCTCACTCGCATTACCAGCGTTTATTCGCTACCCGTCATCTCCAACGCCGCCTCCAGCGACGTCACACCTTCCCGGACTTTCTTCAGACCCGCTTCCTTCAGGGTAACCATTCCCTGCTTCCTGGCCTGCGCCCTGATCTCCGCGCTGGTGCCGCCTTTCATGATCAACTCCTTGATCAACTCATCCACCGGCAGCACTTCCATGATGGCGCCACGCCCCTTGTACCCGCTCCCCCCGCACTTGGGACAACCTACCGCCTTATAGAGCTTCATGAAACCATCCCTCCCTTTCCTTTCCTCTCCCTGCCCCGACCCCTCATGCCGGAAAAATTCCGGGTCAATACTGTTGGCGACCAGCACATCCATCGGCAATTCAACTTCTTGTCGGCAGGCCGTACACAGCTTCCGATACAAACGTTGCGCCTGCGAAAGCACCATTGAGGATGCGATCAGGAACGGCGGGATACCCATATCAATCAAGCGGGCAATCGCTCCTGCCGCATCATTAGTGTGCAACGTGCTCAACACCAGATGGCCGGTCAGCGCCGCCTTAACCGCAATCTCAGCCGTCTCACCATCGCGAATTTCGCCGACCAGACATATATCCGGGTCCTGCCGCAGAATTGAGCGTAGCGCGGCGGAAAACGTCAACCCGACCTGACTGTTCACCTGCACTTGCGTGACACCCTGCAATTGATACTCAACAGGGTCTTCACAAGTAACAATATTAACGTCCGAGGTGTTTAACTCCTGAAGACAGGAGTACAACGTTGTCGTCTTGCCACTTCCCGTAGGACCCGTCACAAGGATAATCCCGTGTGGTTGCGCAATGGCATGACTCATCGCCTTAAACGCATGCGATTCCAATCCCAACCCGCCCAAGTTGGGGAACAGCGCGCTCTTGTCCAGCACGCGCATTACAATCTTCTCACCATAAATCGAAGGCAAAATACTGACCCGGATATCCACTTCCTTGCCCAACGCCTTGATCTTGAAGCGCCCATCCTGGGGAATCCGTCTCTCGGCAATATCAAGTTCAGACATGATCTTGATACGCGAGACAATGGCTGGCTGAAAACTTTTCGAGGGGCTTGGCCTCTCAATCAGCGACCCATCCACACGATAGCGCAACCGCAACGATTTCTCCTGAGGCTCAATATGAATATCGCTGGCTCGGGTACGCAATGCTTCCACAAGGATCATGTTCACCATCCGGATGACTGGCGCGCCTTCTGCGCTTTCCATCATCTCCTCAAGGCTGACCTCACTCTTATCCTCATGGCCAACCTCGACATCACTGTCCGCCCCCTTCATGAAGTCTTCCAGATCCATCCCCTGGTCGGCCCCGGCAGTCGCAATCAACCGCCCTAATATCTCCTGGATCTCCTTCTCGCTGGCGACGAGAGGCATGATATCCAACCCCGTCACCATATGCAGCTCGTCCGCCGCCATGATGTCAAAGGGATCTCCCAGCGCCACAACCAGCATGCCGCCGATTTTAAGAAGCGGAACCGCTTGATGCTTCCTTAACACCCCAATGGAAATAGACTCCACCAACTGGGTATTTGGAGAAAACCGGGCCAGGGATATGGGAGTCATTCGAAGGTAATCGGCCAGCCCGACCACCAATTCAACTGGAGGTACCACCTGATGATCAACCAGATACTTTTCAAGACGAACGCCTTGCCCTTCGGCCTTTTCCATGGCCTCCGCAAGCGCAGCGCGCCCGACAACCCCCCGTCGAACCAGCACATCCCCGATTCTTGAACTTTGTGATACTGCTACCATGACATTAACTCACCGCGCACTCTGCTTCTTTCTCTCGCTTCCCGCTCAAGCCATTGTGCTTGTCTCCCTGCCGCACAAAAACTTGCGGGCAATTGGAAGCGCCGCTATTCTTTACTGCCATGAGTCTGAATGATCGAGATTATATGCGCACCGGGTCAACTTCCTCACAACGGGACCGCCCATCCGCCGTACCCGTGACGGCTCGAGTCAAGTTCGCCCTCTGGCGCCTCCTCCATCCCTTGTCGTTCAGACACCGCCACATTTCACTCACACAGGAAAACACACTACCAGAACAAAAAAGAAACGAAAACGACAAATAGCGAAGTGATTGGAATGATTCTGCAGGAGGGGCTCCTCTCCGAATCAAATGTTGCCGAAATCTGAGACCGCGCCTTGGCGGAATGGAAACCCGAAGGCAACCGAATCCTCTCTATCGCGCTTTCCACTCAAAGAATGCAATCGGGACTTGGACATCCATGCCACCCGTCATTTGGATTCAGTCAAAAAACAGTCGTGGAAGGCGGCCCTTAGCTCTTCCTTGCTCATCCCCCAGCTGATGACAGTAAATGCCGTCTTATTCAATCCGGACACTGGCGGCTTTCTGGAAAAGCGACCATTGACTACTTCAACGAAAACCCTTTCCCCGTCACTCAAACATAAATTACCTTTCAGCCGCAATAAACGACCTTCCAGTTTGGATAAAACATCCATAAACCGCTTTAAATCGACAGGACGGTCTCCATCCTCAATGGACACAGCCACCAACCCCTCCGGAGGTTGCCCTATTGGCTCCCCAGCACGCGAAACATGACTCAGCCCATGGATGAATGATTCTGGGATCTTCCCAAACGCCACCTCCACCTGTGGAGCTCTCTCATTTAACCCCTTCAAAACGCCATTCAAAACCTGTAGATCCTTCGCCGACACCATATCGGTTTTATTGATCACTAATCCATCAGCCCACTGGACTTGCCTTATCGTCGTCCGCAAAAATGCCGCCACTTGCGTGAACGAAGGAGCATCCACAAGACAAATGTTTGCCCAAGGCTTGAACACTGCTTTCAATCGAGGCTCACCCAATAAATGATCCAGATCACACGGATCCGCAACACCCGTCGCCTCAACAATCACCAGATCCGGTTTTACTTCCTGGGCTATGGCATCCAGAGTCTTGAGGAAATCCGTTTTAATACAGATACAGAACACACTGCCACGATTAAGCTCAAACACATGATGCGGACCAGGCTTGACCAACTTCCCATCAACCCCAAGCGGCCCAAATTCATTGATAATCAAAGCTATCCTGCGATCACGGATTCCAGGAAGGCCTAGAACATGATTGAGCAGAGTGGTCTTCCCCGCCCCAAGATACCCCGTGAGCATCAGCACCGGCACAGGTTGGCAGTCACCGTCTTGCACACACCTCTCAACTGTCGATCCCATCTTCATCAAATCCCTTTATGCGTCCTTAATCCATTCCTTGATGATCGCAGTCTCAGGCACTTCCCTGGTGCTTTTCACCTGATAACGAGCCACCACCACCGCAGGCAACATGCTCTTGGCAATACCATGGGAATGTATCCGGTTGATATCCGTCACTTCCACCACTTCAACGTTGGCCCCAAGCTCAGCAATCGCACGCCGGGCATTAGAGCGAATCTTAATGCAGGACTCCCCGCCGTCCCCAAGAATATACAACGATGCCTTGCGTTGCTGAATCATCAGGCGCAATTTTGAATTGATCCGCTTCTGGATTGCGGCAATCAACTCGTCCCGCGCTGGAATCCTGGACACAAAGGTAATCTCCCCATCAATGCAAATCGTAGGCACATTGCGGACCATCAGGGACGTCATGAATACCAACGATTCCTTCTGTTTGATCTTGTGCTCTCGCCACTCAACAATCCCCTCAAACTCCGGGGCCACTTTCCTCACAGCTTCCACCATATATTGGCAAGGGGCGCAGGCTTCGGAGTCGAGCGTAATGATATCCACAATAACCTTGTCCCGGTCCCCGTACTCGCTCAAATCAAGCAGGTCAGTCGCCACCTTGGTAGTGCCTTTGGCTTTCAAGACCTCCCGCTCATAAGGATCCTTTACCAGCTTCGTCACCGCCTCAATATTCGCAGGCGGAACCCCGTAAGGAAGATCACAGCCGGGCGCAAGGATAAACCCCGGCGACTGTCCTCCCACGTCCATGCACGCCAACGCGTTGCGTTGCGCATCATCAGGCGTCCCCAGCAGCAGAACAGACGTCAACTGCATATTCCCGCCAAAGCTGATACGGCGAGGAACACAGATGTCACGCACGAAGTCGAGCGGAATATTCTCATCGATCGAAATATTGTCCGGCCTGCACTCGCACATGGCTTCAATATTTTGCTGGGCATGCCCGCATACAAAGAACGATCCAACCTTCCCCTGTCGCCGGATATCATCAAAGATAACACTCACATACGGCGTCACAAATTCCCGGAACTGGTCCGGACCAATCTGGCTCGTCATGGGGTCCACCACCGCCACCACATCACACCCCGCTTCAATAAACCCCGTCGTCATGGCTTGCCCAACCCGGGTGCAATAGTCCATTAGCTGTTTAACGTACAAAGGTTCGTCAAACATCTTCATGAAGATATCCGTCCCCAGGAGATGTAACGCCAACGTAAACGGACCAGTAATCAAACCGTATAGAGCTATATCAGGATTCGCTATCCGAAGCTCCCGGGATGCTTGCATCACCATTGGAATTCGACCTGACTTCATGTCAAGCGGCTTCAAATCCCCCAATTCCTTACCCTGAAGCAAGATATGACTGGATACAGACGGCGGATTTTGATCCGCCCACACAAGGTCACACCCCAACGCTTCCGCCTCAATCTGCAAATCAAAACTGACTGGAATGCCATCCGGCGCATATCGATCAATCGCCGCTTGAATCCCCTCAACCATCACAGATTTCGTTTGCAAAAACTCCCGTGCGCTCTTACCGATCAATGCCCCGGCATGACACCCCACAAATGGAACCCATGGTACCCGATCTGTCTTTTCATAACAAAATGCCGCATGAATCCTCTCTCTTGCCTTCATCGCTTAACTCCAAAAATTGTTGCTGTTGTTTCTGACTTGTAAAAGCAGTCAGAATATCAAGATTCACCGCATCATATTGCTCAACCATGCAAATATTTTGGATTATCAAGCAATTATTGGGCGGTTTTTGAAATTCAGTCAATTGAGAAGATCTTTAATCGAAGCATCTCATATGCCGCCAATGTGTCAGACTCAAGCCTGCTTTCCCGCGCAATTCCTTCGGAAAAACCCACCCTTCAGGGAAAGCTGTCACCATTGTTCGCCGCAAAGAAAACTTGGATTACTTGGTCCCAAAATCCATCCGCATCATTGATTATGAAGGATGAAAAAATGAAGGCATCCTCTGCGTCAGACGAGCCGCCAAAATCCTCTACCGCTTGAAAAACGTCCCCCATCCTGGGCGGGAACAAGTAGCTCCCGAAGTATCAACCCAGTCCGAAAAAATGCCTTATGCGCACCACCAGTGCGCTCCGCGAGGAAATTGCCGTCGATGCGCTTGCGTCGGCGACCAGTCTTGCCTGACGAATCTCCACGCGCTTCTCCAAGACAACCCCAAGTTTTTCAGCCAAGGACGCGTTCGATTTCAAAATTCCAGAAAAAATCCCCTTGGAAATTTCCAGAACCTCAACATCATCTTCAGCCGTAATCGTAGCTGAACGCGGCTCACCCAACAGCAATGACATTTCCCCAAAAAAGGCAGCAGCCCCAAGATGGGCAACAGGAACCTCCGTTCCGTCACCCCCCATCACGGATACCGTTACCCGTCCGGACTGAATGACGTAGAAAGTCTCCCCTGGATCCCCCTGCCTGAATAACACCTCACCGCGCGCAAAAACGACTCGCCGCGCGCCACTCACCAGTTGATCAAACTCCGCCGAAGAAAGCGTCTGGAACAAATCCACTCCCGACAACAATACGCGTGTAGACCTCCCCGATTCCTCCTGATCCATACGTTCCGCCTCCCCCGCGTCACGCATTCGCACATCACGAACCGGAAATGGTATTGAAATCCCCGTCCGTTTGAATCCATACCACAACCGTTCCATCACCAAACTTTCAATCACATCCGCCTTGTCATAATCCTCAATAAGAAACTTTATGGTAAAGTTGACGGAAAAATCACCATAGCCCGTCAAATAGACAGCAGGGCTCGGCTGGCGAACCACATCCGGAATCTCCGCCAACACGGCCAAAATCGTGTCCTTCGCCTTGATAGGCGGCGTTTCGTAACTGACGCCCACATTAAGATAACAACCATGACGGTTCGTCGGTCGCGAAAAATTAATGATTGGCTCCTTGGCAATCGCGGCATTCGGAATGACCACATAATCCTCCGCTTTCGTCTTCAACCTCGTCGCCCGCCAAGTAGTGTCGACAATCACCCCTGTGTGCCCAGCCACCAACACCCAATCACCAATGTAAAACGGATGCTCGGCGTTAAGCGCCAGCCCTGCAAATAAATTCCCAAGCGTGTCCTGCGTCGCATTCCCAACAATATACCCCACCACCAGCGACGATACCGCCAGCACGTTAAGGTTCACCCCCGGGAAAAACGCCCTCACAATCAGCACCAACGCCAACAGTGAAATCACCAAGCGGCCAATATCCCGAACCACAAGCGGCGCCGGAGGACGCTGGCGCCACCTCGCCATTACATCAAACACCAATACATCAACCACCTTAAGCCCTATCATCAAGCCAAAGAACAGCGCCGCCGCGCCAATGCCGGTGGCCACATAGGGATGAATTCGCGATAGCAAGGGGCCAAGACAGAGCAATGCCAGCAATGTCAAAACCAACAAGTTCAACTGAACGCTCACGCTACGCAACAACGAATGCTTCACCCAGAATCGTTGTGCTGCGGAAAATACCACATAAGCAACCAATAGGCACAAAATCCGAACAAACGCATTCGTCACAGTCATTCCACCATCAATTAAGGCGCCTGACATCACCCGCAAGTCAAAAACCGCTGCATTTGTCATGAATACCTCTCAAGTCCCGTGACAGCACATACCGCGCCTCTTCAGTTCACTTTCCGCCGACAGACGGCGCCACGGATTTTGCGGCCACAATCTCATTCAATTTCTTCTGAACAAGTTCATTAGCCGCCAATGTGTCAGACTCACGCTTGCTTTCCTTCGCTATTTCATCCGAAGTCTTCTTGTTTGCCTTGCTATTCTTATTGCTTTTCTTGGCCTTGGCTGTTTCCTTCTCGGATTCACGTTCAGCCTTTTTAATTTCCGCATCTTCAATGGCCTTCAACTTTTCTTTCGCCTTCTCTTCATTACTGAACCGCTCAGGAGCTCCCACTATTTTCCGCGGCGTAACCCGTCCGCCTGGGAAAGCCGTCCCCTTGTTAGCCTCGTCCGCCTTCCACGCTTTTGCTGATTCCTCAAGCGCTTTCGGAAAACACTGGCTTTCCGTCTGTATTTCCTTCTCCAGTTCCTTTAATTCCTTGGCACTGACGACCTTGTGTGACGAAATTTTGGTCATGTCTTGCACTTTGACAACGTAATACGCCTCAGCCATTTCAGCCGCAGACCCGCGCGCTGCACAAGCCATGATCATCCCTGCCAACACAATTGATACTGATCTCATCGAACGTTTCTCCCTGCAATATAACAAATCAATAAAGCAGCAATACTATCCTTCAACATGAAGCGCCCCGCAAGTGAAACATTGCGGCTACAACGGCTTCACAACCAGTCGAAGCGACCGCCCCTTCTCCCTGGCCACAGCCCACCCATCAGCAATCCGATACCCCGGAATCCAAACTATCTCCCCGCCACATTCAAACACCGCCACTCTATCCCTCTCACCACAGGGGACCCCCTCATCCACCATAATATCCTGCACCTTTTTTGTCCCCTTCATCCCGAACGGCCGCATCCTATCCCCCGCCTTGCGTGACCGAACCACCATGGCTCGCTTCCTCCATACGGCCACATCCACAGTCGCCTCTGCCGGCAAATCCCCGGGCTTTCCCCCTCTCGCACGCGCCACCCCTTCCCCAATCGACGCCTCCACCCGCACGCCAATCTCAGGAATCAATGTCTCGCCGGGCACAGCAAGCCGCACGCAAAAGGCACCGGGTTCCCCCCCCCTCTTTACCGACAAACGCTCATAATTCCGAACAACCCGATACCCCATTCCGATATCCAGACTCTGGCTCCCTGACTTTCTGCTCAACATTCCATCCACACAACCGACCACGCCAAAATCCACCACTTCCTCCGGCACCCCTTGACCAACCAACCATAATCGAATCACCCGCCGCCGGGCTGCCACTGGGTAAGAGGACAACAATAAACCATCCATCACACCCTTAGTCCCGCTCATGCACCGCGCCAGAATATCCCGCGCCATCGCATCCAGCCACTCATCCTCTGCCCCTAGCACTTCCATCGTCTTGCACACCACGTCCCGAACCCGCGGATTATAGTCCCGTTCCAACAACGGCAACAGTTCATGCCGCACACGGTTACGAAGAAATGCCGGATCAGTATTGGATGAGTCTTCACGCCATTCCATATTGTGGCGGCGAAGGTATTCCAACACCTCGATCCGTGTCGCCCCCAGAAGTGGACGCACCACCTTCTGCCTCAAAGCCAGGCCCTCCGGCGCTAATTCCGCCAGCGGAACCACCGCACGAACGCCCCCCAACGCCCCCCGGCCCGCCCCTCGGCACAACTTCAAAAAGAACGTCTCCACTTGATCATCCGCCGTGTGGGCAGTAACCACCACGTCCGCACGAACCTTATCCGCCGTCTTGGCCAGAAACGCATATCGCGCCCGCCGCGCCGCCATCTCAATCGACACTCCATCCCTTGCCGCCAGCACCGGAACATCCGCCCTGCCTACCACACAGGGAATCTTCAGGGCACGCGCCACCGTCTTCACAAACGCCGCGTCACGATCCGCCATCTTGCCGCGGATACCATGATGAAGGTGCCCCACGGTCAATCGCCAGCGTCGCTGTGACGCCTGCGCCTTCAGCACATGCAACAGCGCTATTGAGTCAGCGCCGCCTGAAACCGCCACAAGGATATGCGACCCATCAGGAAGATGGGAAAGACAAAGCCGCCTTTCGAATAGCCGGGCACCAGCACCTTTCGCGGATTTGGCGTATTTCGTAGTTCCCAATTCCCCGCCCCCGTTTCACGACTCTCTTTGCGCTTAGCGCTTCACCGCCGCTTCCAACCTCTTAATCCCACCCATATACGGCACCAGCGCTTCCGGCAGAACCACTGACCCATCCGCCTGCTGGCCATTCTCGATGATGGCAACCACGATCCGCGGCAAGGCCACACCGGATCCGTTGAGGGTGTGCACAAAATCAGTCTTCCCGTCCGGCTTCCGATAACGGATATTCGCCCGCCGCGCCTGGAACGCCTCAAAGTTACTGCATGACGACACTTCCA
>CAZDUS010000019.1:0-35729 GCA_964508705.1 uncultured Verrucomicrobiota bacterium
CCCCACATAACCGTATTCCCTTCGCGAGCTTCGCGACTTCTGTTCAAACTCTTTTCCCACGGCAAAAGGGGTCGGGAGACTTCCGAAACCTGTCCGCATTTCGAGCAGTACCTCCAAGAAACCGTGTCGCGCATGTTTCGGGTGCTGTAATCGGTTCCCGGAATATGCGCGACACATTTATTATCCTCTGTCTTCTCTTCTCTGTCCTCCGTGTCTTGAGCTTGGTACTCCAAGCGGGTGGTGAAACATTTTTTCATCTGGCAAGTCCCACACTCAGAGATGGGCACCCGCGCGCCGCTATCCCTTTTCGCGCTTTTCGAGTCTTTCGTCGTGATATATACTCCGCCCCCTTTTTAGCAACCAACATGACAACACGACTCCAACTTCACTTCAACCTCCTCGCCACTCTGGCCGCCGTTCTCCTCTCCACAGCCACGGCGTTTGCCCAGATGTCCTCCAACGATTCCCCGCCCGATACTTCGCTGGGCATTCCCTCCCTCACCAACGTCACCGAGGAACTCCCTCCCGTCGGCACCAACTCCATTCCTTCCATTCTCCCACGGCCACCCTTCGTCCCCGGCGGCAGCACGGTGCGAAGCGCGTTCTCCGGAAAATTCGTTGTCCCCGGTCGCTCGCTCCGTATGCCCGCTCCCGAAGCCGAAAACGATTCCCGCACGCCTTCCGATTGGAACCGCGCCATCACCTTCGGCATGAACATGACCGACGGAAACAGCGACACCCTGCGTTATGCGCTCGGCCTGGATGCCGCCAAGGAACGAAAACAAGACACCACCCGCATACGCGCCCGCGCCGCCTACGGCGAAAGCGAAAACCAGAAGGACACCGAATACGCCACCGCGCTTTACCGTTACGACCGCCAGCTAAGTCACCGCTTCTATGTCCTCGGCAACGCCGACTGGTTCACAGACACCATAGCAGATGTTGATTACCGCCTTATCGGCATTATTTCGCCCGGCTTCCACCTATGGCGCAGTGATAGCACGGTCGGGAAACTGGAACTTGGCGCCGGTTATCTTGCGGAAGAAAAAGGATCGGGCCAGGATGCCTTTGCCGCTGGCCGCGCAGCAGGAGCCTTGGAACGCATCATCAACGCTCACATCCTCACCTGGGCCTCCATCGAATACCTGCCCAAGCTGACCGACTCAACCGTGTTCTACATCAACTCTGAACTCGGCTTGGCCGCCATGCTCACTCGCGACCTCAACTTGAACCTTACCTTTGAAGACCGTTACGACAACACACCCGCCACCGACAAAAACAGTAACGACCTGGCCTTTACCACATCGTTAAGCCTGAAATTCTAGCAGGATTTGAAAAAAGAGTGGTCGGGGCGGCGGGATTTGAACCCACGACTTTCAGCGCCCAAGGCTGACGCGCTACCAGGCTGCGCTACACCCCGACAAAAAAGAGGCAGAAAAATACCACGCCCCCATCGTTCACACAAGCTCCGTTAGCTCGTCTTACACCATATCATCCAGCGTCCGGCGCACATTCTCAGCCAGCACTTCAATCGAATACGGCTTCGTGATGTATCGATGATGCCCTAATTCCAACCCGTGTTGCACAGCTGACGTCTCATCAAAGCCCGTCACATACAACACCTTGAAATCACTCCGGATCCGGCTCACTTCCGTCACCATGTCCAACCCGCTTCCTTCACTCAGCACAACATCCACCAATATCAAATGCAACGGCTCTGTTCGCCCCTGGCAGATTTCCAACGCTTCACTTTCTCCGGAGGCCTCAATAACTTTGTACCCAAGCGACGACAACGATCGACTGGCAAACCCCCTGACCGTTGGATCATCCTCCACCACCAGCACCGTCTCATTGCCATGCGGCAATCGCATCTGGGCCACCGTCTTGCCTTTGTCTCCTGCCGCGGCAACACTTCGGAAAAATATCCTGAATTCCGTCCCGAACCCCACGGCGCTCTCAACCTCAATACTCCCTCGACATTGCCGGACAATACCGTACACCGTCGACAGTCCAAGCCCTGTGCCTTTCCCTTTCTCCTTGGTCGTATAGAATGGCTCAAAAATCCGCTCGCGCACGTCAGTGCTCATGCCGCATCCGGTATCTTTCACAATCAAGACACCATATGCCCCGGGCTCAACCGAAACATGCCTGCGGCAATATTCCTCATCCAGAACCACTTTCCTGGTGCTAATCTCCAGAGTCCCACCGCGTAGCATCGCATCACGCGCATTAACAGCCAGATTCAGGACAATTTGCTCCACGCCACCGGTATCCCCCTCCACCAGCCCAACGTCATCACCCAGTTTGATGTTCAATACCACATCCTCGCCCAGCGTCCGCTTCAACAGGAGCACCATCCCGTTCATGATCTCATTTAAATCAAGCGCCTTGAGTTGCAACGCCTGCTTCCGGCCTACCGACAACAATTGTGACGTCAACTTGACCGCCCTTTCAGCGCCATTCACCACTTCCTTGATATCCTCACGCGCAGGATGATCCGTCGGCAGTGAGTCCAGCGCCAGATTGGAAAACCCGAGGATCGAGGTAAGCAGATTGTTGAAGTCGTGCGCGACTCCGCCGGCCAATAAGCCAAGCGCTTCCATCTTCTGCGCCTGCCTTAATTGATGCTCGCGCTCAAGCAAGAGCTCCTCCACGTTCTTGCGCTGGGTAACGTCCCTGATCAGCAACACACTCCCTCCACGCCCCTTTAGCAATCCGGTAACGATCTCGATGGGAAACGTCTTCCCTTCCTTCCGGCGTCCCGTGGCCCAGCCGATATGGAATCCCTCTTTTTCAAGTTCATCGTAGATCTCATGATTTGAACCCGGCACTCGCCGACGGTCAAAATACAACAGCTCCGTCTTGCGCTTGATCACCTCTTCCATCTCATATCCAAACATCCGGACGACAGCCGCGTTAACCATCAAAATGTCCCGCTTGGCATCCACAACAAGCATCACATCCGGATTAATGCTGTCGAGGATATCCTCCAGCTCTTCGTTCCTCAGCGCTTCCTTGCGCCAGCGCAAATACGACATCACCAGCAGGATCACAATCCAGAGCACCAGGAAATTCGCCAGAAATACCACAACCGGAATCTCGGCATGCGGGCGGAAGAACTTGGTGATGTACTCGTTGAAGTTGATCGCCGCACCAATTGCCGTGGCTGAAAAAGCCACCAGCAGGGAAAGAGTCAACGTCCTCCACTCTCGCCGACTCCACGTCATCAGCCGCAACGGATCCCGATCGAGTCTTGTCATGATCATAAGGTTGTCTCCACACTGTAGAACATTATGCAGTCCAAACCTTCAATACCGCCTTCTCAATGCCCCCCGGCGGAATCCATCGGACCCGCCCCATGCTGTTCATGGAATTCGGATGCCCCATCCATGGCTCAACACAAAAGAAAGGTCTGTCCGCCATGCTCCAGAGTTGCATGAAAGGGAACATTCGGGGTACGCCATCCCCCTTGGCCGTCATATGAATGGCCATCCCGTCAGGCAATCTCAGGATCGCTTCACTGCCATCCTCGACCTCAATGAGCCCTTCGTGAAGAGCCTTTTCACCTAGAGCCGCCGGGAAGAGAGGAGCTTCCGTTTTTCCGACAATATCTGTGAGTTTCTCGTTATATTTCCATCGAGAAAGAGCGGTCAACTGCAGAATCGCGGATTCCTTTCCCTCCCCGGCCGGAGGGGTCAGGAAGTACGGATGAAAGCCAGCGAAATATGGCATAGGCTTCGCTCCTTTGTTTTCGTACTCCTGCTCCAGTATTAACCCGCCTGCAGCAAGTTTGTACGTCAAGGTCACCCGGAACTCAAAAGGATATTCCGACCTTGTGGCTTCAGTATCCCTCAAGGTTACTTTCAAGGTATCTTGGGTCTTCGCCTCCACCACCCAGGGAATGCGCATGCCAAACCCGTGTATCCGCATCTGATTCATCTGCCCGTCATATAAATAGGCACCCACCACCCCGTCCCGCTCCATGCGCCCGCAAACAGGAAATAACAACGGCAACCCGCCACGCGTCCTCTCAACCTCGCGATCCCAGAAAAACGGCTGCTGGTACAAGACCTCTCGTAACGCACCCTGCCAGGGCAACTTGAGCGACGCAACTACCGCTCCCAGCTCCGGCACAATTTCAGCACTAGCGGTTCCATCCCCCGCTCCCAACCGACATACGCTATACCCGTTATGTTTATACGTTTCCAAGAGTTCTTCCCAAATGATGTTGGGTCGCACTTTAATCCCTGAGGACTCAAAACAAAAGGCCAAAGACAAACGACGCGCTCCCGTCTTTCCCATTGGCGAAAGAGGGTTGTTTCCGTATGCTACGCCCAGTTCACGATATTACTCACATGCACATACTTCTGACAGCCAACCTTACCCTGGCCAATCGCATCACCTTGGCGCGATTCCTCCTCATCCCCGTCTTTATCCTCCTGACGCTCTACTACATACGAAGCATCACCGCTGGTGCCGCCAACGAAATCCTCCGATGGTCAGCTTTGATGGTTTTCATCATCACCTGCCTGTCTGACGCGCTGGATGGCTACTTTGCCCGCTCACGCAATGAACGCACCCGGCTGGGCACATTACTCGATCCTCTCGCCGATAAGTCACTCCTCCTCTCCGGCATTGTCCTTCTCACCGGACCTTGGGGCGCATGCTTCAACCCCCATCTACCCGTCTGGTATGTCTTAATCGTCATTAGTCGCGACGTCGCCCTCATCGCCGGCGCCATCCTGATCCACGTCGCTGTGGGCCATACCGAAGTGCAACCGCGCGCCGCCGGAAAACTTTCAACCTTCTTCCAAATGGGCCTCATCGTCTATGTCTTGGCCCGCGGCCCCGCGGAATGGTTCCCGTGGTTCTTGTGGCCTGCCGCCGCCTTCACCCTTATGTCCGCCCTGCAATACACCTCGGACGGGATCCGCCAACTAGAAAAGACACATGCCCATGAAAAAAAACACTGATCCCCTCTCCCCCTCCGGCTTACCGGTGGTTTCCGTTGTCGGCCGTCCGAACGTCGGCAAGTCCGCCCTCTTTAATCGCCTGCTCGGAAAACGACTGGCGATCGTCCACGAGGAGTGCGGCGTTACTCGTGACCGCCTGATCGCTCGCGCCGTCTGGGACGACAAACCTTTCGAACTGGTCGATACCGGTGGTCTCTCCGAATTCGGACGGCAAATCTCTGGCAATATCCTTGATGCTGGCACCCGCCGCCAGTCGGAATCCGCCATTGAAGATGCCTCAATCGTGATCCTTGTCACCGATGCCGAAGCCGGTCTAAACCCGCTCGACGAAGCCGTCGCTCGCATGATACGCCAAAAGGGCGTGCGCGCCATCGTGGCCGCCAATAAATGCGACTCCCCACACCACGACTCGCAATCCTCGGCCTTCGACTCCCTTGGGTTCCCCGTGTTCAGCGTCTCAGCCTTGCACAATCGCGGCATCGAGGAATTAATGAATGAAGTCACCGCCGAATGGAAACCCGTCAGCCCTGACAATAAACCCACTCCATTGCGCGTCACTGTCGTCGGCAAACCCAATGTCGGAAAATCATCGTTCCTTAATCGCCTCGTCCGGCAGGAGCGCCTCATCGTTTCCGACATCCCCGGAACCACGCGCGACATCATTGATATCCCCTTCCAAGTAGGCGAGGGAGCTTCCGCCCGCCACTACCTCCTGACCGATACCGCCGGCATGCGCCGAATGGGCAAGGTCGATGGCGCCGTCGAACGCTACAGCGTTTTCCGCGCGGAAAGTAGTATCAGCAAGGCGGATGTCGTCGTCCTCATGATCGACGCCACCCAGGGACCGACTTCACAGGACAAGGCCATTGCCAACACAATCATCGACGCCCATAAAGGATGCGTTGTCATCATCAACAAATGGGATCTGCTGAAGGGACACAGCACGGAAAAGGAATACCGCGAAGCCTTGTCCCACGCGATCCAGTTCCTTAAGTGGGTCCCTTTTGTCTTCGTCTCATCCAAGGACGGATTCAATATCAACCGGTGCCTTGACATCATCGACCATGTGGCACGACAGGTCCAAACACAAATCCCAACAGGCTTGTTAAACCGCGTGTTCACGGAAGCCGTCGAGCGTGTGCAGCCGCCCATGCTAAAGGGCAAGCGGTTCAAGATCTATTACGCCACACAGACCACCAACAATCCTATTCAGATTAGCTTGTTCGTCAATGATCCCACCCGCCTCACTGACGCCTACCGGGAATATCTCATGCATGCTTTGCGGAACCAATTCGGTCTTGAAGGCGCGCCAATCCTCCTCAGCCTCAAGGAACGGCCTCGCCAACGGTTTGTCCCGCAGGCCACCCCCCGCAAACGCCATCGCGCGAAGCGAAAATCATCGTAAGGCAAGCTTCTTGTATTTGCCGCGACGATGCAGCAACCGGTTCTGGTCACGCTCCAGAACCCTTTCCTCATAGTCAGCGAAATTGCCTTCAAACCACCGGATCTTCCCCTCGCCCTCGAAGATCAACAGATGCGTGCAAATCCGGTCCAAGAAGTAACGGTCATGGCTGATCACCATGGCACAGCCCGGAAACTGGATAATCGCCTCTTCCAGCACTCGCATTGTGTTAACGTCCAAATCGTTCGTCGGTTCGTCGAGTAACAGCACATTGCCGCCGCTCTTCAATAGTTTCGCCAGATGCACGCGGTTACGTTCACCACCTGAAAGCTGACCAACCTTCTTCTGCTGTTGCGCACCACGGAAGTTAAACCGCGCGAGATAGGCCCTTGAGTTCATTTTGCGATCCCCAAGCTGCACCTCATCCTCACCACCGGTAATTTCCTCAAACACCGTCTTCACATCATTCAACGCATCGCGATACTGATCTACATACGACAACACCACACTCTCCCCCAGCGACAGTACTCCCTGATCCGGCTGTTCTTGTCCAACAACCATCCTGAACAATGTCGTCTTGCCGCATCCGTTCGGCCCGATGACCCCAACCACCCCCCCGCGCGGGAGATTAAAGGAAACATCATTCAACAACGACGCATCGTTGTATCCCTTGCTCACCCCTTCTAACGTCAGCACCTTGTTGCCCAAATGCGGTCCCGGCGGAATCTGAATCAGCACATCATCCTTACCGGCCTCAAACCGCTCACCCGCCAACTCCTCATACCGGGTGATGCGCGCCTGACTCTTCTTCCGGCGCCCCTCCGGCGAACTGCTGATCCACTCCAATTCGTGGGTTAGCACCTTCTGACGCTGACTCTCCTTCTTTTCCGCCTGCCTCAGTAATTCGGATTTCTGCTTGAGCCACGACGAGTAATTCCCCTCAAAGGGAATCCCGCGCCCATTGTCCAATTCAAGAATCCACTTCGTGATATGATCCAGAAAATATCGATCATGGGTAACGATGATGACCGTGCCGTGATATTCACGCAGGGCCTTCTCCAGCCACGCCACGGTTTCCGCATCCAAATGGTTGGTCGGCTCATCAAGCAAAAGCATGTCGGGCTTTTCCAGTAGAACTTTACATAAAGCCACACGGCGACGCTCCCCTCCCGAAAGCGTGGAGATATCGGCGTCATCCGGAGGCAACACCAACGCATCGGACGCCACATCAAGAAGCCTGTCCACTTCCCACGCATCCATCTCGTCAATTTTCTCCTGAAGACGGCTCATCTCATCCATCAACTTGTCCATCTGCTCTTTTGGCAGTTTCTCTCCCATGGCATCAGCCACTTCGTCATAGCGACGGATCAAGGCATGAACAGGCTCCAACGCTTCTTCCAGATTCCCCCTCACCGTCTTTTCAGGATTCAATTTCGGTTCCTGCGGCACATAGCCAACCCTCATCCCCTTGGTCAACTGCGCAGTCCCCATGAAATCCTGGTCCACCCCCGCCATGATCCTCAACAAACTGGTTTTCCCCGACCCATTCTCTCCAACGATCCCGATCTTCGCGCCGTGATAAAACGACAAGCTAAGCCCCTCGAAAATCGTTTTCTCGTTATAGATCTTGGTAAGGTTCTGCGTTTGAAAGACAAATTGCGGTGGCATAACGTTGTTTCCCTTAGTCAGTTTTCATTTGAGCGGCGGTACAATACGCATCTCACTTTTACAACTCAAGCCTCGTTGCATATTAGCAATTCCCTACCACGGCAAGGCATAGCAACGGTCCAATGTGAACGCATTTTCAATATGGCGAATAACTGGGGCCCCGCCTTCCGACCCACCCACAACCTCCACCACATCAAACCGGAAATTCACAGGTTGCTTCAGTTTTTGGAGATACCGTATGGCCGCCCGTGACAACGCATGACGCTTGCGCGCATCCACCGATTGGACTGGTCGACCAAACAGTTCACTCTTCCGGGTTTTAACCTCAACAAAAACAAGCGTCTCCTGCTCGCGCACCACCAGGTCAATCTCGTCACGGAGTCCAACCCTGAACCGCCTACCGAGAATCTTCAAACCCTTCTCTTTTAAGAACAACTCGGCCTGACGCTCCCCCCATAACCCCGTCCTTAAATGAAATGGAAGCAACGAAAATCTCATGATCCCTGAAGCCGCCCCCCTCCCATCGGGTCCCCAACCCCTCTCGCACGAATCACCTCCTGCACAGGCCGGAAAGACCGACGATGCTCCGGACATGGCCCGTGTTCAAGAAGCGCCTGCAGGTGATTTTTCGTCCCATAGCCCTTATGCCTGCTGAATCCGTACAGCGGATAGGCATGGTCAATCTCAAGCATGACCCGGTCGCGCGTCACCTTGGCGATGATACTGGCGGCCGCAATGCTTAGACTCCTCGAATCTCCCTCCACGATCGCCTGTGACAAACAAGGCAAACCCGGCACAGGCAAACCATCGACCAAAGCAAAATCAGGAGCGAGTTCCAACCCGGCCAAAGCCCGGTTCATCGCCAAATGAGTCGCCCTCAGGATATTCCGCTCGTCAACCTCCCGCACATTGGCGACACCCACGGAATAGGACACAAACGGTGATGACGCTAGAAACGCAAAAAGCTCATCGCGTTGTCTCGCGGTGAGCTTTTTGGAATCGTTGATTTCTTTAAGGACGCCGTACTGTTCTGCTTCCAGAAACTCACGGTCGAACACCAGTGCGGTTGCCATCACGGGCCCCGCCAAGGGGCCCCGACCGGCTTCGTCAACGCCCGCCAGTCGCTTATACCCTTGCCCCCAAGCCTGACGCTCAAATTGGAGCAATCGGCTTCTCCTTAACCTTCGGTCAGCTTGGACTTCTCGCGCAACTTGGCGCTCTTGCCTGAACGATCACGCAGGTAATACAACTTCGCACGACGCGTCTTGCCGGAACTATCAACGTCCATTTTGGCAATGGTCGGCGAGTTCACAGGAAATACCCTTTCCACACCAACGCCATGGGAAACACGACGCACGGTAAAGGTTTCTGTCGCCATACTTCCATCACGGGCAATCACGGTCCCGGTGTAAGCCTGCAAACGTTCCTTCCCGCCTTCACGAATCCGGACCTGAATGGTGACGGTATCCCCGATGCTGAAAGAAGGCAATGGATCCTTCCTCAGGTTTTCTTTGTGAATCATAGCCAATGCTTTTTTAATCATAGTCACCTCTACTCCAACAAATCTGGTCTTCTCTCCCGGGTCCGGCACTTCGCTTGCTCAAGCCTCCACCGGGCAATTTCCTCATGGTCACCCGAGACCAGAATTTCGGGCACCGTCAATCCTCTAAACTCTCTCGGCCGCGTATATTGCGGATATTCCAACAACCCATCCGCAAAAGACTCCTCATTCGTGGCTCCCTCATTGCCCAACACACCGGGTATCAGCCTGACAACAGCGTCAATTACCACTGCCGCCGGCAACACCCCGTTGGTCAACACATAGTCGCCAATCGAAATCTCCTCATCCACCAAGTGGGTTCGAACTCGCTCGTCCACCCCCTCATAGTGGCCACAAACAAAGATCAAATGCGATTCCTGCGCTAATTGCGCCGCCTTCGCCTGCTCAAACCGCCGCCCTTGCGGCGTCATCAAAATCACCTTCGAGGCCGGAGTCCTCACCGACTCCACCGCATCAAACAACGGCTCCGGCTTCATTACCATCCCCGGCCCTCCACCAAACGGCCTGTCATCCGTTGTCTGGTGCCGGTCACTGGTGAACCGACGCAAATCCACAGCCTGAATACTCGCCAAACCCTTCTGTGCCGCACGCTTCAGAATGCTCTCTTCCAGAAAGCCTTTCAACATTCCAGGAAAAATCGTAACAACATCAATCCTTAACGGATCCATTGCTGATTATTCCGCCACTTCCAGAACCGCGCGACGCCCCTCTTTCGACGCCAGATTGCTTAGCAATACCCGAAGCGCACTGATCGTCTTTCCGCTCCGGCCAATCAACCGCCCCACATCCTTGGGGTTACACCGAAGCTCCAGGATCGTTATCTGCTTCCCCGCCACCTCGGTGACTACAATGTCATTCGGATGATCAAGGAGCGCCCTGGTAATATACAATACGAACGACTTCATGCGCTTACTTTGGCCGCAGCGCGATGCTTGCGCAACAGGCTCTTCACGGTATCGCTAACTTGAGCGCCTTTGCTTGTCCAATATTCAATCCGATCCATCTTAAGGCTGAAATTCATACCTTTTTTCTTCGGATCGTACCACCCAATAACTTCCAGGTTCTTTCCGTCTCTTGGGCTACGACTATCTGTGGCGACCACGCGGTAAGCAATATCCTTGTTCGCTCCCGTACGGGTCATTCTAATTTTTACTGACATCCCGACCTCCCTTGACATATGCCTTCAGGGTAAAATTCACCCTGAATATTGGCGTAAAAAGCGCGGCACTATTTCACATTATCGCCGTGGGCGCAACCTCTTTTGTAACATACCCATCTTCTTGGCCATCTCCCTCGCCTGATCAAACTGTTTCAGAAGCTCATTCACATCCTGCACCTGCGTCCCGCTCCCCTTCGCAATGCGCCGCTTGCGACCTGCATTCAGAATGTCCGGATTCCGCCTCTCCTTTGGCGTCATGCTCCGGATAACAGCCTCTGCCCGCTTGGAAAAACGCTCAAAATCCATGCCAGCCCCCGCGGCCTCCTTCATCTTGGCCTTAACCTGCCCGCCCATCGGCATCATATCGAGCAGATTCTCCAATGGCCCCAACTTTCGAAGTTGCGCCAACTGATCAAGAAAATCCTCGAGATCCAACCGATTCGACCGCATCTTCTTTTCAGCGGTCGCCGCCTTTTCAACATCAACGGTCAACTGGACCTTCTCCACCAAACTTACAATGTCCCCCATACCAAGAATGCGGGACGCCATTCGTTCCGGATAAAAGGCGTCAAGGTCTCCTGTATGCTCGCCCGTCCCCGTATACAAAATGGAACAACCGCTAACAGTCTGAATGGATAAGGCCGCGCCACCCCGGGCATCACCATCCAGCTTTGTCAGTATTAAACCTCTCAAATCCAAGGCCTTATGAAAAACCTCAGCCACATGAACCGACTCCTGACCAATCGCCGCATCCACAACCAGCAAGGTGTTTCGGCACTTCACCACTTCGCGCAATTCTTTCAATTCCTGGACTAGTTCATCGTCAATTTGGAACCGACCACCAGTGTCGAAAATAACGACATCACGTCCGGAAAGCTCAGCCAAATCCATGGCCCGCCGCCCTAATGCCGGAACCTTTTCGCCCTTCTCGGGGCCAACCATTTCAACCCCAATCTGTCCGGCCAGAACCCGCAATTGATCAACAGCTGCCGGTCGCCGAATATCAGCCCCCACCAATAATACGTTCTTTCCGTCCTTCTTCCACAGCGCCGCCAACTTGGCCGTGGTCGTTGTTTTCCCCGCGCCATGTAAACCAACCATCATCACAGGCGCTGGCTTCGGATTTAGCTCCACTCGCCGGTTCCGCCCGGCTCCAAGCAAGGCCACCAATTCATCATGAACGCGTTTGACCACCTGCTGCCCGGGAGTGAGGCTTCCTAACACCTCCTGCCCAACACATTGCTCGCTCACACGCGCCACAAAATCACGAGCCACCTCATAATTGACGTCCGCCTCAAGCAAAGCCATGCGGACCTCGCGCATGGCATCACGTATATTGTCGTCGGTAAGACGACCGTAACCGCGAAGTTTGCGGAACACCTGCTCTAATGAATTTGTCAACGTCTCAAACACGATCATCCCCTAAAATCATATGCGCGCCATAAAATGGCGCGCACATTTCTCATCCGACAACAAACGTCAGGCCTTTACACCCTTACCCGCCACAACCCGGAACGCCAACCCGCCATCCGCCTTCACAACCTCCACCTTCGTCGCTCCGTGCAAATCCCCTCGCAATATCTCTTCCGCCAAGGGGTCTTCCAAATATCTCTGCACAGCGCGCCTCAAGGGACGGGCACCCATGGCAACATCAAATCCTTTATCCAGCAAGAACTCTCTGGCGTCAGGCGAAAGCACCAAATCAATACCCTTCGCCTCCACTCGCTTCAGGATTTTAGCCACTTCAAGCGTAAGAATCTTGACGGTGTCTTCCCTCGACAATTGCCGGAAAACTACAATTTCATCAAGCCGGTTGATGAACTCCGGCTTGAACACCCGCTTTACATCTTCCAGCATCCGAAGCTTCAATGACTCGTAATCCAGCGAGGCATTCGAATCCGAAAAACCCAACCCCGCCTTACGCCCAAAATCCGCTCCAAGATTTGTCGTCAGGATAATCACGGTATTTCGGAAATCCACCGGACGCCCAAAACTATCCGTCAACCGGCCTTCCTCCATGATCTGAAGCAACATATGCGTCACATCAGGATGCGCCTTCTCAATTTCATCAAACAGCACCACGGAATAGGGACGCCGACGCACCTTCTCCGTCAACTGTCCACCCTCCTCGTATCCCACATAGCCCGGAGGGGACCCCACTAGTCGTGAAACCGTAAATTTCTCCATGTATTCCGACATGTCCAATTGAATCAGGGCATTCGGATCATCGAACATGAATTCCGCCAAAGCCTTCGCCAACAGGGTCTTCCCCACCCCCGTCGGACCAAGAAACACAAATGAACCAATCGGACGCTTGGGATCCTTTAAGTCCGCCCGGGACCGCCGTAGCGCCTTTGAAATGGCAACAATGGCAGGATCCTGCCCTATCACCGTCTTGCCCAACTCTTCTTCCATATGAAGCAGACGGGCCAACTCCTTCCCCTCCATTTTCTTCAAGGGGACCCCTGTCCACTTTGCAATCACAACCATTACGTCTTCAGCCGTCACTTTGACTTTTCGCTTCTGACTGGTTTCTCTCCACTTCTTCACACTTGCTTCAAGGGCCTCTCGCTCCCTCCGCTCCAGGTCACGAAGTTGAGCCGCTTCCTCAAACTTCTGCCCCTTGATCGCCGCTTCCTTCTGTATGCGGACCTTCTCGATGGCTTGCTCTTTCTTTCTCAAGTCCGGTGAGCGCGTTGTGGTCTGGATCCGCGCCCTCGCTCCGGCCTCATCAATGGTGTCAATGGCTTTGTCCGGCAACCGCCGTCCTGACAGATACCGATCCGTCAGCCTCGCCGCCGCCTCAATGGCATCGTCGGTAATCTTGATACCATGGTGCTCCTCATACTTGTAGCGAATGCCCTTTAGAATCTGAATGGCCTCGTCCACTGTTGGCTCCTTAACCTGCACGGTTTGGAACCGCCTCTCCAGCGCGCCGTCCTTCTCAATATGCTTGCGATACTCATCCAAAGTGGTCGCCCCAATGCACTGCAATTCACCTCGCGCCAAGGCAGGCTTGATGATGTTCGAGGCATCCATCGTTCCTTCAGCCGATCCGGCGCCAACAATGGTGTGCAACTCATCAACAAATAACATGACGTTACCGACCCGCCGAATCTCTTCCATCACCGCCTTGATCCGCTCTTCGAACTGCCCGCGATACTTGGTTCCGGCAATCATCAAGGCCAAATCCAAAGCAATAACGCGTTTATTCCTTAAAATATCTGGCACCATCCCTTGAACTATCACTTGGGCAAGCCCCTCCACAATGGCTGTCTTCCCGACTCCAGCCTCCCCCAACAAGACAGGGTTGTTTTTGGTTCTGCGACAAAGGATCTGGATGACGCGTTCCAATTCCGGCTCACGCCCGACCATCGGGTCTAACGCCCCCTTGCTTGCCATCTCCGTCAAATCCCTCCCGAACGCATTAAGCGCCGGGGTCTTTTGCTTTGCCGCCTGAGGCGCTTGTTTTGTTTTTGGCTCCGGCGTCTCGGACTCCTCCCCAGGCTCAAAATTAGGGTCAAGCTCCTTCATGACTTCGACACGAGTTGTATCCGCGTCCACGTTAAGCGCCCGCAGGACCTGAGCCGCCACCCCTTCCCCTTCCCTCAATAACCCCAGCAAAATGTGCTCTGTTCCAATATAGGAATGATTCAAGGAACGCGCCTCTGATGCCGCCAACTGAAGCACCTTCTTCGCCCGCGGCGTAAACGGAACATTTCCCACCGTCTTGGTTTCCGGCCCTTGTCCAACCGCTTTCTCCACCTCTAACCGCAAGGACTCCAAGGAAATCCCCATCCGGTCAAGCACCGTTACCGCCACCCCGGACCCCAAGGCCACAAGACCAAGAAGAATATGTTCAGTCCCCACATAGGGATGATTAAACCGCTCAGCCTCAGATCTTGCCAACTGAATAACCTGCTGGGCTCGTGGTGTATAGTTTCCTGAACCTGAATTTGTCATGATTAAATCCTATTCTCGCGGCTTACCCTGAAATTGTCGCACGCCTGATAACTCCTCTTATCCGCGCCGCACGCAACTCGTCACGCGCCCCAGGCTCAACAAATTGCCCCTCCAATTTTTGCATGTGGCCCGGCTGCGAAGTTAGCGTAAGTCGGTTAAGTTCTGATATTTCCAAGCCGCTAACGATACCAAGATCAACCCCCAGGCGCAACCCTGAGAGCAAATCCAGAGTTTCTCGCGATGTAAGCACTTGGGCATGGCATAAAACACCGTAAGCCCTCCCAATGAAATCCCGAATCCGGCTTCCCCTCCCCTCCATCAACCGCATCCGGGCATTCCGCTCGTGCTCGGCAACCTCGCTGACAATGTGAGTCAACCGCTCAATGATGGTTTCCTCTGACTCGCCCAACGTGGTCTGATTTGACACCTGAAACATATTACCGGTTGCCTCCGTCCCCTCTCCCAAAAGCCCCCTCACCACGAGCCCTATTTTAGCCAAACCCTTGATTATCGGTTCTATCTCGTTCGCTAGCCGCAACGCTGGCACATGTAACATGGCGCTGGCGCGTAAACCTGTACCAACATTCGTAGGGCAAGCCGTCAAATAACCAAGCTCCGCCGAAAAAGAGTATCGGACTTTCGCCTCGATTTCAGAGTCCAGAGCATCTATCTCACGCCAAAGCTCATTCAACATTAGACCCGGACGCATCGCCTGCAGACGCAAATGATCCTCCTCATTAACCATCACCCCAAGATTCTCGTCCTCACGCACCACCAACGAACTCCCCCTCGATTTTCGAACCAATTCCATACTGATCAAATGCCGCTCATGAAGAAAATCCTTCTCCGGAAGTGCAATAGTCGCCATGTCGACCATGATTGAAGGCGTGAGGGACTTGACTGAGCCCAGCACCTCTTCCATCTGCCTCTGGACATGAACGCTCTCCTCCTCGCCTGCCCAGCCAGGAAACGCCTTGCCTTGGAGATTACGCGCCAGCCTGATCCTACTGCTAATAACGATCGCATTGCGCCCATCGTAAGGCAACCAGGCCCCCTGCCTATTTACTAGTTCATCCAGCCTCATGCTCTGCCTCACGAATCATATCCCGCACCAAGGCGGCCTTTTCATAATCTTCCCGCTTTATCGCATTATCAAGATCGCCTCGTAACGTCACTAATCGAGACACCGTCTCTCGCCCCTTCTGAAAAGCACAAGGAGCCTTCCCCTTATGAATCAACCCTTTATGCATTGCCGCCAACATGGGTTTGAGATCCTCACCAAATGCTTCATAACACAACTCACACCCCAAACGACCCGTTTTCTTAAAATCAGATCCACGCAGGTGGCAATGCGGACAACTTCTTTTTAAAAATTCAGCAGACTCTTCGCCGCCAGCCATCCCGAAAAATATTTCAGGAATGGACATGACATTCTGAACGTTAAGCCCGCTTTCCTCCGCACATCGTTCGCATAAATGCAATTCCTTGCTATTGCCGTCAATCACTTGAGATACATGGATTGAAGACTCATTCACATGGCAACTATCGCAAAGCATAAATTTTCCTCATTATCACAACGTTGTCCGTCATCATCGCAAACAGCAGCCTGCTCTTATGGCCGTTCTTTTTTCATGATTTCAAATAATCCCATTCACGTCATCCTAAAACAACCTGATCAAGGCTGGCTCGTTAAGTCTCTTGTTCCGCGCCGCATACCCCTGCGTCATTATGTCCCGCTGTACATCCAATCTATCAACACAACGCTGAGCACATGGCGCGCTTATGTTAATCACTTGATTGACATGTAAATCAAATTTTTATAGCCTTATTTGAGAGTTGGTAAGTGTTTTCGAAATAGTTACACCCATTCAATATGGAGAAGTGAAAATGAATAAAACATTGATTTATTTGGCATTTAGCTTCTTGTCTGGCGTTGCACTCGCCCAGACTGGCATCCCCTACAGCAATTCGTTCGAAACAATAGATGTTGGCTCTTCAATCCTAAGTAACGCCAACAATGAAGGTTGGTACGGGGCTCCTGAGGCCGTGGCCTTCGTGACAAACTTGGACTACGCGGCAAACCGCCATACGCCCATTGATGAATACCCCATGTTCGGAATGGATCCCTCAGCAGCTTCACATAGCAAGGTGTTGAAGTTTGATGTTTCAAACGGCGTAATCTCAAACCAATTTGCGGATAACCTCCTTACCGAAGTATGGCTCGACACAATGATTCAGCCTGTAAGGCTTGAAGATTTTCCAACCAATAGCCCCGTCTCAGATTCACAACTTTCGCTGGCCTTCGATACAAACGGTTATCTATGCGTCTATCACGGAATTCTAACAAATCGTACGATTGGGCTGCCGGCTGACTATAAACAGTGGAGTGTAGTAAACAACCTCCTCGGACCAGTGCAAACGGGGAAATGGGTTCGAATAACCATTTTGATGAAGCACGAGTGGGAAGAAACGACCATGTCTTACTTCAAAGTCCTAATCAACGGCATTGAATCAACAAGCCCTCTTGCCTATACGACCACTGACATCCTAACCTCGGAGTTTAACGGACCATGGTTCTTGTGCGCAAAATATCCAGATTACGGTGTTTCCACATTTAATAAAGTCACCTTGAGCGGCAGCGGCATGATTGATGATTTTGTTGTTGGCACCGCCACTCCCAGCCACGCACCGTTTGTGTATGTAAACACCGTTGGCCGTGGCTCTGTAACCCCGTCAGGCATCGTTACCATCATGACCACGCCAGGCTCAACAAACTTCAACATTCTTGCATCCAATTACTTCTATATCGCCAATGTATACACTGGCACCGTGGCAGGCACTTCTAACGCCGTTGACGTGACCGAAGGAGCCGAATCATTAAATCTTGATTGGGCAAATATAGCCAGCCATTCAACGCTGTTTGTTACATTCTCCCCTTATTTGATATCAAATAATGTTCCCATTTACTGGATGGCAGATAAAGGATTGTCCACAAACGAAACTTATCCAACTTGGAATGACGTTGCTGCTTATGATGAAGATGGCGATGGAATGGTCACTTGGGCCGAATTTGTCGCGGGAACCCATCCCACAAATGAATTATCCGTGCTGAAAATCATTAGCCAGACATTCAGCAATGGCGCTCCACGGATTACATGGCTGAGCAGCGCAGAGGCAATCGCTCCCTATGCCATTCAGCTTGCCACGAATCTGACAGACGCAGTCTGGAGCAACGTGGCTGTTAATATTTCCGCCGACCTTAACGGTACAAACAACCTCACGGTTGACACACCGCCTTCAACGCCAGCTTTCTATCGCGTGACCGTGACAAACTAACCTGCTGACAGGCAGTAAACAAAAAAGGCCGCATTAAAAGCGGCCTTTTTTGTTTCTCAAATTCAACGTCCGTCAGGCATTAATGCTTAAAACAACGCTGCCCGGTAAACACCATGGCAACATTAGCCTCATTACAAGCTTCGATCACCTCGTAATCCCGCTCGGACCCACCTGGCTGAATGACAGCCGTAATCCCTTCTTTGATCCCCACCTCAACTCCGTCCCTGAACGGGAAAAAGGCGTCCGAAACCATGCACGCACCAGACAGCCCACCTTTACAAGAGACGGTTTCTTCGTCTATTGCCGTCTTCTCACGCTCATCAGTTAAAGCCGCATAAGCAACCCCTCGCCTCTCCCAGCTTAGCCTGTCAGCGAAATTCCTGTAGGCCTTGTCCCGCGCGTATTGAGCCATTCCCACGCGATCCTGCCCCCCCGCACCTATGCTGATCGTCACTCCATCTTTCACATAAAGAACTGAATTACTGGTAACACCACATTCAACCAGCCAACCAAACATTAAATCTCTTAATTCCTTGTCCGTAGGCAATCGAGTTACTTTATACTCCTTACCCTTGTAGGTGGCTTCAGCATTAACCACATCCTTCGCATCTCGCGAAACCGGAACAAACGAGGTTTGCACGACAACTCCACCATCTACCAGCGATTTTATATCTAATGTCTTTTCCCCTGCAAACTCTCGCAGCCGCCCCATATTGCCAATTCGCATCACTCGCAAATTCTTTTTCTTGGAAAAAACCTCCAAAACTCCGTCATCGAATTCAGGAGCAACCACTACTTCGGCGTAGTTCTCAGAAATCAGGCGGGCTGTTTCAACATCAACAGACCTATTGAGGGCAATCGCTCCACCAAACGCCGCGATCCTGTCTGCCATGTTGGCCTTCTTGTACGCATCAGCCAATGAATCAGCATAGGCCGCACCACAAGGGTTGTTATGCTTTACAATCACCGCGCAAGGACTACCCGTCAAGTATCTCAATATGTTGAGCGCATTATCCACATCCGTAATGTTCGTTTTCCCGGGATGTTTGCCGGATTGCAACAGTTCGACATCTGAAGCCAAATAGCGCCCGGGCTGTATACAGGTCACTGCACCAAGAGATAAATTGCCACCTGTAAGTTTGAATAACGCCGCTTCTTGACCTGGATTTTCGCCGTATCGGAGACCCTTCCGAACATCATCAATTAGCCATGACACCTTTTCGTAGGACAAGGTTTGCCGCAATCCTTTGTCATCAATAAAAGCAATTTCCATCCGTGACGGAAAATGATCGTCCATGATTGTTTTGTAAGCCGACTTGAAGTCCTGTTTGGCCATGCGCGCCTCCTGTGCAAACACATCTCACAAGGCGCCGTTTAACGAAACACTGGCGCCACTGTCACGCTCGGCACCATACCTTACTCCCCTGCCGAAAACAACAAGACTTACAATCCGTGTGCTCTCTTGGCGGATTCAACCGTGTTGTACAGCAACATGGTGATGGTCATTGGCCCAACGCCACCCGGAACCGGCGTAATCATGCTGGCTTTCGCTAGGCATCCCTCATAGTCCACATCACCCACCAGCCGAAATCCTTGTTTCCTGGACACGTCATCAACACGGTTCACCCCCACATCAATCACCACGGCCCCGTCCTTTATCATGTCCGCGGTTACTGTGTTTGGACGCCCAACTGCAGCTATGACGACATCCGCTTGCTTTGTGAAATGCGCAATGTCCTTGGTTCGCGTGTGGCATACGGTAACCGTGGCGTTTGCATGCTTGCCTTTCGCCATCAGCATGTTTGCCAATGGCTTTCCAACGATATTACTGCGCCCCACAATGACAACATGCGCCCCATCAATCTGCACACCGCTTCGCGCAAGCATCTGTACTACCCCATGGGGCGTGCACGGCAGAAACGCTTTTTCGCCAACCACCATTCGCCCAACATTCATCGGATGAAAACCATCCACATCCTTGTCGGGATCAATGGCCAGTAATACCTCTGCCTCGTCTAAATGTTTCGGCAACGGTAACTGCACAAGAATTCCGTTGATACGCGGATCCGCGTTCATTTTCTTAACTAATGCGATTAAGTCTTTTTGACTGGTCGTCGCCGGCAAACGGTTGTCATCCGAGAAAATACCAGCCTCATGACAGGCTTTTTCCTTGGCCGTCACGTATGATTTTGACGCCGGATCATCTCCCACCAAAATAACACCCAGCCCGGGCGTAACCCCTTTTGCTTTCATGTGGCAGACTTCATCGGCTAATTCGCCGCGAATTTTTGCCGCAAGTTCTTTCCCGTCAATTACTCTCGCTGTCACAAATCCACCTCCACTCGCTATTACACACGCGCCTGACAAATTTTTCCTAAGCCCAATAGCCTTTCAACAGAGGCATTTGGGTCTTGTGCCCAACCATGGCCAAGTACATACCACAGCCAGCGTATATTGTCTGTAGCTCCTTAAGATTAGCCATCGGATCGTATGGCACATCTTCAGGTATGGTGTACCCCACGCATTCGGAAAGCAAATGCAGCTTCTTTGACATCCAACACTCAACAAATACCGGCACGCCGTGCTTGAGTAGACCCAGCACCCTTTCATCCCGACCAAGCACAGGCTGGGTGCAAATGAACTGGGCGCCAGCCTCAAGTTTCCGATGCAGTTTCTCCACCTCATGATCCTGTGGCTCATACGGGTTGAACGCCACCCCCAGCGCAAAAACTCCTGGATACGCTTTATGGATATAGGCAACCAATTCAACTGCGGTGACCGCATTGCATGTTAATCCAATCGCTTGCGGCTGCAATCTAGGTAACCTCTCATTCCCGTCACCGGAAACAACCAACACGTCCTTTACCCCTAATGAAGCACTCGTATCCAAAATCCTGTGCAAGTCGTCTTTTGTATGAAATGTATTCAAGTGCACCGAAAGTTGCCCGGGCTTTACATCCAATCCGAGCTCCGGAATAATATCCGTCGCCTGGAAACTAAGGTGCCCCATCGGATTATCCGTAATACAAGCGACATGCCCTCCTTCCATCACTTGATTGAATTTGGCGGCAAACTTCTCAAGATCGCCTTCCAAATCCTGCGTGCTCTGCTTCGGAGTCACCACTTCTACGTGATAAACCTTTTTAACAATATCGTTTTGCACTGTCATTATCCCGCCCCCGCTTTGTAATTTAAAATAGACCTCGAACCCTGCCCGTCTGAACATCAATGTCGATGTTTGTAAACGCGGGTTCCGATGCCATCCCAGGCATCAGTTTAATATCCCCGGCGACGGGCACCACAAATCCTGCCCCGCGATACACCAGAATGTCTCGAATAGGGAGTGTCCATCCCTTAGGTCGACCTTTCACATCAGGCTCATGGGAGAGACTTAAGTGAGTCTTCACCATGCAGGTCCCGAGAGCCGATGTCGCCGGATCCGCCTCAAATCGCTTCACCTTCTCCATCGCTTCTGCGCTATAGGTAACACCATCAGCTCCGTATATCTCTCTGGCGATGATTTCAATACGCCTCCGGAGTGGAGTGGAGAGATCATAAAGAAATTTGAAATCATTCTTCTCGTTTGCTGCTTCCACGACCACCTCAGCCAGTTCACGAGCTCCTTCGCCTCCTTTAAGCCAATGCTGCGAAAGCGCCGCATAGGCACCATTTGACTCGGCAACCCTGCGAACCAAGGCGACTTCAGCAGGCGTATCCGTATGGAAACTATTGATGCAAACCACAGGCCTGACGCCACTCTTCTTCACAATGTCAATGTGGGCCACCAGATTTTCACAACCCTTCTCAAGAAGACCCAGATTTTCACGTGTATAAGCCTCGTCAAGTCTCGCACCAGGTTTAACCGCTGGACCGCCCCCGTGCATCTTAAGGGCGCGTATTGTAGCCACAATAACCACTGCGCTAGGATTTAAACCTGAACTCCTGCACTTCAGATTCCAGAATTTTTCAAATCCTATATCCGCCGCGAATCCACTCTCGGTAACATGGTACTCGGCCAGTCGCGCGCCAATCATATCGGCAATAACGGAACTCTGCCCGATGGCTATATTGGCGAAAGGACCCGCATGAACAAAAATGGGCTGTCCTTCGATTGTCTGCAGAAGATTTGGATTAATGGCATCTACAAGCCAAGCCGCCATGGCCCCATCCACTTTCAAATCTGCAGTGGTAATTTCCTTGCCGTCTTTATCTAACGCCACAACCATTTTCGCCAAGCGCTCCCGAAGATCCTTTAGGTCTTTGGCTACAGCTAGAATGGCCATCACCTCACTGCCAACGGAGATCTGAAAACCAGATTCCATCTCAAAGCCGTCCATCTTTCCACCACGGCCCATAATAATGTTTCTCAGGCCTTGTGCGCACAAGTCGATGCACCATTTTATCGCCACCCGTTTGGGATCGATGTTCAATCGTCTAATGCCCGTACGAGCTAGACGAGCATCATCATAGTTGCTCTCATGCTGCATCCGGGCATTCAACGCCACCATGGCCAAGTTATGGGCGTTGGTTATGGAGTCAATATCTCCGGTCAACCGTATGGAAAATGGCGCCAAAGGAATACACTGCGCCAGCCCTCCCCCAGCTGCGGAACCCTTGATATTGAATGTCGGCCCTCCACTGGGTTGCCGAATCGCCCCCGTCACTGTCTTGCCTATCTTTCCAAGCCCCTGAACAAGGCCTATCGTTGTGGTCGTCTTGCCTTCTCCGAGAGGGGTGGGAGTAATGGCTGTCACATCAATGTACTTCCCACATGGTCGCTGACCGATCCGGGCCATGACCATACGCTGATCCACCTTGGCTAGGTTTCTCCCCATCGGTATGACTTCATCAGGCAACAACCCCATCTCAGCCGCCAAGTCAGAAATGGATCTCATAAACGGCTCTGCCGCCTCGGCAATCTGCCAATCCTTCATTTTGGTTGGGTCCAATGTCGGTCTACTCATACCTGCATCCTCATTTTCTTATGCCTGCTTTGTGAGTGAATAATTATTCAGCACCAAGACGACCTTCCCGATGCGCTAAGATGTACTCCACTCCGAAAAGATCCTCTCCGGAAAGTAATGCTTTGGCCAAACCGAAAGCCTCCGTAGTCGTATCCACTTGGGAAAGAATTTTGCTGTTCATCTGCAACGGATCCAAAATTCCACTGTCAGCCCCCGCTTCTACAGCCAACCATGTAAACACCTGATTGATCAGCTTTCTGGCGGGCATACCAAAGGAAACATTGCTCAACCCTCCTGTAATATGCACGTCTGGACCATACTGCCGCCGAATAGCAACCACTGAATCAAGAAACCCTTTGGCATTATTCGAATCCGTGGCTATAGGAAAGACCAGCGGATCAATGTAAACATCACCGCCTCGAATCCCCGCCGCTTCAAGCTTGGGCATCAACTTCGCAATATTCGCCAATCGCTGTTCAGTGTCGGATGGCAAATCCTTCTCACCGGCGGCTGAAGCTATCACAACCGCCTTGAATTCCCGCGACACCTCTATCGCCTCTTGACGCTCCAACGATACGGAATTCACCATTGGCCGTCCTCGCCCTGAATCACACGCTTCAAGCCCCGATCTAAGTATGTTTGGATTGGATGAATCGATACTCAATGACAGTCGACTTCTTGCTTGAACCACACTCGCCACCCATCGAATAGCTCGGCAGCGCTCCTCAATGTCCGTACTGAATTCATCGACATTCACGTCCAAATACGTTGCGTCTGCCTGTTCCTGCCTCTGCGCCAGATATCCCACATAATCAACAGCTGCAGCCTTGTCGGCTTCATTACCATATAGTCCCTGCCAGACAGCAACCGCACAGTGCTTCACCTTGCCACTCTCCCAATCAGCAGTCTTTAGGAATGCGGCGGGGATAGGCAAATACCGAGTATCCCCTTTGAATCCATAAACGATGGCATGCTCTCCCTCTTTCAGAGGTTTCACAAAATTACCACCCACTTTGTAGACACGCGTACAGTGAATGTTCTCGCCTACAACGATCAGTTTTTTCATTTAGGTCTCTCCCTTCAAAATCCTTAGCGTATTGAACTGTTGGAACTCTGCTGACCCTTCAAGGCCTTGCCTATCGCTCTAATATGTTCCGGAGTGGTGCCACAACAACCACCAACAATCGACGCCCCAGCCTCAATTACCGTCGGAATCCATCCCGCTGTGTCGTTTGGCGCTTCAGGAAAGAAATCCACTCCATTTACATTCTTTGGCAACCCGGCATTAGCCTGAACCATGATAGGCACTCCCGGAACAGCCAGCCGCATTGCTTTGACAATCTCGACCATCTGCTCCATGCCCTGCCCACAGTTCGCACCGACAATATGTGCTCCGGATTCAACAGCCAATCTTGCGGCTTCTGCGGGCGTAACCCCCATCATCGTGTGATAGCCACCATCCGCAGTTCGTTGAAAAGTGAAGGTGCAAATAATCTCCAAGCTCCCCTGTTCCTTTGCCGCCCGAATGGCCAGGCCAGCTTCATCAAGGGCTGACATTGTCTCAATACACACGGCGTCAGCCCCTCCTGCGGCCAGCGCATTTACTTGCTCCTGAAACGCCGTAAACAGCTCCCCTTCTGTCACGTCTTCCATTAATAACATCTTCCCGGTAGGACCAACCGAAGCAATAACATGCCTGTCACTCCCTGCAGCTTCTCTGGAAATCCCTGCCGCCGCCCTGTTAAGCTCCACAACGCGTTCCCCCAGGCCAAAATATTCCAGCTTGAATCGTGTGCCACCAAAGCTATTGGTCTCAATCATGTCACAGCCCGCTTCCACATAACTGCGAGCCACATCCAAAACATCACTTCTACGCTCCACTGACCATAACTCAGGACATTCCCCTGGTTTCAAACCCTTCTTCTGCAAAAAGGTCCCCCATGCTCCATCCGAAAGAAGCAACTCACCAGACTTCACTCTCTGAACAATCCTTTTCACACACATTTCTCCTTATTCATTAAGCATTGGCATTTTGACATATACCATCCTTAGTTATTGCACATAACAACACTTTTTTTGTATTTTATTGCAATATGACAACTATAACTACACCGGCTGAAATCGCTTCTATTCTTGATTCGATCGGTCAAGTATCAGGCCAAGGTGCTATCTATCACGGGCTCCATGATCGATCAATGCATCATAACGACAAGGTTTGCGCCTTTTGCATTAAGGCCCTAAATAATCCAATTACTGGCCCATTATGCCGATATTCATGTTGCAACTCAACAGCCCACGCCATGGCGGCCGGAGAACCTTATTATTACCAATGTTGGGCCGGCCTGCTATTCATCACGATCCCGATCGCCCCCCAAAACCGCTGCACAGGCGGAATCGCCATCGGGGGTTTCCACACTCCTGAACAACAACAAGATATCCGCGACACCATCACGCAAACCCTCGGCACATGGACAACTATCGACACAAAGCCGCTACTGTCGAAATTAAACTCGCTCCGCCCCATTACCACCAGCGCCCTGCGCGGACTGGGACATTTGGCTATGGAATCCACCTTCTCCTGTGGCTTGAATTCCAGCGATTTCTTTCGTGCGCAAAACGAAAAATACTTACAGCGCCGCCGGATAGCAGAAGCATTTTCAGACATTAGATCCCAAGTGATTTCCGAGCCGGACATCTTAAGTGATGCATATCAACTCGTCTCCATTCTTAAGGAGGACAACAAGACAAAAGGAATGGAGTTTGTCTCCCTTTATCTGGCCAAACTTCTATTGGCCAGCAATTGGGACCTAATCAAATTGAAAGCTCACATTCGCACTCTGCTGGCTGTAGTCACTAGTCATAGAATTCTTAAAGGAATTCCATGGGCCGTTGCTGTCAGCCACGAACTACGAGACATGGCAAAACTGGAACAAGCCACAACCACCGAAGAAAGTTGCTATGTGGTGGCAGATTGGTTTCAACACCATTTCCATCGACAGGAGCAATTTCAACCGGATGGACGTTCCCTCGCGGATCGAGTCCTCGCCTGGATATACACCCATTATCAAGAGCCAATCACCTTGTCGGTTGCCGCAAAAGCCAACAATGTCAGTTCGTCAACGCTTGCACATCGCCTGCCGATCGAAACAGGAAAAACATTCAAACAGCTTCTCAGGGATCGTCGATTGGCAGAATCAAAGAAACTTCTCGCAACCAGTGCTTTAGACATCAGTGCTATCAGCACAACCTGCGGCTTTTTTGACCAAAGCCATTTTACTCGTGAATTCAAACGAGCCGTCAATCTCACGCCTGGTCAATTTCGCAAGCTACTGGCAGTCCCCAAAATGGCGCTTCAAGAACCAAATGCTAAATGCATTGATGACAACCAATATTCCAACCGCATCAATCGGACACCCCGAGGCATTAGCTAAGCAGCCGCGCCTTGCCGGGCGTGCAAAAAACAAAGGCCGGAACTAACGTTCCGGCCTTCTTAAATTGGTAGCGGGGATTGGATTTGAACCAATGACCTTCAGGTTATGAGCCTGACGAGCTACCGGGCTGCTCCACCCCGCAGTGCTGTCCTCACATGAGGCTTTGAACTATAGGGCTCAACTGACCACAATACAACAATTTTCTCGTCGCATGAAAAATCAAAAATCAATCAGAGCCTTGACGACCCCATCCCTGTACCCAGCCACCAAATCAAACGCCTCACGCGTCTGCCCGAAAAGAAACCGATGCGTCACCATCCGGCTCACATCCACCTCGCGCCGCTCAATCATGTCCAACACCAACTGGACACAATGATTCTGCCGTCGCACATTCTGAATGCAAATCTCCTTGTGCCGCAACTTATCGATCTTGAAGGTCACACGATCCAAAGTCGGCGGAATCCCCACCACCATCAGTTTTCCACCCGGCTTCAAAAGCTCTATCCCCTGATCAAGCGCCTCCTGCTGTCCACAGCATTCAAAAACCACATCAAGCTGTTTCGGCTCCAACCCGGCAACAGCCTGCACCACATCATCATAATCAGGATTCCCTCCCCAGTCGGCCCCCACCCCACGCGCCATCTCCAGCCGCGACTCAATCTTGTCCGTCACATAGACACGCCGCGCCCCCTGCGCCAGCGCCGCCAACAACACACTTAATCCGATTGGCCCCACACCAAGAATCCCCACGCTGGCTCCTCGCATGGGAATCGACCCTTGTACTGCATACACACCTATCGCCAGCGGCTCGGACAATGCCCCCTCATCATCACTCACTGTCTCCGCCAACCGGAAACAACTCGTCTCCGGCACAACTATATATTCAGATAGACACCCCTCCGCCTGCTTGGGACATCCCAGAAACCGGAGCTTGCGGCAGGTATGCGGACGTCCCACCAAGCATTGGTCACACACCCAACATGGCATGGCCGGCTCAATGGCAACGCGATCCCCCGGCCTGACCTTGGTCACGGACGTCCCAACTTGTCTGACAATCCCTGCCCCCTCATGACCAACGGTGAAAGGAAACTCCACCACCTGTCCGCCAATCCTCCCTTCGGTGTAGTAATGCACATCCGATCCACACACACCCACCCGAGTCATCTGAATTTGCACATCCGTTTCCTGCTCAACAACGGGTGTTGGCACCTTCTGCAGCTCCATCTTCCGTAACCCGGTCAGCCTCATCGCTTTCATTGGCATCTCCCTTCTCAAATCGTCATCCATTAGAACACATCCCCGTTTACTTGATAAGCAAGAGCTTAATTGACGCCATCGGCCTCTACTGAGAGAATCCTGCCACTGATTATGACTAGATCAACGCCGCCTGCCAATTCCGCCACTCGCGTGCTGCTCGCAAGCCTCATCGGCACCACCATCGAGTTTTTCGACTTCTACATCTACGCCACCGCCGCCGTTCTGGTCTTCCCGAAACTCTTCTTCCCCTCCTCTGACCCTACCTCCGCCACCTTGCATTCCCTAGCCACCTTCTCCGTCGCCTTCTTCGCTCGCCCCATTGGTTCCGCCATCTTCGGCCACTTCGGGGACCGCATCGGACGCAAGGCAACCTTGGTGGCTGCCCTATTCACCATGGGATTATCCACCGTCCTGATCGGCGCCTTGCCAACCTATTCTCAAATAGGCGTCTGGGCTCCCGCCCTGCTCGCGTTGTGCCGCTTTGGACAAGGACTTGGACTCGGCGGCGAATGGGGCGGTGCTGTCCTGCTGGCCACGGAAAACGCGCCGCACGGCAAGCGCGCCTGGTACGGCATGTTCCCCCAATTAGGGGCCCCGCTCGGCTTTATCCTTTCGAGTGGCGTATTCCTTATCCTGACGGCACTCCTCTCCGACGCTCAATTCTTCAGCTTCGGCTGGCGCATCCCGTTTCTTGCCAGCACCGTGCTGGTGGGCGTCGGCCTGTATGTCCGCCTGAATCTCGCGGAAACCCCCGTCTTCCAAAACGCACTGGAACGGAATGAGCGCGTCGCAGTTCCCATGCTGGAAGTCTTCCGTTCACACGGGAAACATCTTCTGCTGGGCACCATGCTATCACTGACCGTCTTCGTCACCTTCTACTTAATGACCGTGTTCGCATTGAACTGGGGCACCCAATCGCTGGGATTCTCACGAGGACAGTTCCTGCTGATGCAGATGTTCAGCATGCTGTTTTTCGCCCTAACTATTCCTATCTCCAGCCTCCTCGCTGACCGCTACGGACGACGCATCACTCAACTCTGGATCACCGTGGCAATCTTTGTATTCGGCCTCGTCTATGCACCACTATTTGGATCGGGAAGCACCCCCGTGGTCATGCTCTTTCTCGCGCTGGGTCTTGGACTGATGGGCCTGTGCTACGGTCCGCTGGGCACATTACTATCGGAGCTCTTTCCGACCTCCGTGCGCTATACCGGCGCCTCGTTAACCTTTAACCTCGCCGGCATCTTTGGAGCCTCGCTGGCCCCGTACATGGCCGTATGGCTTTCCACACACTACGGGTTAAACTTCGTGGGGTACTACCTTTCCGCCGCCGCCTTGTTGAGCTTACTAGCCCTGTGGCTGACCAGCGAAACCGCCCACAAACACCTCTAAAGTTGAATCATCCCCGCAGCGCCGCGCTCAACTCCCTGACAAACGGGGCCAGCCGCCCTTCCATCGCCGCCACCACCAGCGCGCTCCCCACCACCACCCCATCCGCATATTCCGCCGCCGCCCGCGCCTGAGCCCCGTTACTCACACCAAATCCCGCCACCAATGGCAACCGGGTACTCTTGCGCAACAATCCCAGATGCTCAGCCACTCCTGTCGGCATCGCCACCCGCGCCCCCGTCACTCCCTTGACCATGATGTAGTAAACAAATCCGCGTGCCCCTTTTAACACCGTCGCCATCCGATTCTCTTTCGTCGTCGGCGCAATCAACGGAATGAAATCCAATCCAGCTTTATCCAAGTGTCCCCTTAACTCACCTGACTCCTCGAACGGCAAATCCACCACCAGTAACGCATCGACCCCCGCTTCCGCCGCTTCCTTCGCCACCAGCTCATACCCATGCACAAACAAAGGATTCACATATCCGAACAACACAATTGGCGCATCATAGTCCTTTCGCAACCTCCGCACCAACTCAAGGCTCTTGCTCACCGTCATTCCCGCCGCCAACGCCCGCCGTCCAGCTGCCTGGATCACCGGCCCGTCCGCCGTCGGATCAGAAAAGGGTACCCCCAGTTCAAGAATATCCACTCCATTATCCAATGCCTCGCGGCAAATCGCCTCGGACGCCTCCAGCGTAGGGTCTCCCCCCATCAAAAACCCAACCAGCGCCTTCCGCCCTTCCGACTTTAACCTCATAAATGTCGCTTCAATCCGATTCATACTATTCTCCATCTATCCCCTGTTCATTCTGGATTCTGACTCCTGAATTCTGAATTCCCCCTCAGCCCCCCATCATACTCCAAAACGCTCTCCAAATCCTTATCCCCTCGCCCGGACAAGCAGACCACCACAACCCCACCCTTCCCGACTTCCACCGCCCGCTTGCGTGCTTCCGCCAACGCATGACTCGACTCCAGCGCTGGAATAATCCCCTCCAACAGCGCCAACTCATGGAACGCCGCCACCGCCTCGTCATCCCTGATCGACGCATAAATCGCCCGCTTCAAATCCGCCCAGTACGCATGTTCCGGCCCCACCCCCGGATAATCCAATCCCGCACTGATGGAATGCGCATTCACAATCTGTCCCTCATCATCCTGCAGGACATACGACTTGCTCCCGTGCAGAATGCCAACCTGCCCCGCCCCGATGCTCGCCGCATGTTTCCCCGTATCTACCCCAAAACCCGCCGCCTCGACTCCCACCAACCTGACATCCTTATCATTCAGGAACGGATAGAAAATCCCCGCCGCATTGCTCCCCCCTCCAACACACGCAATCACCATATCGGGCAACCGCTTCTCCTGCTCCAAGATCTGCTCGCGCGCTTCCACCCCGATCACACTCTGGAAATCCCGAACCATCACCGGATAAGGATGGGGCCCCGCAACCGTCCCGATGACATAGAATGTCGTATCCACATCCGCCACCCAGGCCCGCAATGCCTCGCTCATCGCGTCCTTCAGAGTCTTAGTCCCGCTTGATACCGGCACCACCCGCGCGCCCAGCAATTTCATACGCTTCACATTCGGCGCCTGACGGTGAATGTCCTCCTCACCCATGTAGACATCGCACTCCATCCCGAACCGTGCCGCCACGGTCGCCGTCGCCACCCCATGCTGACCGGCCCCCGTCTCCGCCATCAACTTCTTCTTCCCCATCCGCCGCGCCAAAATCGCCTGCCCCAGCGTGTTGTTGATCTTGTGCGCCCCCGTATGATTCAAATCCTCGCGCTTGAGATATATCTTTGCCCCGCCAAACGCTTCCGTCAGCCTCGGCGCAAAGTACAACGGCGATGGCCTCCCCACATAATGCTTAAGCATCCCGCGGAACTCGGCCTCAAACGAAGGGTCCGCCTTCGCCGCCGCATACGCCTTCTCCACCTCAATCAGCGCTGGCATCAACGTCTCCGCCACATACCGTCCGCCAAATGCATCAAAATGCCCACCGGCATCCGGAACATCGTTCATCGTCAATCGCTTGGTCATCTCAAACCCCGTCCTTCCTTTTCCACCACTCGAAATCCCAATTGGGCCACCTGGATAAACTCCTTCACCTTGACCGGATCCTTCCGCCCCGGCGACTGCTCCACCCCGCTGGCCACATCCACGCCCAGCGGCCTCACCTTGGTGATCGCATCCGCCACATTACCCGGCACCAACCCTCCCGCCAGCATCGCTGGATATTTTCCGGCAAACTCGCCAGCCGCCGCCCAGTCAATCGTAACACCACTTCCGCCATACCCCGCCGCCGCAGCATCCATCACATAACGGTCCGCCTTCGCCATCAACGGTTCAGGCGTCCACTTCCCATCCAGCAACTTCACCGCACGCCATGTCGCCACTCCACCCGGCGCCAGTGTTCCGGCCTCCTCATCCCCATGAAACTGCACCGCCTTCAACCGACACTGCTGAACTAACTCATCCAAAAATTCACTCGTTTCATTAACCACCACAGCAACTGCCGCCGCATCATCCGGCAGTCCCTGTAAAATTTCACGCAACCGCGACACATCAATCCCGCGCGCCGACTGACGATACAGCACGAACCCGAGATAGTCTGCTCCCTGCTCTAATGCCCATCGGGCATCATCCAGATTCGTCAATCCACATATCTTGATCACACCCATATTTCTCCCACCCAACCATCATCTTAATCGTAATCCTTCAACCCCGAACCCCCTTATACCCCTCGCCGCAGTCGGCCCAACGCCCCCCCGGGCGACCTCTCTCTCAACAGCGACTCCCCGATCAAAAACCCGTCATACCCCGCAGCCTGCAGTGCCGACAGATCACCACTCGTCTTGATCCCACTCTCCGCAATACACACTCGGTCTTCCGGTATCGCCGCCACTAACTCATGCGCAATCGCCAAATCCGTCTTCAGCGTCTTGAGGTTGCGACTATTCACCCCGACAATCGCCCCTTCACAAGCCAACGCCACGTCCAATTCCTCCCTAGTGTGGACCTCAACAATCACCTCCAGCCCCAACACCACGCTCTCCCGATAGAGATACTCGCACCGCCCCCGCTCCAACCCTGCCACGATCAACAACACCACATCCGCGCCCCACGCCGCCGCCTCCGCCAACTGGTACGGATCACACACAAAATCCTTCCGCAAGATCGGCAGGGAAACCGCTTTCCGCACCGCCCTCAAGTCCGCCTCACTACCCAAAAAATGCTCCGGCTCCGTTAACACCGAGATCCCCACCGCTCCAGCCTTTTCATACCCCTTGGCAATCCGCGCCGGATCATACGTCGCCCTCAACAACCCTGCCGAGGGACTAGCCTTCTTGACCTCCGCCACAATACGAGGAGCCTCCGCCCCGCACAATCGTTCCACCAGACTACGATGCGTCCGTTTCTCAGCCTGCCACAAAAGCTCAGACAAAGACACGTGCTGTTTAGCCAACGCCACAGCTTCCCGTCGCTCCTTCATTATTTTCATCAACACATTCATCACACAATCCCTTCCGTCTGTTCCAATGTGGGAGGCGCAGTCCCCTGCGGCGATCTCCCTCTCCCCCATCAACCATTAACCATTCCCCCATACCCTTCCTCCCCCAGGTGGGGCGAGCTGTCCCCAGCGAGCCGTGTCCCTTCCCCCTACCCCCGACTCTTCCCAACCAACCCCTCCAGCGCCTTCAACGCCCGCCCACTATCTATCGCCTCGCCCGCTACCCGGAACCCCTCCTTCAAATCCTTCGCCTTCCCGCCTGCGACAATTCCCGCCCCCGCATTCAAGCACACAATATCGCGCCGGGGCCCCTTTTCGCCCCCCAGTATCGCTCGCGTGATCCCTGCATTCTCCACCGCATCGCCACCTCGCAACGCATCCGCGCTCGCATAGTCCTCAATAATCGTCAACGGATCGAAGTCATAGGTGCGAATCGTCCCCTCCCTCAACTCACTGATACGCGTCCGGGTCGTCACCGTAATCTCATCCATGCCGTCATGCCCATGCACCACAAACACCCGCGTGCTTCCCAGCCGGCGCAGCACTTCGGCGAACACTTCGGTCAAGTCCGGCGCAAACACTCCCAACACCTGACCCTTCGCCCCTGCCGGATTGGTGAGCGGCCCCAATAAATTAAAAATTGTTCTGAACCCCAATTCCTTACGGGGCCCCATCGCGTGCTTCATCGCTGGATGCAATTTCGGCGCAAACAAAAAACCAATCCCAACCTCATGAATACTCTCTTCCATGACGTCCACCGTGGCATCCAGATTGACGCCCAACTCCGCCAGCACATCCGCCGACCCGCATTTGCTGGTAATCGAGCGATTGCCATGCTTTGCCACGGGGACCCCCGCTCCCGCCACAACAAACGCCGCCGTCGTGGAGACATTGAATGTCCCGAGCGAATCACCACCCGTTCCGCAAGTATCCACCACCGGCTTCCCGCGCGGGTCCACGAATACCGAATGACGCCGCATCGAACCGCTCGCTCCCGCGATCTCCTCGATGGTCTCACCTTTCAACTTCAAGGCCGTCAGAAACGCCCCCAACTGAGCCGGGGTCGCCCCACCCTCCATGATCACATCAAAAGCGGCCGCTGCCTCCGCTTCATTCAAATTCTGCCTATTCACTACCTTCAGCAAAAATTCTTTCATCATATTATCCTTCCCCCTCTTGCCATTCTGAATTCTGACTCCTGAATTCTGAATTCCTCCCCGTTCACCCCACTATCTCCACAAAGTTTCTCAACAACCGCTTCCCCGAAGGCGTCAGTACCGACTCCGGATGAAACTGCACCCCATACGAAGGATGCGTAGCATGATGCATCCCCATAATCTCCCCATCCTCGCTGAACGCATCGGGAATCAACTCCGGCGGAAGCGTCTCCTTTATCACCGCCAACGAGTGATACCGCCCCGCAGGAAATGGGTTGGCCATCCCTTTATACAATCCTGTGCCGTCATGACTCACTGAAGACACCTTGCCATGCATGATCCGCTTGGCGTTGGACACCGTCGCCCCAAACGCCACTGCCATGGACTGATGCCCCAGACACACTCCCAGCACCGGAACTTTGCCGCTCATCCTCTTGATCAACTCTACGGAAATCCCTGCCTGCAATGGCGTACATGGCCCCGGTGATATCACCACCCCCGCAGGCTTCATTACTTCCACCTGCTCCACCGTAATCGCGTCATTCCTGAACACCCGGATATCCGCGCCAATCGCCGCCATCATCTGCACCAGGTTGTAGGTGAACGAATCGTAGTTATCAATCAGGACAATCATACCGCGCCTCCACTCAACTCAAGCCCACTCGCCGCCATTTGAACCGCCTTCTTCATTCCCTGCGCCTTGTGACAGGTCTCCTGGAATTCTTTCTCCGGATCGGAATCATAAACAATCCCAGCCCCCGCCTGAATGGATACCGTCCCGCCCGCCACCTCCAACGTCCGGATGGTGATCGCCAGATCCATATTCCCGTCATACCCTACATACCCCACCGCACCACCATAAGCCCCCCTCGGCTCCGGCTCCAGCTCGTGAATGATCTCCATCGCCCGGATCTTTGGGGCCCCCGACAACGTCCCCGCAGGGAACGTCGCCTTAATCACATCAAACGCGTCCTGTCCCTTCTTCAATATCCCCTGCACATGCGACACCAGATGCATCACATGACTATACCGCTCCACCACCATATATTCCGTCACCTGCACACTCCCGGTTTCCGAAATACGCCCCAGATCGTTCCTCCCCAGATCCACCAGCATCACATGTTCCGCCTTCTCCTTCTCATCCGAAAGCAGTTCATCCGCCAGCGCCCGGTCCTTCGCCTCATCCTTACCCCGTGGCCGCGTCCCCGCAATCGGCCTCAACTCCACCACATTCCCCGTCAACCGCACCATCACTTCCGGCGACGACCCCACCAGCGTCTGACCACCCATCTTGAGAAAGAACGTGTACGGCGAGGGATTCAACAACCTCAGCGCCCGGTACAAATTGAGGCTCGAGACATCCACCTTCGCGCTGAACCGCTGACTCAGCACTACTTGAATGATATCGCCCGCATAAATGTAATCCTTCGCCTTTTTCACCATGCCGCCAAACGCCTCACGCGACATGTTGGACGTGAAGTTCACCTCGCCCGCCTTATCCACAGCCGGCGGTGCCAAAGGCTGATTCAGCGTATGCTCAATGCCCTCGATTTCCGAAAGCGCCCTCCGGTACGCCGCCTGCGCAGAGGTCGCCGCCGCCGGTCGCGTGCAGACCACGATCTTCAACGTATGCCGGACGTTATCGAACACAATCATGCGATCAGCCAAAACAAATCTGCTACGCAGACGCCCCGCCGCCTCGCCCGGTTTCGGAACCGGCATCTCCTCAAACTCCCCCATCGCCTCATAACCCAGGAACCCAACCGCCCCACCGATAAACCGGGGCAACCCTGGAATCGACGCCACCCTCACGTTTTTGAAAATGCGCCGCAGTTCCTCCAACCCGCCCGATGCCGGCTGTCGATGATCCACCTCTAGGAATGGACGCGGGTCCACGCCGACAAACGAATACCGGCCCCACTTCTCGCCGCCCTCCATACTTTCCA
>CAZDUS010000020.1:0-34743 GCA_964508705.1 uncultured Verrucomicrobiota bacterium
AAGTCCACGCTCTGCAAACTGGCCTGCGTCACAAAAAACGGCATCAGGAAATTGTAATAAAACTTCTTCGACCGGAACACCTTGCCCGAGGCCATCCTGACCTCCATATACCCCGGCCATTCCCCCGCCCTCCACTTAAGGGACTCCACACGATCCGTTCCCGGCGCGACCCCTTTGGATTGCAAATAACACGCGATGGCCGCCGGATAGATGGCCGTGCCCGTATAGGGCCCCAGCACATATTGAATCTGAAGCGCCCGGGGATGCCCCGCCGCCTGCAGTTGCCTCAACGCCGCCGCCTGATCGGGCAGACAAGTCATGGCATACCGCTTCCCCGGCTCAAGCCGCGGCAGAATATCCAGCACCGAAACCGGAATATACACCGACTGGGACGCCGCTAAGATTTCATCCTTCGTCGTCGCCAATACCGCCCTCGCCCGCTCCGGCTCAGGCACACCCTGCCGCACCACCACCGCCGCATCAATGCGCCCCGTCTCCATCAAATGAATCAACACATGGCTGATCACGCCGCCCGACGCGCCAGCCTGCCGGATTTCTGGAATCGCGGAATAACCCGTCCGCACGGCCTTAAAGCAACCTAATAGCCAATTTTCAGGAGTATGGCCGTAGTGACGTCGGTACAATGCGGCATATGGGACCCCTTTCCCGGGGCAAACTGTCCATGCCAGCTCCGGCAAATGAACGTCCTGCGGAAAATAAGGAACAGGACCGCAAGACGTGTCCGTCATGGACGACCGGCCCGATGCGTCCAAGGCCACGCAGGCGCCACAACCCGTGCAAATCCCCGCCTTGATCACCTCACGTTGAAGCCGTTCCGCCACCCTGGTTGTCATAGGGGCCAAACTATAGCCGCTCCCCCCCTTTATTCGACAACTCTTTTCAGGCCGGAGCATGCGCCGTACTGCGCTCAAACTGGATGATCACCTCGCGATGATACAACTCCTCGCTGAGAAACCGCGTCCGGAGTTCGAAACCAACCGTATAGACAAAATGCCGCCCGCGATCTTCCGCCTGAAACTTCCCGCGCGTCTTCGTCCGGTTCCAAAGACTGTCGGGCACCCTTGCCCATTCCAACAGCCACGAGAACAGGAACGGCATGATCTCCGCATCAATATCCTTGAGTTCGACCTCTCTCACCGCATCAGGACTGTCAATCGGCATCAAGCGCAACCGCACCCCCGCTGGCGGGCCAATCAATTCAAGCACCCCCAGGACATCATCAATCGCTGTTTGGGTGTCTTCCGTCTCCAGCTTCTTCATGTCGCGCTGGAGGATCATTTCCGGAACCAGCATATCAGCAATCAATTTACCGCCACAGGTAGCCTCCAGCGACACCTTCATCCCCATCGGAAATTCACCAGCCACTTCATCCAGCAAACAACTCCAGAACTTGGCCGCCGTGTTCTCGTAAGGGAACCCGTTGATATGCAGAACCTTGGCGCCGTAAGCCCCCGATGCCGCCTTGTCATTATTCAGTAATCCACCCATATCGAACCTCTGGGAGAATAGTCTACCATCGGCCTCCCCATTTCAAATAACCTTTTTACTGGCTATCTACCGCTAACCTCTCTCGTCACTCGTTCACGCAAATCCAAGAATAAAAAAGGGACGGTCTTTTGAACCGTCCCCTTCGACTCTCCATCCCTGCGGATGTTACCTCGCCGTATTCCCCTGTTTCCCCCCGCGGCGCGGCGGCGTTACAATTTCATACAACCGCATGGTCTTGGTGTCATACCAATAGTTCCGGTCCCGCGACACGGAATACTTGTCCTTGAGCGTCTTGTCCAACCGGTCCATTTCAACCTGCTTTTCCTTCAACACTCGATTGAACACCTGCAATTCTTCCACCGTAAGTCGCTTGCCTGCCGCCATTCCGGCGAATAGCTTCACCTGCGCGTCATCCTTGAGTTGCATATGAACGCGCTGCTCAAACACCATGGTGGTTTCCAGTGCGCCTTCGGGATTCGCCGCATCAGTTGTGTTCGTTGTCGTCGAGGTCCCGCCGGCTTTGGGAACCTGCTCATAGATGGTCTTTGTCTTGGGGTCGAATCGGTAATTGCCTTTATCAGTCACGCCAAAGGTCTTCCTTAACTCGTTGTCGAACTTCGCCATTTCCCGGCGCTTCTCCTCCGTCAACATTCCAAGCACCCGCAATTCCTCGCCAAGGACGCGCTTGGCCGAGAACAACTGCATAAGCTCCTTTTCAGAGGCCTTGTCAGGAACTAATAGATGGTACCGCCGGGTAACGTTAGTGGCGGGATCCGGCTGTTCATTGGTCTTCTCCTCATCACTCCACGGCCACGCCTGCCCAACCAAAGGCAACATCACCAACCCAAGCAACACCAATCGAATGCTTTCTTTCACTTTATTAAGTCCTTCCAGCCCAAGACACTCTCAGGCACGCCACCTTGCTATGACATCCCCCCAAGAGCGTCAAGATTTTTCTCCCAAAATGGCTCTTTCAATACCCCGACAATCCCGCTCTCGCCACCGCGGCATTGCTTCGCTAAGATCACCGCCATGCCTACTCATGAAAGAACCATAACCCCCGATTTCTCGCACCTGACCCCCGATGCCGTTATCAATGCTGTTGAAAAAGCCCTCGACACCCGCTGCTCCAACCTCTGCCGCCCTCTAAACAGTTACATCAACCGCGTCTACGACGTCGGACTCGACTCTCGTCAGCAGGTCATCGCCAAATTCTACCGCCCCGGCCGCTGGTCCCGCGACGCCCTGCAGGACGAACTGGATTTCCTCCAGCAGCTCCACACCGCCGAAATCCCCGTCGTCCCTCCCCTGCCATCAGCGGACGGCACCTTGCTCCATCAATGGGGCGACGCCTGGTTCGCCGTCTTCCCCAAAAAAGGCGGACGCCCCCTGGATGAACCCACCCCGGACGACTGGAAACAACTGGGCCGCCTCATCGCCCGTATGCACTCGGTCGGAAGCGCCCGCCCCGCGCGCGAGCGCATCCACCTTCACCCTCAGGTATCCACCCTGGAACACCTCGACTACATCCTCGATTCCGGCACCCTCCCCGACCGCCTTGCTGACGCCTATGAAGACACCGTCTTGAACCTCGTCGAACAGATAACTCCACTGTTTGATGATGTTGCCACGCTCCGCATCCACGCCGACTGTCATCGCGGCAACATTCTCTTCCGCCCCGGCGAGGGATACCACCTGCTTGACTTCGACGATATGGCGGTCGGCCCCGCCGTCCAGGACCTCTGGCTGATGCTTCCCGATCGTCTACCCCGCGCCCGTCCGGAATTGGACCTCCTCCTCGATGGCTACGAAACATTTCTGGAGTTTCCCCACTCCTCCCTCAACTTGATCGAACCCTTGCGCGCCATGCGCTTTATCCATTTCACCGCCTGGTGTGCCCGGCAAAAAGCCGATGGCGGATTCGCCCGCCTTTCCCCGCACTGGGGTAATCAGGATTTCTGGCGTCAGGAAATCGCCGACTTGGAACGCCAAGTCCACGAAATCAACACTCCCTTAACATAAGCCTGATCCATCAGATCTCCCCAATCCGTCAGAAAATCTATCGCTGTTTCCCTTGACTCCACCGTATGGCATGGTTTGATAAGCGGCAATGGCAACTCAAACAAGGCATAATCACCGACCGTACCTTCTGGTCGCGGCGGCATTATTGGCGCTCGCAGCGGCTGTGTTTCGATGGGATATCACCATCGCCGACGCCGTCCGCACCTTCTCACATCGTGTCGGCGCCAAGTATTTCACCCAGGAAATTCTCGCCTTCGTCCGCCCTTTCGGCAAAGGGGAAGTGGCTCTGCTGATCGCACTCGCCGTCGGCGTTTGCAGTCGCCGTAAACGCGCCAGCCAGATGATTCTCGCCATCCTGATCGCTGGCGTGCTGATCTGGCCGGTTAAGCTGACGGTCGGGCGCGAACGCCCCAACCGGGCGGATACCCTCTCCTTCCCCAGCGGCGACACCGCCACCATTGCCGCCCTTTGCATGCCGCTGGCCGCCGCTTCGCCTTGGGGCGCCGTCCTTGGCGTCGCCGCCACCGGGGGTGTTGCCGTCGGCCGCATCTACGACGGCAAGCATTTTCCCTCCGATGTCCTCACTGGCGCTGCCTTTGGCGTGCTTGCTGGTGGAATAGCCATTCGCCTTCTCCGCCGCCACACCCCCAGGATTCGCCGCCTGTGGTTCCTCGTAGCCACACTGCTCGTTCTGGCCTTTGATCTCGCCAAGCTCCCATGGGCACGCGCCCTTCCTTACGCCCTCTCCTATCTCTCCATCTGGGGCCCCCTCTTCCTCCTCCTATGTTTCGCGCGCCTCTGGCCCGCCTGGAGTCGACTCCATCGCCGCCGTCGCCTCACCTACCGCCCCGTCGTACTGCTGACGCTCACGGTGTCACTGGTGCTCTGGATCTACTTCTCACTCACCACCGCCTCGACTCTGTGGGACCGTGATGAACCGCGCTTCTCCCGGGCCACAGTCGAAATGGTCGAGTCCGGCAATTACCTCTACCCGACCTTCAACGAGAACCTCCGCCCCGATAAACCCATCCTTATCTACTGGCTGATGTCCATCCCCGTGCGCCTGTTCGGCCCTTCGGAATTTTCATGCCGCATGATCGCTCCCCTGGCCACCATCAGCGCCGGATTAATGACCGCCTGGGCCGCCGCCTTGCTCGCGGGTCCGGTCGCCGGAGTCCTCGCCCTCGCGTTTCTCGCCCTCTCTCCGCTCATGGCAGTGAGCGGAACCGCCGCCACCACCGACGCGCTACTGCTCATGTGCATCACAGGGGCCATTTGCTCCTTCCTGCTCTCCTGGCGCAAGGGTTTCCATTTCCGCCATGCCATTCTGATGACTCTGGCCCTCGCCGCCGCCCTGTTGACCAAGGGCCCCGTCGGCCTCGCCGTTCCACTACTCGTCATTCCGGTCAGCTTGTTCGTTCTCGGCCGCGGCGCCCTGCGTCCATTGCCTTATCTGGGATGGCTGCTGGTCTCCGTACTCATCGCTTCGGCCCTCTTTCTGGCTTGGGGCATTCCCGCCAATCAGGCCACCGGCGGCGAATTCTTCGCCAAGGGCATTGGACACCACGTCGTAAACCGCTCGCTGAAACCGCTCGAAAGTCACGGCGGCACATCCTTCCTCTTCTTCTTCACCTATCTGCCGGTCATCGTCTTCGCCTTTTTCCCATGGACCCTGTACCTCCCCGCCGCCTTCACTAAAACCGCCTCCGCCCCAGAACTCTCAACCGGCATACCCTCCCGCCGCCTGATTCTCTGCTGGGCGCTCCCCGTTATTATCCTGATGAGCACCGTGGCCACAAAATTGCCACACTACATTCTCCCCGCATTCCCGGCCCTCGCCATTGCCGCCGCCATCGGAGCCACCCGCCTGCGTCTGGCCTATCCTTCCCGTCGCCCCCTCACCCCCGCCGCCCGGACCGGCCTTGTCCTGTTCATTTTCGTCGGCTCCGCTCTCGGCCTCGCCTTGACCGTGACTCCATGGTTCCTGCCGGTCTTCGGACTACGCGTTCCAGCCACAGGACTTGGCCTGCTCGTTGGTGCCATCACTTTCGTCGGAGCCCGCTTCTTCATCAAAGGCCGCCACAACGACGCCGTAGCCACACTGATCGTCGGCATGATGCTGTTCATGCTAGCCGCCGCCCTCTTCCTGCTACCCGCCATTGAACGCTTCAAGATTGCACCCCGTCTGGCCGACCGCATCGAAACATTGACTGCCCCCTCCGTGCCGGTATCCACCTGCGGCTTCGGTGAACCCACCTTGAATTTCTACCTCAACCGGGGCCCCCTAGAACCTCTCACCGAAGACGATCTCGCCCACTGGGTCTCCCGTCGCAACCCGGGCCTTCTTGTGATTACCCAGTCAAAATTGAAGAAACATAAGGACCTGTTCAGGCGCGACAACCTTCGAATCGCGGACCAGATGTACGGGTTCAATTATTCCCAGGGAAAATGGGTAACTGTCTTCCTGATCTCACGAGACTACCGAAATGATTGAATCACCCGCCGATAAGAAGCAGGATCAAATCCCCCCCTCCCCTCCATTGGAGGAACAACCGCCCATCGAGTTGGAAATCGAGGCGGCGCAATCCGCTGGAGCCTCCGAGCGGAAGTTCCTCACCATGGCGCTTGTCGTCGCCGCCTGCGTCGCCGTCATCCACTTCTGCGATATCGACCACTACATCACCAACGTGCAAGCCTGGAAAGGCCACTTGGACAGCCTTGGCTACTTCGCTTCTTTTGTGTTCGGGCTGGCCTGCACAGTATTCATCGCTGTCGGCGTCCCGCGCCTGATTTTCTGCGCCTTGGCGGGCATGTTGTTCGGCTTCTGGGAAGGTTTTATTATCGGCCAGCTATCTGCCTTGATGGGCTCCTATGCCACCTTCATCTTCGCCCGCTGGGGTGGCCGTGAATGGGTCGCGCGCCGCATCGAAAATCGCCGCCGCTTGCGGAAGCTTCTTGAACGCCCGTCAACCTTCACCGTATTTCTCACACGCCAGCTCCCGATCGCAGGGATCGTCCCAAACCTCGTGCTGGGCATGACCACCGTTCGACACCGCGTCTTCCTGCTGGGCTCCTTCTTGGGCTATCTCCCAAGTTCCGCCATGGTGGCCATGATCGGTAGTGGTCTTGGCAAAAACTCCCTGGGCCAGGCCATGTGGCAAGTCACTTGGGCGATGCTTGTTCTGGGGGCCTTCTCGGTGGTGGTCTGGTATCTAAAGCGTAAGCTGGTCGGCGGGAAGTAGAACCCAACCCGCACAACTGCCAAGTAGTCAAGAATCCAGAATTCAGTATCCAGAATGGAAACCAGGCGCATCAGCAAGGAGCAAAATAACTGTCCGTTAATAAAGGCATATCACCTTGACGTTGCAAGTTATTGCGCCCCATTCTAACTGCTGAATTCTGACTACTGGATACTGTCCCCCTACTTCAGCCGCGACGTCAAGGCACCGCCAATGACAAGGAAGACCAAATTCGGCAACCACCCCGCCAGCCATGGCCACATGAGTTCCCGTTTGCCGAGGATCATCCCCATGTTCACCATGAAGTAGAACCCAAACAATGCCGCCAGACCAAACGCCACACTGCGCAATGCGGGTCGCCGTACCCCGCCCGCCGTGGCGGGCAGGCTCAACAGGATCAACACCATGCACGACCAGGGCATCGCGATCCGGGAATAAATATCCACCTCGCGCCGCGCTCGCGCAGCATCACTCAGGTTCGGCTTCGCACGCAACGTCTTGATCATATCCCAGGATGACATGAAATCAGGCTGCTGAATCTCATTCAGTAAATCAGTCGGCGTCTCCGTCAGTTCCGTCATTTCCATCGGCTTGTCCCAAGGTTCCGAAAGCGGCCCGGCAGGCTCGCCTAACTCGTTATACGGACGGCTCTGCATCTCATAAAACCACCATGCGCCATCAAGCCATTCCGCCCGCTTGGCGATAATCTCTGTCTTCAAGGTGCCATCCTCACGCTCCTGCAAAACCCTCACACCCTTGAACCTCCCGGGATCCTGCTGATCAAACCGGTCCAACAACCACTGACGGTGCGTCGATCCCGAATGAAACATGTAATCGGTAACAACTGAACTGGGCTCCTTTTTACCCTTCAAGACCCGTTGCTCGTAATTCTCCACCCAGCGGGTGGCATAAGGGCCAAGCGTTTCCTGGGCCATGGCCCCAAGCAAACTTGCACAGAACCCCACGGCCATCAGCGGAGTCATCAACCGCCGCACACTCACACCGCTGGCGCACATCGCCGTCAATTCATTATGCCGCGCGAACATTGTCAGGGTATAAAGCGCCGCCAGCAAAAGGGCAATGGGCAGGATAACCACGATGAACGGCACAAACCCGTTCACGGCAAACAGGTAATATCCATAGTAGATAAAGACATCAACAATCGGCACCTTGGCTTCCACAAAACTGGGAAACTGGTTGAACAAATCCAGAACGACATAAAGCATGCAGAACGAGCCCGCGATATAGGCCAGCGGCAGCAGGTATTCCTTTAGCATGTATCGGTCGATGATTTTCATAAGTGTCCAACGCGCGCCACTTTATCCAGAAACCAACCCCAAACGCAACGTCTTCATGCCGTAATGGCTCCCTGACCGATCGATCGGCAGAAGGGCAAGCCGTCTTTCCCCCCAAGTCTTCTCCCTTCCCCCTTCGTACTCTTCGCGTTCTTCGTGTTTATGCCCCCTCCCCCTCCTGAACCATGAACCCATCCCCTCCTCACATCAACCATCACCCATTAACCATTCTCCCCCCCCTCACGGCCTTAGACCTCCGGGCGAAGGCGAGCCATTCAAGCGCCCGTTTGGCGCATCCCGCGCCCGAAGGTCGCTGGCCACCTTAAAACGTCAGCTCTATTAGTGAATTGACGCGCCTATACGAAATAACTACTCAGTTCACAGTTGATATCACCACTTAAATAAACTAGATTGGTCTAACCAGAAAGGATGTATACCATGCATATTGTCAGTCTTTTCGATGCAAAAACACATCTCTCAAGGATCGTTGAGGAATTAACCAGCGGCTCAGAGCAGGAAGTCATCATCTCGAGACACGGAAAACCCATGGTCAAGGTCGTCGCCATCCACCCAAAAGAAATTACCCATCGGATAGGGCTCGCCAAGGGACAGTTCATCGTTCCCGACGACATCGACACCGCCAATCCGGAAATTGCGAAACTCTTCGCGGCAGAGGGAAAGGCTCCTTATGAGACTACTCCTTGATACCCATATCCTCCTCTGGGCGCTCACGGATGATCCTCGCCTGCCAACCCTGGCAAGGACCCACTTGCTCAACCACGGGAATAGCGTCTATTTCAGCTCTGCTTCCGTCTGGGAAATCGCCATTAAACGCACACTGCCACGCTCCAACATGCCCATCTCATCGCATCAGGCGCATAAACTTTTCCTGGAGGCTGGATATGAAGAACTCACCATTTCCGCCGTCCATGCGGCCCTCGTGGAGTCACTGCCTCCCATTCATTCCGATCCCTTTGATCGCATCCTGATCGCGCAAGCCTTGTCCGAACCCATGCGCCTGATCACCCACGACAGGATTATCGCCAGCTATGGCAACACCATCACACTTGTATGATCGACGATACCTTCTCGCCTCTCCCGTCTCACTCTTTCTTCGTCACACAATACTTCCCCTCACGGAACACAACCCTCTCCTTGGCCTGCGGTGTCGGCAGAAGCCCGTCGGTATACACCAGATACGACCCTTTGGGAACCAACCGCCTCCGCCCATGCGGCACCGCCTTTGGCCAATCCCCAAGCCGCAAGTAGAAATAACCCTCGTCATTCGTGGAAAGCGCCGCTGAATAAATGGCCTCTCCCGTATGCTCCCTGCACCATTCCAGTAACGCGCCAATGTCCCTGGCCGGGGGGTCCTTGACCTTCAACGGCAACATCGCCGCCACAGCGCCCAGCAACACCACCACACCCACCGTCACCGCCAACCGCCGCCGATACCAGTTACGCAACCCGCGCCACGGCAACAAGACCAACCCATACCCCGCCACTATCGCCATCCCGGGATACAACGGCAACTCGTACCGGGGCCGCTTGTCCGGAAAACACGATAACGCCACAACCCAAAACCCAACCCACAGCAATGCCCCTTTCAATGCCACACGCCGCCGCGGGGACCCAACCCCGGATGCGAAACGCCACACCCCTGCCGCAAACGCCAGCCACCAGGGCCAGTAACTGCGCCCCATCTCCTCCGCGTAATACCACCACGGCTGGGCGTTGATCTCACCCTGCGCCCGCGACAAAATCTCCCGCCCGAAATACTGCGTCACAAAGGCATCCCCGTGCGTCACCACCATCGCCACATGCCACGGCAACGCCACAAGCACACACCCCGCCAGCATGGACCACACCATCGCCGGACGCCTGCATATCCAAATCATCACCGGCAGGACCATCAACGCCATGAACGGCTTGCACATTAGCGCCAATCCGAGCGTCACCCCAGCCAGCCACGCATCACCCCAACGCTTACCGGAAGCCGCCCGCAGACAAAACCAGACCGCGCCCAACATGAAAAGTAGTTGCCATTGATCCAGCGACACCTCGCGCGTGCGGCGGAAAAACTCATACGTCAACGCCAGCACGCATCCCGACGCCAACGCCACCCCATTCCCCAACAGTCGCCGGGCAATGCTGACCGACAACGCCACCACGCCCAACGCGGCCAGAATGGAAGGGAACCGCGCCATGGCCACACTGACGCCAAACATATGCAGGAATAGACCGTGAATCCAGAACACCAGCGGCGGCTTATTGAAATAGGGAACCGTGGGTTGAAGGTGCAGTGTCCAAAACAGACTCGGATCGCGCCAGGCCTGAAGCCCGACGGCAGCATACCGGCCCGTGTCCGTAACGAAATCGCCCTGCCCCAAATGCGGCAAAGTCACCGCCATCAATAACACCAGCGGAAGCAAATAGATCCAAAACGTCCGTCGCATGCCGCCCACAATAAAGAATCCACCCGCCCCAGGCAAGCATCCGCCCCTCGCGGCAACAATCCGGGCTCATCTCTTTGTTTTAACAGCATTTAGAATGCTCTATCAGGCACCCTATGCTTTCTGCCCCTCCTTCAAGTCCTCATAGAACCGGGCCATACTGGTAAACACATAGGGACCGAGCCACAGGAACCCAATCCCAAACGTCAGAATGCACAACAACGCCCACCCTAAAAAACGCCATTGCAGACAGAAGTACTTCCACTTGTTGCCCATCATCATTATCTTACTTCGCCGGATGGCATCCATGGCATCCACCGTCGGATCATCGCGCAAGATAAAGAACGCCATCGAATAGGCAATGCTCGCCATAATGCCGGGGACAATTAACAGTAATGCCCACAGAAACACAAAAAGCGCCGACAGCAAATAAACTCCCAAGGAGGAGCCAAAGCGCTTGAAACCGTCAAACAACATCCCCAGCGTCGCCCCTTCGGATCGGGCAAGCGACAGGAACACCATCGTCAACCCCAAGGTTAAGGGCCCGGTAATCAGCAGTGAAATCACAACCCCAACCACAGGGATCATCCCCAACATACCGAGCAACCCATTCACAAGGATCACAACAACTCCCAGCCCCCAATTCCCCCTCAGACATTCCCGCGCTTGCGCCATCAAATCCCGATTGGGCGTCTGGCTGACAAACACCGCGCTATCAGACCATTCCGTTACAGGTGGAGGCACCGCGCCACCCGCCATCCCCGCCCCCATAAACCCAAGTTCCGGCACCTTCGAAGCCTTAACCCATTGGTTCCCCATGCCGGTATTCCACACCAGATCGTCGCCCTTGACTTTGCCGTCGCGGATCAAGGCAACCAAAACATCCTGCTCCACCGGGCCAACCTGCTGATTGTTTACTGCGTAGTACCATTGCATTGGGTGTCTCCTTAAATAGGGTTGCCCGTAAACTACTCGCGGCACAGGACAAAGCAACACAAATTCACCACCAATTCCTTTCTCTTGTTTTCCCTCCTGTGGAGACTTATCTTTCCTTCATGAATATCAAACTTCTTATCCTCTCCGCTCTATTACTGACAGGCACCGCTCAAGCTCAACAACAGGAGACTAACACCATGAATGGCATCTATGACTTCACCATGAAGAAAATCGATGGCTCCGTCACACCATTGGCGGAATACAAGGGCAAGGTTCTGCTGATCGTCAATGTGGCCAGCAAGTGCGGATTTACCGGCCAGTACGCGGGCTTGCAGAAACTTTACGAAACCTACAGGGATCGCGGCCTCGTCATCCTCGGTTTCCCAGCCAACGACTTTCTGCGCCAGGAACCAGGCACCAATCAGGAGATCGCCCAATTCTGCTCGCTGAAATACAACGTCACCTTCCCGATGTTTGAAAAAATTGTGGTGACCGGTAAGGATTGCCACCCGCTATACAAGTATCTTATCGACAAGACTTCCAATCCGGAATTCAGCGGCAAAATCACCTGGAACTTCAATAAATTCCTGATCAGCAGGGAGGGTCGCACCCTCGCCCGCTTCGGCAGCCGGACCACCCCGGAAGACAAGGAAGTCATCGCCGCCATCGAAAAAGCCCTGGAGCCACCAAAGTAACGCAGCGATTACTGGACAGTCTCAAATGCCGGGAACCGTTTACTGGTAACAACCTTGAACTGGTCAACACCGGTTCGAACGATAAACATCGCCGCAAAGTCGGGCCGTTGCTCAATCCACTCCAACCCTCGCTCGGGTCCCATCACAAACAACGTGGTGGCTAGTCCGTCGGCAACGAGCCCACCGGGCGCAATGACCGTAACGCTCGCCAGTCGATGGCGAATGGGACGACCGGTAAGCGGATCCAGAATGTGCGAGTAAACCTGCCCATCAGAATCCTTGAAATAGTTGTAGGTATCGCCAGATGTCGACAAGGCCCGATTGGACAAGGAAACCACCGCGCTTAAATCCGCACCACGCGGTAAATCATATACAGGCCGCTCAACTCCCACACGCCAGGGCTTTCCTTCAGCATTGACTCCAAACGCCACAATCTCCCCGCAGACTGAGACAAACACATTCGAGTATCCTTTTTCGCGAAGCACCCGCGCCGCTTCATCCGCCCCGTACCCCTTCGCCACCGCACTGAGATTCAGCTTTAACCCGGGTATATCCTTTTGCAACTCGCCGGACGGAGTCACTTTCAAATGCACAGCACCGCTTTTGCCAAGGCATTCACGGATAGCCTCCTCCGTCGGTGGCTCATGCTTGCGCCCCGGGGGCCCGAACCCCCAAAGATTAATCAACCAACCCAAGGTGGGATCAAAAGCACCTCCAGAATCAAGGCTCAACGAAAGTGAATGCCGAACCACTCTGGCAAATTCAGGCGAAACTTTGAAAGGCTCAAGCGATGTGCTGTTGTTGAAGCGGGACAACTCACTATCAGGAATATAATGCGACATCTCCCGGTTGATCTCACCAAACCGCTTTTCAACGATCGCCTTCAACTCTGCAACCAGCGAAGGCTCCGGGGCAACCCCTGCAATTTTCACCGCATAGGTCGTCCCCATGGTGTGCCCCTCCCAGGAAAGCAAAAGCGGTGCCGCCGTGCTCACACGCAGAAACAAAACACCCGATAAAACAATCAACACTCTCATACAGCAGAGATGAGTGCGCGATTTACACATTTCTTGTTCATTCCCCCTTCTGGGATTTTTTTGATTTCATCTCACTCACGGCACACTGATCATGTAGAAGGCGTTGACCGTGGAAACAGTATCCGTGTAACTGTTCATCGGCGCATAGCCGACAATGCCGGATTGTAAAGGAGTGAACCCCGACGTCAAATCCGTGGATTTATGAATGGTGTATGTCTTCCCATCCACACTGAACCAGCGAATGACAAACTGTCCACTTCCGTCTCCGGGCAACGGATTCACCGCACTGACAGCAAACACGGAAGCAGAGTCTGCGGGTCCTGTCCCAGCAAGGTATTCCGCCAGATTGGATAATCCATCATTGTCGAAATCGTCCCCGGGCAAGACATCCCACACGGTTCGCAAAGCATCATTGGTATTGGCGTCCACAATCTGCTGATCCACCGTGTCAATCATGCCGTTAAGGTTGATGTCATTGGGACTGGCATTGAAAATGCCCAATCCCGCCTCATCTTCCGCTGTAAGCACAACGCCTCCCTGCGCTCGGACGCGTAACCCCAGTGTCAGGTTAGTGAAGCTTATACCGGGAACCGGGGTTAGCGGTGTGGACACATCCATAACAGCGCCCTGGTTACGACCATTGACCTGATAGGTCAATGGTCCGGCAGAAGCTACACTGAAGCCCGGCCCCGAAAATGATTGAACAAGTGTTGGGGCTGCAGGATTCGTAATACTCAAGGTCCGGATGACAGCGCTACCGTCTCCAATATAGACAAAGTTGCCGCTGACACTGACGGAAACCACAGGGCTGGGCATTGTTGAAAAGGTGCCAACCGGACCCAGCGTGGTGTTATTCAGGATGCGAAGTCCTGAACCGCCGCAGGCCGCAAATATATTGGCGTCATTGGCGGCCACATCGAACACATAGCCGGAATATCGGTTGGTTGCCAGGAGAACAGGACTCGACGGGCTGGAAACATCCAGTAGGTTAATCTGGCGTCCATCGGTCATCGCCAATCTGGAACCGGAGAGCGCTAATCGGCGGATAGTCACTAATCCAGCACCAGCATCAGAACCGATCAGACTCGGCGAAGCCGGATTGGAGACATTGTAAATCTTAAGTCCGCCCAACGCCTCGGCCACATAGGCAAGCGACCCTGATACCGTCAGGCAACGCGGATTGGTGGAAGTCGCCACGGTGGTCATCCAGCTCGGGGCCCCCAGATTGGTCAGACTATGAACCTGCAGTCCACCCTCATCAGCCGCCACATACAGAGTTGGCCCCGCCATGTCGGCATCCACAGCACGGGCGCCGGTTGTGTAGACCGCCAGCGGCACTGGAGACAGCGGCGACGAAATGTCCAGCGAACGACAACCGGCAAACCCGGCGGCAACATAAACCGTGCCGCCAGCCACCGCGACATCGTAGGCCTCATCGCCCATTCCGAGAGTGCTTTGAACGGCCAACGTCGCTGCGTCGAGGGTCAGCAAGCCTGCCGCACCGGCGGCAACATAGAGCGCTGAACCCGAGTCTGACACCGCCAGGCCGCGTCCGACATTGGGCAGGAGCGTATTGGTCACAACGGTCAGTGAGGCTGGCGCGGTCGTGTTAATCCGGTAGAGCCCGGCATTCCCATCAGAAACCAAGGCTGCACCCGGAACAACCGTAAGCGCCAGACCGGCAGTCACCCCGCTTAGGGCACCCGTGACAGTCATGGCGGCAGGATTCTCAGCGTGGAGGTTTTGCAGACCACTCTGCCCATCGAGTACCAGCAACCGCGGAACCGTCACATTCACCGTCTGCGCAGGCCCCGTCGTCTGATAAGCTCCCTCCAGCGTCGGTGTCCCAGGACTGCTCACGTTGAGAACTCGAACGCCCCGGTAGGAATCAGCCACATAAAGCAAGCTGCCTTCGAGCGCAACGCGTCGCGCGAAGCCGGACGTATCAAAGGAGGCACGGTGCGCCGGTTGCGACGGTACAGAGACGTCCACAATTTGTACACCGGCGACACCCGTCGCCGCATATACCCAGTTGCTACCGGCGACAAGATCTTCGGCAACACCCGGCAGACGAATCGAACCCACCCGGACAGGCACTGCTGGAACGATCGCATCCCAGACTTCCAAACTCGCGCCACACCCCAGATAAACATAACGCCCCATAACCGCCACGGCTGAGCAGCGCCCACCAATGGATCCGGCAGCATTAACTGACCGTGCTGCAAAATTCGGAGCCTCAACCGTGACCGGAGCCGTCACCGCCCCCGCGACATTGGTCACGCCATTAATGACCGTCACCGCCTGCAAGGTTCGGGCCCCTGTCGCCGCACCAAAGGTTGGCCACGCCAACCACACGCGCATGCTTTCACTGGGAACAAGCACATTCACAGTCTGCGAGGACAACACTGCCCCTGAGGTCGCATCCGTGAGAAGCACCAGACAGGAAGTCGCCGTGTTCCCGGTATTCGTCAGCGTGATGTAGACACCCAATTGGTCTCCGGACTGCACCGTTCCATCAGGTTCAACGGACATTACGCCCACCGCAGGCAGGAGGGGAATGGTCGGGTTTACTGTCATGAGTTCGAGCGCAAATCCAGCGGTGGTATTGGTCACGGCCGCCAGGTGCAGTTCCGCTGTCATCAGGTTCCTCCCCACGACGAGTGCGGCGGGCGGCACCACAAAGCCAACATAGTTGGTCGCGGCGGCCCCGGATACGGTGTTACTCGCCAGCGTACTGTATCCGACGGTTCCCGTTGGCATGTTCTGCCGGACAATCTCCGTTCCGTTCAGGTAGAGGACAACGCCATGGGTTCTCATGACCCGCCCTGTCATGGAAAATGGAGCAAAGTCCATGGTGAACTCACGACGAAAATATGTGGTCACATAGCGGTTGCTTGATACTCCGCCGTAGCCGATGGTTTTGGAAATGGAGGGAAGATTATAGCCCAGCGGGGCCGGGCCTGATTCCCAAAAGCCATCATAGTATTCTGGCCATCTCCATGGAGAGGAAACAATATTCAGCCCCTTATCCAGGAACTTCCATGTCGCCGTCTTTGCAATCAAGGTGTTCGTGGTCATGCCAGAGGCAACAATCACTTGAATCTGATTCGTATTATCCGACGTGCTGACTTCGCCCGTGACAATCGACACACTCGACTGAAGGGTGTGATAGCCCAACGCAAACCCCGTATTCGTTGTGGTATTCCACCGGACAACCAGGTTCGTGCTTTTGCCGACCCCCAACCCGTTGACGATGTTCGTGCCGATAATAATCGGCGTTGCCGTGATGTCCCTCAAGGTATTTGTGAAACTCTCGGCAAGATCGCCACGATTGGTAATGGTAACAATGACATTGGTGTTCACATTGGGAGGAACCACAGGATTGATTCTGATCGAATGCACCGCCACATCCCGAATCGCCGCCCGGAGCGTAATACCAGCAGACAAGGTGTTGTCCGAGGTATGCGTTTCCGTGATGAGGGGCCCCGCCATGGCGCTGACCTGATAAACGCCAGCCGTCAAACCCGCCGTATTCCACATTAAGATGATATTGGTGGCCGCCTGCCCTGCCAGGTTGGCTACCTGCTGGGTGGCGATGAGAGGAGTGGTCGTTGACCACTGAACAATCAACTGCGGCGCAGCATTCGAGTTTCCATTGAACGACCAAGCCCGCCGCGCACCAGACCCGGTGATCTTGAAGGCCATGGCATTATTGGCAACCCAGCCGGAACGGCTCACAATCTCCTGCACCACCGCTTTCAGCTCCGGTGTCTGAGCATTCGTGCCAGCTTCGCCATCCACCCAATTTGCAGGCGACCACGGCACAGCCGCCACCGTTCCAGCTCGCGCGGCAATGTTCGAGACCGCCGATGTAAACGCCGCGGCATTATCCGCCGCCTGCCCCTTGATCGTCAGCGCAATAGGGTTTCCGTTGATATTCTCCCCTGTCCTGCCATAGAACTTGAGATAGGCGGATGCAATCGCGGCTTTGGCAGGTATTCCCACATTTACAAAGCGAACCCCCACCTCTTGATTCGTGGTGTCCACCACGAGTTCAAGATCCGTACTGGTAAGGCTTACCGCATGATTCGTCACGGTTTCTTCGGCATCATCCGCACTCGCTATAACGCGCCAGGTTTTGGAGGTGACCGACGGCGTGTAGGTCATATTAGTCAACGACACTGTAAACGGCCCCGTGGGATCAGCCATGAAGTTAGTGATGGAAACCGTAACGGGAACCAGCGAGTTTAGAACCCCTGTCGACGGCGCAAGCGCTGTGATCGCAATGTCTCCTGCGTTTGACGACGACAGAAATATTGAACTGTTCAGCGTGTTGTTGGCGGTGACGGTTTCGTTGGCCATCGTCGAGGCAACGGCCCTAACCGAATACGAGCCGATAGCCAGACCTGCCGTATCCCAGTTAAAGCTCACATTGGTCACGGATTTTCCCGCCATTCCCGTCACAGCCTGTGATCCAATCAGGACACCGGAAGTGACATTGCTCACCGCCACGTTGAACGTCGCCGGGTTAAATGTCAGGTTGCTGATCGTAACCTGCACGGCGACATTGGAACTGGCAGTCCCGAAACTGGGGGATATCGCAAGAACGCCTATATCGGCGGCAGGCGTGTACGCCAACGTCATGCCGGTGAACTGCCCCGCCGCATTGCTGTAGTTCGGATAATTCGTCGAAAACACATCTGTTCCTTTGGCAAAAGCACAACCATTGGACAAAAACGGGCCTGGCCCGTTGTCACTGGTGTACTCAGCTCGAAAATAATAGGTGCCGTCCGCCACAACCGACCCGGCAGCGTTGCGACAGTCCCACGTCACAGTGTGGGTTTGCGGCTGCGATGTCAGCGTCGGAGATGTCACACCATCCACATTGGTGTAGGATCCGTTGCTGGCATTCCATTGGCTGAGATAGCCGATTCGGGAAACTGCATGTCGGCAAAGGGTTTTGACAAAGGCCCCATTGCTGTCGACCACCCACACAACGGAAACATGGCTTGGATCGTAGCCACCATTGTAGTTTTGCGTTGTGATTGAGTATGTCACCGTGCCGTCAGTGTTAACGGCATAGGCCCGGCTGAACGTGCCAGCCAGAATGGCCGCCATGAGTGAAAAAATAATGGATCGTGTTGTTTTCATTTGAAAACCTACTCGCTTATGTGTGGATAGTTTCCATTCTCCAGCTTGTGACAATCTCACGGCTAAGTTGATATATTCCAGGCAATGCGGCGGCAACGGCTGGCGACAGCTCCATGCCGTAGGTCATTGTGGCGGGCTCAACGCCAAGAATTACAAACTCAGGCCAGTCTACGTCTGCTGGGAATAGATGACGGCTCGCCAGCAGACTGGCAGCGTGCGCCGAACTGAGGCCCTGTCGTGGCGACAATTCTCTCTCCGTCAATCGGCGCACGGTTCCCGGCTCGCCTCCCCCTTGGACAGCGTCAATAAGAAGCACACGGGACGCCCCCTCCAAAAAAGACAACGCCGATAGGGCATCCGTCCCGGCATCAACCACAGTCGTACCCGGCGGCGGATCCTGCGCCAGGGCTTGTGCGGCGTGCACACCCACTCCGTCGTCAGCCATCAGCCAGTTTCCTATTCCCATAATGACGATTTTTTCGTTCATGGTTTTCAGTGGTGTTGTGCATCGCGGGCGTGCATCACATGGGTGGCACAGTCGAGACAGGGATCCACCGAGTGAATCACCCGCAAGGCTTCGACAGGATGGCTTACGTTGGCAACCGGCGTTCCGAACAACGCCTGTTCGAGTGGCCCCGGCTGGTTGGCGCCATCACGCGGTGAGATGGTCCAGCACGTGGGAGTAATGACCTGGTATCTTGCTATCTTCCCGTTGGCAATCTGCACCCAGTGCCCCAAGGCGCCACGAGGCGCCTCGGTGAGTCCCATCCCCGAGGCACTTTGAGGTGCAGGCCAATCGGCGACTACTGTGGCATCACCAGCGAGAAGTTCACTCAACCAACCCTTCATGGCCGTCGCAATCTTGAGCGCCTCATAGGATCGTGCACGGATGCGATCCATCACGGAAACACCATTGGTGTAGTCACCATTGACCCACATGCGAGCCAGTGGACCGCACTCGTGGGGCACTCCCGTGTAACGTGGAGCCTTGAGCCAGGAATAGGCGTTTGCCTTGGGGTGCTCAGCATTCGTTTCGCCAACTGCAGGGTTGAGGCCGGTGTCTGCATTCCTATACCAGGAATGCGTCACGTCCTCCGTGATCGACGCCGCATTCATCGGCTGCACTGACCCCGCGCCATTCAGAATTCGTCCTGCACTGAACAGCTTGTTCGTGTTGGTATTGTCCTGCTCGAAGGCCCCATAGGACAGCAAGTTCCCATACCCCCGCCCAATAAAGAAATAGTCGCTATAAAGTGAGGAAAGCCGCTCAACGTCCGGTACATATCGGGTATTGATAAATGTCAGTATCTCGTCCAGCCCGGCGGCGAAGACATCCATGTTTGGCTGCGAGGGCACGGCCGTAAATCCCCCTGCAATATAGGCTGGCGTGTGCGGTAACTTGCCTCCAAAAAGAGCCCCGATCTCATGACATCGCCGGCGCATCGTAATCGCCTCCAGATAATGCGCAGTGAATAGATCAGCCGTGGCTTTGTCCACTCGCCGATCCATCTCGAAGGCCGGAGTCCACGGCGCCATGCCAAGCCCTTGAAGATAATCCGGCAGGGAAAGCAGATAGAAGTGCAAGATGTGCGACTCCAGATAACATGCACCATGCACCAGATTACGCAGGAGCCGGGCAGGCCCCGGCACAGCCATGCCAGAAGCATCCTCAAGCGCCAATACCGCCGCCTGAGCGTGGGAAGTCGGACAGACCCCGCAAATCCTTGAGGTGATAATCGCCGCATCTCGCGGATCTCGACCTTCCAACACTTTCTCAAAGCCGCGAAACAGTGTGCCGATCGTCTTCACTCCCGTCACCTGCTGAACACCACCTACCGTATCGACCTCTATGTCCACCTTAAGATGTCCCTCGATGCGCGTCACGGGATCTATCGCTGCGACAATGATAGGCATTTGCGTTTCCTTTACCTTGGTGGTTTAGCTTGGGTGCATTCCAGTGTGATCACGCTTTCATAATACATATGGCTCATAGAAGGACTGGGGCCCCGGAAAGGTTTTCTCCACACATCCGTGACAGTTTCCATTCACGCCAATGCACCAATTGTTTCGCCAACGCTGGTTCGGCGGATTATTGGGATCTGTGGCTTTGATGTTCCACGCCCCGTCGCATCGTGATTTGGTATGCGGACCACGACATCCGAGTTGAATCGTACAACGCCCATCACAATTGGTGAAACTGGTCGCTTCTGCCGGTGCTGCGGGATTCACCAGATTGTTACGGGGACACTTATCATGGATTAATGCCGGGGCAGACGCACCCGACAGCCGCGTCGAATAAAGCGCCGTGGGGCGACTATCGGCATCAAGATCAACCGGCGTTCCGGTTAGCAACTGAACAATGGCCCAGGCCACCCAATCCGGATTGGCAGGGCAACCGGAAATGTTGATCGTCTGTCGCCCGGTCAGATCACGGATACTCTTGACCCCTGTGGGATTGCTACCCGAGGCGGGGATTCCCCCGAATGAGGCACAGGTACCCACACAAACGATCGCCAGTGCCCGCGCTGACATTTCCTGAACCGCCTGCATGTACGTGGTCTCCTGTCCATTTAGACTGTACACCACGCAAGCACCGCCATGGAAGGCCGTGGGTACCCCCCCCTCCAACACCAATATGAAATTACCACTGTCGTAAACTCGTTTCAATTCAGATACAGCTGTATCTCCAGCAGGTGTCATCAGCGTCGTATGAAAAACCAGGTTCACCGCGCCGGTTAGCACGTCCGCCACCGTCGTTGGAAAGGCATCGGAAATCCGGTTGAGAAAAGAGACAGAATCACCCGTACAGGAACTCCCGTGAAGCCAAATCACTGACGGCGCCGCCGGATTAGCCAAGGCTTCACTGAGTAACCCCATTTTCGTTGATGTCAACGCCATTGCTGCAGCCGAAAAACCGCAATAGCGCAAAAAATCCCTCCTCGTCATGGTCTGCATCGTAACCTCTAAGATTAATGATCTTTCGGCTACTTTATTGAGCAGTATTCGTTCCATCACCCCATATCGTTATTATTTTAACAAACGGGCGCCAGAAAAAATGCCCTTTGTTGCGGATTTCGGAAGCCTTTCCTGATTGGCCCCTGAAAAGCGATCTCTCATGGAGGGGAAAGAAAAAGCCAAAAGGCGGCCCCATTGAAACACATGGAGCACCATGACACAGTGTGAGACAACCAGACGAAAGGCTATTTGTCCCCGTCTATTCCAGGTCCTGCCGCGGTTTAAAGAACCGGTCCTGGATCTTCTCCATGTAGAGATAGATGCCGGGCGTGACAAACAATGTGATGATTTGCGCGAAAATCATCCCGCCCGCCACCACCAACCCGAGTGGCTTGCGACTGGATGCGTCCGCTCCATACCCCAAGGCAATCGGCAGGATGCCGAGAATGGCGCACATCCCCGTCATAAGAATCGGACGGAACCTGACTATGCAGGCGCTATGGATGGCATCATAACTGTTCATCCCTTCCGCCTTCCTTTGCAGGGCAAAGTCCACCATCAGGATTCCATTCTTGGTGATCAAACCGAGCAGGACGAATACACCAATATAGGCGTAGAGCGACAACTGGCTTCCAAACGCAAACAATGTCAGGAACCCGCCGAACACCGCCACAGGCAGGGTGGTCAGAATGGTGATGGGATGAACGTAACTCTCATAGAGAATCCCGAGCACAATGTATTTGAGAAAGACGGCAATCAACAGGAGAACCCCAAGGCTGGCAATGGACTTGCCGAATTCCAACGCGTCACCCACAAACCGCCCATGCACACCCGCCGGCAACAACTTGGCCGCCCGTTTCTCAATTTCGGACGTGACCACCCCCAGCGGAACCCCCGGCCAGGCGCTAAAGGATACCGTCGAAACCTCATGTTGCTGGGCATGCGGCACATTCTGCGGACCCGCATCCTCCGTCCATCGAATGATGGATTTCATCGGAACAAGCGCTCCTTGCGCGGAGCGGAGATATAACAACGAAAGATGATCCGGCAACCGCTGGCTGGATTTCTGAATCTCAGCAATAACCTGATACTGATCCTGATCGGTCGTGAACTGCGTCACATATCCACCCGCAAATGCCAACGCCAATACGCGCTCTATGGAACTGGCCGGAATCCCCAGCGCGGACGCGCGGTCGCGGTCCAACGTGACGCTCAAACGGGGCATGGTCAACTTCACGCTGTTCTGGATGGCAAAAGGAATCAGGAATCCAATTGTCCTCAGTTCTTTTTCAAACTCCAGACCGGCCTGATAAACCGTGTCACGATCCAATCCGGTGAGCATATAACTGTAATCCGAACCCGCCGCCGTGGGGTCCCCGCCGGAACTGATCTTGAGCACGGGCATCGGACGCAATCCAACCACACCATCGGGAATGGCCGCCAGTTGCATCATGAATTTCTGCGCAACCAACTCAATCGGTTCACGCTCCCGCGGCGGTTTCAGGCGGATGAATATGAACCCCATGCTTTGATCAGCACCCGGCATGATGCCCGTCACACTACCGACCTTGGCCACATTGGGATCCTTCTTAACCACCGCCGTCACCTTCGCCTGATAGGCCTGAATCTGCTCAGTGGATGACCCTTGCGGCATGATCATCGCCCCAAAAATGAAACTGCTGTCGCCGGGCGGCAGGAAATCCTTGGGCAGGATAAAGTACAAGGCCACCGTCCCGATAATACAGACAATCCACGACACCAGCGCCAGCCACTTGTGCCGCAATTGAAAATGCAACGCGCGCCCGTAACCCTTGATCATACTCGCGATGAAATCGGTGATCGCCCGCTGGAACCGGTTAGGCGCCTTGTTGTGCTTCAATATCCTGGCGCACATCATCGGCGATAGCGTCAATGCCAGCAGGGTGGACACGATGATGGCGAAAATGACCGTCAACGCGAACTCGCGCAAATTCCGCCCCACAGCGCCTGTCATGAAAACCAACGGCAGAAATACAATGATCAGCGCCGCACTGGTGGATATAACCGTGAAGGAGATTTCCTTCATGCTCTTCAGCGCCGCCGGTATGGGCTTCATCCCCTCTTCAAGATGGCGTACCGTGTTCTCTAATACCACAATGGCGTCATCCACCAGAAACCCGACCGCCAGGATAATCCCCATTAGCGACAAGGTGTCCAGATTGAACCCCGATGGCAACATCATCAGGAAGGTGCCCAACAGCGAGATGGGCAGGACGATACTGGGAATAATCGTCTCCCGTACCCGCCCGAGGAAAAAGAAAATGACCATGACCACCAGCACAAGGGCAATCAGCACGGTGATCTGCACGTCATGCAACGATTCTCGGATGGGACCGGCGCCGTTGAACATGGTATCCAGTTGAACCGTGGAGGGCAGTTCGCGTACCGCCTCTTCAAGTGCCCCGGCCACCCGGTCCGCCACCGCCACCGTATTCGCGCCGCTCACGCGGGAAACCCGCATAACCACGCATTTCTCATAATCGGCCCGGCCCGGCGGACTATACCGGATATTCACCAGGTCATTCGCAATGCTATCCACGCAGGTCGCCACATCCCGCAGACGCACCGGGGCCCCCTGCCGCGTGGCCACAACAAGGTTTTCAAACTCGCGGGCCGTACGCAGTTGACCCTGCGGCTCAATCGTGTAGGTCCGGTAGGCGCCATTCAAACTGCCGCCGGGAATGTTGACCGTTCCCGCCTGTAGCGCGGCGGCTAATTCATCAATTCCAATCTGATGCGCGGCCAGCTTCTCGGGACTGAACTGGATGCGAACCGCACGCTTGGCACCAAAGGCCTCCACTTTGGACACCCCTTCAATCATGCTTAATTTTCGCGCCACCACATGGTTGGCATAGTCATACAGTTCACCATGCGGCATGTTTTCGGAATAGAGCATCAAGTAGTAAATCGGTGAGTCCGAAGGATTGTATTTCTCGTAAATGGGCGGACTGGGCAGGTCGTTGGGAAGATTCTTGGTTGCCCGCGTTATGGCCGCCTGGACATCGGGCGCCACCAAATCCACATTGCGGCTTAAACTGAAAGTCAGCGTAATGGTGCTGAATCCCTGCTTGTTGTCGGAATACATGAATTGCAACCCATTGATCTGGGTGAATTCATTCTCTAACGGCGTCGCCACCGCCGATGCCATCGTGGCGGGACTGGCACCCGGGTACGCCACTGAGACCCGTATCACGGGATAGTCAACCGTCGGCAGACTGTTGACCGGAAGTTTCATGTAAGCCCATACCCCGCCCACAACCATCAGGACGGTAATCAGGATGGTCATAACCGGTCGACGAATAAATGGTTCTGAAAAAGTCATGGCAGTCTCCGTGTTTATCGACTAACGACCTTGCCCCGCCGCAGGCAGCTTCGACGCATCAATCACCGTGGCGCCCGGGTACAACTTAAGCTGTCCTACCGAAACCACCGTTTCCCCTCCAGCGACCCCTTCGACAATCTGAACCCGGTTATTATGGCGAACGCCTGTCTTCACCAGTCTCAATTCCGCCTTCTGGTCGCCACTCACCACATAAAGATACGGCGAGGTCTTCCCCAGCATCACAGCGCTTTCCGGCACCATAACCGCCCCGGACTGCATCGCCACAATGATCTTCACATCGACAAATTGGTTGGCCCAAAGTTTCATCTCCGGATTGGGCACCACACCACGAAGCAAAATGGTTCCAGCCGCCGGATTAACCGCATTATCCATGAACAGCAGGGTTCCGGGATAACTGTTGGTGTCGCCACGGGAAGTGACCGTGACGTTGACGACGCCGGCTTCCATGGCGCTTCGGACCGCAGGCAGATACTGCTCGGAAACCGAACACTCAAGGCGCATAGGGTCGTAGTTGCGGATATTGGTCAAACGGGACATCCCGGCTGAAACAAGATTCCCCGCATCAATATACCGCTTTGAACATATCCCGCTGATGGGCGCCAGTATCGTGCAACGGGAGAGATTAAGCCGGGCCAGCTCCAACGTCGACTCGTCCATCCTGACCTGCCCCTCCAAAGCGGTTACCTTGGCTTTGATCACATCAAAAAGATCGGGGGAAATCAGGCGTTTCTCCACGAGCGGCTGGTTGCGTTGCAGCGTGGAACGCGCGACTTCAAGGTTCGAACGATCAACCGCCACCGCGCTCTCCGCCTGTTGAACCCTCATCTGGTAATCCCGCGGATCAATCTGGAATAGAGCCTGCCCATTGGTCACCATCGCCCCTTCCTGCACCAGACAGGCCTGAAGAATCCCCGATACCTGCGGAACCACATCCACGCTTTCACGCTCCTGAATAAGCCCGTACGCTGGAATAACCACCGGAGTATTCGTCTGGATTGCCGTCGCCAGATTCACCATGACCGGCGGTGGCGCTGGCGGGCCGCCCTTCTTCCCGCACGCGCACATCACTAGCGCCATGGCGCCTATGGAGACCACTGTTATCGAACGTTGGAGTTTGGAATTCATCGTTGATTACCCCTTTGATAAGTTTTTCCTGACAGTCTGCAACCTAAACTATTTCAACTTTGGAGCCCCTGTGGGACCCAGGTTTTATTTTTGCGCTTGAATCCCCTTGTGCCCTTTTTCAATAAGCCCGGTGACATGCGTGAGATAAGCCAGCGCTGTGAACACCTCCTGCTTTACGGCAATGTTCTGCGCACGCGCCTGCGCCAACTGCGTTTCGGCACTTAATAAATCAAGCAGGGTCTTCACGCCCGCATTGTAACTCTCGAACGCCATCTCCCTCGACGCCGTCGCGCTCTTCAAAGCCATCGAGCTGAACTGATATTTCTTGAGCGCCGTTTCATACTTCTGGAAACTGGCCCAGATTTCCGTGCTGGCACCCAGCTCCGCCTGACTGAGTTGCGCGCGCATGGCGTCTGCCCGTGCCTCCGCCGTGCGAACCGAACTCAAAGTCTGCAACCCGTCAAAAAGATTCCACTTGAGACTCACGCCGCCTGTATATGCCCAATCGGTGTCAGCCGACCCGCGGCTGTTTTCCCCATAGAGTTCAAAATAATCATTGGCCACGGAACCATTCAAATACAGCGATGGCCACCGGGAGGCGCGCGCCACCCGGATGGCATATTCGTTCGCGGCCAGCGACGCCCTCATCGCGGAAATATCCGGACGCCGGGCAAGCGCTTCATCAATCAACAGGCGCACATCCTGTCCGGATAGCGAGGCGGGAAGCGCTGTCTCAGGCTGAACCACGTTGATCTGGGTGTCGGCAGGCAGGTGCAGGGCATGGGCAAGCAGTCCATCAGCCATCTTCTTCTGTCCCTCTGCCGACGCCAAAGCGAAAAGCGATTGATCATAACCAACCTGGGCCTGCAGCACCTCCAGGTCCACGCCAAGCCCGGCATCCCTTCGCTCCTGGGTCGCATCCAATATCGCCTTGGCATCCAGGGAGTTTGTCGCGGCGGCATCAACACCCGCCTGGGCGCTCACAACCCCGTAATAGGCAACCTCGACCGACAACAACGTGTCCTGGATAGCCCGGTTGAAGGCGAAATTAGCCGCATACACTGTTTGAAGCGCTTGCTCAACCGCCGCGTGACGCCCTCCTCCAAAATTGCACACCAGATAGCTCAACTGGAGTCCCGGCCCGTACGCCAACTTGCTTTCGTCAAAACTCTCGGGATCCGCGGAAACCTTCACACGGGACGCCCCGACAACCGCATTGATGCTGGGCATGAAATACCCTTCAGCATAACGCACTTGTTCCGCCGCCGCCCGGGCTTCATTCCACGACTTGGCCGTCGTCGGATTGTTCTCCAGGGCAAGATCCACCAAACCCAACAGCGATAACGGTTTCTCCAGGTCAGGCTTGCGGGTGCGGATCTCCTGCCAGACGGTATCCGGCTTCTGGCTGTCTTTGGGCGGAACCCACGACTCGCTGTGCGACTTGGGCGTTGGCGCGTTTACGCAACCCGCCATCCCGCATGCCAGCAGAACAGACGAGAACAGGGTGGCCCGCGCCACCACAGATGATATTCGCTTGTTGTCAGTGTTTTTCATGAACCGTCACTCACCGCTTTTGGGTTGCCTTAAATTGCTTTCCCGGGCGTCCTTTATTGCCGCCCCCGGGAACCAGCGTCGCCTTCAAAATGGTCTCCACAATGTTTTTCACAAAAGCCCTCGGGGTCCCCGACTGATATCCAAACAGGGTCTCGCACCAGGCGTAATGGGCAAGCGCCCCGAGAAACGCATGCGCCTGCATTGACGGCGACTTCATGGCAAGACGTCCCGCCTTGATTTCCGCCTCCAGATATCGGCGCAACACATCCATCTTTTGAAGCGGACTCGGCAACTCGCCGGGGGATTCATGGTTCGGAATAATCACGCCGCTGGCATTAATCATCATCAATCGGGGCAGGATAAGACGAAACTGCTCAAGAAGCTGCATCCCCACCCGTTCAAGGGCCACCTGCGGCGTCACTCGCCCGACACAAGCCAGCAGATGATCCGCCCACTCCTGATCACCAGCCTCCACTTCCATGGCTGTCAAAAAAAGGTTGGTCTTGTTCTTGAAATGTTTGAAGAGCGACCCCTCCGAAACCCCCGCCTCACGGGCAATCCGAACCGTGCTGGCCTGATAGCCGTCCCGCATGAATATTTTTCGGGCCACCTCCAGAATTCCGCCGGTTTGAATGGATACAGGTCTTGCCATGACGAATAACGCCTTCTTGAATAAGTAAGTACTCACTCATTAATATAGCATACCCCGTTTTGTCAACGGTCATTCCCGGACCACATTCCCGGACCACACCCGGTATCAACTCGCTGAATCAGGACAACCACCTTACACTCGAACGGTTAATCGATTGCGAACTTCATGAAATGGCTCGAACCGGCTACTGTCGATGACGCCAGAAAACGGCTCAAATCGGCTGATGACGCCCGCCTCATAGAGCGCCCCCAGTGAATTAGCGCCCGACAACACCACCAGGCCGCCCCGGTTTACGGGAACAGGGATCCCTAAGAATTCCCGCCCCGGCAACCCAAACCCCAGTGGCACTCCAAGGCCAGCCGATCCCGCCAAACAGCATATATTTTGTGCCGCAGGTAAAGCCACAGAGGGAATCTCCATAAAACCCGCCCCAACAAGACCTGATCCCGTTCTGGCACATTCCCGGATTCTGGTCATTTTGGCGCGCACAAAGAGTTCAACAGGATCAATCGTTGAACCACGGTAATCAATCAGCTCAACAAAACGTAGCGGTCGCCCTTCATGAATTTCAAGCAAACCGCCAAACCGTGGCACCACGGGAATCCCGCCTGTCACTAATACAGAGGTCAAACTGACGCTGCTTATCGTCGCCACTTCAATCAACCCCGGAACCGCCACCGGCCCCGTCAAACGCTCTGCCTCCTTCGCCACAACCACATTACTCCCTGCGCCTAATCGCCGCGCAAAAACGTATTTCATTTCCTCGATGGCCCGCAGAAGGGACGCCTTCGGCACTCGCACACTCAAGACCGCCAGCATCCCTTTTTGCGTCTTCAAGTCAAACGAAGTCCGATACGCCTGCGCATCCAGATGCGACGCCGTAAATCCAACTTTTTCAATGACCTTATCGCGAGCCAACTCCTCACGACCACGCTCGGTGATCACACGCCCTGCCCGCCGACTGACCAATCTGGTCATCCCTTCCTGATCCAAGCGTAATAAATATAAGCGTATCGTACGGTCTTGAAGCTGCACCCCCTCCGCTTGCAAATACGATTGAATCACGCTGGCTCCAGCAGACGATCCAACCGTCGCCAACGCCCTTAGAATCGCCGCTCGCACCCGTTCATTTATCTTCATTTTGATTGCCATATCCTATGCCGTATTAACCATGACAAATATACGCCCTATTGCATTATAACAATAACTATACGGCAATATTGCCGTTACTGCAATCCCAAGTACTCAATTTTAAGACTATATTTGCAAGTCTTACGGTATTTTACATCCGCATAGACAACAGATAAGTCATAACCATAAGGAGAATTCAAATGTCACACATTCAGGAAGTGCTGGATTTGGTGGAGCGACGCAATGGCGGAGAGGTGGAATTTCTACAGGCCGTCAAAGAGGTGTTAGGATCCCTGGCTCCGGTTATCGAACGACACGCAAAATATCGTAACTCCAAGATTCTTGAACGAATTATCGAACCAGAACGCCAAATCATCTTTCGCATCCCCTGGCAGGATGACCGCGGAGAAGTTCAAGTCAACCGCGGCTATCGCGTGGAGTTTAACAGCGCCATTGGCCCCTATAAGGGCGGACTCCGATTTCATCCGAGCGTGACATTGAGCATCCTGAAGTTCCTTGGCTTTGAACAGGTGTTCAAGAATTCACTGACAACACTGCCAATGGGAGGCGGCAAAGGCGGTTCCGATTTCGACCCCAAGGGAAAATCTGATGCGGAAGTGATGCGCTTTTGCCAGAGTTTAATGACCGAGCTTTCCCGCCATATCGGGCCCGACACCGATGTGCCCGCAGGCGACATCGGCGTGGGAGGGCGCGAAATCGGCTACATGTTCGGCCAATATAAGCGGCTACGCAACGAGTTCACCGGCGTCTTGACGGGCAAAGGACTCAAGTGGGGCGGCTCACTGATCCGCCCGGAAGCCACCGGTTACGGAGCGGTCTATTTTGCCGAGGAAATGCTGAAGACACGGAAAGAAACTTTCGCCGGCAAAGTCTGCGTGGTCTCAGGCTCAGGCAACGTAGCCCAATATACAGTCGAAAAACTGCTGCAAATGGGCGCCAAACCCGTTTCCCTCTCCGACTCAAATGGGTCCATCTATGACAAGAACGGCATCACTGCCGAAAAACTGGCCTGGGTCATGGAACAGAAAAACGTAAAGCGCGGTCGTATTCGTGACTATGTCACCAAGTTCGGCGGCGAATATCTCGAGAATCGCACACCTTGGGCCATTCCCTGCCACTGTGCATTCCCTTCGGCCACACAGAACGAACTCAACGGTGATGACGCCAAAACACTCATCAAGAACGGCTGCTATGTGATCAGCGAAGGCGCCAACATGCCAAGCACACCTGCCGCCGTGGATGCCTTCGTCGAGGCAAAAATCCTTTACGGGCCGGGCAAAGCGGCCAATGCCGGCGGCGTGGCCACATCCGGCTTGGAAATGAGTCAGAATTCCATGCGGCTTTCGTGGACCCGCGAGGAAGTCGACAGCCGGCTGAACGGAATCATGAAGTCCATTCACAAGGCCTGCTATGAAACAGCAGCAGAATATGGTCAGCCCGGAAACTACGTGACCGGCGCCAACATTGCCGGATTTGTCAAAGTTGCCGACGCCATGCTTGATCAAGGCCTTGTTTAATAAGTCCAGAGTTGCCTCCGCGTGCGCCCGGCAACATCCGGGCGTACGCGGCGCTTCAACAACTCGCCGTCTGCCCACTGGCTACCTCGCCCACTGGCTACTGAGTTGCGACTTCCATTTTTTGTTTCCTGACAGTACAGTCACAATTCAGGGAGTTGAACGTTCATGCCCACCGCGCTGACAACAGGGTTACCGGGATTGGATCGCGTCCTCAAGGGAGTCATGCCCGGGGACAACATTGTCTGGAAAGTCGAATCCATTGCCGACTACAAGGCACTGGTGGAACCCTACGTGGAAGCTGCCCGCCAGGCCAATCGCCGCCTTATTTACTTCCGCTTTGCATCTCACGAGCAACTGATCCCGGATCATAGTGGTGCCGAGATTTACCACGTCAACCCGTCAGAAGGTTTCGAACATTTTGTCACCAGCGTCCACGAGGTCATTAATTCCGCCGGTCGCGGCACAATCTATGTGTTCGACTGCCTCTCCGATCTGGCATCCCAATGGCAGGCCGACCAGATGCTGGGCAACTTCTTCGTGCTTACCTGCCCACGCCTTTTTGATTTGGATACCGTCACCTATTTTGCCCTCTACCGGAGCTACCATGCCTGCTACGCATTGAACCCCATTACCGAAACCACGCAGTTCCTGCTCGATGTGTTTCGTCATAACAACAGCTTGTATATCCGCCCCATCAAGGTCCAGCACCGTTCCTCGTCATCCATGAATACTATCCATCGATGGGGAGCGGGCAACGAATTCATCCCCATCACCAGTAGCGCCATTATCGCCGATATTCTTACCTCAGCTCGCTGGCCGGGATTAATGAAAGACAGCCGGCGTGGTTTCTGGCGACGCCTGTTCGAAGAAGCGGAAACAGCCGTGGCAGAGGCCAGGGTTGGACTGGACTCCCCGGGACACATTCAAGACCTGTTCAACCGTCTGGTTCGCATGGTGTTATCCAAGGACGAGGCCATCATTGCGCTGATCACCCAATACATGACTATAACGGATGTTCTTAATATCCGCGACCGCATGATCGGCATCGGACAGATCGGTGGCAAATCCATCGGCATGTTGCTGGCCAGAGCTATCCTTCGCAAGGCGAATCCAGATCTGAATAACCTGCTCGAAACTCATGATTCGTTCTTCGTCGGTTCGGATGTTTTCTATACGCTTCTTGTCCGAAATGGCATCTGGGGAATCCGGCAGAAGCAGCGGCATCCGGACACCTTTCTCGAAGGCATCGAAGAAGCTCGCGCACGAATCCTGAAGGGCGAGTTCCCCGACTATACAATGCAGCAGTTCATCGAGATCATTGATTATTTCGGGGAATCACCTTACATCGTGCGTTCCAGTTCTCTCCTGGAAGATAATTATGGAAACGCCTTCGCCGGAAAGTACGAGAGCGTGTTCTGCGTCAATCAGGGAACCCGCGAACAACGACTTCGCGCCCTGCTGGACGCCATCCGTCACATCTACGCCAGCGCCATGAGCGAAACAGCTTTGAATTACCGCCTCCGGCGCGGCGTGCTCGATCAGGACGAGCAGATGGCCTTGTTGATCATGCGCGTCTCCGGCGAGTCCTACGGCTCCGTTTTTCTGCCTCATATGGCTGGCGTTGGCTTCTCTTACAACCCTTACGTGTGGCATAAACGCATTGACCCGAAGGCTGGCGTCCTTCGCCTCGTGTTCGGCCTGGGAACCCGTGCCGTCGACCGCTCGGATGATGACTACACCCGCGTGGTCTCCCTGAGCGCCCCGGAAGTGCGGCCGGAAGCCAACTTTAACGAGGTATGCGAATACTCGCAAAAACGCGTTGATTACCTCGACCTGCCAGCCAACCGCCAGGTATCCGGCTCGTTTCAGGAATTACTCAGCGAGCTCAAGGGGCTGCCCGTCGAGATGTTTGCATCACCCGACACTGGCACTGAGTCCTCGACCCCCACCCAATGGATTCTGACGTTCGAACAGCTGCTAAGCCGCACTCCTTTCGTGCAGGTCCTGCGATCCATGCTACAAACACTTGAGCAGGCCTACAACCACCCCGTTGACATCGAATTCACCGCCAACTTCATCGACCCGAACAATTTCAGGATCAACTTGTTGCAATGCCGTCCCCTGCATGTTCAGGGCGTAGAGCGGGCTGATATGCCGGAAATTGATGTCCCAACCGAGGCACGCCTTTTGGAATCACATGGCGCTGTCATCGGCCACAGCCGGATCCAGAAAATTGACCGCCTGATCTATATCGTGCCATCCGCGTATGCAAACCTGACACTATCCCGCCGCCACGAACTGGCCAGGCTTATCGGGCAAATCAATACTCGCCAGAATCCGCAGCACAGCTTGATGCTTCTCGGCCCGGGACGATGGGGAACCAGTTCGGCGGAACTTGGCATCCCTGTAACCTATGCCGAAATCAACAGGGCTTCCGTCCTCTGTGAAATTGTCACCATGCGCGAGAACCTCATCCCTGACGTTTCTCTTGGTACTCATTTTCTAAACGAGATCGTGGAGCAAAACATTCTTTACCTTGCCTTGTTCCCAAAACACACGGACAACTTCATTGATGAATCCACCTTGCTGAAGGCCCCTAATCTGTTACTTGAAATTCTACCCCAAGCGGCCGAATGGGCGCCTGTGGTCCGCGTCATCGATCCGTCTCAGTCCGCTCAGGACTCGGGCCCTCTACTTATTGCCGCCAATGCAATCGAGCAAAGCGTACTCGTGTTCCGAAATGCGAACGCCTTAGAAACGCCGCTTGTCGATCATCATACCCAGTCCTAGCCCGACTCACAGGCGAGGCGCCTTTCACGCTTTATGCGGGATCCCTACGAGCCGTATTGCTGCAAAAGAAAAAGGCTGTGAACGTAATGAACGTCCACAGCCATTTTCTTTTGTCTATTTGGATAGGATTACTTTCCATGCTTGCCGAGATAAGCCGCTACCCCTTCAGCCGTAGGCTTCATGGCCTCCTCACCCGCTTTCCAGTTGGCGGGACACACCTCGCCATGCTCCTCGGTGAATTGCAGAGCATCTAGCGTGCGTAACGCCTCCTCCACGCTCCGCCCGATCGGCAGATCGTTGACAACCTGATGCCGGACCACGCCATGGGTGTCGATCAGGAACAAACCGCGCAACGCCACCGCGTCGTTCAGTAATACATCGTAGGCTTTTGCAATCTTCTTATCGAGGTCCGCCACCAGCGGATAGCCTATTTCACCGATCCCCCCCTTGCCACGCGGCGTCTGCCGCCAGGCCCAGTGCGTAAACTGGGAATCAACAGACACCCCCAGCACCACGGCATTCTTGGCTTTGAATTGTTTTAACGCCTTATCAAAAGCCACAATCTCCGAGGGACACACAAATGTAAAATCCAGCGGATAGAAGAACAGGATCACATACTTCCCTCGATAAGAGGACAACTTGATCTCTCCGATCGTATTATCGGGCAATACCGCCTGCGCGGTGAAATCAGGCGCTTCCTTGGTCACTAATACAGCCATGTCACACTCTCCTTGCTAATGAGCTTTCTAGTCCAACCCCTTCAGGCCACCCGGCCCGAGTTACAGGTTCCTCATGGGTGTTATATTGCTACTATTGCGGTAGCATTTGCAAACATTATTTTTGCTTTTTCTGTCATGTAAATATTCAGCCGACGAGCGAAGCGATAGTCACATCACGCAACTGACGGTCCACGGAGCCTTGGATCTTATGGATTGCCCTATGCATACCGCAAATCCTGGCGCGGGAGCAGAGCGTGCCCTTTGACCTGCAGTTACTCAATCGGGTGGCCATTGGCGACATCGCCTGGAGCACATCATAGAGCGTGATCCGGCCAGCCTCTCTACCCAGCGTCAGGCCGCCCCCTTTGCCGCGCTGGCTGTTTACCAGTCTGGCCGCCACCATGCGCTTGACCAGTTTCCGGAGAAATCGGTACGGGATGTCCATTTCCCTGGCGATTTCCAAGGAGGCCGCGCCGCTGTCCCCGTCGCGTTCCCGCTCGGCCAGCAACATCATCACCCGTATAGCATAATCAGCTTCTCGCGTTATCATATTTGATACC
>CAZDUS010000021.1:0-33938 GCA_964508705.1 uncultured Verrucomicrobiota bacterium
CCTCCGCCGCCGCCAGCATGTCCGCATGGGTAATATCCGCAAAGGCCACCGCCTTCAATTTCTCCTGCCTGACCAATTCCTTCGCAAGATCCATCCCTCGCAACATCGTCGTCCCCGCCAATATCCGTTCAAGCCTCGGAAATAACAATCGCCCATCTCTCGTCACAATTCCCAAATTCTCCGTAGCCCCCTCGGTCAAATACCCGTTCTCGTCAAACCCGATCGTGAAATCAACCTTGGCGTCAACCGCCTCTTTTTTCATCAACACGTTGGGCGCATAGTTGCAATTCTTGATGTTAGCCATCTCGGACGTCTTGGCCGGCACCACACTGGTCCTAAGCCGCGCTCCTTCCGGATGCAACTGCATAAACGGCGTCCCAAGCGCCGTCACCATCACATACAACTGCGACGCCGGACACTCATAGGGATTCACGCCAAATCCACCCGGCCCGCGCGAAACAAATACACGTATCATGCAGTCCGGACGCCCCCCCACCTTCACCGTTTCCACCACAATCCGCTCAATCTCTTCAAAAGACCACGCCACCGTAAGACTCAACCCGCGCGCTGAATTGGCCAACCGCTCAAGATGCCCCTTTAGATTGTAGATACTCCCCTCCACCGCCTTGAATGCCTCAAAAATGCCATCACCCCGATGCACCATATGGTCATCCAAGGGCAACGTCATCAACAATGGGTCCGTCACCACGCCATCATACAGACTGGAATACATGGCAAAATAGCCAGCCTGATACGGACGCCTCAACTTCGCCGACCACTTCGACCAATCTTCCGGTAAAAAATGTTTCATGCCGCACACCATAGCAGGACCACGCCTACCGGGCAACAAGCAGGGCTGTCTTCATATCTCGCCTTCGCGATCTTTGTGACCTTATGTTCAAATGAGTTTTCTTGGGTTCATCTAAAAGGTTTGTTAGAGTCCCTTCCGTTTCCGGCAATCAGCCGTTATGCTGTTGCATTGACCACAATTCAAACAATGGACACGTGCCTGTGAAAAAGCGTGACACCAACCAAATGGATCTGTTTGCCATGACTAACACCGAATCATCCGACATCTCCCCAGCCCAACCTTCTTCATCTACCCCTATCATTCCCGACCCGCCGCAAGCTTCTCCGGAACCTATAGCGGCAAACACCGCCCCCGATGCACCTGAACCAGACTCATCCTTTAGCCCTGCCGACTGGGAAACGCCTGACGTTGATTCCTCCGTTCCATCAGAAACCGTGGAAACCGATTGCATGACAGAACCCACTCCGGACGAAGACGCTAAAGATGACTTCGCTCTCTTCGAGTCCGACCCCTTCTTCAATCCTTCCGTCGCCTCCCACCAACAACCCGCAGTTCAGTCGCCCTTGCCTCAAACGCTATCCGCAGAAGAACGACTACTGGAGGAAATTGTCCAATATAAGCCCGCGAATGACGCCAACACTTCTCTTTCAGACGTAAATGCCGAACAACTTATCCGCGAACTTCAAGTTGCCGTGGCGGCTCTAGAAGGATCCCGACAGGAAGCCAATAAGCTGCGCGCCCAATGCTCCACCTTGGAAGAAGAACGCAACGCTGCGCGCCGCGACGCCGAAAAGGAACGTCAGCTCCGCTCCGAAACCCTGCGCAACCGTCAACCCTCAACCTTCAAACCCACGCCTCAGGAGATCTTCTCGCGCCGTCCGCAAACCAAGGAAATCGGAATATCCAAGCGAACCCTTTACCTCGCCTTGCCCGGTATTCTGGTCCTTTGCCTGCTCGCCTATTCACTTGGCCGCCGACAAGCCCCCGGAACCGTCACTTTCATCGGCACCGATGAAATGCCCGTCGCCATCGATTCCCCGGCGCTCCCCGAAGCCCAGCCTCCACGCCCTGAAGCAACGCAACCCGTCTCAGTGCCATGGCCATCATTCGAAGGTTCAGGCTATCAAGTCACCGGCGACAACTCCTCACGACGTATAGTCTTCAACTACGGAGCTTTCTCGCGCGGCACGATTATCGCCGAGACAGCCCAACGCGACTTGGCAAAAATCGCAGCCGCATTTAAACAGGATATAGCCGCTTTCAAGATCGAAGTGGAAGGGCACACCGACTCCACCCCTGTCCGCAGCACTCATGCGTTCGCCGACAACCATGAGCTCGCCCTCGCCAGAGCTACCGCCGTAGCTGAATTTTTGACCGGCAAGTGCGGCCTCCCTCAGGAGGCCGTCGCCGCAATTGCCGGAGACAACAACAATCCGCCACACAAGGGAACCACGCCGGATATACAAAAGAAGAATCGCACGGTAGCTCTAAAACTCATCCGGCGGTAATAAACAATGTCTGTTGATGAGCATTGTTTACGAAATGCGTGCTTCCTGCCAGCAGTCTCCCTGTTCTGACTCCTGACCTCTGGCTTTCAGAGCCCCTCACTTTAGTCTCTCAATCGCCTTCGCCTTGCCAGCCTCAAACTCGATTCGCAACAGTGGGTACTCATGCTCCACTGTTACCCATCCCGGATTGTAACCTCTTATCCACCGTCCATAACGATCCACATACCCGCAAGGAACGCCACCCTGTTCAAAGGTTGAGTAATGTGAAACCGACGTGTAAACCCACAATTCCGTTTCCCCCGTCGCCGTAGTCCGCACATTAACTCGATCCGGTTCCCCCATCGCCAGACGCACCATGTCCGGTGTAAACCCTATCGCCACTTGCCCTTTCCGGATACAAGCCTGAACTTCTGCCGGAAAAGATCCGAACAAATCCGGGTTCTTGGCAATGCGCTTCTCAGGCGTACTGACACATCCCGCCATCATCACCACCGCCAACAGCAAACACATCCGATTCAATATGTGTTTTCCCATTTTGACTCCTTCCTGAACCCCGACTTGTCCGCCGTAGATCGCAGAGCGCAGGTGGCACCCTGAACCCTCACACCCCAAACTCCCCCCACAGCACCGTATGATCTGACGGCGTCGGCTTCAACCGGGGCCCCAAGTCTATCCCCGCCCCCTCCGACTTCTCCGCCATTCCCCGCGTCGCCATCATATGATCAATCCGCCACCCCTGATTCTTCCCCACCGCATCCCTCTGCCGGTAATCAAAGAAGGTATACTGCCCGGGCTCCGGATGATGCTTGCGGAACACATCCACAAACCCCCACTCCACCGTCTTCGCGAACGCCGCCCGCGCATCAACATGGTAACAGACATGATTCGCCTGCCGCTGCGCGTTGTGGATATCCATCGCCTCCGGCGCCACATTCAAATCCCCTGTCCACACCACATTCTCCTTCGGAGAATAATGCCGCTCAAAATACCGCCGCAGTCGACCAAACCACTGCAACTTATATTGAAACATCGCATGATCAATCTCTCGCCCTTGCGGCACATAGGTATTCACCACATGAACCGACCCCACCGTCGCCGCCAGCAGCCGCGCCTCATCCGTTGGCCCTCCATCATCCAAGCCATAGCGAACATCGCACGGCTTCTCCAAGGATAACAACGCCACCCCGTTATACGCCTTCTCCCCGCGAAACGTTACGTGATAGCCCGCCTCCTGCAGGGGTCCCACCGGGAACAGGTCGTCCACCACCTTTGTCTCTTGCAGACAAAGCACATCCGGCCGCCGATCCTTCAACCACTCAAGCACAATCTCAAGCCGCGACCGGATGGAGTTAACATTAAAAGTGGCAATGATCATGCTTCGCTCCTGAATGACCAACAGCCTAAATAGCCTTCAACCAGGCGTCCCATCGGGACGCTTAATACTCCAACTCTCCAGTGAAGACATACGCCGCCGGACCGAGCATCGTCACGTCCACCGCTGTCTCTCCGGACAACTTGTAATTCACCTCGATCACATCGCCGCTAGCGCAGGTGATCTTGACCGGCGTCTTGACCCGCCCCATCCGGCCCGCAACCAACCCCGCCGCCACCATGCCGGTCCCGCACGCCAGTGTCTCCGCCTCCACACCGCGTTCATACGTCCGGATCTTCAACGAATCCGGTCCCGTTACCTTGATGAAATTAGCATTCGTCCCCTTCGGTGCGAAATCCTGATGGTATCGGATCGCCGCGCCAACCTGCGCCACATCGACCGCATCAAGATCATCCACCTCCATCACCACATGCGGGACCCCGCTGTTCACAAAACCATACGGCCTTGCTCCACCCGGTAATGCCAGCGTCGCATTCAGCTTCCAATCCTTCGGTGCCGTCATTTCCAGCCGCACACGGCCGCCCACCATCTCCGCCGCAATTAACCCCGCACCAGTTTCAAACCGCATCCGCGACGGAGCCACGCCAATGTCATGCGCTAACCGCGCCACACACCGCGCCCCGTTCCCGCACATATCAACCTCGCTGCCATCCGGATTGAAAAACCGCATACGAAAGTCCGCCGTCGTCGAAGGTTGGATCAGGATGATCCCTTCGCAACCAACACCTGTCCTCCGTGCGCCAATTGACGCCATCCATGCCTTGTCCGCCGCCGGAAATGTCAACTGGCGGTCGTCAACCAGGATAAAATCATTTGCGGCTCCATGCATTTTCCAAAACGCCATCTTCATGCTTCGACTCCTTCTGCTTTCTTAATTCAATGTAATCCTCAAGGATGCGCATCCCTTCCTGCAACACCAGATCATGCGATTTATCCTTCGCTCCAACCTCACGCACAACCCCGGCCTCTTCCATCGCCTCATCCTCGATCTTTGCCACCGCTTTCTCCTCGCGCACCAGTGCCAGTCGATCATCAAGGTTCAACGAAATCTCCTTCTTGTCCTGGAATGCCCGCAAACGGTCAATCATCTCGCTCTGCGCCACATACCTCGCGTCACTCTTGCGCCGCTCCAGTGATTTCATCCTCAACTCCGCCAGATAAGGACTCAAGTCCGCCACCGGACGGTACCGCGCCGCATTCACCACGCTCCAGCCCATCGCATGCGGCAGAAACTCCTCGCCCACTTCCATCACGTCCAGCGGCGACCTTACCACAATGTCCGGCACCACCCCTTTGAGCTGTGTGGAGCCGCCCGCCACCCTGTAAAAACTGTGCGTCGTGATCTTCAGCGACCCCAGTTTCGGATTCCGTTCATCCAGATTCTGCCACGACTGTACCGTCCCCTTGCCATGTGTCTTGGAATCTCCCACCACAATCGCCCGCCCGTAATCCTGCAACGCCGCCGCCAGAATCTCCGACGCCGAGGCGCTGTGCCGGTTGACCAGCACCACCACCGGCTTCGTGCACAAAATATCCGGATCAGGGTCACTCAGCACCTGAATGCCTCGCGACTCGCGCACCTGCACCACCGGACCCGCCGTAAGGAACAGCCCCGTCATCTCCACCGCTTCCGCCAGGGCCCCGCCGCCATTTCCGCGCAAATCAAGAATTACACCCTGCACCCCTTGCGTGTTCATGTCGTTCAACAGCACCGCGATGTCCCGCGTCGAACTCCTGTACTCATCCTCACCAGTGGCCCTCTGCTTCATGTCCGCGTAAAACACCGGTAAGCGGATCACCCCGATCCGGTTCGTCTGCCCAACCATCGGCGCCGCCTGCACTTCGCCCTTCGCCGCCTGCCCCTCCAGCTTTACCTCATCCCTCACCAGATCGATCTTCTCCGTCCGTGTTCCAGAAATATCTCCGGCCGGTATCACCGTCAGCACCACTTTCGTGCCCTTTGTCCCCCGGATGATTCGCACCGCCTTGTAGAGCGGCCAATGCAGGATATCCACCGGCTCATCATCACCCTGCGCCACCGCGATAATCTTATCCCCCGGCTTAAGCCGCCCATCCCGCGCCGCCGGCCCACCCGGCATGATCTGTTCAATCTCCGCCGCACCATCCTCGCTCGAAAGCAACGCCCCGATCCCTACCAGCGACAACTTCATCCCGATATCAAAATCCTCGCTCGCGCTGGGCGTCATGTACTCCGAGTGCGGATCATACACCTGCGCAAAGGCCGAGAAATATCGCTGCAACACAAAGTCCGCATCACTATCCTCCAGCATGATCAGGTACTGCTTGTACCGCTTGCGCACAAATTCCGCCGGCGCCAAAAGCGCATCCGCCGCCGAAGCTCGCGCCCGCGGGGCCACCACCACATTCGTCGTCACTTCATTCGTCGCCAACACGCTCGTCACTGATAAATTGGTCGCCGCTTCATTCGTCACCGAAAGATCCATCACCGCCAGGTTCGTCACGGCCTCATTCGTCTTCCCAACGCCACTAGCCGCCTGCTCCACCTTGTTCGTGCTCTCCTCCTCCGCAATCCGCTTCGCCACCACTCTGGCCACATACTCATTCTTAACCTTCTTCCGCCAGAGCTCGTTCCAGTCCTCCTTCGTGGCCGCCCATGGCGCATCCTTACGCCGCCACAAGTACGTCTCCTTAACCGTTACATCAATATCAGCGTCAAGCAACGTGTTCGCATAAGCGACCCGATCCCTCACCCGCTCCCGGAACCGCTCGAACACACGGAATGCGAAACCCACATCCCCTTTCTCCAACCGCTCCGCCAACGTTGGCGCTTCCTGCCGAAACTCCTCAACATCCGTGGCCAGAAACATGGTCCGGTCATAATCCAATGAATTGATGAAACTCTCAAACGCATCCACGGCCTTGGTTTCTGTCATCTCTTTGCGCGACAAATGCAGACGCGGAATGGCCCGCGCCAATTGACGCGCCACCACCGCTGACTGCGGATCAGGCTCCAGGGGCCCCTTGACCGATGCCTGCGCCGTTGCGCCCTGCCACCACGCCACACTTCCGGCCACCACCAGCGCGATAACGCTGATTAACCCCACCTTTGATTTCCACCGGTTCATAGTCTTACCAAAGCCTCCATGATCACATTCTTGTTGTGATCTCATTTCCTCTCGTCACATCCCAACATTCTGCCATTCCCCACTCCCCGTATCAAGCCCCCTCGATCCCTCGTGTGGAAGAAGTCCAGGATTGACTTGCCTCCGAACTTGGGGAAACTGTACCGCACAAAAGACAGCCATGCATAAAGACACCGTCGAACTCGTTTGTAATGTTGGAGAACTGGTTTCGCTCTTCGAGAGCAAAGCCGGCATCGAGGGCTTTTTGCAAAAAGTCGTAAGCCTCGTGGCCTACCACATGAAAGCCGCCGTCTGCTCGGTCTTCATGTTTGACGAAGCCACTCAGGAACTCGTCCTGACCGCTAATCAGGGATTAAACCCTGACTTTATCGGCAAGTTCCGCCTTAAGCTCGGAGAGGGACTTATTGGACACACCCTGAAAACACTCCGTCCTGTTCGCGAAGCCCGCGCCACCGAGAACCCGAAATTTAAACGCATCCAAAATTTCGGCGAGGAAAACTTCCTGGCTTTTCTCGCCGTCCCCATCACTTTGGGTAATCGCCGCGTCGGCGTACTTGCCGTTCAAGATCCTCAGCCGGACTATTTCGATGATAACGACGTCAAGGCCCTCCGCGCCATCGCCGCTCAACTCGCGGGAACCATCGAGGGCGCCCGCCTCCTGATGGGTATCGAAAAACCCTCCCAGACACCCGCACCGAAAAGCAACACCGAGCAGGAACAACTCGATATTGGTTGCCGCCGATTCATTCGTGGCATTGCCGCCTCGGACGGCATCGCCATGGGCCGCGCCATGGATATCACTTCCTCCGCCCAGGACTGGTTATCTTCCTCCACGACCTCCATCCCCCTGACTGAAGACGACTTCCACCGGGCCATGAAAAGAACAGAGGAGCAACTGGCCGATATCCAACGTCAGGTCGGCGAGCGAATGTCCGATGTAGCCACCTTGATTTTCGACGCCCACGTCCTGATCCTTAAGGATGCTGGATTCTCTGGTGACATGCTGGACCGGATCCGCCAGGGCCAATCCCCCGATCAGGCTGTCCGCGAAGTCGTCCTGAAGTACGTCGATATATTCTCCAAGAGCTCCCATCCAGCCATGAGGGAAAAAGTCCTCGACGTCCAGGATCTTGGCCTGCGCCTAATCTCCAACCTGCTGGCCGCTCCGGATGAGGCGGTTGACTACACCGGCCGCATCGTCATCGCAAATGAAATGCGCCCGTCGGACTTGCTCAAGCTTTCAGCACAGAAGGCCGAAGGACTGATCTTGGTCGGCGGCGGAGTCACGGCTCATATTTCCGTCCTAGCCCGGTCCCTGCACATCCCGCTCGTCGTCGTGTACGACCCTATCGTTCTTCGCCCCCATTCCGAGGGCGAGACACTCCTGATTCTCGACTCGGAACAGGGCAGCATTCTCGTCGATCCAGCCCAGGACGTCATCGAGCGCTACCGGATCATCATCGAGGAGAATCGCCGCCTATCCACATCCGACATCAAAGTGCTTCCGGAAACATCGACACGAGACGGGGTTCGCGTGCAACTGCTGGCCAATGTCAACTTGCTGAGCGAAGTCACTGTGGCTCAGCGGTTCAAAGCCGAGGGCATTGGACTCTACCGCAGTGAATTCCCCTTCATCGTCCGCAATTATGTACCCTCGGAGGAGGAACAATTCCGCATCTACTCACGCCTGCTGGACTCCATGCCGGGCGGTGAAGTGGTGCTCCGGACGCTCGATGTCGGCGGCGATAAAATCCTCTCGTACTATCCAACCACCGGCGAGGCCAATCCATTCCTGGGTCTCCGCGCCATCCGCTTCTCACTTCGAAACAAGGACATCTTCGGGTCCCAGTTGCGCGCCATGCTCCGCGCTGGAACAGGCCGCCAATTGAACATCATGTTCCCTCTGGTCTCTTCTCTGGATGACTTCTGGCAGGCACGGGAAGTGGTCGAAGGCTGCGCCCAAGCGCTGCGCTCCGAAGGCATTCCCCACAATGCTCACCCACGTCTCGGCGTCATGATCGAAATACCGTCCGCCGTTGAACTAGCCTATGACCTCGCGCAAGCGGCGGACTTCATGTGCATTGGCACCAACGATCTTATCCAGTACACACTAGCAGTCGACCGCACCAACGAAAGCATCGCCGATTACTACGTGCCTCACCATCCCGCCGTGCTCCGGGCCATTAACCGCATCGTCCTCGCCACCACTGCCGCCGGGAAGCCTCTCTCCGTCTGCGGCGACATGGCCGGCGACGAAACCCTCGTCCCCTTCCTCATCGGTATTGGAATTCGAAAATTAAGCATGGAAGCTCGACGCATACCGAAAATCCAACAGGTGATCGCTTCGGTGACCGCAACAGCCTCTCGTTCACTCGCGGAAGACCTGCTCAAGTTCGGAAGCATTAAGGACGTGGAAGCCCGACTCGGCTTAAGCTTCCAACCCTCCCGGCCCTGACGGCCGTCGTCAATACACCGGCAACGAATCCAAGGGCATCTCTGCCAACGGCCTCAAAGCCTTATCCCGGGGCGATACCACCGGATCAACCACTGGCCAAGGAATACCCAGCGCCTGATCGTTCCATAAAATCCCGCGCTCCTCCGTTGGCGTATAGACGTTACTGCACTTGTAACAGAAATCCACCGTCTCGCTCAACACGCAGAACCCATGCGCAAACCCCGCCGGAATATACATCTGCTGGTGATTCTGCTCCGAAAGAATCGCCGTCACATAACGTCCAAACGTCGGGGACCCCCTCCTTACATCCACCGCCACATCAAATATCTCACCCCGCATGACCCACACCAGCTTGTCCTGGGCGTTCTTTAACTGGTAATGCAACCCCCTCACCACCCCGCGCACCGAACGAGACCAATTGTCCTGCACGAAAGTCGCCTTGATCCCCAGCGCCTCATAACGCGGCTGACAATGCGTCTCCTGGAAAAAACCACGGCTGTCCCCGAACACGTCCGGGGTAATGACTTTGACTTCTGGAATCGCCTGCTGGACACAACTTAACGCCATGATCACCCCTCCTCCGCACGCCGCAACAGGTATTGCCCGTAGTCATTCTTCGCCATCGCGTTACCAAGCGATTTAAGCTGATCTCTCGAAATGAACCCTTCCTCAAACGCAATCTCCTCGATACACGCAATCCGATATCCCTGCCGTGCCTGGATCGTCTGCACGAAACTGGACGCCTGGAACATCGCATCATGGGTCCCCGTGTCAAGCCATGCAAACCCCCGCCCCAGACTATGCACGCGCAACTCGCCCCGCTTGAGATAATCCAGATTCACATCCGTGATCTCCAACTCGCCCCGCGCCGAAGGCTTCAAATCCGCCGCCACCTTCACCACCCGGTTGTCATAAAAATACAAACCCGGCACCGCATACTTGGACTTCGGCTTCGTTGGCTTCTCTTCCAGCGACAGTGCCCGCCCGTCCTGATCGAACTCTATCACCCCGTATCGCTCCGGATCGGTCACAGGATAAGCAAAAATTAACGCCCCCTGCTTTAGCAAGCTTGCCTCCCGTAGCACCGCCGTGAAATGCATGCCGTGGAAAATGTTATCCCCCAACACCAGCGCCACAGAATCATCACCAATAAATTCACGCCCTATGATAAACGCCTGCGCCAAACCCTCCGGACGCGGCTGCTCCTTGTACTTCAGCGATAGCCCCAGTTGCGCCCCATCACCAAGCAACTCCTTGAACATCGGCAAATCGTGCGGCGTGCTGATAATTAGGATCTCGCGAATGCCAGCCAGCATCAGGACCGATAACGGATAATACACCATCGGTTTGTCATAGACGGGAAGCAACTGCTTGCTGACCGTACGCGTCAGCGGATAAAGCCGCGTCCCTGAACCACCTGCCAGAATAATACCTTTCATTTCTCGCCTCCAAATGCGTCTTTCTCGCGATATTGGCCCAAAAACCACCCTTATGTCGAGCGATGAGTTGCCCATTTACCCGTCAAGAAAAAAATCTGGCACTTCTGGTCTGACAATGGCATAGTGTCACCCAGTTAAGGTGAGCATGAGCGGTAAACCGAAAACCTCTACAAAATCTAAAAAGCCTTCCGTGAAGCGGCCTCCCAAAGCCGAACCCGTTGCCGTACCGCAACCCAGCGCACTGTCAAAAGGCCAGCAGGCTCGTCTCATCCGCCGAAAAGCAGAGATCAGGATCGGCAAGGAAGCCTTCGCCAGCGCCTTGGAAAAAACCCTCGTCATACTCCGCTATGTGGGCAACTGCAAGTGCGGTTTAATGCTCACCAGCCGCGACAGAAGCCGCAAGACAAACACCTATGTTTGCCCGCAATGCGGAAAATCAAACTCACAGGCAGCCATCCTTGCCGCCGCGAAGAAACCAAATCCGTAAGGGTTCCTGTCGGCCTGTCCGACAGGAACCGCAAATGGGTCCGCCCCGTGCCCCCCCGAAAACTCACCGAAAACTTAATGGGCTCTCTTGTGTACCCACTCCCTCTTTGCTATATTATTAATAGATAAAGGGGGAACGGATGACCAAGCACACACAGCATAAGCATCATGGAGTGATAGCCAAACTTAGGCGAGCCACTCATAGCGGCTTGAGGCGAGTTGGGATGAACCTCAAGAATCAGCGGATGTTCACAAGGTTTGATTGCACAATTCCTGTCCAAATACACACCGACACCCCTGGTGAACTTTCGATCATTAACGCCGTGGCAAAAAACGTCTCATCTGGCGGCATGCTCATTAAATGCGCCACCGCATTGTGCACCCTGACCACCTGCCACATCTCCTTCCATATGCCTGATTGGTTCCCTGGCTCCAACCGCTCCCGGGAAGTCATTGCCTATGCCCACGTGCGACATGTGGATGCATCTGGACAGTACTTCGGCGTGGCGTTCAACGCCCCCGTTTAACGCATCATCTTCAGCCTCTGTCAGAGCAACCTGCTAATAGACCTGAATGCCGCATCGGATTATGCGTATTTTTCAGCCTTCAACCTTCACTGTTCATCAACATAGCCATCAATCGCCACCTTATCAATTAGGACTGGCTCTTGTTAATACAACCCAATGCTAAGGCCTTTTGGGTCGGTTCTGGGTAAGTCCGCAGGGTTCTATTTCCACCTCAAACTGCTGTACTACCTGCCGACTATGATTTCTCGTCGAGTTTCTTCCTGACCGCTTCAGAAAGGGATTCGATGTCGTACGGCTTGGCAAGGCTATCGGCTCCGAGGTCCTTGGCGGCCCTGATACGGTCATTATCTGCCTGCCCACTGCAAATGATGACCTTCTGGTCGGGACAGTGCTTGAGGAGTTCGTTGTAGGTATCCAGCCCGTCAAAACTATCGCCCATAATCATATCCAGCACAACCAGGTCGAACGAGTGTTCGGGCTCTCCACCATCATCTCGCGCTTCGAAAAGCTTCACGGCTTCATGGCCATCCACTGCTTCCGTGACAGTATAGCCCAATTTCCGCAAACAGCGCTCGGCAATGAATCTCTGACCCTTCTCGTCATCCACCACCAGGATGTGCTCAGTGCCTCTCAGCAATTCTTGATCCTTCACATCCGGATCATCCTGCTGCACTTCGCCAGCAACAGCCGGGAAATAGAGAGAAAAATGTTGTCGTCCATTTCGTCGTGCTTCGCTCGACATCAACATAGCCATGGTGGTCCTTCATGATGGAATGGACCACAGAAAGCCCCAGGCCACTGCCACTCCTGCCGCCATGCGTCTTCTTGGTTGTCACGAACGGTTCAAACATTCGCTTCAGAATATCATCAGGGATGCCTGCGCCGGTATCGCGAACGTGAATGACCACGTAGTTGCCCGCTTCTATAGGTTCATAGCCAAGCTTACGCTCTGCCAGGGATATGGGTTCGGCATCAATCTCAACTTCTCCCCGGCCAGGTACGGCCTCGGCCGCGTTGCCGATAAGGTTCAAGAGAACGCGACACAGATCGGTCTTGTTCGCGGAAATGGTCAGATTCTTGTGACGCGACCTGCTGCCGATCTTTACCTGCGGGTACTCTTTGTGAAGCGCCTTAATATCGTTGGTTTCAAGGTAGTCGCCAAGCAGTTGGTTCGCATCCAGTGGTTGCAGGTCGACATGGCCGCTCTGGCCGAGAGCCTTCAGGTCCTTGACCACATTTGCTGCACGCCTCGCTGAGTCCTTAATCATTATAAGGCTTTCCCTCGCTTCCGCAAGATCTTGGTCGGTCATTGTCGCCGGATCTTGGATCACGTCATCAATCATCTCGGGAAGCAGGACTATGGGGCCGAGGATGTTGTTAAGATCGTGCGCTATGCCGCCAGCCAGAACCCCCAGAGATTGCCGACGCTCTGCATCGGCCAGTTTAACCTGCAGGTCTTTCTCTCGTTGCTCCGCCTTCTTGCGCTCGGTGATGTCTCTCCATATGCAATAGAGGACTTGTCGCCCTTGCAGAGTAATAGCGGACAGTGTGACTTCGGCAAAGAAATCACTTTGGTCCCTGCGTCTGTGCACCCACTCGAACCGGTTAATCCCCTTTTCCTTGGCAATGAGCATCATGCGCTCGGCTTTGCTATAGGAATCTTCGCCATCCGGCTGGAATTTTGGGGAAAGTTCGGATGGGTGGATGTTTCTGAGCGAATCCTTGTCGGGATAACCCATCATCTCGACAGCGGCCTGGTTGCATTCCACGAACCTTTGACTGTCGATAATCCATACCGGATCCGGTGAAGAATCAAACAGGGTCCGAAAGCGTTCATTACTTTCCTGCAGCGCCAACTCCGCCAGTTTGCGCTCGGTGATGTCACTCGCCACATGAACAATGCCGGAAAAACGGCTGGCCGCGTCGAGTACGGGATCAGCGGTGATCAGATACCAGCTTTCTCCCATCTTCAGCTCCATGCACTCACGATGCAAGCTGGTCCGCGCTCGCTCAACAGGGCAACCAGAAAGAGGCTCTTTAGTGCCATGGATAATCTCATAGCAGAGCTTCCCGATTGATGATCCACCATGGGGCTGGAATGTTGTCTCCGCTGTCTTGTTTACGCGCATCACCCGATGATCTTTATCAATAAGCCAGATCGCATCATTGGAGGCATCGAAAGTGGATTGCCACTGCGCCGCCATCGCGGCAAGTTCATCTTCAGCCTGCTTGCGCTCAGTGATGTCCACAAAGTTTACGACAATTCTATCCAGGATATTATCAGCAAACACAGGATTTGCGTTGACCATTACCCAGGTGATGTAGTCTCTGTCTTTTCGTCTTACGCCCACTTGATAGGACTCGAGCGGTTGTTTTGTGGCAACGACTACGCTTACAGGGTAATCCTCGACTTTCATGATTGATAGATCGTCATGCACAAAGCTCCAGGACGGATCAACAAGGTCCTTCCCAAGCATCTGATCCTTAGTCAATCCAAGTATCTCGGACGCTTCCGGATTACTGAGTAACACTCTGCCGTCTACATCATGGACCACTACGCCAACCTGAAGGCTCTTCAAAGTAACTTCATAGCTCTTTTCGCTCTCCTTCAGCGCCTCCTCTGCCTGCTTGCGTTCGGTGATGTCGCTCAGCACTACTCGGCACACCGGCGCACCGTCTTCCGCCTTTGAGACGCGAGCCGTCATATGCGCCCAGAAGAACGTACCGTCCAGTTTGACCAGCCGCAGGTCACATTCCCTGGGCGCACCTTTTTCAAAAAGCCTTCTTATGTTTAGAAAGTAGCTATTCTGGTCCTCTTGGAAAATGAAACGGGAGAGCGGCCGACTGACAAGTGCGCCACGAGTCGCACCCAACAGGGTGGCAGCAGTCAGGTTGACCTCCAAGATCAACCCATACCCTGACAGGGTGCAGTACCCCACCGGAGCCAGATCATAGAGGCCGAAATATCGCGCCCGACCGGCTTCGATCTCCTCCTGGGTCAAGCGAAGCTCCTCGTTTTGCATCTCCAACTCAATCTGATGCACCCTAAGCTCGTGAAGCGTCTGTTGAATTTCCTCGGGCGAGTTGGCCGCGCTGTCTTTCGGTGTCCGTGAGGCTTTTTCCTGGGCTAGCGCTTCGGCCTTTTGCCTCAATTCCGCGGCGTCTTTGAGGAGAGCGTCCTGGCTTTTCATGTGTTATCTACCCTCCTTTTGACGGCAGCGTTTTGCTTGCGCCGGCATCCGTCCCCTCTCAGCTTTGTTGTTCAGTGACGTCCAGCGAGGCGCCGGTGATCCCAACCACGGCTCCGGCAGAGTCTCGTAAGGGTTCGACTGTCAGGTCATATATCAAGGCTTTACCATCGCTCGTGGTCCGGACTATTTGCCGCACACCTTTTCCATTCTTGAGCACCTGTTGTTTGATGGCCGTCAGTGCGGCGGCCTCCTGATGCGGCAGAAGGTCGGCGTCGGTCTTGCCGATAACCTGTTCCGCCTTGAATCCCGGGTTGGGATTATGAATCCAGGTGTAACGAAGGGCGGGGTCCTGATTGAAGAGGACCATCGAAGTCGCACTCAGGGCAACCCGCAAACGCTCCTCGCTCGACTGCAGTGCCTCCTCCGCCTGCTTGCTCCCGGTGACATCCACAAAGGTAAGTACCGCACCCTCGATGACGTTGTCCATGGTGCGGTAGGGCTGGATGCGCATGGTGTACAACTGACCGTCGGTGCTCTGCACGTCGAGCTCTTTGGGAATCAGGGTGTCGAGCACGGCATGCGTGTCCTCAGTCAGGGTAGCGTAGCCTGGCAGGTTGGAGACGACGTGGCCCACCGGCCGGCCGATGTCGCTTGGGATCAGGTTGATGATTTTAGTGGCGGCGGGGGTGAAGCGCAGGATACGTAGGTGAATATCCACGAATAACGTGGCGATACCGGTGCCAGCCAGCAGGTTGTTCATGTCGTTGTTGGCCCGCGACAGGTCGGCCACTTTGGCCTGCAACTCGGCGTTGACCGTGGCCAGCTCCTCGTTCACCGATTGCAGCTCCTCCTTGGAGGTTTCCAGCTCCTCGTTGGTGGACTGCAGCTCTTCGTTGACCGACTGCATCTCTTCGTTGGACGACTTCAGCTCTTCGTTGGAGGTCTCCAGCTCCTCGTTGGCGGCCTGGAGATACTCCTCCTTGGCCTGCAGCTCCCGCTTGAGTTCGGCCACGCGGGTGTCGTCATCCATTCCGGCCTGCTCCGCTGACGGATTGCCCACCTGCCCACCGGCCACCGGCTCCGGCGCCTGCTCCAGAATGACCAGATACAAGCATGGCTCATGTGAAGCCGACTGGGCGGTGGCCACCGGGCGGACAATCAGGTTGACGCTGGTGAAGTCGCCGTTGGTTTTTACCCGCAGTCCCGGGCAGCACACGGTTTCACTGCTCCCCGCAGCTTTGTGCAGGGCGATGGTCAGGTCCGGGCGCAGCCCTTCCCGGGCCATCTTCAGAATGTTGCTGGGGCTGATCTCACCGGGGGCGGGTTCCAGGTACATGCCGGTGCGGCCGTGGAGGTAGAGGATATCGCCCTGGGCGTTGACCAGTACCCCGGCCTGAACCACCTGCTGTAGCAGGGCCTGTTCGGCCAGCTCGCGCAGGGGCAGTTTCCGGGGATGACCCGGCTTTTCGGCGGTACGCGGCAGTGCCGCGTCAAGGGTCGTCATGGGCGGCAGGAACCGACCCAGTCCCGCGCGCACGGCACTGTGGAAGTCATCCTTGCGCTGGTAGATCTTCTGCTTGCGCTCCAGGGCGGCAAACAGAGTGCCGAACTCGCTCACGGTCTCCGAGGTTCCCAAAAAGAGGAACCCGCCCGGGTTCAGGGCATAGTGGAACATCGGGATGAGCTTTTTCTGCAAATCACTGTTCAGGTAGATCAGCAGGTTGCGGCAACTGATCAAGTCGAGCTTGGAAAATGGCGGATCCTTGATCACGTTCTGTTCAGAGAAAACCAGCATGTCGCGGATGCTTTTATGGATACGGTAGGCGACCGTACTCCCATCCGTGGTGCCCGGCTCGGGCGAAAAGAAGCGCGCCAGCCGCTCAGGCGTCAGGTCGGCGGCAATGGAGGCTGGGTAGATGCCAGCCCGGGCCGCGGCAATGGCGTGGCTGTCGATATCCGTGGCAAAGACCTGCACCTTGAAGTTCTTTTTCAGCGCCTCCTGGTGCTCGTCCAGCAGGATGGCTAGGGAATAGGCCTCCTCGCCGGTGGAGCAGCCCGGCGACCAGACGCGGATCGTGGCCTCCGCGGCCTTGCCGGCAAAGAGTTTGGGGATGACCTGCTCTTCCAGGGTCTTGAAGGCTTCGGGATCGCGGAAGAAACTGGTCACGCCGATCAGCATGTCGCGGAACAGGGCGTCCATTTCAGCGGGCGTCTGCTGGATGAACTTGACGTAGCTCTCCATGGTGTCGATCTGGTGCACGGACATGCGCCGCTCGATGCGGCGCCTGATGTTGGAGGGTTTGTACTGGGAAAAGTCGTGGCCGGTCTGGGCGCGTAGGATGACAAAGGTCTTTTTAAGCGCGTTCTCGGATCTGGACTCCGGGGCTGCCGATCGGGGGAGCTTGCCAAAGGCGTGGGTCGTGTATGCGATAAGCTGGGCGGCCATCTCGGCCGGGGGCAGTTCGAAATCCACCAGCCCCGTGCCGATGGCGCTGCGCGGCATACCGTCGTATTCGGTGGACTCCGGGCTCTGAGCCATAACCATGCCGCCCTCACTCTTGATGGCCCGCACCCCCAGGGTGCCGTCGCTGCCGGTGCCCGAGAGCACCACGGCTATGGCCCGCTCGCGCTGGTCCTGGGCCAGGGACCGGAATAAAAAGTCTATGGGCAGGCGCTGACCGCGCGGGGCCATCGGCTCGAGTAGATGCAGGGTGCCGTTCAAAAAGGCCATGTCGCTGTTGGGCGGGATGATGTAGGCACAGTTGATCTGCACCGTCATGCCGTCCTCCACCTCGAATACTCGCATACGCGTATAGCGCTGTATCAGGTCGGCGAGGATGCTCTTGTGGTTCGGATCCAGGTGCTGCACCAACACAAAGGCCATCCCCGGTTCGGTATCCGCGGGCATGCCGGAGAAGAAGGTCTCGAAGGCCGACAGGCCCCCAGCCGAAGCCCCTATGCCTACGATGGGAAAACCGCGGGTGTCGGCATCCGGCTGCACATCAATGGCGGCGCCGGACTGCTTCGTCGGCAGGGTGGTCTTTGCGTCGCTGCGCGGCTTACTGGCGGTCTTTTTCTTGTGTTCAATTTTCATAACATCTCCAAAGGTTTCATAACGAGTCCTCAGCGTCCCATGCTAATACGGGATAGAGATTCTTCATGCTTTGTCACGCCACACCCAAAGCTAAATGTGATTATTAGACATTCGCAATCCGACCACGGACTCACTTATGTGAAGCGTATAGACAAGTCTTTTTTAGATAACATTCCGGCATCGAACAAGCTCTATTTTCACTCAACGGTGGGCGGGGGCTATAGGCGAACCGGAAGTTTCGTCGTCTGTTGGGGAAGTTGAGCCAGATTAAATGACCTTCGTCAGTATTAAAGGCCTACCCTTGAGCTTAAGACACAAGAGCGTCCGCCGAGTGCCCCGTGGGCAAAATCAGCGCCACACTTGTCCCCTTGCCGGGGCTACTGCTGATGTCGAAGCCAATGCCCATGGCTTCGGCACGTTCACGGATGCTGAAGATGCCAAAGTGTCCATTCTGGTCTTTTCGGGCGACGATTCCCTTCCCCTTGTCACGCACCTCCACGGCGATGCTTTTCTTTCCGGCATGCCTTATCCGAATCTCGGCAGACTTCACACCGGCATGCTTTGCGACATTCAGTAGCAGTTCCCGCACGGCATCGAAAGCGAAGTGGCTTATTTCGTCAGAAGGCAAACGAAACTTCCGCAGGCCCTTGATTTGAACGGCCAGAGAGAAATTGGCCGCCATCTCCTTCGTCAGTGTCTCTAAAGCTGGACGAAGACCCAACAGGTAGAGGACGGGCGGCACCAGCCGTGAGGTTAGATCCCGGGTAAGCTCGATGGCTTCAGTCAGTTCGTGTATAGTGCGATCAGCCGTTCGTAAGGCAGCAGCACTCTCTACAGAATCCTTTAACTCGTGCACCTTGTACTTGATTGCCATCAGACGTTGCTGCAGGTCTTCGTGAAGCAGATTGGCAATGCGCTGCCGCTCCTTGTGTTCCGCCCGCGTGAGTTCAGCGGCCAGGAACTGGAGGCTGGTTGTGCGCTCCCGGACCCGGATTTCCAGTTGTTCGTTGGCTTGGCGCAGCGCCTCCTCCGCCTTCTTCCGCTCGGCGACGTCTGTCAGCGCGACGCGGCAGAATGGCTTGCCGTCTTTCGCTTTAGCGGCGGTGGCCGCCAGATGCGCCCAAAAGTGCGCGCCGTCCGGCTTGACCAGTCGTAGTTCGCATTCCTGGGGTTGGCCCTTCTTAAAGAGTTTCTTGCGCTGCAGGTAGAAGATATCCTGGTCGGCTTTGAGGATGAAGCGGGAGAGCGGCTGATTGATAAGCGCGCCACGAGTCGTACCCAACAGGGTGGCAGCCGTCAGGTTGACCTCGAGGATCAGTCCCTTTTCGGACAGGGTGCAGTAGCCTACGGGTGCTAGATCGTAGAGGTCGAAAAAGCGTTCCCGCCCGGCTTCGATCTCCTCCTGGGCCGAGCGAAGCTCCTCGTTTTGCATCTCCAACTCTATCTGATGCACCCTAAGTTCGTGAAGCGCCTGTTCGATTTCCCTAGGCGAGATGGCCGCGCTGCCTTTCGCTGCCCGTGAGGCCTTTTCCAGCAATAGCGCTTCGGCCTTTTGCCGCAATTCCGCTGCGTCTTTTGGGAGGGCGTCCTGATTTTTCATGGATTATCTACCCTCCTGTTGACGGCATCGTTCCGTTTGCGCCGGCATCCTTCCCCTCTCCGCTTTGTAGTTCAGTGACGTCCAGCGAGGCACGGGTGATGCCGACGATGGGGAAGGTGCCGAAGGTCTGTGTTCTCGAACGCTCGCATGGTTTCGTTTCGCTCATCGCAACACCTCGTCTATCTCAACAGCCAGCCAATAGGCGTTCGCTTTTCGAGGCCCTCGGACAGCACAGGCATCACACCATGTCGCCCCCCTGATTTCTGACTGGAGCTTACAACAAACCCGACCAATGTCAAACAGACGCCTATATCGTCATTAAGGGCGTTGTGTCGTCAGTGTCAGACCTGAATGGCGCTAAGATAAGAAAGTTTCCTTGTCTTAATCATAATCGTAATCTTAATCGTAATCCCTTTTCTCGGAATGATTAAGACTACGATTAGTAAGCCTGACATTACCTTATCTTGGCGCCATTAGGGTCTGACCTGGAAACCAGAAAATAGACCGACACACCGCCAATACATTTCAATCTTGGCAGATTGAAACTCATTGCCTCTCAATATATCCACCAATGGTTTGCGCCACCTTCATCAATTACAACTAGCTCTTGTTAGTATAAAATTATACTGTTATCGAAATTCACTAAGGAGCAAACCACATGCTGGCTAGAGTCCACTCAGGCGCAGTCTATGGCGTGGAAGCCTACCCCGTCGAAATCGAGGTCAACGCCGGCCACGGCGACCCTGCCGTCGTCATCGTCGGCCTACCCGATGCCGCCGTCAAGGAAAGCAAGGACCGCGTCCATACCGCAATCACCAACTCCGGCTTCCGCTCCCATGTCGGTCGCACCACCATCAACCTCGCCCCTGCCGACATCAAGAAAGAGGGCCCCTGCTTCGATCTACCCATCGCCATTGGCATCCTTGCCACTCAGGGTCATATCCCCGCTGAACCGCTCTGCTCCTTCGCCATGATCGGCGAACTCGCCCTCAGCGGCGCCGTACGCCGCATTAAAGGCGTCCTCCCCATAGCCATGAATGTCAAACGACAGGGCCTCCAAGGACTTCTTGTTCCAGTCGACAATGCCGAGGAGGCCGCTGTCGTCAAAGGGCTCGACGTCTATCCCGTCCGGAACCTCCGCGAAGCCGCCGACTTCATCGCCAGCAAGCTTTCATTAGCCCCTCACAGAGTGGATATCGACAGTGTTTTTGCCTCCACAACCGACCACGAGGAAGACTTTGCCGAAGTCAAAGGCCAGGAGCAGGCCAAGCGCGCTGTAGAGATCGCCGTCACCGGTAATCACAATCTCCTGATGATCGGCCCCCCTGGGACAGGCAAGACCATGCTAGCCCGCCGTATTGCTTCCGTTCTGCCACCAATGACCCTGGACGAGGCCTTGGAGTCCACGAAGATTCACAGCATCGCGGGCACCCTGCACTCCCATCAGGCCCTCGTCGCCCGCCGGCCGTTCCGCTCTCCTCATCACACCATTTCCGACGCCGGACTCCTCGGCGGCGGCGCCCATCCCATGCCCGGCGAAGTCAGCCTCGCCCATCGCGGTGTCCTCTTCCTTGATGAACTACCGGAATTCCATCGTAACGTCCTCGAAGTGCTCCGCCAACCCCTGGAAGACGGCGCCGTCACCATTTCCCGCGCCGCCGCCACCGTCACATTCCCCTGCCAATTCATGCTCATCGCCGCCATGAACCCCTGCTCCTGCGGCTACTACGGCGACCCAAAGCGGGACTGCCGTTGCTCTCCCAATCAAATCCAGAATTACCGCAATAAGATTTCGGGGCCCCTCCTCGACCGGATCGACCTCCATGTCGAGGTCCCCGCCATTCGCTACTCAGACCTGGCCTCCGTCGCTCCCGGTGAATCCTCCGCCAACATCCGTGAACGCGTCCTTACCGCACGCCGCATTCAGCACTCCCGTTTCAAATCACTCCGAAAAATCCACAACAATGCCGGAATGCGCACCCGCGAAATCCAAAAGTTCTGCCCGCTCGATTCCGAAGCCCAGGACATCCTGAAAATGGCCATCACCGAGCTGAACTTCAGTGCCCGCGCCTACGACCGCATCCTGAAAGTCGCCCGTACCATCGCCGACCTTGAAACCAGCGAGCGCATCGCCCCCATCCATGTACAGGAAGCCATCCAATACAGGACCCTCGACCGGCAGGTTTGACAACTTCGAAACCCTTGGTTTTTGGGATTGCCTGACCGTCCATCCTCACCAATAATTGATGCATGGTCACGCTACTACGATTCAGCATTCCCCTGGTGGCGATTCTCAACTGGTGTACTCCAGTTTCAGGCGGCTGGATAAAGGACACGCCGCCCGTCGTCATCATCAGCGCCGCCGGGGAAAAAACCTCTCCCAAAAGCAACTTTATCAAAAATCTGGTATCTTTCACTAGTCGGCAACTTAACGATGCCCAAGTACAGCACACCATAATCCTTGACCGAAAGCTAACCGCCGCCTCACTCATCAATGCCCGCTTGGTGCTGCTCCCCTGCAACCCATCACTCCCGTCCAACGCCCGGCAACCACTTCTGGACTTCATCAAATCTGGCGGCAAGGCCATAGTCATGTACTGCGAGGACAAACCCCTCTCAAGCGCCATGGGTATCCAACTTGGCAACTACCGCAAAGTTCCTCCGTCCGAGCAGTGGAGCGCCCTGACCACTTCGTCCGGAGTGCCCATCCCGGAAGGAATGCCTGCCCGCATCCAGCAATACACCGCTCAACTCATTGCGGCTCAGCCCTATCACCCAGAATCCTACGTTCTGGCCTGTTGGACTCGCGACAACGGCGAATCTGCTGAACCCGCTATACTACGGACACCCCACGGATACTGGATAACCTACTCGCTGTTACCCGGCGATGACGAAGCCAAGAAGCGTCTCCTCTTATCACTGCTTTCTGATTCCATTCCCCAAGTCTGGCGGGAAGCCGCATCCAGTCTCGTGAACAAACCTTTGGGCTCATACTCATCTTTCAACCAAGCTCTCAACGAACTCACCCTCGGAAAGCGTTCCCTTTCTCTGTTCAGGCAATCTCCACATGGAGCTCCTCACTTGATCGCCTCCGTTCAAGCAGCCAACCAGAAATGGCGCTCCTTAAGGAAACACGGCGACTTCAATTCCTACCTTGCGGCCCATTCCTTACGAATGGCACTGACAGAACTATACGCATCCGCATCCGCTAATAATCTCCCCCCAATAATGAGGCAGGGCATTTGGATTTCCGCCACCCATGTTTCATCCTGGCACGAAAAAATCGCACATCTTGGCAACCTCGGATTCAACACCTTGTTTATTGATGTAGGGACTCCGCTCCAATTAAACGCTTCCATCGACACCCAGGGGCCCCCTCTGTCCGGGCAACCTCGGAAACATGCCTGGCTAAAATGCATACCCGTTGAGTCACTCGACAAATCACTTCAAGAATCACTGCAACGCGAAAACCGCCTGCAAATGACGGAATCCGGAGAAACCCTCCCCTATCTGTGTCCTGCCAATCCAACCAATCAAGACCTTGTTCTCCAAGCCATAACCCAACTTGCCTCGACAAATGTTGATGCGGTCCATTTGGATTACATCCGCTATGCCCGATCCGATGCCTGCTTCTGCCCCTATTGCCGAAAGCACAGCGGAAAGACAAAGGCCGGAAGAATCCAGTGGCGCTCTGATCAAATCAAGCAGCTCATCAGCCGCGCACGCGACATCACTCGCCAACACGGAAAAGGCCTTTCAGCCGCTGTCTACAGCGCCTTCCCTGATTGCATTCGCACCGTCGGACAGGACTGGCCAGCCTGGATCAAGGAGGATCTGGTGGATTTTGTCTGTCCTATGAATTACACGGAAAACATCAAGGAATTCACCGCCCTACTGGATTCCCAGTCTTCATCATCCGATCCCTCGCGCATTTGCCCGGGACTCGGCGTTAACTCTTCACAAGCGCGACTCTCGGCAGATGCTGTCATCCAGCAAATCACCGAAGTACGCTCGCGTGGATTTTCTGGCGTTTCCATATTTGACTACACGCCGTGGGTCGAAAAAACAGTATTGAAACCTATTAACCCGATGCTTATTCCGCCAACAAAAGGAGCCCGACAATGAATCGCCGCTGGACTTGTTTATTCGTTGTCACCCTGCTACTGACCACATCCGGCATAGCCTTCCCTCAAGGGAAACAGGGAGGCTTGGTTCTTCAATTCGATGACGGCTGGACAAGCTGGGCAACCTTGGTTGCACCCGAACTGGAACGCGTCGGCGGAAAAGCCACCGGATTCATCAACAACCAGCACCTTCAAACCGGCCGGATATCAGCAAACGATCTGCTTCAACTTCAAAACCGCTACGGCTGGGAAATCGGCACCCACTCCTTCCGCCACGTCAACGCCCCTCAATTCGCCGCCGCAAAAGGGGTCGACACCTGGATCAACCAGGAACTACTGGTTTCGATGGAGGGTCTGCGGGCCGCCGGACTCAATGTCCACGCTCTGGCTTTCCCATACAACGCTTTCACACCGGCGCTGGCAACAGCTGTATCCAATCACGTTTCCTGCTTCAGACGAGACGACCCCTTGGCTTTGGCTCCAGGAATCCGCGGCGATAAAACTGTCCCGGGTACCGCCATCGATGCCGCCAATTATGTGCCTTTATCCCTCGTCAAGAAATGGATCGATATGGCCCAAAAGAAAAACCTGCTGCTCTTCCTCTATGGACATCAGGTGCTTCCTGAAGACCGCTTCTTTATCGGAACGATTAAATCCGCAGGACCTTCCTCCATCATCTCGGAAACAGCCGTCCCCGCCATCTCAAGCGGCACCATGGTATTGGTTCCGGACATCACCAAACGCTGGGGAAATCCCAACGTCTACTACGTCACAAAAATCGAAGGGGACACCATTACCGTGGATCGTCAAGGTCTCGCGAACTTGTCACCTGGAACACAGTTCATGATTGGTGAAGCGTATGGCACTCGGATTACGTACCTAAAGGAACTTCTGCAGTACGCCTCGGAACGGGTAAACTTCTATACCATCAACGAGGCGGTTAAAGGAATTCCCCAGCCCCAAGCCTCAGGCATTACCAACGCCCTTCCAGAAAACCGTTAATTGTCGCGCGTTCATAGACCGCGCTCTGCTGGTAAGCCCCCTCGGCGCCAAGACTTAACCGCGTCGTCATCCGGTAGCGTACCCCGCCTCGGCATCCAATAACAAACCGCCAGTCCGTGCCCTCTTCCTGGGAATAACCAGCCTGCGCGCTCAGCGGCACGTTCCACCGGTCCCACGCATTGCGGAAACCAACATACAGCTGGTGCTGTTCCAGATTCTGCGGCGTCCAATACTGATCCAGATCAATGGTGCTATCCGCCGCGCGTCCGGCATAACCAACCGCGATATAGGGATCCTCACTGAACCGCCGCATGATCCGTCCATCCACAAACCATTGGTCATTCCCGTCGCTGACATCCACCAACGATCCGTTCAAATAGATATCCCAGAAATGCAATAATCGCGAATACGTCGCCAACCCCAGTCTATCCGCCGTCGTGTTGTCACGCACCGCTTCAACAGTGTCCATTACTTCTCTGGAATACATCAGATCCGCATTCCCACGGAGATAGGGACTGGGCAGATGCAGGTTTGCGCGCCATCCCATCTCGTCTTCCGCCTCATCCATGTTCCAGAACTGTAACGCGCCATCAACCCAAACACCCGGCGTCACGAAGGCGCGCAGCCCCATGTCATACCGGGACCCCGTCTCATTCCCAAATCCATCCCTCTCCCATTTGTGCCGGCTTATGGCACCCATCCAGCGAAAGGCGTCCGTAATCGGCCCCTCCGCCTCAGCACCCAGGCGGTAATAAGTCCGGTCATCAGTATCCCACCATGTAGCGGCATCCACACCTGCTGTCGGACGGCGATCATCCTGTATCTTCTTCATCAACTCCACCACACGCTCATCCGTCGGCGCCATCATCAACGCTTCCGCGCCCCGCTCGCAGGCCGTCCGGATATCGCCGCCCATCCTGGCATTCGCCGCCGCATTGAAAGCAATTTCCGCCGGATCAGCACCAGCCTCCAACGCCTTGGCAAACCAATGGCTCGCCGCCTCCGATTGTCCGTGCCAGTAGAAAAACTTCGCCACCTCAAGCCTCACATGTACCGCAGAATTAGCCGCCTTTAAATGATCCAGCAATTTCGCCGCGTCCCAGTCCGCCGCAACGGCCTTAACCGGAATCCGCATCGCATCGAACCGATCCGAGACAAACCCCACATCATCCAGGAAGTAGGCATAATCAACCTGGCGTCGCATGGCGTCGCTCAACAGATCCAGCGTGTGCCAATCCGTATCCAGTGATAACTGGCCATAGTCTCCCGCCGGATAGAAAAACTGCCTTGCCCCACCAACGTTCTTGGCGACTTGCTCGAGTTCCGTATTGATCCGATCCTTGTACTCCCGATCCGATTCCGGCTTTCCATCACGCTGCTCTCTCCGGGTTAAATTCATCATCCCGGGCAACAAGACTCCCATCTCCCAACGCCCTGTCGCCGCCAGCTCCTTCATCCGCCCAGGAGAAGGTTTTTGCGCCCCTCCCTGCCGAAGCACTTCCGGCGGGAATAGTGCTAATACTCGAGCGTTGTTACGCTCCAGAATTCCATCCAGCCGGTCAACTACCGCCAAATCGGGATTCGCCACAATGACAATCACTTTTTTGTCCTTGCCCTTGAATTCCCCCGGGACAAACCCAAAGCGGAATCCCTCTTTCGCAAGCATCCCAATATGTTGTTCGAGCTGACGAATGGTGTTCATTCCTGCGTAATCAAAAACAGTAATGTCATTATAAAACAACACGGAAACAACATCCTCTATCTCCTGACTTGCCAATGGAAGCAATATGCCTACCGCACGATAGAACTTGCTTCGTTCCGCAAGCGTCATCGCATACCGCCGCCGGGCATTATCATCCCACGGCCTCTGCTCCACCATCATACGGGCATAATTCTCGGCCTCATCGACCTCCCGTCGGGTCGTTTCATAATTACGCAGATATACCTGACTCGCTATCAGGCAATCGTTGCGCGCCAGCAGGGACTCATGCACCTTGGCCGCCTCATTGGTTTGCCCCACCGCATCCAGCGATCTCGCGTACAGCATGGCGACAGCTAGCGATTCCTTGTCCTCGGTGTAGCAAACTTCCGCCGCCGCCAGTGTTGTGGTGGCCGCCGCACCCGACGCCTCAAGGCCGAACGCCAAATATCGCCGGAGTTTCGGGGAGGTCAATGCACTGTGCTCATTCATAAACTTCACGGCATCTGCCGGCCTTCCCAACGCGGTTAAAAACTCAACCAGCATTTGAGCCGACCTCTCATTCGGGTATGCCGCGACACTGTCACCCAGCACCTTCACCGCATCCTCACCCCGCCCGGTTCGGAACAGGCAAAGCGCAAGTTCATTGGCGTAGCGTGGATTCTCAGGCGCGCTGAGATGCAACACCTCCCACAATTCAAGCGCCTTCTTCTCCTCTCCAAGTTGCCCATACATCGTCGCAAGTGGAGCCCGAAGATAACTCTTCCCCGCCTCGCTCTGATAGGCGATGAACTCAACCACCTTGCGCGCTACCTCCAGATCGCCGAGCTTAAACGCCACATCAAAAAGACTCATTTGAATTTCCGGCTGGTTCTGTTCCGCCTGCAGGCTCGCCAGATAATGCCCTTTGGCAACAGCCAACTCCCCATCCCGCTCAGCCAATCGACCTTGAATGCCGGATTTCACCGCTGGAGATCGGGTCTTTTCCAGCACACGACGCGCCATCGCCACCGCACGGTCCTCTTCGTTCAAGGAAACCGCAATATCCCAAGCCCAGGACCATATTAGACGGTTCGGATCAAGCTCCAGCCCCTTTTCGAAAAACGCCAGGGCCGCCGCGTAATTCTTCCTGCCATATTCACTTTCCCCATACGAGATGTACACATCCGCTCCAACACCCGAATACCTCTCATTCGTTCTCAATTCGGCAACCGCACCCTCAAAAACCTCCACCGCACCCTCTACACCTGCGCAAAGCTTGAGCGTATCCAGCGCTATCACAATCTGCTCAGGCGTGGCTTTCGACAGCCCTGTCTTGAACGTGGGACGCAAACACTCCATGGCACCTGCAAAATTGTTATTCTTGGATCTCGCCTTGGCCAGATAGATTCCTGTCTCCAAATGATTGGGGTTCCGCTTCCATGCGCTCTCCAAAAATGGCGTCGCCGCCACAAGGCGCCCAAGTTTCGCCAGTTCCACGCCAAGCTTGTCAATCGACTCACCCGGAAACCACTGCGCATGCGTTTTCAGCGCTAGTTCTGTTTCCCCTTCCTCGGCCATCCGGCCAAGCACTTGAATTGGAAAACTGGACCGCTTGAGATCCTGGCGTGCAAACGCCTTGTCCCATGCCGCCAACCCCTCCTCCTTTTTCCCCTGCCGCCACAGAGCCCAGCCATACTCCTGCCATGCCACCGCATCGTCCGGAGCCAGCTCAACGGCCTTCTTCAGCGCACTCGCCGCTTCATTGAACCTCAAGCATCTCGACTCAGCCATTCCCAGCTCACGCCAGATACGGGCATCGGTGACATTATTGCTGGCCGCAAGTGACGCATAACGGACAGCTTCTTCCCACTTTCCCTCTCGTGCTTTGACGCGCGCCGTGTTCATCAACAGCGAGATATTGGGTGTCACCCCGGTCACTCCCGAGCCCAACATTAACCACAACCGCGCCAACTCCTCCTGCCGCCAGTCCGTGCGCGCTAACGTGCTTGCCTTGTTCAACTCACTCGCCGCTCGTTCCCTCTGCCCGCTTCTCAACAAGACATCAATCAGCATCAGCCTCAATGCGGGCTGATCAGGTGTCGCCGCCAGACTCTTGTCATATAAAGCGACCGCCGTTGTCACATCACCTTTCAAATCCGCCAACCGGCCCTTCACACCGTCAATCAGAGCCTTGCTTCGCATCGCCGCAAGACTCGCCTCAAGCCGCTCCCCCTCCTGCTTCGCATCCGTTTGCTTAGCCCGCATCAGGGAAACATCCGCCCAACACTGAAGGTCCGGCTGAAGCCAAAGCGCACTTTCAAACATCGCCGCCGCCGTCGCCGTGTCTAAGACTCGCCTCACATCCGCTTCCATCACCAAACTGGTCGCCACGTCGGTCCTGGCTTGAACGTTCGCAGGTGCGGTCGCATAAAGCCAACTCCACAACCCGGCAACCTGGGGATCATCACGAACGCAGGATGCGCTGACCCACACCGCTTGAAGCAACGGCGACGAAAGCCCTGGTCCGTTAGTGGCCTGTGCAGCCCAATCCGACAACCTGCCTGCAATGCTTTCCTGCTTCCTTTGCAACGCATCCGCATAAGCTCGCCAAGCCGCCTGATCCCCCTCCGGCATCCGGTTGCATTCGGCATCAAGCAACACTCTCGCGGCACCCGGTTTCCCGTTTTGAATCAAGTCGGCGCCCAGTTGCCAAATGCTAAAACCCGGTTTCCACGCCTGCGCCTTCGCCACCGCGCCCTCGCCATCTCCCTGCTCCGCCATGAACGTCAACACCTTGCGGATGAATTCATCACGGAAAACTCCACCGCTCCGTATCGCGGATTCCATGTAGGCCATCGCCTCCTTGGGATTGGCGCTCCACAACAATCTCACTCGCTCACTGTTCGCCGTCGCGTCATCAGGCGCAAGCACCAGCGCTCGGGTGTACGCCTTGAGCGCGTCATTGGTGTTCCCCATCCGCACATGCACGGAACCCAGTAGTTTCCACGCCTCAACATAGGCGGGATCAACCACCACAGCCTGCTCCGCCAGTTCACGCGCCTGCTCCAACTTCCCGGCCACCACGGCACGCCGACCTTCATTGACCACACTCACCACCGAAGCCGCACCCTTGGCCTCAACTTCAGCCCCGGAGGCCAATCCGGCCACACAAAAGGCCATGCAAAATGCAACTAATAGTTCGCGCATCATTTTTCACCGCCACCGTTATAAGATGTGTACACACAAGCGCCTGCTGATTCGGCAATCTCCTCATTAATCCTAGACAACACCCCTTTCGGCGGGCTCCGCTTCAAATAAGTGTTCACTAACGCATCCGCTTCCGGTCCTCGCTCCTCCATCAGGAGACCATCGATTCCGTCCAGCGAGATACCCGCATCTGCCGCAGAGTTGACTCTCACCATCACGCGAAAACCGCGACTGTTGAGCGACGCCATCAACGCCTTGTTCTCGGCATCCACAATAAATCCATCAACAAGCCTGATCGCTTCCTCCTGCCTCAAGGCATCAGCTATCTCATCGGTTCCCACTCCCGCTGCACCGCTGACCATTGGCCAAACAGCAATGCCTTTCGCCTTAACCGACATAAACTCCTCCATCGGAAGCACAGGCCTTTTGTCCGACACGACAACTTGAGGAATATAATCCGTCAGTCGCTCCGCCATCCCAGCCACGGACTCCCAACTGCCAGCCATCGCGGCTGTCCTCTGAATCATCCGAATACTCAACTCACGCAGGGCAACCCGGTCTTCCCTGGCCTCAAACCCGATCTTCCCGCCAAAATCATCCTGACCAACCGGTACCGGTCCAAACACCCGTCGCCCATTGACATCCAACCACGACCGGTCCCCTTTCACCACCCAGCGGAACTTGATAACACGGTCAGCCGGCAGGGACGCCATCACCACAGTCTCTTTCTTGCCGCGTGACACCTTTTCCATCCTCACGCTCAATGGTGTCAGGGCAAGCCTCACGAAATCGCCAGACGGTTTCGCGCTCACAAAACACGCCGCTACCGCGCTTGCCTCCCTCTCAACCGTGGCTTCAATTTCAACATCCCGCCACAATTCACTCCCTTTCAACCACGCCGCTGATTGCGCCGGCAGAATCAACACATCCCGCTCTACGCGGGCATTTTCCTGCAAAACCCAACGACTGGAATCCATCCAGCTTATCGCCCTTTGATTCGGCCAAGCCGCCTTAAGCGCCATCACCAAGTCCTCGCCCGACATCGTCGGCTTCACGCACAAGTGACTTAAATTGTAGATATCCGTGCCCGCAGGATTAAAGGGATAAGACGCCGACACAAAGGCCGCCGCAAAATTCGAACTCACCCCTTGAAGATTCACTCTCGGAGCCAGAGGATCGGCGCCGGGCCGGTTCCCGTTATCCGCAAACGGGTACACATAGACAGAGGAAAACGTCTTGTCGACTTTCCTGAGCAACTCCGCGCATTTCGCATAATCCGCCCTCACCCGCTCCGTAAACTCGGCATCCGTTTCCTTCCTGCTTTCGGACGACAGCCACAATCGCTCCGTCAGGAAATGCCCCTTGACCTCTTTTTCAGAGACAGGGATCCACTCAATCGCCCGATGTCCCATGCCGGCCACCGACCATTCCCTCATCTTGGATATTCGTCTTACGTTGCTCTTCTTTAGCGGCGACTCGCTCCAACTCACCATTTCAGAGGAAGGCACACATATGGTCGCGCAAAAACCGTATTTTGAGAGCGCCGAATGCGATCGTATAAACGTGCTCTTGCGCCCACCTTCCAGCAGAATCAACAAAGCTCGCTCCGGCAGCGGATATTTCCCGGTCAAAAAGGCGTAAGCGTCCGAGACCTTGATCGGATTGAATCCAGCCTGTTTCAGCGCCCTGATATGCTCATCAAATTGCTGTTCCGAAGCGTAAACCGGCGTTCCATCCTTGGAAACGCCGGGATACGAAATCGCAAGGAACCCCGTCCACTGCGTCCATGTTTCCGGATGATACTGCATGGGGGGCACCGGCTTGAAAACATTAACAAGAATCAGCGCAACGACGACCGCCAACCCCACCCACTGCAGAAGATTAAATATGCGTTTCATTTCAAATGTCCGATCGGGTTCCCCACTGGGTCTTGTATGACGTCACTACCGCCCAAGGCAATTGCCAGATAAGCACAAACATATAGTAGAAACAGAACAGCAATCCGTAATACCACAGCCTTGATCGTCGAATGAAAAGATACGTCGTACTGATCAATCCGCTCATCAGGATCACACCAAAGATGTAAACAAACGGCGATCCCGACTGCGTCAGCGGAACATAAACAAGCGACCGAAGCACAACAGCCGGTCCGAGTAACGGCAAAATGAATCCAAGATAAAACGAGATAGACATCAACGGCGGCCGTTTCCAGAAAAATCCGCAGGCCCTCATGCTCTCCCGGAACCAGGACCGCTTCCACCTCAACTGCTGGCGCAAAAACGTATGATGGTCATCCGGCACCACCGTTGTCACCCGTGCGTCTTCGGCATACACCACTTTGCACCCTCGCATCAGCAGGGAGTTCGTCAGGCTACGGTCATCCCCGTAGGTGGCTGGCTGACCAAGGAACGTCTGTGTCAACCACTCCTCTTTCACATCATCAAAGGCAGTTCGCCGGTAAGCGGCGAGCGGACCGGAAAGACATGTCACGGAATCAAAAACGCTTTCCGCCGCCTTGATCACCCGGAAGGCAATGTAGTAACGCACGGCCTGCATTCGCGTCAGCGCATTGGTCCACACATTTTCCACATCGCAATGCCCCGTCACAGCGGCAATTTCAGGATCCGCAAACGGCTTAACCAGATTCTTCAGCGCGTCCGGATCAAGAAAACTGTCAGAATCGATGAACACTAATATTTCTCCCGTGGCCAGTTCAGCACCAGCCCCCAGCGCGTGCCGCTTGCCCCGTGACTTTTCAAACTCAATCAACTCAACGCCTTCATAGACCTTGAGCGCCTCTGCGATCGCCCCGCTTGTCCCGTCCGTACTACCGTCATTCACCACGATGAACTGCAACTTCTCTGCAGGATAATGCGATTCCATCACCTGACGGATCATCCGCCCCACATGAGTTCTCTCATTGAATACAGGCGCAATCACGCTGACAGTGGGCAGTTTCTCCAACGGAGGATGCTTCCGGTAGAACGCCGCGAAGATAAACCTCGTAATCAGGTAGGAACCCACAAGCAAACTGTAGAGGAACAGCGGAACATCAAACCAAAAGAAATACAAGTTCTCGTACTTCAACATCACCACTACGCTAACAACCCCAATGAAACCAATCGCCGCAAGCCAGCGCAGTTTCATCCATGTCGTTTTCGCCAGCGTCTCCGCCATGGTCTTCTTGAACTCAATCCCGTACCGCCCCCCCTTGTCATTTCTGAATCGAACCAAGCCCTCCATCCGTATTTCGCCATGAATCAGTTCCTCCGGCATGGCTCCGTCGGGCACCTTGAATTTCACGGACACCTGCTCAACATGCGGCGGGATCACTGCCCCTTCCAGCAACACACCTCCGTCGGATATGTCTCTTGCATGTGCAACTCGCTCCATCTTCTGCCCCTTGACTTCAAAAACTACCGTCAAAGGGAATTGGCACAAATACCTTAAGTGCTTTCTCCTGTCGCTCGGACTTTCCCGCGATAGGTTTCGTAAGCGCCGATCAGGCTTCGGCACTGGACCATCTTGAACGCCTGACTTCTGTTTTTCACTCATGACATCGCCGTAATTATTGGGTTACCGTAAGTATTTTTACCAAACCCATAGTTTTTATCAACACCTAATACCGAATTCATCGCAACCGTGCGAAAACAATACGATTTGCGGCAGATTTATCAATAAATCCAAAGATATTTGACATCCGCTCTTCCCCATCCAAAAACAGAGCGCCATTCTCCGCCTACATTCCCGGGGAGAATGGCGCTCCTATTATCACCCTATCCCTACTTCACAGTCATCTGACCGGGCCGCAAGGTCTTCACCACCCACGGCAGGCCGCGAATGTTAAGCTCTTCCATAAACGGATCCGGATCAAACTCCTCAACGTTATGGACGCCCGGCTCCTTCCATTTACCGCTCAACATCATCATCGCGCCAATCACCGCTGGCACACCCGTCGTGTAGGAAATAGCCTGAGCCTTGACTTCCTTCCAGCATTCGGCGTGATCACAAACATTGTAGATATAAATCTTGCGCTTCTTGCCACCCTTCAACCCCTCGATCATGCACCCGATATTCGTCTTGCCCGTGTAGTTCTTACCCAGCGAGGAGGGCTCCGGTAACACGGCCTTCAGGAACTTCAACGGAATCACTTCCTTGCCTTCGTACATCACCGGATCAATCCGGGTCATTCCCACGTTCTGCAAAACCCGCAGGTGCGTCAGGTATTCCTGCCCGAACGTCATCCAGAACCGGATGCGCTTGAGCCCCTTGATGTTCTTCACGAGGGATTCCAA
>CAZDUS010000022.1:0-18986 GCA_964508705.1 uncultured Verrucomicrobiota bacterium
TGGTCAGGAAGAGGAGGTTCTCCTGACTGTTGCGGGCCTTGGAGGCGGCGAGGGCGGCGACGGGGAGGGGGGTGGGGAGGGGGAGATGTGAGACGTGAGACGTGCGACGTGGGGAGGGGAGGGGGAGGGACGAGGGATGAGACCTGAAACCTGAATCAGAGGGGGAAGAAGATATGGGATGTGGGATGTGGGATGTGGAGAGTTTTTTGCGGAATGATTGGAGTTCGGCGTCGGGGAAGAGAGGGCTGGGGGTGGGAGACTTCGGGAAGGCGCCGGCATTGAGTCCGGCCACGAGGACGACTTTGAATTGCAGGCCGGCGATGTCGTAGGGGTTGAGAATCCAAACGCCGGATTCGTCGGGGGGTGTGGCGGAGACGGTGATGTTTTCGAGGGCGCGATTGAGAAGATCGACAATGTCGGGCCAGGAGACGGAGGTGCCGTTGTCGCGGTTGATAAGGGTGTGGCGGCGCAGGGTGGAGAGGGTGTCGGTAACGGTTTCCCATGCGGCGTTGTTGAGGAGGATGGCTTGGGTGAGGGGGGAGGGGGAAGGGGACGTGAGACGTGAAGCGTGAGACGTGAGACGTGAAGCGTGAGACGTGAGACGTGAAGCGTGAGACGTGAGAGGTGAGGAGGGAGAGGGTTCAGGGGAATTAGGAATTGCAAATGACGAATTACGAATTGGGGGAGGGAGTGAAGATTGAACTGTGATTAGTGACTCAATTCTTTTTTGGAGATCGGTTAGGCCGGCGTCGAAGGTGGTGATGTTGGGGGCGCCGAGAATTGAGTGGAAGGCATGAACGGCGAGGTTGGCGTAGGCTTCGGCAGAGGGGCGGTCGGGGAAGCGGCGCCGTTGCATGACGTAGGTTGTGAGACGACGGGAGAAGCGGACGGGATCGTCGATGATGGGCTCGACGCCGGAGCGGATGATGTCGTCGGCGAGTTGGAGGGGGTCGAGATGGGATGTGGGATGTGGGATGCCCGCCTGCCCCACGCAATCGTGCGGGGCGGGCGGGTGGGATGTGAGGGGAGATGGCCAAGACATCCAGGGGCTTTGGAGGAGGGCACAGAAGAGGTCGCGTTCGCGGGTGGCTGAGAGACGGGCGAGATTGATGAAGGTCTTGACGATGGGGACAGAGAGGACGGGGGCCCCACGTCGGAAGTAGTATGGGATGTTGAAGCGGGAGAAGATGTCCATGATGGCATCGGAGGCGGCACCGAGGTTGCGGGAGACGAGGCAGATGTCCTCGGGGCGGAGCGGGTCGGGTCTGTCGTGGAGTTCCCATGCGATGCGGCGGGCGAGGTCCTCGATTTCGCCGTAGGTGCCGACGGAGCAGGAGAAGCCGACGCAGGTTCGGGCTTTTTTGGCGAGGGCGGGATCCTGCATGGCGTAGCCTTCGCGCAGACTGGTGAGCCCCTCGATAGCGGAGCGGGTGGCGGAGGAGTGGTATTGGCAGTCGGCGGCGGCGGACTGGGGGTCCCCAAAGAGGAGGCGACCCGCGCCACTGATGAGAGAGCCGCCCCACCAGTCCTGCTCATAGTCGGCAAGGATGTGTTCAACGATGACGTGGTCCTTGCCAAGTTGGTTGGTTAGGGCGTGGATGAAGGATTCCTGGAACGGGGCAATCCAGCGGATGGCTTTGAAAGTGACGGTGTTGGCCTGGCGCAGGGCGAGGGGCCAGTGGTCGCGCGGGCCGGATATCAAGGCGAGGATGGCGGCGTTCAGGGAGGCGTCGTCGATAAAGCCTAACGATTGGCAGACTTCGATATAGGTGGTGTAGAGCGCGGCGAGTTCGGGGTTCTTCGGAGTCTGGGTGTCGGCGGCGAGCAGGGCGAGGAAGTCGGGTGCGCGGTTGGCGAGCGGGGCGATGGAGGCGATCAGTTGGGCCAGGGTTTCTTCGAGGGCGGCGGGAGCGAGTTCCGATAGAATTTTGGATTTGCCGGAGTGAGTCGCGCGAAAGCGGACGACAGTTTCGACGATGGCGAGTTCGCGGTCGAGGTCGGTGGGGGGGCGGGGGGTGTGGGGAGGGGACGTGAGAGGTGAAGCGTGAGACGTGGGATGTGGGATGTGCGCGAGGGCGGCGGTGGCGCAGTCGCGGATGAGGGATGAGAAGGTGATGTGGCCGCGACTGTCGAAGAAGGAGGTTTGTTCGAGTTGGCGGCGTTGAAGTTGGCGTAGGGAGAGGGAGGTGGGGTGGATGGTGAGGTGGGAGGGAACGTGAGACGTGAGAGGTGAAGCGTGAGAGGTTGGGGATGTGGGATGTGGGATGTGGGATGTGAGGGATCCACCGTCGTCCTGCTTCGCGGTACTATGGAGGACAGGGCGGTGGGATTTTGGTTTGTTGGCACTCATGGTTCTGGCTGGGCAGTTTACCCAATCGCGGCCGGAAAGCATGCCTCTTTTTGCGGGGAGGTTGAAGCAGAGGGTTGCTGATCGGCGCGTCAAGCCGCGCCGGCGAAAACGGCGTCAAGCCGCCGTACTCCAAATAATTAACGATCCAATATTATGGCAGGGAGACTTTGAGTTGGAAGAAGGAGGCGGGGGATTCATTGGTTGCGGTGACTTTGAGTGTGCCGGCTTCCGTGGTGAGGTTATTGGTCACGGGAGAGAAATCTGTGTCCAAGTTTGTTGAGCAGAGGAGTTGGTAGTTGCGGTTGGATATGGCGGGGTGGGCAGTCAGGAGAACGGTGTTGTTACTGATGGTTACGCCGCTGATGAAGAAGCGTGAGTTGCCGTTGGTCGGATCAGTGCCGGCGATATATTCCTGATCGGCGGTCAGTCTATCGTTATCGGTATCCAGTGTGGCGACCTGGCTGAGATCGTTGCTTTCGGGATAGAAGTCGTGGAGCCAGGGGTGCGGGGTGCCGCTGGCGCTGAGGCGGGTTGTGAAGGTGGCTTGTATGGTTCCGCTGGCTTGGATATTGGACCAGCAGAAGTTGAAGTTCGTGTGGTTGTTGTCGAAGGGATAGGCAATGGAGGCGCTGTTGGTGAGGATGTCGTTGATGCGGCAGAGTGGATTTGCCTGGATGACAAAGGTCTGGTTGGCTCCGCTCGCGACGCTGACCGCGCCGGTTGGCGAGATGGAGCCGTTGGGTCCCGCGGAGGAGGTGATGGTGTGGCTGGAGGGGGCGGAGGCGGAAAGGATGAAGGGGGAGAACGATGTGGTGGAGAAGGTGATGGTGTGGTTGACGGAATCCACAACGGTGCCCGCGATGGGCTCCCAGGCTAATGTGTTGCTGTTGTAATGAAGGATGGTCAGGTTTGCCTCGGGGCCGGGCAAGGCGTTGTGATTGTAATAGAGGGTGACTTGTGCGGCGCCACCGAAGGAGCCACTGAAGGATAAATTCCACATTTGCAGGGGTGTGTTGGCGGGGATCGAGGGATCCAGCGCCGCGAGGAGTCCGGCATATTGTGAATTCCAGTAGCTGGCATCGCGGGATGCGTCGTAGGTGCGGTTGAATACTCCCGGTGAGAGGACATTGGTAAAGCCAACATTGACTCCGCTGACGGTGCCGGTTTGGATGACCATGATTTGGGCGCCCGGTTCCGGGATGTAGGTGGAGGGGGTCAGGAGGACGTAGGTTGGGCTGGTGTAGTATCCGGATTTACGGGCTTGAGCGAGGATGACGTTGTGATTGTTGACAGCAACAGCACCTTCGATAACCCAGCCGCTGGCAGAAGGATCGAGGCAGCCGTTCAGGTTTGTGACTGTCAGGGTGTTGTTTTGGACAGATGCCATGCAGCCTGCGGAGGCGCTGATGGTGCCGACAACAAGACCGTTGTTATTGATGTCGTTGAATTGCAGGGAACCGTCAATCCATTCGACGATGGTGTTTGATGGGTAGTTGTAAACGTAGGCCTTGTATTGGCCACCCGACAAGCGTTCGCCTACGATCACTTTGGAGGAGTTCATGGCTCTAATATAAGCCGCGCTGGCACCGGCAAATGCGGTCAGGTTTGATTTTACGACGCTTGTTCCTATCAGTTCGCCAATCCTGTAGAATTTATTGGTTCCGGACAATTCCACGTAGGCTACTTGACCGTTTTCGTTCATGGCGGCACTGTCCCGCAAACTGTTGGCGAGCGATGCGCATACAGCGTAAGTATTGCTGTTGTCGGCGTTGTGGATGAATGCGCCGCCAGTGGAGCCCAAGCCTCCTGCAATCAAAATCCTTCGCCCATTGAGGCCGTTGCCGACGGCTTCGTAGGTGCAAGAGACTTCATTGTACAGTAGTTCTGCGCCGCCTTGAAGGAATCGAACACTTTTCTGCCTATTCTCTGTGGCATGTTTGGAGGAGCCGAAGACTACTCCGCTTTGACTGATCGTGTAGCCCTTCGAGGTTGGACGGGTGGAGACAAGGAAGGGGAAGCGAACCAAGGGGTTGGTTGGGGCTGAAAGATTTCACACGATGGCTTGGTTTGTGATCCAATTGACATTGTCTATATAGGTGCCGCAGGCCTGGCCGGCGTCGTTTACGTCGTACCATTGGCTTGCGCCATTGGGGAGTGGCAGGACGGTGACCTTGTAGGAGTCCCAAGCCTGGGAGATAAAGGGTGTGAGGATGAAGAGAAAGAGGATGCTGGTTGTTTTTAGTGTCTTCATAATGTGCTGTTCCTTTACGCAATGATATCCGCAAGACGTGGGGACTTTATGAAAGTCCAAGGTGTATTTCAAGAAAGCAGGGAGGCGGGTTGTTTGAGGGGAGGCAGACGGGCGTCGGAGAGCGACGCCCGTACAAAATGGAATGAATAGTTATTGAGCGGCTTTTTTTCTGGCGTCTTCGGCGAGCCAGCGGTCTACCTCGGTGCGGATTTCCTTGAGGCGCTTGATGATGGGAAGTTTCTGGGTGCAGGCTGATTCGCAAGCGCCGCATTCGGTGCATTGATCCAGCTTGTTTCCCTCGCGGAGAATACCCCAATGCCAGTTCAGGCGGTTGGTGATGCTTTCGGGTTTGCCGGAGAGCATGTATTGGTTGTAGGCGTCCATGAGTTTCGGGACGCGAATACCCTGAGGACAATCATCGCAGTAGGCGCAACCGGTACACATTTCGTTGAAGGCTTCGCGAATGGACGATCGGATGAGGGCAACTTGGTCGGCAGTGAGGGGTTTGAAGCCGTTAACGGCTGACAGGGCTTCGGTGAGATGTTGACGGTTGGCCATGCCGACCAGAGTGATGGTGATGCGCGGATCGTTGATGAGGAAACGGAGTGCGCCTTCGACAACGGTTTCTCCGGGTTGGGTGCGGACGAAATCAAAGCGGTCAGGGTGTTGAGGGATGATGCCGCCACCGAGCGGGTTCATGACGACGACGGCTTTGTTGAGCGCGTGGGCAGTGGTGAGGGCTTCTTCGCGCAAGGCGAAGTTCATTGCGGAATAACCGAGCAGGACGCCTTCAAAGGGATAGTCGCGGAGGACGGCGGCGATTTCGTTTCCCTTCATATGGGACGAGACGACGATGTGGCGGATCAGGCCTTCCTCCTTGAGTTTCTCGATGCCTTGCAGGGCGCCTTTGGCACGACGGTCGTTCCATGCCTGCTGATCGAGGAGGCACCAGACGTGATAGAAATCGAGGGCGTCCACCTGCAGGCGCTTGAGGGATGTTTCGCAGTCACGACGGACATCGTCGGCGGTGGCGCCGAAGGTTTTCGAGGAAACATAGAAAGGGCGCTTGGCCTTGGAAGCGTTCATTTCCTTGAAGGCGACGCCCATGAGTTCCTCGGATTTGCCGTAGCCCGGCGCAGTATCGAAATAGTTGATGCCGGAGTCGTAGCAGGCTTTGACGAGGTCGGCGCAGGCGTCGACGTTGGTTTGATCGGCGAATCGCATGCCGCCGAAGCCGAGGGTTGAGACTTGGATGCCGGTGGAGCCGTAGGGTTTGTAGATCATGGGAGTTTGGGGTTAGGGATTAGGGTTCGGGGTTCAGGAAATAAGAAATAAAAATTACGAATTATGAAGTATGAGTTGTTAATTGTGAGTAGCAGTTAGAGAGACGGGTTTTGAACTCTTCGAAGTTATAGAGGGAGTGGATGAGGGCCGCGCCTTGGGTGGCCAGTTTCTGGCGGCGTTCGGGGGAGGCGGCGAGTTGGGTAATGTCTTTGGCAAAGGAGTCGGGATCGGGTTGGGTGAGGCAGGCGGTGGTGTCGTTGAGGATGAGGCGGTTAGCGGGGGTGTCGGTGGCGACAATGGCGCGGCCGGCCTTGAGGTAGTCGAGCAGTTTGAGGGGGGTGTTGACGCCGGTGAGGCGCGGGGAGAGGAGGATGTCGGCGGCGGCCAGATAGTTGGGGAGGATATCCGGGGCGATGTGGCCGGCCCAGATGACAGCGGCCTCGGCATGTTGGCGGCGTAACTGGGCAGTGCGGGTTTGGATTTCCGTGGGGGTGCCGCCGATGATGACAAAGCGGGCGTGGGGGTTGGCGGCGATGACCTTGGGGATAGAATCGAAGAGGAGTTCAATGCCTTGATAAGCGGCGAAGGAGCCGACATAGGTGATCAGGATGTCGCTGGAGGAGGTTTGCAGTTGGCGGCGGACGGCGGCGGTGCGGGCGGGATCGGCGTCGATTCGGGAGGATGGGATGTCGGGAATGTGGTGGACGGGCTTGCCGGTATTCATGGCGCGGACTTGAGCGACGAGGCCGGGGCCGGTTCCGATGACGGCATCGGCGCGGCGGGCGGCGAAGAGTTCCACCTTGGTGTAGGCCCACATGATGAGGTTGCGCAGGGACTTGCCCTGATGGGAGGAGGGGTCGGAGTGTTTTTCGAAGACGAGTTTGGCGCGGGCGAGCCATGCGATCAGGACGCCGATGGGGCCGGTATCCTCGACGGTGTGAATGACGGCGTAGCGACGGGTGAGGATGAGTTGGAGGGCTTTGAACAGGATAAGGACATCGAAGGCGGCCTTAAGGAGCGAGGGGCCGATGGCGATTTTTTTGGCGCGGAACCAATTGGGGACCCGGATAACGGTGACGCCGGGGATAATGCGGGAGTCCCCGATGGGCAGGGTGAGCAGGTCGACGGTGTAGCCGGATTCGGCGAGGGCGGTGACGTCGAATCCCACGCGAAGGGGAGAGCCGCGCCATTGGAAAAAAGGTTGAGAGCAAAGGAAGAGAACCCGCTTCATGGTGGGAAACTGTATCGTATCATGGGGAAAAGGCAAGGGGGGAGGGAGTGGGAAATGGAGGGAGTGGGAAATTTGAATTATGAAAGATGAATTATGAAGTATGAAATGGGGAATAAAGGGGAATGTCCTACCACGAAGAGTACGAAGAGCGCGAAGGGGGAGGGAGGGGCGATTAAGATTAAGATTATGATTATGAGTAAGAGGGTTTTGGGAAGGGGAGGTTGAATACGTGGGATTGACGATTTTTGGGGTCGTGATACCTTTGGCGGGTCTCTGGGAAAGGAACTGAAGCATGCAAAAAGAATCATTTGAGTTTTTGAAACAGCTTGTCGAAACAGCCAGTCCATCGGGGTTTGAATGGGGGATCCAGGGGGCGATCAAGAGCCGGATGAAGTCTTATTGCGACGAGGTGCGGGCGGATGTGCACGGCAATGTGATCGGCGTGATCAATCCCAAGGCGCCGTTCCGTGTGATGCTGTCCGGGCATTGTGACGAGATTGGCTTCATGGTGATGCATATTGATGAAAAGGGGTTCATCTTTGTGTCGGCGGTGGGCGGTGTGGATCCGGCGGTGGTTGGGGGGCAGAGGGTGACGATTCACGGGGAGCAGGGGCCGGTGGCGGGTGTGTTCGGGCGCAAGCCGATTCATCTGCTTGAGGCGGAGGAGCGCGGGAAGGCCGCTAAATTGCATGAGATGTGGATTGATATCGGTGCGAAGAATCGCAAGGACGCCGAGAAGCATGTTTCGGTGGGCGACTATGCGACGATCGCGGTGGGGCTTGAGAAGTTACAGAATAATTTGATTACGGGGCGCGGGTTTGATGATCGGGCTGGAGCGTTTGTGGTGGTGGAGACCTTGCGGAAACTCAAGGGGAAGAAGGTCAAAGTCGGGGTGTATGGGGTGACGAGCGTGCAGGAGGAGATCGGGTTGCGCGGCGCGCAGACGAGCGCGTATGGAATTGATCCGCACGTCGGGATTGCCGTGGATGTGGGGTTTGCGTCGGATTCACCAGGCGGGGACCCTAAGCGGATAGGGGAGTGCAAGTTAGGGAAAGGACCGACGTTGCATCGCGGTCCGAACATCAATCCGGTGCTGGGTCGGCTGATGGAGGAATCGGCGAAGAAGCATCGGATTGCGATACAGATTACGGCCGAGCCCCGGGCGACGGGTACGGATGCCAATGCCATGCAGGTCAACCGGTCGGGTGTGGCGGCGGCGCTGGTTAGTATCCCCAACCGCTATATGCATACGCCCGTGGAAGTGATTTCGCTGGATGATCTGGAGCATGTATCCGATTTGCTAACGGCGTTCCTGGTGGATCTTAAGCCAGATCAGAGTTTTATTCCGCGCGGGAGGTAAGGGGCGGGAGGGAATGGGGAAGCTAAAGCGGGGACGGCGCGTCTAGCCGCACCGAAAACAAAGCGACGTCAAGCCGTCGCAGTCCAAACTGCTATTTGGCGGGGATGAAGAGCAGGGAGGCGGAGTTGAGGCAGTAGCGCAGGCCTGTGGGGTTCGGGCCGTCATCAAAGACGTGGCCAAGATGAGCATCACACCGGGTGCAACGGATTTCCTTGCGGATCATGCCGTGGCTGGTGTCGGTGATGGTGGACACATTTTCCTGTGCGATGGGTTTGAAAAAGCTGGGCCAGCCTGTGCCGGAGTCGAACTTGCTCGATGATTCAAATAGTGGCAGGCCGCAACACACGCAGTCATAACGGCCAGGCTTCTTGTGGTCGAAGAAGGCGCCGCAAAACGCGGGCTCGGTTCCCTGGCGGCGGGTAATCCGGTACTGCTCCGGAGTCAGTTGCGCTTTCCAGTCCGCATCGGGTTTAACGATTTTTTCCACTGACTGCGTGGAAGTTAACAGTCCTTGTTCATTCAGTAAGCGCACGGTGACGGTCGTCATGTTGGTTCCTCCGGGGGTTGATAGAGCAAGGGTGACGAACAGGATGAAACAGGCTGTTGTTAATAAGGAGCAGCGGATGTTCATGCGATAATGATGACGCAAGGGGGGGTGGGATGGCAAGGAAGGAAAGAGAGGAGGGAGGGGGGTAGAGAGAGGGGAAGATTAAGATTATGATTACGATTAAGATTAGGATGAGAAATAGGGTTGTGCTTGACGGGGTGGAGGGTCTGAGGGTTCACTGCTGGCATGAACAACGGGAACACCTTATCTGAAGTTTGCCAGATGATTGGACGGGAAGCGGTATTTGTGCGCACGATACAGCGCCAGCTTGAGCTGCACATTCCCGACAAGGATGGTGGGTATTCCCAGGGGTATGTCATGTTCCTTGAAAAAATTGTATCGCTCAGGGCGTTGCATATACCACTGGAGGACATCAAGGATTTATTTGAAGTGGAGAAAAAGATCCTGTGCCTGCTGCACGTTGACGCGCTGGGTAGGTCGCTGACGTGGTATCTTGACGAATGTGCGGCTGATGCCGACACGGTTTCTTTTCCTGACCGGTTGCTGTTGAGCGGGCACCGGCTGGGTTTCCGGATTGATGCCAACGTTATTCAGCCGACGCTGGATTTTGGCGAGCGGCACCCCGAGTTGTTCAAGGGGCGTGAGATGGGCGAGGATGTGTTCCTTGTGGTGAGGAAGTATGTGAGCATGGTGAGGGCCATGCGTGAGCGAATGGAGCGCGAGAGGTCAATCCTGGAGAATGCTTTGTATTGGGCGAAGCGGGTGTTTAAGTAAGGGTTCAGGAATCAGGGTTCTGGGTTCAGGAATAATTATGAAGTATGACCCAATGGTTGATGCGTGGAATGGGGAAATCGATCAGGGGCGATGTTTCATTAACTGAATAGCCAGGGAGATGGACAGTAGTTTGCTTTGGTGTGTGTCGGCCCGCGAGGAGACAACGATGGGGGTATCGTAGCCGATGACAACGCTGGCGATGGGGGCCCCAACCCAAACTTGAATGGCCTTGTAGATGGCGTTTCCCATGTGGATATCGTGAGCGACGACGATGTCGGCATTGCCGGCGACCTTGCGATCGGAGACACCCTTGGTGGCGGCGGAGATGGGGGATACGGCGTTATCGAGGGCGTAGGGGCCTTCGACAATGCAACCGGGGATCATGCCATTATGATTCATTTCCGTGAGCATGACGGCATCCGTAATGGAAGGGGAAGCGTGTTTATTGGTGCTTTCGACATAGGAGAGGATGGCCACCTTCGGGCAGGGGATTCCCAGTGCGAGGGCGACTTGGACGGCGTTCATGACGATATCTTTTTTGCGGGCCAGATCGGGGGCGATGTTGATGCCGGCATCGGTGATTAGAAGCAGGCCGGTTTTGTTGGGGACGGCGGTGACGGCGACGTGGCTCAGGATGCGGTTGGAGCGAAGGCCGTCTTTCTTATTAAGAACACCGTGAATTAGGGTTCCCGTTTTCAGGCTTCCTTTCATCAGGATGTCCCCATGGCCGGCCTTAACGGCCTGCACGCTTTTTGTGACGGCGTCCTCTGGGGTTTGGGCGTCGATGAGTTCAACGGAAGAAAGGCTGATGTCTGCTTTAGAGGCCAGTTCCTTGATACGGTCGCTGGCGCCAACCAGGGTGGCGTTCACCATGCCAAGCGACACGGCATCGGCAATGATGGAGATGATACCGCTGTCTTCCGCACCGGCGACAACGACCCTGAATTTTTCAGCGGCGGGCTGGTTCAGGGACAAGGATTGAAGTTGTTGCAGTGTCGAAATCATGGGTTTCGTGGTGCGGTCTGAAGGTTTGTGGTCAGTCTTTTTTGATGGCGGTTCGGCCGGTTTTGGACATGCCGAGGATGCCAAAGGGTTTAAGCATATTAAGAAAACCTTTGATCTGGGCAGGCTCATCGACGAGTTCAAGGGTGATGGAGCCTTTCCCGATGCCGTCAACCTTGGCGCGGAAGAGTTCGCCGATTTGCATGATGTGAGGCATCGTTTCCTGATTCAGGGAGATTTTAACCAGCAGGAGTTCCCGCTCGTAATGATCGCCCATATTGAGTTTTTCGAGGCCTTTGATTTCAGCCACGAGGGTGAGTTCCCGGCTAATGACATTGAAATCAAAGCCATCGGTGTCGGTGACGATGGTGATGCAATTGAATGCCGGGTCATCGGTTTCCGAGGTGTTTAGGCTGTTGATGTTGATGTTTAGCTGGCGGAACTTATCGGCGATGGAAGCCAGTACGCCGGGCTTGTTCTTGACGACACCTGTGATAATGATTTGTTCCATGTTGATCTCCTTGTAAGAAAGCCGCCTGTGAAGCCACAGGCTAATGCATACTGCTTCAAGTATAATCCTTTGCCTGGATAGTTCCATCAAGCACGGCGAGAACGCCTTGGGTAAGGGAGAGCATTTCGCGCTCGCCGGGGACGACCTCGACTGGAGCGAGGAATTCCACCCGTTCCCGGATCATTTTCATAAAGCCGGCGTTATGCGCGATGCCGCCTGTCAGGATGATGCGGTCGACCTTTCCGGAGAGGGTGGCGCCGTGCTGGGCGATTTCCTTGCTGATGGCGTAGGCCATGGCGCGATAGAGGAGGTTGGCCTCAGCGTCGCCAGCGGTCACGCCGCACACGAGTTCGCTGAAGCTGTTAGAGCCCCTGTAGGCAACGAGTCCGCCTTCGCCCGTGATTTTACGTTTGATCTGGGCGAGGGTTTGGTTGCCGCTGAAGCAGAGCTGGGCCAGACTGAAGGATGGGAGGGTGCCAGCGCGTTCCGGCGAGAAGGGGCCGTCGCCGTTCAGGGCGTTGTTGACATCCACGACGCGGCCATGCTTGTGGGCGCCCACGGAGATGCCGCCGCCTATATGGGCGACGATGAAGTTGCAGTCCTCGTATTTTCTGCCGAGCTTGAGGGCGGTCTGGCGCGCCACGGATTTCTGGTTCAGGGCGTGGAAGATGCTGGTGCGTTTGATGCCTGGAATTCCGGTGACGCGCGCGATGTCATCGAGTTCATCCACGACGATGGGGTCCACAATGAAGGCGGGGCAACCGGCGTCGGTGGCGAGCTGGTTGGCCATGATGGCGCCGAGATTGCCGGGGTGTTCGCCGTAGCGACAGGATTCCAGGTCGGCGAGCATGGCTGGGTTGACGGGGTAGACGCCGCCCTGGATGGGTTTCAACAGGCCGCCGCGGGCGGCGATGGCGTTGAGGCTGGAAAGTGCGATTTGATGGGTTGAGAGAAAGTGGCGAATGCCTTCGAGCCGGAACAAGCATTGGGCCGCGAGGGTTGCCGCCCCCTGGAGTTGGGCGGCAGAGTGAGAGACGGATTCGGAGGCGATTTCGTTCTCCAATTCGAAATACGCGACTTTGGTGCTGGTCGAACCCGGGTTTACGGCAAGAATGCGACGCATGTGTTCCAGATAGCAAATTGACGTGTGTGTGCGCAACTATTACAATGAGCGGCAAAAAAATCAGCGCTCCTTTATGCGAAAGGCGTTGTTTGGAGGGATAGCATGGCCAAGGGGAAAATCGAAATAGATGTGGATAAGTGCAAGGGTTGTGGACTTTGCATTACGGCATGCAAGTATGATGTGATTACCTTATCTGCCGCCGAGGATACCAATGTTCAGGGGTACCGACATTTGGAGGCTGTTCATCCCGGCCAGTGCGTTGGGTGCGGGATGTGCGCGCTGATGTGCCCTGATTCCGCGCTGACCGTGTGGCGTGAAAGCAATAAGGGGGCCCCATGAGCGAACGTGTTTTACTGAAAGGGAATGACGCCATTGCGGAATCCGCGATCCGAGCGGGCTGTGACTGTTATTTTGGCTATCCCATTACCCCGCAGAACGAGTTGACGGCGTACATGTCGAAGCACATGCCGGAGCTGGGGCGAACATTCATCCAGGCGGAAAGCGAAATTGCGGCGATCAACATGGTTTATGGGGCTGCGTCGGCAGGGGCCCGTGCCATGACGAGTTCGTCGGGGCCGGGGATGTCGCTGAAGCAGGAGGGGGTTTCCTTCCTGGTTGGGGCCGAGTTGCCGGCCGTGATCGTCAATATTGCCAGAGGTGGGCCTGGGTTGGGTAATATTGCGCCCTCGCAGGCGGACTATTTCCAGTCGTGCAAGGGAGGCGGGCACGGTGATTACCATATGGTGGTATACGTTCCGGCGACGGTGCAGGAGGCGGCTGACCTTACATTCAAGGCGTTTGACGTGGCGGACCAGTATCGCAATCCGGTGTTGGTCCTGGGGGATGCTATTCTCGGGCAGATGATGGAGCCGCTGGAGTTCAAGCCGTTGACGCCGAATCGTCCGGCGAAGCCTTGGGCGGTCGGCGGCAAGCGTGATGGCCGTGAGCCCAACCTGATCAATTCCCTTTCGCTCGAGGATGGCGTGGTTGAGGACTGGAATTGGAAGTTCAAGGCCAAGTTTGACGCCATGAGGAAGGTTGAGGGCATGGTCGAGACGGTGAACACCGAGGATGCCGATCTTGTGATGGTGGCGTATGGCACGACGTCCAGGATATGCCGGTCGGTGATGGCCGAAGCCCGGGCCAAAGGGTTGAAGGTGGGTTTGATACGGCCGATCACTGTTTGGCCATTTCCCTATGCGACGTTGCGCGAGGTGGCCAAGACCGCGAAGGAATATCTTGTGGTGGAGATGAGTCTGGGGCAGATGATCGAGGATGTTAAATTGTCGGTGCTGGATAATGCGGCGATTCATTTCCATGGGCGGCCGGGTGGCGGCATACCGGCGGAAAAGGACATCATGGAGATCATCGAGCATGTGTTGATCCGGAAGCGGAAGGGCTCGGTCACGACGCGCGGGTCGATTATTGATTGGGAAATTTCGTGAGAAAGGAATCCTGAAGTCTGGATTCTGGATCCAACAGGTTTGGGGGTAGCGGATTATGGAAATGAAAAAAGTGGCGGGGCGGTCAAAGTTGTGGGCGGACAAGCCGTCGCCTTATTGTCCCGGTTGCGGGCATGGGATTGTCCATCGGCTGGTGTGTGAGTTGCTGGAGGAGACGGGGGTTTCTGACGACTGTGTGTTCATGGCGCCGGTGGGATGCTCCATTCTGGCGTACACGTTTTTAAGGCTGGATGTATGCCAGCCGGCGCACGGGCGCACACCGGCGGCGGCGACGGGAGTCAAGCGGGCGAGGCCCGACACGTTTGTATTGTCCTATCAGGGAGATGGGGATTTGGCAGCTATTGGCACGGCGGAGATTATTCACGCGGCGAATCGCGGCGAGAACATCACGACGATATTTGTTAACAATGCGATATACGGGATGACGGGGGGGCAGATGGCGCCGACCACGTTGCTGGGGCAGAAGGCGACGACCTGTCCGGATGGGCGGGATGCGAAGGCGGGGATGGGATATCCGATCCGTGTGTGCGAGTTGCTGAAGAGTCTGGGTGGGGTTTCGTATCTGGCCCGGACGTCGGTGCATGACGCACAAAACGTGATCAAGACCAAGAAGGCGATGAAGAAGGCGTTTGAGACGCAGATCAAGCGCGAAGGGTTTTCACTGGTGGAGGTGCTTTCGCCCTGTCCTGTCAATTGGGGAATGACGACGATGGATTCGTTGAAGTATGTGCGTGAGGACATGGCGGCGTATTATCCGATGGGCGAGTTCAAGGTGGGTGGAGTTGAGGTTTAGGGAAGGAGAGGTAGACTAGTGGAGTATCGTTGCATTATTGCCGGGTTTGGAGGTCAGGGAATTGTTTCCATGGGGACGTTGCTGGCGTATGCGGGAATGATTACCAATCGGCAGACCACGTTTTTTCCCGCCTACGGCATAGCCATGCGCGGCGGGAGAGCGAACTGCACGGTGATTGTTTCCGATGGGCAGGTGGCCTCGCCGGTGGTGACCGAGCCGACAGTAATGGTTGCGATGAACGACATTGCGTTGGATTTCTTCCAGTCATGGGTTGCGCCGGGCGGATGGCTGTTTGTCAATGCTTCGCTGACGGACAAGCAGGTGGAGCGCAAGGATGTTGTGCCTGTGTATGTGCAGGCGACGAAACTGGCGATTGAGGGCGGGGATTCCCGCATGGCCAATATGGCCATGCTGGGCGCGGTGATGAAGGTGACGGGAATGCTCCCGCTGGAACCGCTGGGCCAGGCTATGGCCAAGACATTCCCGGCAAAGATTCAACACTTGATCGAGAAGAATAGACGTGTTCTCGAAATGGGCCATGCATCAGTTTGAGGAATGGGAGATCGGCTATGGGCGTGAATATCAATTGGGATGACTTAAGTTTTTCGCTGACGACAACAAAAGAAATGTTTGTGGCCACCTGCAAGGCGGGCGGGGCGTGGGACAAGGGGGAGTTTCGTCCATACGGGAATATCTCGATATCGCCGGCGGCGGGTGTGTTGAACTACGGGCAGGGTTTATTTGAGGGGATGAAATGCCAGCGGTCCAAGGCGGGGGAATTGTTATTGTTTCGCCCGTTGGAGAATGGCAAGCGGCTGGTGGAAGGGGCGCGGCGATTGTGTATGCCTGAATATCCGCCGGAGCAATTTGTGGAGGCGGTCAAGGAGACGGTTCGGCGCAATGTGGAGTATGTGCCGCCCTATGGGAAAGGCAGCTTGTATATCAGGCCTTGCCTCTGGGGGACGGGGGCGCAGCTCGGGGTGGCTCCGGCGCCGGAGTACACGTTCCTGATCTATGTGTCGCCAGTGGGTCCTTATTTCAAGACCGGGTTCAAGCCCGGGCGATTTGTGTTCACGCGTGAGTTTCACCGGGCGGCGCCGAAGGGCACGGGGAATGTGAAGTGCATCGGGAACTATGCCGGCACGATGTATCCTGGCAAGAAGGTCAAGGCGCAGGGGTTCAATGAGTGCATTTATCTGGATGCCCGTGAGGAGAAATACATTGAAGAGGTGGGGGCGGCAAATTTCTTCTGTGTGAAAGGAAAGACCTTGTTGACGCCGGCGCTGGGCTCGATCTTGCCGGGGATTACAAGGCAATCGGTGTTGACGTTGGCGAAGGAAAAGTTGGGCATGGACGTCCGGGAGACGAATGTATCGGTGGATGAGGCCATGACGGCGGATGAGACGTTTTGCACTGGGACGGCGGCGGTGGTGTCGCCGATTGGCGTGCTTGTATTGGGCGACCGCGAGGTGACGTTCCAGGGCGGGGCTGTCGGGCCTGTTACGCGCAAGGTGTATGAATTGCTGACAAAGATCCAACTTGGCGAGGAAAAGGACGAATGGGGCTGGGTTGTCCCTGTGGGGTGAGTCAACGGTTCAGCCACTTCTGGATATACGCCTGGGTGTTGAATTTTCGTTGGCATCCGGCGCTGTTCATGTAGCGGACCTTTCCATAGATGGGGCGTTCGGGCCAAGCCCGGTCGTGGGTCCCGCCAATGGCCCAGGCAATTCCGGCATAACCATTGGGGTCGCGACCATCGAGTTCGTAGCGGTCATTGAGATAAATGGCAGTGGTGAAAGCGGTGGTCGGGTCGGGGCCCCATTCAAGGATTTTCTTGGCCCAATACATGCGCATATAGCCGTGCATACGACCACTGGTGACCATTTCCATTTGGGCGGCATTCCAGAGAGGGTCATGAGTGCGGGCTTGTTCGAGTTCCGCGGTTGAGTAATGGTATGCCCTTTGATCCTTGGCATGGGCAAGCAGTGTATGCCCGGCCCATGATGGGATGCCGTCAAACACATCATAGCGTTCGTTCCATAGGCAAAAATTGTCGGCCAGTTCCCTGCGGATAATCAATTGCTCCAGGAAAGCATTCCGGGCGTTGCCGGGCTGGCTTCTTCGTTGGATTTCCAGTGCTACTCGTTGAGCGGAGATTTGGCCGAAGTGCAGATAGGGTGAGAGATTTGAGCGGCAACCTGAGTTCGGGTTATTGGCCTGTGTGTCGTAATGCGACAGGGATGACGCCAGAAATTCGTCCAGACAACGCGAGGCGGCGGTGTGACCGGCGGGGGCCCCGGAGACTTCATCAACGGAGGTGTCGAGGGGGAGGCTTGCCAGTAAATCGAGTGGTGAAGTTGAAGGGAGGCATGGAGGCGGGGGACGGGGGTTGGTTTGGAGTGCGGGAAAGTCCTTCAGGAACTCCGGGAGGAGGCGGTTGATTTTCGGGCGAAGGGTGTAGGCTCCATATTCCTGTTTTTTTGAGGCTTCCCATGTGGGCACGATGTTGTGAGCGTCGACTTCCAGAACGGGGAAGGAACCGGTATTGCACAAGGTTGATTTCCACTGGCGCTTGATACGCAGGGGGTCGAAATCGCAGACGATGAAGCCGGCACGGATAGATGAAGCCAGACGGGAGATCATCGCTGGCGGATCACCATGAAGCATGATGAGCGGGATTTGCCTGGCGGCTAACTTGCGTCTTGTGGTTTCCAGGCCGCGCAACATGAATCCGTAATGGCGGCGAGTGGCACCAAGGAATTGATCGGTGACGCAGAAGGCTACCACGAGTGGGGATTCCAGTCGTTTGGCTGTCTGCCAGGCGTAGAGCAGGGCCCAGTTATCGTCGGCGCGCTGATCGCGGCTCATCCAGTAGAGCACGGGAGCTTGGGGGATTTCATTGCCCGGCCTCACAACCCGAACCCGTCTTGGATCTATAGTGTTACGGTTTTTCATAAGTTTTGGGCAGGGACGGATCTCTGGGGCGTCTCTGTGACCCAAACACTTTCGCAATCTGCAGTCCGTCGAGCCGGGCTGCTGGAAAGCGGCGTCAAGCCGCCGCACTCCAAATCACGGATATTTTCACATGATATATGTTGCATTACTGGTCCCTACCTTGGGGAATTAGCACGGTGCCAACACCCGGAGATGCGCCCTCTGATTTTGTGCAAGATGATAGCAATTGACAATCAAGGCGCAAAGCGGCAAAGAATTGCAATGTCGGGACGATCTACAAGACGCAAAAAAGGCGGGTTGCATGATATCCAGTGAAACGAAGACGGCTCCGAGCAGCAAGATGACCTGGCGGGAAGCGTGGGGCATACTTCCGAAGTCCTCGTTGATGATTTTCATGATTTTCTCCGTTGCTGTGGCGGTATTGTGGTATTGCGCCCTGTTCACGAATCGACAACAGCATGAGACCAGTGCTTTATCTTCACTCACAGCGATTGCGGAGCTCAAATCGTGGGAAGTGGCTTTGTGGCGGCGCCAGTATCTGGATTATGGAAAATCCCTGATGAACAATCCAACCATGGGGGCATGGTTGGAAGCTGTCATCAAGAGCGGAGAGAGCGATGAACTACGGCAAAAGGCTGACCGCTGGCTCAGAGAAGTTATCAAGGATTACGACTTTCAAAGCGTTGTACTTCTGGACCCCCAGTTGCATGAGGTGTTAGCAACCAATGAAAAGCATGCAAAAATTGGAGAACACGCCAGGCAAGGATTGAAGGGGACTATTTTAAAGGGGGGTGTGGAGCTTTCGGACCTGCACACAGCAGCGCAGGCGCCAGATCTTCATTTGGATTTGTACGTTCCTGTTTACACCGAGGGCAAGGGCGAACGCGTTCTGGCGGGGTTATTCCTGTTTCGGATTGATCCCAGGAGAACGCTGTTTCCCATGATTCGGGATTGGCCGGCACTTAACACGACTGGTGAAGCCGTGCTGTTGAGCCGGGAGGGGGATGAGGTGGTGTATCTGACTCCGCTCCGGAATTGTGACAGGCCGCCATTGACTTGCAGGCGAAAAGTGACAACGCCAACGGTTCCGGTGATTGAGGCGATGATTGGAGTCAGGGGGTCAGCTGAAGGATGCGATAGATGGGGTACGCCTGTGATTGCCGTGACCCGGCCGGTAATGGGTACGAAGTGGTGGATGATGGTCAAGCTGGACAGCGCTGAAATTGACAAGTCATTACGCGGGTTTGAGCGATTAATGACGATTACGGGTGTGGCTCTGATCAACTTGGCGGTGCTGGCTCTTGGCTTGTCGTATTACAGG
>CAZDUS010000022.1:19086-33313 GCA_964508705.1 uncultured Verrucomicrobiota bacterium
GGGTGTGGCTCTGATCAACTTGGCGGTGCTGGCTCTTGGCTTGTCGTATTACAGGCAAAAACGATTATTCCTGTTAGATAGGGAATGTGCGGCGTCCGAGAGGAAGGCACTTTCGGAGCATTATGTTCATCTGGCCAAGTATGCGAATGATATCATTCTGCTGGTGGACGAGGACAAGCGGGTGATGGAAGTCAATGAGCGCGCTATTCGCTCCTATGGATATTCGAAGGAAGCGATGTTGGCGATGACGATCGATGCCTTGTGGTCTGCAGGGCATAAGGGGGAATATCAGCAGGCGATTCAGAGGCTTGAGCGCGAACACACAGTGATTGTGGAGACGACGCATTGCCGCGCTGATGGAAGTCAATTTCCGGTGGAAGTCAGTTTGCGCATGATTCAAGTTGCCGGAGTAAAGTGGTTCCAAGCGGTTGTCCGGGATATTACCGAACGCATACAGCGCCGGCATTTCTTTGATAGGTATCAGGCGTTGTTCATGAACGCCAGAGACATCATCATGTTCTTGAACAAGGATGGTGCGATTATAGATGCCAATCAGGCAGCCGAGCGAGCGTATGAATATACACATGCCGAATTGACCAGAATGACAGTTTATGATTTGAGACCGAGCCACACAAGGAGCGGAATCAGGGATCAGATAGCGCAGGCATTGGCCAAGGGGATTCTGTTTGAAACAGAACATCGAGCAAAATCAGGGCGCTGTTTCCCTGTGGAAGTCAGTTCGATGAGCATCCGCGTCGGCGAAGAGACCTATCTTTTAAGCATAATCAGGGATATTACCCAACGTAAAGCGGCGGAAGAGGCGGTGGTGATCAGTGAGTGGAATTTAAGGCAAATGATCGATATGATTCCGCAGGCGATCTATGCGCGGGACGCCAAGGGGCAGTTCATATTGGCGAATCGGCGGTTTGCCGACCTGGCCGGAAAGAAGCAGGAAGACTTGTTGGCGGGGGCCCCATCCGGGCTGGCGGAACTGAGTGATGCCGACGACCAGAAGGTGTTGAAAACGGGAGCCGCGCTGTATATTCCTGAAATGATGTGGACGGGGCCGGATGGGATGGTTCACGTCATGCAGGTGGAGAAGGTGTTGTTTATTCCAGCGGGAACAGGTTTTCCAACGGTGTTGAGCGTGGCGACGGACATTACGGAAAGCAAGCGGCTCCATGAGCAGTTGTTGCATGCGCAGAGAATGGAGAGTGTGGGGCGGCTTGCCGGTGGTATCGCGCATGATTTCAACAACTTGTTGCAGGCGATTCTCGGGTTTAACGAGATTCTGCTTGAGCGGCTGGAAGAGACGCATCCCGGACGGCAGGACGCCATGGAAATCGCGAAAGCGGCCAAGCGGGCCGGGGCTCTGACGAAGCAGTTGATGGCGTATAGCAGGAAGCAGATCATGGACCTGCAGGTTCGGAGCATCAATGCGATTGTTGAAGGAGCTGCAGGCTTCCTGCAGAGGTTGCTGGGGGAAGCGATTCAAGTGGTGATCAGGCTGGATCCCGATATCAATCCTGCCCGTGTGGACGTTCACCAGATCGAGCAAGTGCTGATGAATCTGATAGTCAACGCGCGAGACGCCATGGCGGGAGAAGGGCGGATTACCATTTCCACATCCGTTGCCCGATTGACGAACGAGGATGCGTTGCTGTTTCCCGAGGCGACTCCCGGTGTGTTCACATGTCTTTCCGTGGGGGATACGGGGTCAGGAATCAAGCCGGGAGACATGCCGCATATTTTTGAGCCGTTTTTCACCACCAAAGGGTTTGGGAATGGGACAGGGCTGGGATTATCGATGGTTTATGGCATTGTGAAGCAACACGGGGGTTGGATCACGGTTTACAGTCAGCCTGCGATGGGTACAACATTCCGGATCTATTTCCCGGCAGTCGATCAATCGGCGGAGAATGACGTTCCGAAAGAGGAATCGATTCTGGTGCCGCCGGAATTGAATAACGCCAGAATTCTTGTGGTTGAAGACGAGGAAGGTGTGCGGCGATTTGCGGTCACCGTGTTGAAGGATCATGGATTCCGGATCATGGCCGCCCAGACGGTGGCGGAGGCCCTCTCGATATATGAAAAGCAAGGTGGCGCGTTTGACCTGGTTTTCACGGATGTGGTGTTGCCGGACGGGAACGGCGTGGAACTGGCGCGGAAGATCCGGAAGCTGACACCCACCATGAACCTGTTGTTTACGAGTGGATACATGGATATTCACGAGCGGTGGCCGGAGATCAGGGATCAGCGTTTGCTGTTCCTGCAAAAACCCTATCCAATTCTTAAGTTAATTGAGACAGTTGTTGCGGCGTTGAGGAATTCAGCAGTCAAAGAGGGGAGTCCATTATGAGGCGGAAATCAGAGAGCGGGCGCAAAGGGGATGGCCTGACCTTGGTTGCTTTTTGGCAATTCATGGCGTTCATGATGTTGATATTGGTGATCTGGTTAAACGAGATGATTGATATTCCGAAGCTATGGTTCGGGGGGGTGGAGAGTCCGTTCAATGTATTCCGGGGTTGTGTTTTGACAGTGGCGGTGGCGATTGTCGCCATCATCACGGTGGGGCATACCTACGTTCAGCAGAAGCAGATTATCCGCGGTTTGCTTACCGTGTGCGCTCAATGTCGAAAGATCCGAATGGACACGGAAGTATGGGAGCAGTTGGATCAGTACATTTCCGATCACTCACTGGCTTTGATCAGCCATGGATTATGTCCGCACTGCTTTGAGCAAATGCAGAAGGAAATCGCGGGTATGGTGAAGCCTGGCGCTGGATCCGGTTAACCTGTCGCTATTTGTCATCCTGCAGCAGAGGAATCTGGTGTGCTCGAAAGAAGCCTGCGATTGAGCCATGCGGCAAGGGTGAGGGGGAGGGCTCCGGCGTAGAGGAGAAGATGGACGAGGGAGGGGGAGCCGGGGGCCCCATTGGCGAGATTCCAATACACCAGGAGGCATGAAAGCCATATCACGCAGAGATTTCCGAGCGTGCTTCCGGAAGCTACCCATTGCAGGCCGGGCGAACGGCGACGGGTGAAGGGATAGAGCAGGTTTGATCCCATGAATCCGCACTGGTCAAGAAGGGCGTGTAGAGTCCATGCCCCGCCAGCAATGACGCCGGCCACCGGGTTGATCAGTCCGCCAGCGATGACACCCACGACCAGTGCCACAGGGATGCTGTGAGTCCAATGGCGATGCCAGGGGATAAAGCGCGCCTGGACCCGGCCATCAGGAAGAGGCTCAAAGGCGTAGGAAGGTCCACTGAAAATATCCATTTCGGTGGTGGCGGTGTAATCCGACGTCACGGCGCACGGCAGGGGGATGGAGACTTCGGAAGGAGGGTGGGGCTGGTTGTGAATGAGGTGGCGGCTGGTGGTCACGATTCCGGTGTGGGTGACGTTGACGAGACGGGCCGGGTTGTTGAGTGTGATGCGGAATTGGTGCCATAGTCCGATTCCGGGTTGGGAGGTGTGCAGTTGGATGCGCGAGGTTTTCCCGGTTTCGTGGGTTCGGGTGATGGCATGGGCAAGGGCGTTGGCGATGAGTGAGGGATCAGGACTTGAGGGATCGGTGACGACTTCCAGATCGTGCCGGTGAAGGAATCGGAGGAGTTTGAAGTCCAAGGTGTCGGGTAGCAGTCCGCAGACACCGCCGAGGATGAAGAAGACGGGATTGCCATCCGCGCCAGCTTGAACGGCAGAGGGGAAGCAGGAGGCGAACGCGATACCGACTGTAAAGTGTGTGATGCCTTTCATGTCAGAGCACTCCCAGAAAGCGGGCGATGGCGGGGCCGATGCCGGACATATTACAGGCTAGCGGCAGAAGAATGATACCTAGTGAGTTCATGCGGCGAGCACCGGAGAGAGCAGGGATAAGTCCGATGCCCGTGGCGACGGTCATGACGAGCAAGCCGCGCGGGCCTGTCATGAGTCCGACAACGAGCAGGATAATGGCCAGTGCGATCCATGAGACGGCGTTGTGGCCGAAGCGGTTGATGAGTTGGATCAGGCGGCGGGCGAAGAACGGCAGTGTGATCAGCGCGGTGGCGGCGGCGATGGCGATGACGGCCACAATGATTCCGTAGGAGTCGGGGACTGGCGGGTGCAGGCTCCGGAGCAGGGCGGCTCCCCCGCCGCGGGCCAGATGCAGGCCCGGCACGAACCAGAGGAGCAGGGCGCCCGCGTAGTAGACAACCTTGGAGGCACCTTGTGAAATTAGGAAGGCGCGTTCCTCGCGGAGGGTCGTGGCGTGTCCGGCAAGCATGCCGCCGATACCACCGCTTACCACGGGGACGACCGCGGCAAAGGCGCCGCCCAGTGTGCCCGCAGTGATGCCGTGCAGGAGTTCGCGAGGCGTCATGAGGAGGCGGGTGGTTGTTTGTTGAGGAGGCGGCGGAACGCGGCCAATCAAGTTCATGATCAGCCAGGGCAAGGCGAAAAGTCCGGCAAAGGCAGGCAACAGGGTTTGACCGGATGGCGCAGAGACGAGGGAAGGGCGATAGAGCAGGATGAAGCCGAGCAGTCCGGAGAGGGCAAACGTGAGAAGGCCCATGGTGGCGTTACGGGTTCCGGAGAGTAATCGTTGGAGCGGAGGGAGTGCGGCGGTCCTGCCTTGCGGCCACTCGGAGAGCAACATGAAGGCGATGACGGACCAGATGATCCAGTGATAGTGAGGCGAGAGGACAGTATGGATGGTTGGGAGCAGGCGCGGGACAAAGAAGGAACCGAGTAGCAAGGCGGCAATGGCGCCCGCTGCGCCGGTGGCGGTCAGCAGGACGGCCTCGAAGCCGCGGCCATCCATCAGGTAGCGATGGCCGGGGAGGACGGTGAAGAGGGCGCTTTCATCCGGGGATGAGAGGAGGATGGCGGGCAGTGAGTTCACGATGACCCAGCCGACAATCATGCCGGTGATGGAGGCATCCATCCAGGTTGCGGGGATTATCCCGTTCAACAGGCCGCCGGTGAGGAGCATGCCTGCGGCCAGCAGGTTGTAGATGTGAAGTGCAGGGATGCAACCGGCGAGCGCTCCGACCAGTGCTCCGATGACTGCGGCGGGGGCCGAGCCGATGAGGATTAGGGAAGGCGTGAGCGTCATGAGGGGTGATGAGTTGACGAGCGCGCGGGGTGGTAATGGACGTAGGATTTGATGAGCATGGGAATGTTGTTTGCCAGTTTTGATTCAACTGCGGAAGCGATGGCATCGCCCTCGGTTACGGTGATGTTGCCATCCACGCCGATCTGGACATTCATGACGAGGTAGGGTCCGAAGCGGTGGGCGTGGACTTCCTCGATGGCCTTGATTTCCGGGAGGTCTGAAAGCAGGCCGCGGGTCTGGATTTCGAGTTCCTTGCCGGGGACGGCGTCCATCAGATCGGACGAGGAATCCCGCAGGATTTGAATTCCGGTGCGCAGGACCATGAACGCGACGAGTCCGCTGACGAGCGGATCGGCAACGGGGTATCCGATTTGTCCGAGGAAGATTCCGATAGCCGCTCCGGTTGCGGAGAAGACATCGTTCCGGTGGTCATACGCGAGGGCGAGAATGGCGGCGTTCCTGGATTGATTGCCGATTCTCCGCGTGAAAATGGTAAGGACGATTTTCATCACGATGGTCAGCAAGGCCACCCACAGGGCGGTGATTTCCGCGCCAGCATAAGTGCTGACTCCGGACATGAAGTCGTAGACCTTGTTGATGGCGTCGAAGAAGATGGCGATGGCGGTGGCGACAATAAACGAGCCGACGACCAGGGAGGCGATGGTTTCCAGTTGAGTGTGGCCGTAGGGGTGTTCGCGGTCCGGCGGCTTGCCGGCGAGTTTCATGAAGATTTTGACGACGATATAGTAGGTGACATCCGAGGCGGAGTTGATGCCATCGGCGAGCAGGGCGGGGCTATGGCCGATGATACCAATGGTTGTTTTTAAACCGGCGAGCAAGACGTTGGCGCCGAGACCGACATTTACTACGTGATCGCATTTGCGTCGAATATCGCTTGTCATAGAGAAGTTCCATTTTTGGATTTTGCGGAAGCTCGGAGACGGGGTGATGGTTTTGCCGCCTTTGAAGGGGTAAGGCAGGCGATATAAGGGAGTTGCCGATAAAGGCTGTTGTAGTCTAGGCCATAACCGACGACAAAGGCGTCGTCGATGGTGAAGCCCACATGGTCCGCATTGATGGGGACATTACGGCGTGAGGGCTTATCGAGGAGGACACAGGTTTTGACGGAGCGGACGCCGCGCTTTTTCAGGAGTCGCGTGGCATATTGAAGCGTCAAGCCGGAGTCGAGGATGTCATCGAGGAGCAGGACGTTTTTGCCTTTCAGGGGTATGGAAATGTCGTGGCGGATGTTCACCTTGCCGGAGCTGGTGGTGCCGGGGCCGTAACTGGACAGGCCGAGGAAGTCGACGATCAAATGGATGTTGTGATTTGAGAGGAGTCGAGCGAGGTCGGCGAGGAAGACATAACTACCCTTGAGGACGGCGATGACGGCGAGTTCCCTGCCGGGGGTTCCCTTGGCGATTTCAGCCGCAAGTTCCGTTAGGCGTTGGTGGATCTGTTTGGCAGTTAACAGGACTTTGAGAGGGAGTGTCGGTTTCATAGCGAGGTCTCCGGAGCGGAGGTTGTGGCGGGTGTGGAGATGATGAGCGTGCCATCCATGTAAAGACGGAGTTGATTATTCCTGTCGAGGCCGGGGTTGCCGGTGACTTCAACTGTGGCACCTTTGCCGGGGAGTTTGTTTTCGGCTACCAACATGCGGGCGACGTGGCGTGTGGCGGCGACGGTGATCCTGCCACTGCCGTCATCCAGATCGAAGCTGACGAAGCGGGGGGTGCCGTCGCGTGAGATGACCCGTGGTGTGGTGACGGTGATGCCTTTCACGCGGGCGCGTTCGGTGCGTGAGGCGGTGATCCCGGTAATGGGGGTTACGGGCGAAGGTTCACGGTGGGCGAGAACCAGCAGGATGGTAAGCCCGGCGGAAGTGAAGAGGAACGCTGTCCAGCGGAGGAGTCGCAAGGCGGTGCGGTTTTGCTCCACGTCGCAGTAGGGGCAGGTAAAGGCCGGGCCGATGTAGCGTCCGCAAGCGGGGCATGAACCCGGAGGGCAGTTTGTTTTATGGCAGGCATTCATCAGGCTTTGCCGACGATTTGGTCCAGGATGTTCTGGTTGGTGATCAGGCCGGTGATTTCGGCGGGTGATCTGCCGACGAGACAGACCTGCTGGCGGTTCTGGCGCAGTTTCGAAAAGACCTCGATCATGGGCATGGTTTCCGGGACGATCATGGGAGGGCGGACAAAGCTGAAGAGAGAGTTTTGAGCGCACTCGCCGCATTCGGAAACTACATCGAAGTAATTCACTGTGCCGGTGAAGGTGTTCGTGGGTTCGTCGTAGACAGGCAGGCGGGTGTGGGAGGAGGCACCGACGGCGGCGAAAAATTCCTGCATGGTGGCGGATGACTTTACCGTGAGCATTTTTCCGCGCGAGGTCATGATGTCGGCGGCGGTTTTATTGGAGAGGTCGAGGACGCGGCGGATCATGATGCGCTGTTTCGGTGAGAGGACGCCGTGCTCGGCGCTTTCGTGGGCTAGTACGTCGATTTCATCCTTGGTGGCGAACAGGCGGCGTGCCGGGGTTTCCTGGATGGTGGCGGGGATCAGCCATTGGGTGAGCCAGTTGATCATGGTCGAGGCGGGATGCAGTATGCTGGCGCTGAGGCGGAGGACCTTGGCGAAGGGCAGGCAACGGCGGAGAGGTTGGCTTTGGAACCAGGCTTTGGGTAGATACTGGGCAAAGATCAGGATGATGATGGTCATCAGGGCGCCCACGGCGGCTTCGCCCATGCCGAATAGTCTGGCTCCCACGCTGGCGGCGACCACGGAAGCGATAACGACGCACAGGTTCGACCCCACCAGGGTAGTGCCGATCAGGAGGTCGGGGGCATCCCGGAATTTTTCAAGGATGAGTGCCGAGCGGTCACCTTTTTCTGCGCGATGACGGAGGCGCATCCGGTGGAGGGAGAGGATGCCGGTTTCGATACCTTCAAAAAGCGCGGCACCGATGAGGCAAAGGAGAATTATGATTAGATCGGACAGGATCATGAGAGGCCCTCCCTGGAATCCTGCGGGGTGACCGGGGTGGGTTCGATTTTCTCGAGCTGAACCTGGGTGATCCGATGTTTGCGCATTTTTATGACGGTGGCGCGGCAATCCTGCTCCTCGATGACATCGCCAGTTTTTGGAATGCGGCCGGTGTGGGCGGTGATCCAGCCGGCGACCCGGTCGGCGCCTTCTGTTTCCAGTTTGAGGTCGAGTTCGTAATTGATTTGCTCAAGGCTGGTGGAGCCATCGACGAGCCAGCGATTGGGACCCGTGGGTTCAATGTCGAGAGTGTTTTCCTCGGGGTTTTCGCTGGTCATCTGGGCGATTTCGTCCTGGATATCGCCACGGGTGATAAGGCCAGCGGTGCCGCCGTATTCGTCGATCACAATGGCAAGGCGTTTGGATTGTTGTTGGAACATGTTCAAGAGGCTGTCGAGCGGGGCGGTATCCGGGACGTAGAAGTGGGGTTGGATGGCGGCTTGGATGTTGGCTCTGGGGTTGAGCAGGAAGCGGGCGACATCGAGGAAGCCTTCGATATGGTCGAGGTCATTGCGATAGACAGGGAGGAACCGGAAGCGGGCCTTGCGGCAGATTTCGGGGTAAGTGGCGGGGTCGCCGTTGATGTCGATGCCGATAAGGTCCACGCGTGGGGTCATGACATCGCGGGCCTGGAGGGTTTCCAGCCGGATGATGCCATCGACCATGGTGCGTTCCACGTTGGTGAGGATGCCCTCCTCGTGTCCGACATCCACGGCGGTGAGGAGTTCGTCCTCGGTTAGGGCGGGGCGGATGGGGGTGAGGTGCTTGGGGAGCCAATGGGTGATTTTATCCAGCAGGACACGAAGGGGGGTGAAGGCGGTAATGAGTAGCTTCAGAAGTGGGAGGTAGGCGCGGGCGAGTGCTTCGGGGCGGCGGATGGCGAGGCGTTTCGGGGCGGCATCGCCGAAGAGGATGAGTAGAATGGTCATGACGGGAATGGCGACTGCCTCGCCATAGGGATGGAAAAAATGTTCGGCGACGATGAAGCCGATATTGGCGGCTGTGACATTGACGAGAGTGTTGCCGATAAGGATGGTGGAAAGAATGGAGGTGGGGGTTGCCAGTAGTTGCTCGATTTGGCGGGCGACCTTGGGGTGGGTGCGCTTGATGCGGTGGATGTGGATGGGGGAAAGAGAGAAGAGCGCTGTCTCCGCGCTTGAGAAAAAGGCGGAGAAGCAGAGCAAAACGAACAATACACAAAGCAATATTATTATGGTCAACGTCATAACGGTACCCGGCGGGTACTGGGCGATTACAAGGCCGAGGGGGTTAAAAGTCAAACGAGAAAAATCAAATTCCAAAAAAGGAAAGCGGGATGATGTGTTGTGTGCTAGGTTGTCACCGGGGTTCCGGTATTGAAAATGAACGACAACCAAAAGGGCCCGCAGGGAGAGTTTATGACCATGGAGACGAAGGCGGTTGACGCCGGGGAAGGTGATGTGGGGCGGTTTCTAGGCGAATTCAGGAGCAGTCTGGGGAATGAGTCGTTTGTTAAACTCATTATGGGAACTTATCAAGGGGGCGAGGCGGGATTGGTCAAGGTGATCATCCGCCCGGTGGTCATCAGGAAGCAAAAACAACTTTCCTGCCTTTTCCATTACCAGACGAAGGACATTACAAAAAACATTCCGGTGGAGACGGGGGTCGAAACCGTTCAGGGGATTTTAGGGAAGGATTTCAGGACGGCGCATTTGTTCACGGCGACGGAAGAGATCCATCTGAAGATTGACCGGAGGGGGGAGGCCAGATTGACACGGGCAAAATCCGTCCTGCAGGATGCGGTGTCGGTCGAGCATGACCGGCAGAAGCATCGGCGGCTTGATCCTAAGCGGCCATTCTTGCAGGCGCTGGGGATTACGGATGCGCGCCATGCAGTGTTGCCTTCGATGTCGCACAAATGGAAGCAGATCAACCGGTTCCTGGAGGTGTTTGAGCATGTTTTCGCCGCCTCGGACCTGGTGGAGCGCAAACAGATCCGCCTTGTTGATTTTGGCGCGGGGAAGGGGTATCTGACGTTTGCCGTGCATGATTATCTGCGCACGATACGGGGAGTTGAGGCGCAAGTCATGGGCGTGGAGTTGAGGCCGGAGTTGGTGAAGTTTTGTAATGAGGTTGCCGGCAGGCTGAAATGCGAGGGGTTGGAGTTCCGGCAGGGCGGTTTAGTGGATCACGCAGGGGAGATGGATGTCATGATTGCCCTGCATGCCTGTGATACGGCGACCGATCAGGCGATGGATCTGGGGGTCCGGGCGGGTGCCTCCATTCTGCTTTGCGCGCCCTGTTGTCATAAGGAGATCCGTTCGCAGATGGTGTCGCCGGAAGTACTTCAGCCTGTATTAAGGTTTGGAGTCCAACTGGGACAGGAAGCGGAGATGGTGACGGATAGTTTGCGGGCGCTGTTGCTTGAGTCGGCCGGATATCAAGTGGGGGTTTTTGAATTCATCTCGCTGGAGCATACGGACAAGAATAAGATGATTTCGGCGGTGAAGCGGAAGGTTGTGGCGGCGGATCGGGACAAAGTTCTGGCGCAGGTGGAAGCGATCAAACAGTTTTATGGGATAAGAGAGCAGAAGCTTGAGACGTTGATGAAGGGGAATAAGCAGGATTGAAACTACGAAACAAGCGAAAGGGGAAATAACCATGAAGACAGCGGTGGTGTGTGGAGCGGGCGGGTTCATTGGAAGTCACCTGGTGAAGAGGCTCAAGAGCGAGGGGTACTGGGTGCGCGGGGTGGATATCAAGCGGCCGGAGTTTTCGCGGACGGCGGCGGATGAGTTCAAGCTGTTGGATCTGAGGATTCCCAAAAATTGTGCGAAGGCCGTTGCGCTGGAAAGTGGAGTTGCGGAAGAGGTGTATCAACTGGCGGCGGATATGGGGGGTATGGGGTTCATTCATGCCGCCGAGACGGAGATCATGCACAACAATGTGTTGATCAACCTGCATATGACGCACGCTTCCGCGACGCTGGGAGTGAAGCGATATTTCTACTCCTCGTCGGTTTGCGTGTACCGGGACATGAAATTGGGGGATCCGGAGATGATGGAAGAGGAGGCGGTTCCGGCGAATCCCGATAATGAATACGGATGGGAGAAGTTGTATTCCGAGCGAGTGGCGTTGGCGTATGGGCGGCGATACAAGATGCCGGTGCGGATTGCCAGATTCCAGAACTGCTACGGGCCGGAGGGGACTTGGCGGGGAGGGCGGGAGAAGGCGCCAGCGGCGATCTGCCGCAAGGTGGCGATGGCGAAGGAAGGGGATGCAATTGATATCTGGGGGGACGGGAGCGCGGTCAGGTCGTATACCTATGTTGATGACATGGTGGACGGGATATGGCGATTGATGCATTCGGGATTAGAGGTGCCGGTTAATATCGGTTGCCCGAATTATTATTCGGTCAAGGATCTAGTGGAGGTGGTGGCTGCTGTGGCCAGGAAGAATGTGGGGGTTAAGACCGTGGCAGGGCCGGTGGGGGTGATGTCGCGGAATTTCAGCAACGAGAAGATATATTCGATCGGGTGGCGTGCGCAGTTTGACCTCAAGGATGGGATTGCGAAGACATACCCGTGGATCGCGAAGCAGGTTCGGAAGGCCGCCAAGGCGGGGGAGTTGAGTTAAGGGCGTTGATTGGTGATACCATGTTCCGGCCTGAGTTTCGAATAGGGACTCCAAATCCATAATTCGACACCGCTCGCTTCGCAAGAGGCACCACTGAGACACGGAGAAGATAATGCCACGGTTTCTTGGAGGGGGAAACACTCAGGGGAGCGTTTTATTTCATCAACAGCAGGCTCAATGCCATCACCAGCATGCCTGCCACCAGTCCGAACAGGCTGTCATGGCCTTTTCCGTACGCCCTGCTGGTTGGAAGTAATTCATCGAGGCTGATGTACACCATGATGCCCGCCACGCCTCCGAAAAGGATGCCCATTATCTCCGGCGGAATCACCCCGGTGTTGCCGCCCAGGAACAGCAGGATGGCGAGGTATCCAATGATGGCGCCGACAGGCTCGGCCAATCCGCTGAGCACAGAGTAGACGAATGCTTTCCTGCGGCTTCCTGTGGCGTAGAAGATTGGAACCGACACACTGATTCCTTCGGGGATATTGTGTAGCGCAATTGCGACTGCAATGGCGAGACCCAGATGAGGATCCTGCAAGGCGGCGAGGAATGTGGCCAGACCTTCCGGGAAATTATGAATGCCTATGGCTATGGCAGTGAACACTCCCATCCGCATCAGCTTATGATGGCTGGCGCTGTGATCGTGGAGCCCTGCCTCCCGCGCTAATTTCTCTGCGCCGGTATCATGGAAGACGGGTGGGGTTGCCTGCGGATTGTGGAGCGGCATGGTCTCGGACTCCGCGTGCGTTTCGTGCGGGTTCTCGGCGGACGGGATCAAGTTGTCGATCACCCCGATTAGCAACATCCCGCCGAAAAAGGCGGCGGCGATGACCCAGTGTCCCCAGTAGTCGCCATATCGTAGTGCAACAGCGTCGCCGCCCTTAACGAGTATCTCAACAAATGAGACATAGATCATGACGCCGGCCGAGAACCCCGTTGCCATCGAGAGGAATCGGTAGTTGGTTCGCTTGGCAGTGAATGCGATGACGCTGCCGATTCCGGTAGCCATTCCCGCGAACACTGTCAGTCCAAATGCTATCCAGATTGCTTTCATTATGATTCGGGCGAATGATCACACGCTATAATGTGGTGAAGCAATCATTATTTGGAAGACGTACCACCAATGGGGCATCTCCATGTCTTGGCACTTGCATGAGGCAAAAATGGTTCACCACGAGCGTGGAGTACTAAGCTGGAGACGCGGAGGTGGGAACAGCGAGGAATATAGATGGGGTTAACCGCCGGTCATGGCCAATAACAGAAGCTCGGACCCCTTGTGAAGGTGGGGGATACTTAATTTCTTGTTAATTGAATGAGCGCCCGATCCTCCCATTCCAAAAGACAAAGTGGGTACGTTTTTGTGGTTCAGCCAGTTGTTGTCGAGAATGGCGTTGCCAGGGTGAAGCTCAAATATGATGTTATGTAATGCCTCGGAAAAATTACCGCGGCGGACACGCCCCGTTCAGGCCGTTGCCATATCCTCTGCGGCATCATGCCGAATGCGTCGTGTTAGTATCGCCAACCCCGCAGTGTTATGAATCGTTGTGTCAGATTCGTCTCAATCAACTGCGCGTTGTAGGTCAAGGTATCGCCATACCCTATGGGCAGTGCGCCCGTCCAGATCCAATCCCCTAATACAAGGTTTGTGGTGGTCGCGAGGCTATATGCACAGCCCTTGCGTTGTCCCGTCAGGGTATTGTCAACATGCCTTCCGGACTGATGGTGGGGCTTGCCCGCATGTCTATCGCTTGGATCGAGAGCTCCAGGTCCGCAAGAGCGCTGACTGATCCCACGACAACTTGCTTCAGGACATTGGAAGACAATCCCCCGCCGGAGAATGTCAAAGTATACGTACCGGCACTTGCGGGTATGGCATATCCACCTGCGATTCCCGTGACGGCATAGTAAGTCCCCTGATCGGGCATGACCCTCACATTTCCCATGCCTTCGCCTGGGTCGTACAAGTCATTGGTATTGGAATCAGTCCAGACGGTGCCCACAATAAAGCGGTTGTAGTGATCCGAATAGCTGGAAAGGGCGTTGCAGTAGTTGATCGTTGTTACGAGCGGGCCGACGCTCGTTGCCGGGTTGGTCTCCATTATGCAGGCAATGCCCGCGCAGGAGTAGCCCCCCATCAAACCTTCCCGATGCCCTCGTCCCTCCTGCATTCCTGTTCCATCGTCCCCGCCCCAATCCACATTGAATCCGGCGTGACCGTAGATCGCATCCTCGGAGTAGGAATACACGCTCCCCCTGCCTGATGAGTAGTGAAAACCTTGATCCGCGATCCGCTGGAACTGGTTGTTGTGATTCTGGCCGTCAATGGAAATCAGGTAGTCCGAATGATTGCTCATTCTTTCTGGCCGACCGGTCACCTTCACTTTCGGCGAGGACCGAGCCGTAAAGTGCGAGGTGGTGTGTGCGCCCAGCATGGGCGCGTTGTAAATGGGGTGAAAGTCCCCTGTAGGAGG
>CAZDUS010000023.1:0-1404 GCA_964508705.1 uncultured Verrucomicrobiota bacterium
CGCGTGGAGGTAAAGTCCGGCGGCACCATGTGAGCGATATGGTACTCCAGCGAGCAGTTCGGGCGGCGGTTCAAGCATGCGGCATTGTGAAATTGGCATCAGTGCATACGTTGAGGCACTCGTTTGCCACACACCTGCTATTGGCGGGGGTAGATATACGCCAGATACAGGAGTACCTCGGTCACTCTCATGTGGAGACGACGATGATCTATACGCATGTAGTGAAGGATATGCGGAGTCCAGCGATAAGCCCGCTGGATAGGATGAGGATGAAGGGGTAGGGCGGGGGGGGTTAATTATGAAGTATGAATGATGAATTATGAAAGTGGGGGGAGGGGGGGGAGGCTGTTAGACTATTAGGCTGTAAGGGTTGAGAATGGAGGGGCGGGATTAGGATTACGATTAGGATCACGATTAGGATTAGGAGGGGGAAGGGAAAGGGGAAGATTTCAGATGTCAGAGAGCGGAGGTCGGATGGACATTAGACTGGGGAGGGGGAACGTGAGATGTGTCCGCCTTCGCCGAGGCTATGGCGTGACAAGGATGGGGCAGATCGCAGGCATAAAGCCTGCGCTACCGGGATGGATGGATTTGGTAGCGCAGGGTTTAACCCTGCGATGGGACTTGGGAGGGGGGGGTAAATTACAAATGACAAATTACGAATTATGAATTGGTAAATGATGGGGGGCATAGAATTTGGACGTTAGACTGGGGAGACGTCAAAGGCAGGATTACGATTAAGATTACGATTAGGATTAGGAGAGGGGAGGGGAGGGATTTGAGGATCTCATATTATAGAAGACTTCGTGTATTTGCATCTTGGGGCGGGAGTCGGTATAGTCCGTGCCATGCGAGTTACCGGAGGTACATTGAGGGGGCGTTTGGTGAAAGTGCCGAGGGGGGATTCGGTTCGTCCGACACAGGATAGGGTCAGGCAGGCGTTGTTTTCGTCTCTGGTGGCCCGGATTCCGGGGTGCCGGTTTCTGGATTTGTTTGCGGGGTCGGGGTCGGTGGGGCTTGAGGCGTGGAGTCGCGGGGCGGCATATATCTGCTGGGTGGAGTCGGATGCGAAGACGTTTAAGGTTCTTGGGGAAAACCTCCAGACGCTTTGCGGGGGGGTGGATGGGGGGGCGGAGGAGCAGGGGTGGCGCGCGGTGAGGAGTGACGGGGTGCGGTTTGCAGAGAGCGCGTTGAGGGGGGCGCCGTATGATGTCATTTTTGCTGATCCGCCCTATGACCGGAGGGGGGAAAGGGGGTGGGCGAGGAAGTTGATGGGGGCGATAGCCGGGAGTGGATTGCTGGCCAAGGATGGTATTTTTGTGTTGGAACAGGCTACGGATGAGCCGGATGAGCGTCATTGGGCCTGGGAGCTGGTGATGGATAAGGAGTATGGAGGGACGCGGC
>CAZDUS010000023.1:1414-12850 GCA_964508705.1 uncultured Verrucomicrobiota bacterium
GGAGTGGGGGGGGAAGGGGGTGGGGGGATGAGGGAGGAAAGGAGTGTTGGGAGTGAAGAATTAAGAATTAAGAATTAAGAATTATGAATTATGAATTATGAATGGGAGAGGGGGTAGGGGAAGTGAATGGTTGATGGTGAATGTTGGGAAAAGAGACAACGGACTGCAGACCATAGACAGTGAGGGACAACATGAGGCATTCGGCGATATATCCGGGAACATTTGATCCGCTGACATTGGGGCATCTTGATCTTGTTGAACGTGCTTCGCACATATTCGACCGTGTTGTGGTGGCGGTGGTGGTGAATTCGAGGAAGAAGACGACGTTTTCGGCGGAGGAACGGGTGGCGATGGTTGAGGCATCGGTCAAGCATCTCAAGAATGTGAAGGTGGAGGCGTTTGATGGGTTATTGGTGTCGTATGCCAAGGCGAAGGGGATTCATGTGCTTTTGAGGGGGCTGAGGGCCTTTTCTGATTTTGAATATGAGTTCCAGATGGCGTTGACCAATCGCAAACTGGCGCCAGACATTGAGACGGTGTTCCTGATGCCCAAGGAATCGTATAGCTATATCAATTCGAGCACGGTTCGCGAGATTGTGGAACGGGGGGGGGATAGTAGTGGATTTGTGCCGCCGGCCGTACAGAAGTTTATCAAGAGGAAACTGCGGGGGGAGTGAGGGGGGCGGGGAGGGTTCAGGGTTCCTCCTTCGTTCCGCATTGCGGGTCTACGGCGGACAAGCCGGGGTTCAGGAGGGGAGAGGGAATCCAGAATTCAGGATACAGGATTCAGAAAAGGCGCGAAAAGGTGTGAGGAGGATGGCAGATGGGGGATGGACGGGGATTCGGAGGTCGGAAGGCAGAGGGCGGAATGATGGGAATTTTAGGATCAGGATTATGATTACGATTAGGATTATGCGGGAAAAGGGGTGAGGAGGAATATATGGCGATGATTATTGATCTCAGGCGTATCCCTGAGGATGGGATGTCGATTGAAGGGGAGGAGCCGGGAGAGATCCTGGAGTTGGCCGAATCGGGCGAGATTTCCCCTGCCGGAACAGTTAAGTACGCACTGCAAGTGCAACTGGTTACGCATGAACTTCTGGTGCAGGGGTCTGTGTGGGCGGATGTGAAGTTTGTTTGCTCACGATGCACGGACTCATTCGTCCGCGAAATACGGGATGACGAGTTTTTTTGTGAGAGGCCGGTTGAAAATCTTAATGCTACGGTGGACTTGACGGATGAACTTCGTGAATCTATTATCCTCGCCTTTTCGAATTTCCCGGTGTGCCGGGAAGCCTGTCGGGGACTATGTCCCTATTGCGGGGCAAACAAGAACAGGAAGAAGTGCGGCTGTAAGGAGCCGAAGGAAAAACACTGGTCTGCGTTTAGCGGGCTGGAGAAGATTGAGGTGAACAATGGCGGTACCCAAACGGAAAAAGTCGAAAAGTCGGACTCAAATGCGTCGGAAAAGTAACTCGAAGACGCGATTGACGACTGTAAAAGCCTGCCCGCAGTGCGGAGCAAATCAACAAGCGCACCGTATTTGTCCCTCCTGTGGCTTCTATAAGGGGCGACAGGTATTGACAGTTAAAGCTGATTAAGCTGGATTGCCATGCGAATTGCCGTTGATGCAATGGGGGGCGATCATGCTCCCCGGGAGATTGTTGCTGGAGCGGTACGGGCCGCCAGGGAGATATCGGGGTTAAAGACCCTGTTTCTTGTTGGCCAGGAAGGCGCTATTCAGCAGGAATTGGAAAAGCACGGGGAGATTCCATCCAATCTCGTTGTCCGGCATGCGTCGGAAGTGATTGAGATGGATGAGACTCCGGCGTTAGCTATTCGGAAGAAGAAAGACAATTCCATCAGCCGAAGCATGGATATGGTCAAGGCTGGTGAAGCGGATGCGGTGGTGTCTGCCGGGAACACCGGGGCGATGGTTGTGGCGGCGACGTTGAAGCTGAGGACCTTGGAAGGGATACAGCGGCCGGCCATTGCGACCGTGATGCCCACGATGGGGCGGCGGCTTGTGTTGATTGACGCGGGCGCCAATACGGATTGCACGCCTGATTTACTGGTTGAATTTGCCGTGATGGGCAGTGTGTATGCCCGCGAGATTCTTGGTGCCAAGAACCCGGTTGTGGGATTGTTGAGCATTGGCGGCGAGGATTCGAAGGGTAACGAGATCACCAAGGAGGCGTTCCGATTGTTGAGTGCCGCACCGATTAACTTCCGGGGCAACGTGGAGGGGCACGATATCTTCCTTGGGGAGACCGATGTGATTGTGTGCGACGGCTTTGTCGGGAATGTGGTGCTGAAGACCAGCGAAAGCGTGGCGCATGCCATTGGTTCCTGGTTGAAGAAGGAATTCAAGGCGAACCTGTTCAGGTTGATGGGCGCGATGATTTTGAAGGGTGCGATCAAGTCGCTCAAGGATCGGATGAATCCTGACGTTGTTGGTGGGGCCCCGTTGCTGGGCGCCAACGGTGTGTGTATTATTTCGCACGGGTCGTCGAGCGCGACGGCGATATTTAACGCCGTCCGGGTGGCTTGCGAAGCTGTGGGGCATCATGTCAATGAACACATTGTTGAAGATGCCAGGAAGTTGACTAAAACCGCATGAATAATAAATCCAATCCCCCAGCGGAGGGGCATTCCGTTTTGAAGTCTTCTGTGTCCATTATCGGAACGGGGTCGTATGTGCCTGAAAAGGTCCTGACTAACGCCGATCTTGAAAAGATGGTTGATACCACCGATGAGTGGATTTTGACCCGTAGCGGCATCCGGGAGAGGCATATTGCCCGTGCGGATGAGGCGACATCGGATATGGCGGCCGAGGCATCGCGTCGGGCGCTGGCGCAGGCGGGAGTGACGGCGGAAGAAGTGGATTTGATTATTGTGGCGACCATTACGCCTGACATGGTGATGCCGAACACCGCGTGCCTGGTGCAGAACCTGATTGGCGCCAAGAAGGCAACCTGTTTTGATCTGGAAGCGGCATGTTCCGGGTTCCTGTACGCGGTGCATGTGGCGACGCAGTTTATCAAGGCCGGCGCGGCGAAGACGGCGTTGGTCATTGGTGCGGAGAAGTTAAGCACGGTGACTGATTGGGAAGATCGCACGACGTGCGTGCTTTTCGGTGATGGCGCGGGTGCGGTGGTGTTGCGGGGCTGTGATTCCAATCAAGGGATACTGGCGACCGTGACGGGATCGGATGGTTCATTGGCTGATCTGTTGAAGATTCCAGCGGGCGGCAGTCGGAACCCGGCCACGGTGGAGACGATTCAAAAGCGGCAGCATTATATGCAGATGGCGGGCAAGGAAGTTTTCAAGAATGCCGTGCGCAACATGGGCGACGCCGTGCGTGACGCGTTGGAGAAGAGCGGGCTGACGGTTGATGATGTTGCCCTTGTGGTGCCGCACCAGGCTAATATGCGTATTGTTGAGGCAATCCGGGAGCGGCTTGGCGTGATGCCGGAGAAATTTTACATTAATCTCGATCGCATGGGCAATACGTCTGCGGCGTCCATTCCTGTGGCGCTGGATGAGGCGGTGCGAACGGGTCGGGTTAAGAAGGGTGACGTGATTGTGACTGTGGCCTTCGGAGGTGGATTCACCTGGGGCGCCACGGTGATGCGTTGGTAGAAAGCTCTCAGATTTCAACTAGGAGAACATCATGAAGAAGACAGCCATGGTTTTTGCCGGGCAAGGGGCGCAGGCGGTTGGAATGGGCAAGGATTTGATTGCGGCCTATCCGGAATGCAAGGATTTGTATGACAGGGCGAGCGCGGTGTTGGGTTTTGATCTGGCCCGGTTGTGCGCCGAGGGACCCATTGAGGAGATTACGAGGTCTGACAATTGCCAGCCGGCAATTTTTGTGACCAGCGCGGCGTGTCAGGTGGCGTTGAAGAAGCAGTGTCCTGATTTGCAGATTTCAGGAGTGGCCGGATTAAGTCTTGGCGAGTGGACGGCGCTGTTTGCGGGCGGGGTGTTGTCGTTTGAAGACGCTGTTAAAGTGTTAAAGGTCCGTGGCAAGGCGATGCAGGAAGCCTGCGAAGAGCGTTCAGGCGGCATGGTTAGCGTGATGGGGTTGGGTATGGCGGAGCTGGAGAAGGTTTGCGCGGCGAGTGGCGTGCAGATGGCTAACATCAATTCCACCGAACAGATTGTGTTGTCGGGCGACAAGGATAAGATTGTTGAGGCCGAAAAGATGGCTCAGGCGGCTGGCGCCAAGAAGACGGTGGTGTTACCGGTGGCTGGCGCGTTTCATTCGCCGTTGATGGCTTCGGCGGCGGGCAAACTTGAGCAGGTGCTGGCTGGCGTAACCCTGCAAGCCCCAGTGATTCCCGTGGTGTCTAATGTGACAGGGCGTCCGCACGGGAGTCCGGCGGAAATCAAGGCCTTGATGGTCAGGCAGGTAACGTCGTCGGTCCAGTGGGTGGGAAGCATTGAATGGTTCAAGCAGGGTGGTGTGACGGAGTATATTGAATGTGGACCCGGGAAGGTGTTGTCCGGGTTGATCAAGAGGATAGACAAGGAAGCCTCCGCGTTGAGCATTTCGGATGTGCCGACGCTGGACAAGGCTGTGGCGGCATTAAAGGTATAAAGGAGGGGTATTATGGGTCAGTTTGATGGAAAAGTGGCGTTAATTACTGGGGCGGCGCGGGGCATTGGTCAGGCGATTGCAAGGAAACTGGCAGCGGAAGGCTGTGATGTGGCCCTGTGTGATCTCAAGGCCGAGTGGTTGGCTGAGACGGCGGGTTTGGTGGAGGCGGCTGGCCGGAAGGTTAAGTGCTTTGAGGCGGATGTCAGCAACGCGGCGGCAGTGGATACGGTGGTGGCCGGGGTGGTGGAGACCTTCGGGAAAGTGGATGTTTTGGTCAATAATGCCGGGATAACGAAGGACACGCTCATGATCCGCATGTCCGAGCAGGACTGGGATGCAGTGTTGAGTGTTAACCTGAAGGGCACATTCCTGTTCACCAAGGCGGTTGCGCGTCCGATGATGAAGCAGAGGACTGGCTCGATTGTGAATGTGGCCTCAATTATAGGCTTGATCGGAAATGCGGGGCAGTGTAATTACGCAGCCTCAAAGGCTGGGGTGATAGCGCTGACGAAGTCGGCGGCGAAGGAACTGGCCTCGCGTAATGTGCGGGTTAATGCGGTAGCTCCTGGGTTTATTCAGACCAAGATGACGGAGGCGTTGCCCGAGGAAGTACGCAAGAAGATGTTGGATGCCATTCCTATGGGGCGGTTTGGTCAGCCTGACGATGTGGCGGATGTGGTGTTGTTCCTTGCGGGCAATACTTCCGCATACATGACGGGGCAGGTGCTGACGGTTTGCGGCGGAATGGTGATGCAGTAAGAAAACGTAAAGAAGGAGAAAGAAAATGGCACTTGAAGACAAAGTTAAGGATATCATCGTTGAGCAGTTGGGCGTGAATGCGGAGCAGGTTACCCGTGAAGCGTCCTTTATCGAGGACTTGGGTGCGGACTCGCTCGACACGGTCGAACTGGTGATGGCGTTTGAAGAGGAATTTGGCGCCGAGATCCCGGACGAAGATGCCGAAAAGCTGACGAACGTCGGCGCGGTTATTGATTACCTGAAGAGCAAGGGTCTTGGGGCCTGAGTTTCGTGATTCCAAAAGACCGGGGAGATGGAAACATCTCCCCGTCTTTTTCTCGACTTGGCATGAAATCCTGAAAACGAGGAATTGAACATGAGTACACGCAGAGTAGTTGTCACCGGCATGGGGGTTGTTTCTCCCCTAGGATGTGACGTCAACGTATTCTGGCAGAGGCTTTGCTCCGGATTCTCGGGAATTGGAAAGATTACCCGGTTCGATGCCTCGGCTATGGCGACGCAAATTGCCGCTGAAGTCAGGGAATTTGAGATTGATAAGTTCATTCCTAAGAAGGAACAGCGACGGATGGATCCGTTTTGCCACTTTGCGGTGGCGGCGGCCAAGATGGCTGTTCAGGATTCCGGCCTGCAGATGAGCTCGGAAGACCCCCATCGCGTTGGTTGTATGGTTGGGTCAGGCGTGGGTGGTTTGATCACGATGGAGGATCAGCATACGGTGTTGATGCAGAAGGGGCCGGATCGGTCATCTCCATTCATGATCCCTCAGATGATTGTGAACATGGCTTCCGGCTTGATTGCGATTGAGCATGGAATGAAGGGTCCGAACTTCTGCGTGGTGTCGGCCTGTGCCAGCGGCGCGCACTCGATTGGCGAGGCGGCGCGAAAGATTCAATATGGCGAGGCGGATGTCATGCTGGCAGGTGGTACCGAGGCGGTGATCTGTCCGCTGGGTATTGCCGGTTTCTCGGCCATGCGCGCGATGAGTACGCGGAATGACGATCCAACGAAGGCCAGTCGACCGTTCGATAAGGATCGCGACGGTTTTGTGATGGGCGAGGGCGCAGGTATTGTGTTGATTGAGGAGTATGAGCACGCAGTTAAGCGTGGAGCGAAGATTTATTGTGAAGTGGGTGGTTATGGGTCCACCTGTGACGCCAATCATATCACGGCGCCAGCACCGGGCGGCGAAGGCGCGGCCAGGGCCATGAGCAACGCCATTCGTGACGCAGGCATGACGCCTGACATGATTGACTATGTGAATGCACATGGCACAAGCACACCGCTTAATGACAAGAACGAGACGGCGGCGATCAAGGCGGCGTTGGGCGAGCATTCCAGGAAGGTAATGGTCAGCTCGACCAAGTCGATGACTGGGCATTTGCTGGGCGCGGCGGGCGGTATTGAAACCGTGGTTTGCGCGCTGGCGATCAAGCACGGTGTGGTTCCTCCGACGATGAACTACACGACGCCGGATCCGGATTGCGATTTGGACTATGTGCCGAATGTGGCGCGTGAGGCCAAGGTTCGGGCTTGCTTGAACAATTCGCTTGGTTTTGGCGGGCACAACTGCTCGTTGTTGTTGAAGGCAGTGTAAGCCTTTCGTGAGCTGAACGAGGCGTTAAGTCGCGGCCATCACATGTGAATGTGATGGCCGTTTTGTTTACAGCTCCATTTGAACGCCCAGCTCAATAACGCGAGTGGGTGGAATCCTGAAGAACTTTGACGCATCCCATGCGTTGCGCGACAGATAGGAAAAGAGGTGTTTGCGCCAGGATTGCATATTCCTGCTTTTCCGGAGGATCAGCGTCTCGCGGCCGAGGAAGAATGTGCATTTCATGGGGTCAAGATTCAGTCCGGGGACGCTCATATTTAGAAGTAGGGTTGTCAGGTTGGGGTCCTCGCTGAATCCGTAACGAGCAATGATGCGCGTGAACCCAGCATCAAGACGATCGACTGTCACTTTCTCGGAAGCATGAATTCGCGGAACTTCCTCGTTTGCAACGCGTAACAGGATAATATTGTCGTGAAGTATCCTGTTGTGCTTGTAGTTGTGTAACAGTGTGCGGGGGACTACATCAGCGTTGCCGGTCAGGAATATAGCTGTGCCTGGAACCCGGAGCGGCTTAGAGCGAAGCACATCTTGAATAAAGTCAGCAATTGGAAGGCTGGCGTCAGTGACTCTATGGCTGATTAACAGGCGACCCCTCTGCCAAGTGATCATTATTATGAACATGACGATGGCAACGCTGAGGCCAACCCATCCGCCATTGGGAAGTTTGAGGCTGTTAGAAGCGAAGAAAGTGATATCCAGAATAAAGATGGGCGCTGTTACCAGGAATACCAAGGCGGGATGCCATTGCCATTTTCGCATCATGAAAACAGTCATCATAACGGTGGTTAGTAGCATGGTCATGGATACGGCTAGGCCGTAGGCGCCGGCAAGGCTATCCGAATTACGGAAACCAAGCACAAGCGTGATGGTGCCGACTAGTAATATGCCGTTTACGGCGGGCAGGTAGACCTGGCCGATGGTGGATTCCGAAGTATGAATGATGTTTTGACGTGGGCAGTACCCGAGTTGCATGGCTTGCCTGGTGAGGGAGAAAGCGCCTGAGATAACGGCTTGAGATGCGATGACTGTGGCGATAGTGGCGAGAATGACCAAGGGATAGAGAAATGACTCAGGGGCCAGCCGGTAGAAGAGTTGCGATTGAGCATTGGGTTCGTTTAGATGCATTAACAGATAAGCACCCTGGCCGAAGTAGTTAATTAGCAGGGCGGGCAAAACGAGGGCGAACCATCCTATGCGCATTGGCAAACGTCCGAAGTGTCCCATGTCCAGATAAAGGTCCTCGCCACCGGTCATGCACAGGAAAACGGTTCCCATGGTGACGAAGGCGTGAAAACGATGTTCAATAAAAAAGGCAACGGCATAAGAAGGATTTATTGCTGATAAAACGCTGGGCATCAATACGATGTGACGTAATCCCAGGATTGCGATGACGACGAACCATATGGCCATGATGGGACCGAAGACAGTCCCGACCCGCTGTGTGCCGTGTTTTTGGAGCCAGAATAATCCGACAAGGATGACGAGGGACAGAGGGACGACCCAATAGTGCAAAGCGGGGGCTGCCACCTGAAGTCCCTCCACGGCGCTAAGCACTGAAATGGCTGGAGCAATTAGGCCGTCACCATAGAGGAGAGCGGCCCCAAATAATCCGCACCCAACGATAATTCTGGTGCTTCGCGCTGAGGTTGTACTTGCGCCGTGCCGGATTAAAGCCATCAGGGCAAGGATGCCGCCTTCGCCGCGGTTATCGGCGCGAAGGACCAAGGTTAAGTACTTAAAGGTGATAAGGCCGGCGAGAGACCAAAAGATAAGGGAGAGGACGCCGAGTATTGAGGCTACGGTTGGCGGGTTAGCTTCGTTGAAACATAACCGGAAGGCGTAGAGCGGGCTGGTTCCGATGTCTCCGTAAACGACGCCAAGAGCGGCGAGGGTTAAGCCAGCCAATACCTTTGATTTTGGGTCAATAGTCTTCATGTTTTGAAATCGAAGCGTATTTCAATGACATGGATGATGGGATTAGTAAAGGATATTGGTGAGTTGCTCCATTGGGAGACCGATGACGGTGGCAAGATCGCCGCGAATACGGGCCACTATTGCTACGGATTGGGGGTCTTGGACGGCATAGGCACCGGCCCAGGCGAGGGGACGGGTCAGGGCTACATGCTTGCGTAGGCGAGCTTCGGGCCAGCGGCGCAAGGTGACCCAGGCGGTATCCACCAGCGTAACTTCCTTTCGGGGGGTGCCGGGCTTGGCTTCAGGGAGGATGACGCAGGCGGCACTGCTGATCCTGTGTGTGCGGCCAGCGAGTTTTGACAACATACGGGTGGCGGCGGCAAGACTTTCGGGTTTGCCGATGATGGTGCGTCCAAAGATCAGGGCGGTGTCGGCTCCGATAACTATGGCTTTGGGGTGGCGTTGTGCTACGGCGCGTGCTTTCAGGACGGCTAGTTCCATGACATAGCGTTCCAAGTGGGCGCCGTCGTGAGGGGCGGGCTCCGGGACATGGGAGGGGATTTGCCGGAAACGGTAGCCAGCCGCCCTGAGCAGGGCGGCGCGACCTTGGGAGTGGGAGGCGAGAATCAGGTTCACGGGCAATATTCCAATGGGAGCGGGCGTCGGCAAGCGACGCCCCTACATGGGTGGCATAATGTGTTCACGGTCAGAAGCTCCTTGCGAATACAAACTATGGGGGTTATAAGAACAAATTCACTGAATGAGAAGACGAAATAATCGAGAGACGGGAGAACGACCATGGCGACGTTTAATCGCGTGATGTTGATTGGCAACCTGACACGGGATCCGGAAGTGAAGACCATTCCGTCGGGGATGAATGTGGCGGATTTGCGTTTGGCGGTGAATGACGACTACAAGGATAAGAACGGGCAGGTGGTCAAGCGGGTCTGCTATGTGGACGTAACGGTGTGGGATAAGCAGGCTGAGACGTGTAAGAAATATCTATCCAAGGGTAGCACGATTTGCGTGGAGGGTCGGTTGAAAATGGATGAGTGGACCACCACGGAAGGACAAAAGCGAAGCAAGCTGCGAGTGAGTGCGGATCGGGTTCAATTTCTTGGAGCGCCAAAGGGTGCTGGTGGAGGTGGGGCGCGCGGGGCTACGTCGGGAAATGAAGCGCCGTTGCCGTCAGAGGATCTTGAGGAGGCTATGCCGGATGGGGAAGGATTTTGATATGACTTGGGGAGAATTGAGTCGGGGTATTTTGGCGGGTGGATCGATCAGTCGGGGGCAGGCGCTGGAAGTGCTGAAGTCCGGGGATGATGAACTGCTGACGGTTTTGCAGGCGGCTTTTGAAATCCGGAAACGGTATTTTGGGCGTGATGTGACCCTGCATGTGATCCGTAACGCCAAGAGCGGGGCATGTAGTGAGGATTGCACCTATTGCAGTCAATCGTCCTCGGCGACATCGCCGGTCGAGTGTTATCCGATGCAGACGGTGGAGAAGATTGTGGAGGGGGCCCATGCGGCGCACAAGTTGAGTGCCTATCGCTACTGCGTGGTGGCCAGCGGCAGGGCGCCTGTTGAGAAGGAGCTTGAGATGATTTGCGAGGCGGCCCGGCGGATCAAGAGCGAGGTGCCGATACAGCTTTGCACATCGCTGGGGATATTGAATCCTGGACAGGCGCGCCAACTCAAGGAAGCGGGAGTGGATCGCTATAATCATAATTTGGAAACGTCGGAGCGGCATTACGGGGTGATTTGCTCCACGCATGCGTATGGGGACAGGGTGGAGACGGCGCGGGCGGTGAAGGGGGCGGGGTTGGAGCTTTGCAGTGGCGGGTTGATCGGGATGGGCGAGACCTTGGATGATCGGGTGGATTTGGCGTTTGCGCTAAGAGAGACCGGGGCCGATTCGATACCGGTTAATTTCCTGGACCCGCGGCCCGGGACGGGGCTGGCGGGGATGGCCCGGATTGGCGCGGCGGATGTGCTGAGGACACTGGCGATGTTCCGGTTTGTTCATCCTGACCGGGAGATCCGGATTGCGGGCGGGCGTGAGGCTTGCCTGGGGCCCCTGCAGGCACTGAGTTTATATGCGGCAAACTCCTTGTTTACGGTTGGGTATTTGACAACTGGTGGGCAGGGGAATGAAGCGGACCGGAAGATGATTGAGATGGCGGGATTCAGAATTACGGGGATTGTGGATACGGGGGAGTAGGGGTGGGGGGGGAGAATGGTTGATGGTTAATGGAGAATGTGAGGGGGAAAGAGGGCAGGGGATAAGTATGAAGTATGAATTATGAAGTATGATCCGCGGATAGACGCTTGCGGCGTTCTTTCGCCCAGATCATCCAGATGCAGAGTTCGTGAAGGGCAATCAATGGGATGGCCAAGAGGAGCATGCTGAAGGGGTCCTGCGTGGGGGTTATAACCATAGCCAAAATCAGAATAATGATGATGGCGTGACGGCGGGTATGGCGGAGTTGATCAGAGTTGATGATTCCCAGATGGCCTAGTATCAACAGGACGACAGGGATCTCAAAGG
>CAZDUS010000023.1:12950-31519 GCA_964508705.1 uncultured Verrucomicrobiota bacterium
GAGTTGATGATTCCCAGATGGCCTAGTATCAACAGGACGACAGGGATCTCAAAGGTCAGCCCGAAACTCAGGAGTAGCTTGAGAACGAACCCGACATAACTGGTGACCAACCAGAATTCCACCTTGAAGCCCATCCATTCGTTGAACCAGAGCATGATTTTCAGGGCCGGTCCGAGAGCAAGGTGGTAACACATCAGGACGCCGGCGGCGAAGAGGGCGGCGGCAACAAGCATGCCGCCCAGTACGGCACGGCGCTCGGTTTGCCTGAGCCCCGGAAATACAAACCAGGCGACGGCGAACAGAATGACGGGAGCGCTCAGGATCAAGCCTCCCCATAGGATGGTCTGCATGGCGATGGAGGCCCCGCCGGTAACTTCGATGTTGCGGAGGAATAGATCAGGGTTTGCCACGACTCCTTTGAGCGGGGCCTTAAGGATGCGGTAGATGTCGGGAGCGAATCCCGCAGTGAGGACCATGCCGACGGCCAAGGCGCCAAGCGCCCAAAGCAGGGCGCGCCGCAGATCGTCGAGGTGGGCGATGAGTGGCTTGGCGGGCATGTTGCTTAATTCGGAGTCATCCGGCAGGGTCACGGGGATGGGTCTCCTTGGGGGATGGGGTGGATGCTTTTCCGGGTGTTCCTGAAGTAGAGTCGGGATGCTCATTCAACGGGTCCCGGTCGGCGTTCAATAGTTGGTCCTTGAAATCCTGAGAGGCTTTACGCAGGGCGTCCACGTTTTTTCCGATCGTGCGCGCGATGGAGGGGAGGCTTTTGCCGCCGAAAAGCAACAGCACGGCGACAGCCACAAGAATTAATTCGCCGCCGCCAATATCACCAATGAGGCCGATGGGTAGAGTGTTCATAACAAGGGGCAAGAGTAGCAAAACTCAGATAATAAGGTAAGGATTCTGTGAGAGGAGCACAGCCTCGCGTAAGGTGTATTAAGGTTCCGGACCTATCTTGCGGAGTTTGAGTGTCAGAAGGATCATTATCAGCGGGCAGAAGGCGGCGGTGGTGAGTCCGATGCGCATACTGGACCAGTCGGCGGCGATTCCCACTGCCCAGGGCATGAACATGCATCCAAGATTTCCGAACGCAGCCAGAAGTCCGAACATGGAGGCGCCGCCGCGAGGAAAATGGTTGGCTGCCACGCCCAGGGTGCTTGGCCAGAGGCAGCTACCGGTGAAACCGACGGCTATACATGCGGCTAGGGCGACCGGAGGCCAGGGGGCGAAACATCCAACGATCATCAGGAAGGCTGAAAAAGCGCAGGCATACAGTATGAGGGAGTATGGATTCAGGTGACGTCCAGACATTCCTGCGGCAATACGACCCAGTGCCATTGCCAGCGAGAAGAATAACAATGACATCCCGGATATCCACTTTGAATATCCTAGCGTTGTTTCCGCATAGGCCGGCAACCACTGAGTGAGGCCGATTTCCATGGCGCCGCCCATAAAGATGGCGCCCAAGGCAATGAGGAAGAAGCGTTTTCGTATGAGATCGCGCAGACGGGTTCGAATGGTGCCTTCTGTCACCAGGGCCGGAACACGCATCGGCAGGAAAGCCAATGCCAGGAGAGCCGGAGCAAGCATCAGCCAGAGTGACAAGGTCCGCCATGATATTCCCAGGCGCAGGGCAAGGGAACTGATGAGGATGGTTAACACTGCGCCGGTACAGTAAAACGAATGCAGCCAATTCATGGCCGCCGTGCGATGTTCAGGTTGCAGGGCGCAGACGATGGGGCTTAGCACCATATCCAGAATACCGGCGCCGAGTCCGATGATAAATGCGGCTAAACAAGCCGTTCCGTAGTCCGGCGCCAATCCAAAGAGGAGTAGACCCAGCGCGATCAGTGCATTGCCAATGACGGTGAAAGGTTTGGAGCCGAGGCGATCCGCAAGGGGACCGGTCAGTAGGATTCCCGCGACTAGTCCGGCGCACAGGATGCCTCCCAAGCGGCCAAGTTGTTCATTAGTAAGAGCAGTGGCCCCGCCGAGATCAACTTTGAGTGTGGTGAGGAATACGGGGAGCAGGTTGATGCCGATGGATAAGGTTACCATACCGGCATAACACAGACTCAGGCCGTATGCTTTTGATCGGGTCATCCGGCAAGTAGATCAAAGTCAGAGTGTTGAGACAACAGCGAACCGCCTATATTTCCTTTAAAAAAATCAACTAAAACGAAAAACATAAAAATTTGTATCCAGACTCTTGACCTATAAAAAGAAATATGATCTTATTGATCATGTTTAAGGCATGACTTATGCAACTATCTACAAAGACAAGATATGCGACGAGGCTGTTGATCCGGATGGCCCGGGAGGGGGCGGGCCGTTCTGTCTGGCGGAAACAGGACTTGGCGAAGATGGAAGACATACCGGCGGACTATGTGGCGCAAATTCTATTGGTTCTGAAGCGGGCCGGGATGGTGGGGAGTCAGAGGGGGATGAAGGGTGGATTTGTGTTGGCGTCGGATCCTGCAGTTTTGACGGTGGCGGATGTGGTTGAGGCCACGGATGGTGAAATAGCACTCGTTCCCTGTTCGAAGCAGGCGGAGGCTTGTCGAAGGAATGACATTTGTGTGGTTCAGGAAGTTTGGGCGGGTGCGGGTAAAGTGCTGAAAGATTATCTGAAAGGGATTACGATCCTCGCGCTGGCGGAGGATGCGGAGCGTCGAAGCAAAGTGGCCATGACGTTTGAGATCTGAAGATATGAATACAAATACGGGGATTGAAACTGCGAAGTACGCTAAAGACGCGAAAGGGAATCATCACCATGAATATCTATGATGACATTACAAAGACAGTGGGGCATACGCCGTTGATTCGCCTGAATAAAGTGGCGCGCGGGCTTGGCGCCACGGTGGCTGTCAAATTGGAGTCGCGCAATCCGCTAGGCAGTGTGAAGGACAGGATTGGGGTGGCGATGATCGATGCGGCGGAGCGAGCCGGGTTGATCAAGCCGGAAACGGTGATCATTGAGCCGACCAGCGGGAACACGGGGATTGCCTTGGCGTTTGTGTCGGCGGCCAGAGGGTATCGACTGGTGCTGGTGATGCCGGAGACGATGAGTGTTGAACGGCGCAAGCTGTTCAAGATTCTTGGCGCGGAAGTGGTGTTGACGCCGGGAGAGAAGGGGATGCGCGGTGCGGTGGAACAGGCGGAGACGCTGGCAAAGCAGACGCCCAATTCATTTGTGCCCCAACAGTTCAAAAATGTGGCCAATCCAGAGGCACACCGGAAATCGACGGCAGAGGAGATTTGGAAGGATACGGATGGCAAGGTGGACATCATGGTTGCCGGGGTTGGAACGGGCGGGACGATTACCGGCGTTGCCGAGGTGATCAAGGCTCGGAAGCCAAGCTTTAGGGCGGTGGCGGTGGAGCCGGTGGATTCGCCGGTTTTGTCGGGAGGGAAGCCGGGGCCCCATAAGATACAGGGGATTGGCGCCGGGTTTGTGCCGGATGTTTTGAGGCGTGATTTGCTGGACGAGGTAATGAAAATTGAATCGGCTGAGGCGGGGGAGATGGCCAGGCGTCTGGCGAAAGAGGAAGGGATTCTGGGGGGGATTTCGTCAGGCGCGAATGTGGCGGCGGCGTTGAAATTGGCGGTGCGCCCGGAAAATGCGGGGAAGCTGATTGTGACGGTGATTTGTGATACAGGAGAGAGATATCTTTCGACGTGGCTGTTTGAGGATGTGAAAGCGTAAGGGGAAATTACAGAATTCAGGAGTCAGAATTCAGAATAAAGAAGGGGATCGAGATGAGTATTGAAACAAAGAAGATTGAGACGTTGGCATTACATGCAGGGCAGGAACCGGATACCGCGACCTTATCGCGGGCTGTGCCGGTGTACAGGACTAGTTCGTATGTGTTCAAGAGCACGGAACATGCGGCGAACCTGTTTGGCTTGAAGGAGCTTGGCAACATTTATACGCGGCTGATGAATCCCACCCAGGATGTCCTGGAAAAGCGGGTGGCGGCTCTGGAAGGCGGCGCGGCGGCGTTGGCGTTGGCATCGGGAACAAGCGCGATCTTTTATTCCATCATCAATCTTTGCCAGGCGGGAGATGAGTTTGTTTCGGCGAACAACCTTTATGGCGGAACCTACACGCAGTTCCACGACATTCTTCCTCAACTGGGGATCAAGTGTCATTTTGTGAATCCGCATGATGTGGCGGCCATTAACAAGGCCATTACGCCGAAGACCAAGTTGGTGTTTGTGGAGACCATCGGTAATCCCGCTTTAGATGTGGCGGATATACCGGCCATTGCCAAGGTGGCGCATGCCCACGGGCTACCGCTGATTGTGGACAGCACGTTCAGTACGCCGTATCTGCAACGCCCGATTGAGCAGGGTGCGGATATTGTTGTGCATTCGCTGACCAAGTGGCTCGGCGGGCATGGTGCGGCGATTGGCGGGATTGTGGTGGATTCAGGAAAGTTCGACTGGAAGAGCGGGAAGTTCCCGTTGTTGTCCGAGCCGGATCCCAGTTACCATAATATTCGTTACGCCCACGACTTGGGGCCTCTGGCGCCGCTGGCCTATATCCTGAGGATGAGGTTGGTGCCGTTGCGCAATCTCGGGGCGTGTATATCACCCGACAATTCGTGGCAATTCCTGCAGGGGATTGAAACGTTGGCGCTACGCATGGAGCGGCATTCGTCCAACGCGTTGGCGGTGGCGAAGCACCTCAAGAAACATCCGGCGGTGAGCTGGGTTCGGTATCCGGGATTGGAAGGTGATCCTGCGAACGCCGTGGCGAAGAAAGTGCTTAGCAACGGGTTTGGCGGGATGGTGGTATTTGGAATCAAGGGTGGCGCGGCGGCGGGTCAGAAGTTTATTGAGGCGTTGAGTCTTTTTTCGCATCTGGCCAACGTGGGTGATGCCAAGAGTCTGGCGATTCATCCGGCGACGACGACGCACTCGCAGTTGACGGATGATCAACAGAAAGAAGGCGGGATTACGCCTGATCTGGTGCGGCTATCGATCGGTATTGAGCATGTCGATGATATTCTGGCTGATCTCGACAAGGCGTTGAAAGCGGCGGTTTAAGTCGGTTCAAGACAGTCAAGGGGCAACGGCGCGAAGGCGCTGTTGCCCCTTTTTATTGCGGGTACAGGAGCTGTCCATGTGTAGGCTCTTGTGGGCTGGTCAATATGTTGCGCTTTTATTCTTCATCCACTAGAATCCGAAGCAATTCAGTGATTTATCAGGAAGGAAGACGGATTACTCATGGAAATGCCGAATAAAGACCAGACTCCGGCCAAACCGCCAGCCGGACCGAAACAAAAACCCGAAGGTCCTGCGCCAAGCATGGTGCCCCGGGGATTGATGATTTGGTTTGCGGTTTTCGCATTGCTGTTGCTGGTGTTCAATTATTACCAGAAGGGCCAGGAAACTGTTCAGCCGCTGAAGTTCAATCCGGATTTTGTGCAACTGGTTGAGCAGAAGAAGGTGACGGAGTGCTTGATCGTCGAGGAGATTTCAGGGAGCCAGTATATCGAGGGGTCCTTGAAGGAGATTGATCCGGTGACGAAGAAGATCAAGAAGTTCAAAGTGGATGTCATGGTCACCGATGACATGCCCAAGTGGTTGAGGGAGAACGGGGTTAAGTTCGGGTTCTCACGGCAAAGCCCGTATCTTTGGCAGATTGTGTCCAGTGTGGCGCCGGTTTTGTTGTTGCTCGGGTTGTTGTACTTCATGTTCTCGCGTCAGATGAAGGCGGCGGGCGGGGGCGCGTTGAGTTTCGGCAAGAGTCGGGCCAAGTTGCTGGCGCGTGACAAGAATAAGGTGACGTTCAAGGATGTGGCGGGCGCGGAGGAGGCCAAGGAGGAGGTTCAGGAGATTGTGGACTTCCTGAAGGACCCGAAGAAATTCCAGAAGCTGGGCGGGCGGATTCCCAAGGGGGTCATGCTGATGGGGCCGCCGGGGACAGGGAAGACTTTGTTGGCAAAGGCGATTGCGGGGGAAGCGGATGTGCCGTTCTTCAGCATTAGCGGTTCGGATTTTGTGGAGATGTTTGTTGGAGTGGGGGCGTCCCGGGTGCGCGATATGTTTGAGCAGGGCAAGCGTAATGCTCCATGCATTATCTTTATCGATGAAATTGACGCGGTGGGGCGCAGCCGATTTTCAGGGATTGGCGGCGGACACGATGAGCGTGAGCAGACGTTGAATGCGCTGCTGGTCGAGATGGATGGCTTTGACACGCAGGAGGGGGTCATTATTGTCGCGGCGACCAACCGTCCGGATGTGTTGGATTCGGCGTTGCAGAGGCCGGGCCGGTTTGACCGTCAGGTGGTTATTGATTTGCCGACGCTGGATGGGCGCGACGCGATCCTCAAGATTCATGCGCAGAAGATCAAATTGGCGCCGAATGTTGAGTTACGCCGGTTGGCGCGGGGGACCCCGGGATTTTCGGGCGCCGATCTGGCCAACCTCATCAATGAGGCGGCGTTGTTGGCGGCGCGAGCGGGGAAGGAAGGGGTGGAGCTTGCCGATTTGGAAGAAGCGCGTGACAAGGTGAAATGGGGCCGTGAGCGGCGGAGCCGGGTGTTGGATGAGAAGGAGAAGCGCATTACGGCTTACCACGAGACGGGGCACGCGCTGGTGACGGTGATGGTTGAGGACAGCGAGCCGTTGCACAAGATCACGATTATTCCGCGTGGTACGGCGTATCTGGGGGCGACGATGCAGTTGCCGGAGAAGGATCGCTACATGGAGGGGCGGCAGAAGATCATCGGCATGCTGATGACGCTTATGGGCGGACGGGTGGCGGAGGAGCTTGTGTTTGGAGACATTACCTCCGGGGCTAGCAGTGATCTTAAGAACGCCACAAGAATCGCGCGGTTGATGGTTTGTAATTGGGGGATGAGCGAGGAGATGGGGCCCCAGACGTTCGGGGCGACCGAGGAATTGATGTTCCTTGGGCGTGAGATATCGCGGAGCCAGGATTTCAGCGAAGACACGGCACGGCGAATCGACGCCGAGGTGAACCGTATCCTGCGCGAAGCGCACAGCAAGGCGAAGGCCATTTTGGAGAAACATCGGGATAAACTGGAAATCATCGCCAAGCTGCTGTTGGAGCGCGAAACGATGGACGGGCGGGATGTGGATGACATTATCAAGCACGGGCGGATATTGAGTGAAACGGAACGGTCCGAAATGGATGCCAAGGCCAATGCCGGGAAGCCTGCGGTCGAGGCGGTTGCGGAAGTGGCGGCGGAACCCAGCCCTGTTGTCGAGGCGGCCAAGGGAGTGTGATGCGCAAGACCATCAGTCCAATATGGCGATGCCGGGACCGGACGATATGTTTTGGCAACAGGCCTTTGGTGATGGGGATCCTGAATGTGACGCCGGACTCGTTTTCGGACGGCGGTCGTTATGTGGATGCGGGGATGGCGATCCGGCGCGGGATTGAAATGGCGCAGGAAGGGGCCGACATTATTGATGTGGGAGGGGAATCCACGAGGCCCGGGGCGGCGATGGTGCCGGTGGAAGAGGAGTTGGCGCGTGTGGCACCTGTGGTGGAAGGGTTGTGCCGGGAGTGCGGTGGCGCGACGGGGCCGTTGATATCGGTGGACTCGCGCAAGGCGGCGGTGGCGGAGCGAGCGTTGGAGGCGGGGGCGCATGTGGTGAATGACGTGACGGCGTTGGCCGGGGATTCCGGGATGCCGGAGGTTGTCCGACGGTTCGGAGCGGGCGTGGTGTTGATGCATATGCGTGGCACTCCTGAAACCATGCAGGTGGACCCGAGTTATTCAGACGTGGTGACGGAGGTTGGCGCCTGGTTGGAGTCGAGGATTTTGGAGCTGGTGGCACAGGGTTTGGATGAACTGACGATGGCGGTGGACCCGGGGATCGGGTTTGGTAAATTGCCGGAGCACAACCTGAAGATCCTGGCTCGGCTGGAAGCAATGGCGGTGCGTGGACGCCCGCTGGTGGTTGGGTTGTCGAGGAAGAGTTTTCTTGGCAAGGTTACCGGTCAGAAGGTGGAGGGGCGGCTGGCGGGGAGTGTGGCTGGGCTGGTGTATGCGGCGATGAAGGGGGCGCAGGTGGTGCGGGTGCATGATGTGAGGGAATCGGTGGATGCCGCCCGGATGTTGGAGGCGGTGAGAAACGAGGAGATAGCGGCGTGGAATGGTTAAGCCAGATTGTTTGGCCGGGAGCTGGCGGGGTCATGGAAATCCTGATCCTGACAGGGGCCATCTATGTCTTGATGCTGTTTTTCAAGGATGCCCGCAGTGTGCAGGTGGTGGCGGGGTTGTTGATGGTGATGGTGATACTCCTCGGGTTGACCAAGGTGTTTCACATGTATGCCTTGAATTGGTTGCTGGGGGGTATTTCGGTATATCTGGCGGTGGCGTTGCTGGTGATATTCCAGCCGGAAATCAGGCGGGCCTTGGCTGAGCTTGGGCGCCAGCAGATGTTCAGTCCGCCAGCGGAGTCGCGGGGTTATGTGGATAGCATTGTGGAGGCGGTGATGTTGCTGGCGGAGCGCCGGATTGGCGCTTTGATTGCGATTGAGAGGCAAGCGAGTACCCGCGCGATCCAGGAGACGGGTGTCCGGCAGGATGCGAGGGTGAATTCGGATTTGCTGGCGACGATATTTTTTCCCCATACGCCGCTGCACGATGGCGGAGTGATCATCAGCGGGAACCGGATTGTGGCGGCGGGTTGCCTGTTCCCGTTGAGCCAGAGGCCGGAGTTGAGTCGCGGACTGGGAACAAGGCATCGCGCGGCGATGGGTTTAACCGAGGAGACCGATGCGATAGCGGTGGTGGTGTCAGAGGAAACAGGGACGGTATCTGTCAGCACGCGTGGCCGGTTGAGCCGTGATTTTGACGAGGATCGGCTCCGGAGATTTCTCTCGGCAGTGCTGATCAAGGAGCAGGAAGCGAGCGTTAGCCGGTGGAGCCGGGCGCGGAAACATCTGGACCTCAGTTTCCAGAGCATCGCGAAGACCGAGGACTCGACGAGGCAGGGGGAGGTGGAGAATGGCGGGTAGATGGGCCAAAGTCATCGGCAGGTTGAAGTTTAACTGGAAGCTAAAAGGCTTCGCGCTTCTGATGGCGATCATCAGCTGGAATGTTATCCAGGACGTGATCAGTTTTGAAGTGGTGATTCCGGATATCAAGTTGCAGATCCAGGTTCGAGAAGGCATGGCGATCCTCAATCAATCGGTAGCGACCGTGGATGTGACGTTTCGCGGGTCGCAGGAAGACATCCAGAAGTTGGATTCGAGGCGGATCAGCGCGGTGGTCAATCTAGAGGCGGAGACCAGTCCGAGGCCAAAGGAATTGGAGCTGTCGACGGATATTGTGAAGGGTATGCGTGGCGCGCGAGCGGTGTTGGTTCGGCCTTCGAGTCTGCGGGTGACGTTGGACCAGCAGGCGGAGAAGAGGGTCCCGGTTCAAGGACGCATTGTCGGTGATCCGTTATCGGGTGAAGTGGGAGCAGTGATCTGTGAACCCTCGACAGTGATCCTGCGCGGGCCGGCGGCGAAACTTCGGACTACGGCAAGCGTGTACACCGAACCAGTAAACGTTAATGGATGCGTGGAATCCTTTGTGGTGCGGAGTCCGCTTCAGGAGCCAGGTGTGAACTGGGTGGCGCAGATGGAGCCTGCCGAGGTGCAGGTCCGGGTATTGGTGACCCACAAGGTGTCTTCGCGGCGGTTGAAGGGTGTGCCGGTCCGCGCCTTGGTGGAGCCCGGACAATCCGTGGCGATCAATGTGGAGCCGGCTACGGTGGATGTTGAATTGATGGGGAAGCCCGGGGTGGCGATTTCGCCTGACACCGAGCGGCAAGTGCGGGTTGTGGCGGATTGTGCTGAACTGGTGGCGCCGGGGACCTTTGTGGTGCCGGTGCGCGTATCGGTTAGTAATGATATGAACGCAGTGGCAAGTCCGGAGATGGTCCGGGTGACAATGACATTGAAATAGGATGGATGGACGAATGAAGAAATTTGTTTTCGGGGCGACAGTAATGGTGATGTTGTCGAGTGGCGCGATGGCGGAGGAGACGACGCCGGTGGTGGGCGCGGGTAAGGCGACCCGAGATGCGGGAGAGGCCCGGACGCTTTTGTCGAGCGGGAGAGAGCTTCTCAAGCAGGGGAAGATTCCGGAGGCTGTGGCGCTTCTTGAGAAGGCGCGAGTTCTGGAGCCGCAGGGTAATGAGGCGGCATTTCTATTGAGCGCCGCGTACATTGAGCAGGAACGTTATGAGGAGGCTCTGCCGATGCTGGAGGCCCTGCAGAAATCGATGCCCGACAATCCCATGATCAAGAATAATTTGGCGTGGGTGTATGTAAAGATTAATGATCCGGCGATAAAGAACCCCGGCAAGGCGGTCAAGTTGGCGCGCTCGGCGATGATGGATGCGCCTTCTGATTACATGATTTGGAATACGCTTTCGGAAGCGTACTACGCCGAAGGGCAATATGACCGCGCCCTGAGGGCCGCCCAAAGCGCGCTGAGGTTGAGCATGATGGCCGGGGTGACAAATACCGTGGCCTCGAAGGAATTGGTTGCCCGTTGTCGCCGCGCCGCCGGCGATACGGCTTCGAAAGTCACGGATGAGGATTAAGGAAGTGGAACCAACGAAATCAAAAATGAGTACAGGGATGCGGGAGGCGTGGAGTATCGTCTTGCTAGCCGTATGCGTATTGTTGTTTCTTGGTTTAGTGTCCTACGATTGGCGCGACATATCGTTGTTGGCATCGCCGCCCAATACGCCGCCGGATAATTTAATTGGCAACGTGGGCGCATGGGTCTCTTTTGTGTTGCTGGTGACGATGGGCGTGGTGGCGTTTGTTTTGCCGCTGTGGTTCCTCGGGTTTGGGATCGTAATGATTTTCAAGGGAATCGAGAATGTCCGGCATAAGTTGATATGGGGTGCGGTGATGACGTTTTCACTGTGCGGTCTTATCAACTTGCACCCCGTGTTCATGGGGGAAGCCATGGCGAAACTCAATATTGGGGCCGCAGGCGGGGTGCCAGCGCAAGCGCTGATGCATGTGCTCGCGGATCATATACTGGGTGATCTTGGCGCCTTGATCGTCATGCTGGCGTTATTGGCGTTCTCTTCCATCTTTTTCTTCGGGTGGGAAGTGATTGTCCGGGAAGCGACGCGACTGAAAGAGTGGTTTGCGGCGATGGTCGGCACCGGTTTCAGAAAGCAGGAGGATCAGGAAGCGACTGATTGGCCGAAGCGCAAACCGGCGATCAAGGAATGGCAGAGGGAGCGGATTGAACGTGTGGCGGCGCGTGAGGATGCGAAACGGCCTGTCCGCGTTGAAGTGGAGGATCGTAAACGATCTGTGATTCCCGATCCGGAACCGCAGAAGGAATTGATAGCCGCGGTGCCGACACCGGCTCCCAAGGTTGAGCCGGTTGTGGTGGAGCCGTCGAAGTCCGTGCCCGTCGCGAAGCCACCCCCCAAGCCGAAAGACAAGCCGGCGCCCGAGCCGGTCAAACCATTGCCGCCCATCGTTTCGTTGCCGATCGGAAACTACGAATTGCCGCCGATGTCGCTCTTGACGGAAATTCCTCCGGCGGAGCAGCGCGCGTTGCGGGGCGACACGGATGTTACGGCGCGGGTAATCATCCAGACGCTTGAAGATTTCCAGATCAAGACGGAGCTCAAGGCGGTGGAATCCGGGCCGGTGGTGACGCGGTATGAGTTGGTTCCGGCGCCGGGGGTCAAGCTCGAGAAGATTGCGGCGTTGAGCAATAATCTGGCGTTGTCGCTCAAGGCGCAGAGCGTGAGGGTGCAGGCGCCGGTGCCGGGGCGGGGGACCGTGGGTATTGAAGTGCCGAACACGGCGACAAGCACGGTGTATTTGAAGGAGATTCTGGAGGGGCAGTCGTGGCATCCCGACCGGTTGGAGATTCCCATTGTGCTGGGTAAAGACGTCGGCGGGAATGATTTGGTGGCGGACCTTGCGACCATGCCGCACCTGCTGATTGCCGGAGCGACAGGATCAGGGAAGACTGTTTGCATGAACTCGATCCTGGCGGGGTTGCTGATGTCGAGAACTCCGGAGCAGTTGCAGTTGATGCTGATTGATCCGAAGATTGTGGAGTTCTCGGCGTATAACCATTTGCCGCATCTGCTGGGGTCACGGAACCAGATCATCACGGACCCGAAGAAGGTGGCCGGAGGATTGCGATGGGCTGTCTCTGAGATGGAAAAGCGTTACCAGATCATGGCCAAGGTTGGCGTTCGGAATATCAAGAGTTACAACGCCCGCAAGATTGAAAAGCAGCAGAGCTTGTTTGGCGAACCTGTGGATGAGACAAGTCGGCCGCCGGACCGGCTGAGCTACATTGTGGTCATTATCGATGAGCTGGCCGATCTGATGTTGACGGCTCAGGCTGAAATTGAAAGTTACATCGCGCGGTTGGCGCAGATGTCGCGCGCGGTGGGCATTCACATGATCCTGGCGACACAGAGGCCGACAGTGAATGTTATTACCGGCACGATCAAGGCGAACTTCCCGGCGCGCATAGCGTTCCAGGTGGCTCAGAAGGTGGACAGCAAAACCATTCTTGATGGCAATGGGGCTGAGAAGTTGCTTGGGCGCGGCGATATGCTTTACATGCCGCCCGGTGCCAGCAAGCTGATCCGGGCCCAGGGCGCGATGACATCCGACGAGGATATCCGTAAGATTGTTGAATTCATCAAGAAGCAATGTCCGGCTGTGGCGGTAGAGACGCCAGCTGCCGAGAAGCAGGGCGCCGCGAAGCGGAGTGTGGCGGTGACCGAGGTTGCGGCAGAGAAACCGGTGGCGGTGGCTACAGCGTCAGGTGCTCCGGTGGGGAGTTTTGACGATATGCTGGTGAGCGGGGGTGGTGGGGATGACAATGATGATGAACTGGTGGAAGCGGCCGTGCAGATTATTCGCGAGACGCAGAGGGCGTCGACATCGTCACTGCAACGGCGGCTGAGGATTGGTTACACGCGCGCGGCGCGGGTGATGGATGTTCTGGAGGAGCGCGGGATTGTCGGGCCTGCGCGTGGATCGGATCCGCGGGAAATCCTCATTGATTTGGATGGCGAAGTGCCAAATAATGCCGGCGATTCTGAAGAGAGGACCCCATGACGGATATGTTTGCACCCGGAGGAACCCTGCGCACGGCGCGGGAGAAAATGAAGCTGTCCAAGCAGGATATTGCCGATGCCACGCGGATTAAACTGCATGTGGTTGCGGCGATTGAGGATAACGATTTCAGCCAAATGCCGGCGCCGTTTTACGTCAAGGGGTTCATCAAGCTTTATGCGGAGCGAGTGGGGCTGGATCCCGCGCCGCTGGTGAGGGACTACCTGGCGCGTCACGCGCAATTGGTTCAGCCGACCCTTGTGACCGAGAATCCGCCGCCGCGTTCAGCGCCAATGCCGGCCAGAGCGCCGGATGATTTCAGACGTCCAACGCTGTCGTCCCGTGACCTTGTGGAGAAGGGGCGGACGATGGCGGTTCAGGTGGCTCGCGATGTGGATGGCGCTGTGCGGCAAGCGGTGAACGCGATTTCGAAGGCGTGGGCGGCGCGGGGTGAGTTGCGACGGGGAGTGATGAGGGATCCGAGAATGGCGCGGGAATTCGGGCGTGCGGCGGAATTGCCGGTGGGGCGCTATGCTGCAATTGGAATGGCGGTCATTGTGGTTGCGATCATAATAGGTTTCACTGTTAGTCTGTTGATGAAGCCATCGCCCGTGGATACTTCAACGCCTGTTGCAGTGTCTGTTCCTAACACGTCGAAGTCCGCGCCTGAGACAAAGGCGTCACGCTTGCGTCTGGCTGAAGAGCCGCCGGCTCCGTACCTAAAGCCGAGAAAGCCGTGATGGGATGAATCGGCAACGTGCAACGGAGAACGGCGAAAACAAACAACCCGCTGGGCGATGCAATCTTTCGGTTGGTTTCATCAGTTTGGGTTGCGCCAAGAATCTGGTGGATTCGGAACACATGGCGGCCGTGTTGCGCGACGCGCATGTTTGCCTGGCGGCCTCACCGGAAACAGCGGATATCATCCTGATCAACACTTGCGGTTTTATCGGGGATGCCAAGAAGGAATCCATTGAGGCAATCTTGAGGGCTTGCGCCTTGAAGGAATCAGGAAACTGCAAAGCGGTGATTGTGGCGGGATGTTTGACTCAAAGGTATCGGGAGGAGTTGCGGGATTCGATGCCGGAAGTGGATGCGTTTCTTGGGCTGGATCAATTGGAAGAGATTGCGGGGGTTGTTCGGCGCTTGGAGAAGGGGGAGCGGGATATCCTGAGGGTTTCGCGAGTATCAAGGAAGGTGTTCAGTCCGAGGGCCTCCCGTATTGTGCTGACGGGTGGGCCGTACTCCTATTTAAAGATCGCGGAGGGATGCAATCACCGCTGTGCGTTTTGCGCAATCCCGGGAATTCGCGGGAGGTTCCGGTCGAGAACGATTGATGATGTGGTGCGTGAGGCGGAGGCTTTGCTGGAACGCGGCGTGAGGGAGCTGAATTTGATTTCCCAGGATACCACGAGATACGGGTGTGACCGGACGGATGGCGCGAACCTGCCGAAGCTGTTGAGGGCTTTGGGCGGGCTAGGTGGTCGATTCTGGATAAGGATGTTGTATGGTCATCCCGCATATTTGACGGATGAATTGCTGGAGACGATGGGGGAGATTCCGCAAGTGTGCCGTTATCTGGACGTGCCTATTCAGCATTCGCATCCTGAAATATTGAAGGCGATGCGAAGGGTCGGGGGTGCGGCTGTGGTCAGGGAATTTCCGGAGCGCGCACGGCGGTTGTTGTCCGGGGTGACCTTGAGGACGACGTGCCTGGTGGGATTTCCCGGGGAGACGGCCAAGCATTTCAACGATTTGGTTTCCGTGGTGCGCGAGGCGGAATATGATCATTTGGGGTCATTCGTATTTTCGCCTGAAGAGAATACCGAAGCTTGCGGGTTGCCTGCGCAGGTTGCGGTTGCGACTGCAAAACGCCGCCGCGCGAGGTTGATGAAGGTTCAGCAGGAGATCGTGAGCCGTAAATTGGCGGAGCGGGTAGGGCAGGTTGATACGGTGCTGGTGGTGGATGATCGTGGTGAGTTGATCAAGGCCAGGTCAAGACGAGAGGCACCGGAGGTGGATGGAGAGATTTTGGTTACGCGCGGGAAGATGCCTGTGAAAACGGGGGATTGGGTCAAGGTGAAGTACACGGGAGTTGAGGGGTATGGGATGAGGGGGGAGGGGGAGAAGGGGAATGGTTGATGGTTGATAGGTAGGGGGAGGATAGGAATCGAGAGGGTTACGATAGCGATTAGGATTGTAGATAGGGTGGATAAGAGAGGGAGGTGTGGTTGTGATCAATTTGGCAAATAAGATAACGGTCAGCCGGATTGGGCTGACGTTTGTGATGGTTGGGTTTCTGACGACCGGGTTGCCGTTTGGGAAGACGCTGGCGCTGGCTACGTTCGGATTAGCCGGTTTAACTGACTGGTTGGACGGGATGCTGGCTCGGAGGATGGGAACGATTTCATCGTTTGGGCAGTTAATGGATCCGTTGGCGGACAAGATTCTGGTGTCGGCGGCGTTTGTGTGTTTTGCCACGATTCATCAGGTTATGCCGGTGTGGATCGTGATTGTGGTGATCAGTCGTGAGTTTCTGATTACAGGTTTGCGATTATTGGGGGCGCAACAGGGGAAGGTATTGCCGGCGGGGAGTTGGGGAAAGCATAAGATGATTTGGCAGACGGTGACGATCGTGGTCATCATGATGGGGTTGGCGTTGCAGGAGGATATATTGCCGATATTGCTTCAGCCGGGGGTGCTTGCGGATGTGATGGAGGTGTTTAATCCGTATTTTATCAAGACGGCGATGTTTCTTTCCCTGATGGTGGGTGCGTTGACGGTGGTGTCGGGTACGCTTTACTTGTGGGAAAGCCGTCAGCTCTATCTTGAGCATACATGAGTTGGAGCGGGTGACGGGAATCGAACCCGTGTCATCAGCTTGGAAGGCTGACGCTTTACCACTAAGCAACACCCGCTTGAAGGAAAGCGATGAGGGTTGTATCAAAGCGGGGTGCTTGCGTCAATTGCTTGTCGGGTGAGGCTGGATGGAGATAGGAGTGGAATGCGATCATTTCGCTCCTGCCGCGTTAAAAGATAAAATGAAAATATCCGTCATTACACCGAACTATAATGGGGCGCGTTTTTTGGAGGCGTCCCTGCGGAGCGTTCAGGAGCAGGCGGGTTCCGGCGTGGACGTGGAACATATCGTGATTGATGGCGGGAGCTCGGATGCGTCGATGGACATTGTGGAACGGTTTCGTGGCGGACTGGCTCATGTGATTTGCGAGCGGGATAAAGGACCGGCCTCGGCCATTAACAAGGGATTACGGTTGGCAACGGGGGATGTGGTGGCGTGGTTGAATTCAGATGATTGCTATCGGCCAGAGGCATTGAGGCGAGTGGCGGAGACGATGCAGGCTTATCCCGGGAAGGCGCTTTGTTTCGGGCATTGTCCAATTATCAGCGAGGATGGAATTGAAATCCGGCGAGGGATCACGCGGTTCAAAGCGATGTTCTTTCCGGTCTCTTCGCGATTTGTGATTCAGTCCATCAATTATGTGTCGCAGCCGGCGATGTTTTTCAGGCGGTCGGCATATTTGGCGGCGGGGCCCCTGAGGGAGGATCTGTCGTATGCCTGGGATTATGACTTTATCTTGAGGCTGTGGCGGCAGGGAGGTGCGGTGCAGGTTAAAGGACCTGCGCTGGCGGAGTTCCGTTGGCATCCGGGGTCGTTGAGCGGGACGGGATTTGTTCGGCAGTTTGAAGAGGAGTTGCAGGCGGCAATCGAGGATGCAGGCCGGTATTCGTTTCAAGTGTTATTGCACCGTGGGGTGCGCTGGGGGATCGTCACCATATATGGATTAATGGCGAAGAGGCGCATGGCAAAGCCAGAGGATTCATAAACATATGGAGCTTAAATTATTGCTGGGAGACGAGGGGATCGGAATAAGGGTGAGATTAAATATACTTTGAGCACAGGGGGAACAGGAGGTGTTCTTCTTTCTGAATTCGGTCGAGGACCGTTGAGCATAGCGCTGGAATGGCATTGGCGGAGATCAGGGAAGTGTTTTCCTTTTGATAAGTATCAAAAAATGTTTCGACGGTGCTGGAGACGGCAATCATCTCCTGTTCTAGATTATCGAGAAATGCTTTTGACTTGAGGTCTTGTTTTATTACCTTCCGGAGAGCCGGGTACAAGAGTTTGTCTTCCTTTTCGATATGGGAGACAAGAAGGTCCCTGGCAAGAAATAGATGGTCGCGCGCCTCAGGAGAGAGGCTGCCTATATCCCTGATTTTCATGAACGCCTCTACCAGGCGAACGTGCTCTGATTTCAGTTGTTTAAGGACAGTTTTCATGGGTCATTCAATAACGGAACTTTTTGTATTTCTTTGGTTTTGTTGAGGCCGTGGATTTGGGTTCGTCGCCTTGAATTCCGGAGGCGGAGCGGAGTTCCTTGATTTGGTCACGCAACATGGCGGCGCGTTCAAATTCCAATGAGTCGGCGGCTTCAATCATTTCGGCCTCCATTTCCCTCAGAGTGGCGTGAACATCATAATCGGCACCGCTTTCGCGGGCGACAAGGCTTTCAATATCCTGACTCTGGGCTTCGATAACGAGGCCCTCCTGAATGCTTTTCTGGATACTGGTTGGAGTAATGCCGTGCTCCTTGTTGTAGGCGAGTTGCCTGGCGCGCCGTTGCCCGGTGACGTCGATCATGCGGCGCATGGAGTCGGTGATCTTGTCGGCATACAGGATGACTTTGCCGTCCTGATGCCGTGCGGCGCGACCGGCGGTCTGGATGAGTGAGGTTTCGGAGCGAAGAAAGCCTTCTTTGTCGGCATCGAGTACGGCGACGAGGGAAACTTCAGGGAGGTCGAGTCCTTCGCGGAGGAGGTTGACGCCGATCAGGCAATCGAAATCGGCTTTGCGGAGGCTGCGCAGGATTTCGACACGCTGGATAGCATTGATGTCGGAATGGAGATAGCGGGTTTTCAGGCCGACGGATTTCAAGTAGGAGGCGAGGTCTTCGGCGGTGCGCTTGGTGAGTGTGGTGACAAGGACCCGTTCCTGGCGTTCAGCGTGGGCGCGGATTTCCTCCATGACGTCATCGACCTGGTTCTTCAAGGGGCGCACATAGATGGGCGGGTCGAGTAGCCCAGTGGGGCGAATGACTTGAGGGATGGGAGGAGGGGAGGCCTGTCGTTCATAGGGGCCGGGTGTGGCGGAGGTGAAAATGATGGGACCGACGGTGTTCATGAATTCGTCGAAATTCAACGGGCGATTATCACGGGCGGAGGGCAGGCGGAATCCGTGTTCGATGAGTACGGATTTGCGGGCCTGGTCACCGTTGTACATGGCGCGGAGTTGAGGGATGGTGACATGGGATTCGTCGATGACGGTCAGGAAGTCGCCGGGGAAGTAACTCAGGAGTGTGGCGGGTTGCGAGCCGGGTAGGCGGCCACCGAGGTGGCGGGAGTAGTTTTCGATGCCGGAGCAGTAGCCGATTTCCTTGAGCATTTCCAT
>CAZDUS010000024.1:0-19187 GCA_964508705.1 uncultured Verrucomicrobiota bacterium
TGGTATAAGAATATGACTGATAATGTAACAACATAGTGATTACATTGCTCTCATGAAAGCGACACTTATACAGATTGGAAAGTCCCGAGGGGTGCGGATCCCGAAACCGTTTATTCAGCAATGCGGTTTATCTGAGCAAGTCGAGATTGATGTGAGAGATCGCGTGATTTTGATCCATTCGCCCCGCCATCCCCGCGCCGGCTGGGGTAAGGCTTTCGCCCAAGTGGCGCGTTTGGGTGACGACAAGTTGTTGGATTCGCAGAACACAGCCACCCAGTGGGATAATGAGGAGTGGCAATGGAAGTAAACCGGTTTGATCTCTTCCTGGTTTCCCTTGATCCCACCTTGGGGCATGAGATCAAGAAAACACTCCCTCTGTCGCCGACCAGATGTTGGCCGTCCTAAACGAAATGTTTCAAAAATGACCCAACCCTCGAAGTTTACGTCTCTGACGCGCTGAAACTCAAAGTGAACGTGGGTGATTATCTGTGGTCAGTTATTCCGAAGGAGACAGTGATAGCGCGTATAAATAGTCTTGTTTTCGAAGTCGCAATGTCACATAGTCAAAAAGTCTTTTCGAGAAACAAGAACTGTTTGCCAAGGAGATTCAGATGATGGAAAACGAGTCGTTAAGGGAATCAAAGAATACAGCCGTTATATTTTTAGCTTTGTTGGTCGCCGTGACCTTGATTTGGGCTATTGTTGCCACAGTCAACGCGTCGAAGAGTCGCAAGCAGTGTGAACTGTTAGTTCAGGAGCGTGATCAGGTTCGTGTTGAACTTGACCAGGTTCGTGTTAACGCTGAGCGTCAGGTTGCTGATGCCGAGAAGCTACGTCAAACCTGTCTGGAATGGACACGTCAGCGTCAGTTGATGATTCAAGAAGAAATGAAAAAGAAAGCTGAAGCTCAGAAGGCCGCTGCGGCCAAGCCTGCTGCTAAGCCTGCGACCAAGGCTCCTGTCAAGAAATCGAGCACGGTTGTAAGCAAGAAGAAGTAATGACAGTTTGGGAATAGTCAACAGACTGCCCACTTTTACCCATTGAAAAGGACGCCGGAAAGGCGTCCGTTTTCTTGTTAGTGTGTATTGTTAAACTGATAGTTTAGTGGTGAGTGGATTTGCTGCAAATAATTGCCTCTGCCATACTTCGCTTCCATTTCGGATTCAACGGCGATGAGCCGCGATTTCTCCTGTACATCGACGAGATTAATACGGTCGTCGGACGCGGAAACAGCCCACAGTCGTAAATTGGTAATTCCCATGTTTTGTGCCCCAGTAATTGATGAGCGCCTGCGTTCACGCAGCGTACCGAATGTGGTTTGCTGCCACGGTGGGCAGCCACATACACGCTCTGGCCATCGGCAATTACCAGCGGCTGAGGTCCCCACATAAAGGCTTGTTCCTTGGCTTCTCCGGAATGCCAGAGAGTGAAGCCATTCAAACGATCGAGGGCATAAATAACCTTGGTTGATGCGACATATACATAAGTGGTGTTACGGTTGATATGTCGTTAACGCAATATTTTCGTGAATGCACTTTTGCTTGCGGGTCGTTATAGTCAAATGAAATAAGAGGACGGTTTACAATGGAGAATAATTCCAAGCTTCTGGTAATTATCGGGGCTGCACTTCTGATCTTGTCCACATCGTCGGCTTTATATTATTGGAGTCAATCTGCGTATTATGAGAGTGAATACAAGACGACGATGAATAAACTCGCCAGACTCACAGCTTCTTGCCAAGCAGGTGAGTTTGTTGAGACTGTTACTGCAGGTGAATCCGCTTATTCGGCTTCACTGGGAAGCAAGCCTGAAAATCAAAGGCAGGGTGATGGATTATTATTTTCAGCTGATGGCGTGACAAACCAACTAGTCATGAGGGATAGCAGGTCATCACGGCGCTCATCTTATTGGACAGAAATTGTCCAGACCAATGATCCTAAACGTTACGAGGAGAAGCAGCAGAGGCGAAAGGCCATGCAGGTGAATTCCCAGAAGGCATGGTTACAGACGACGAACTATTTCCTTAACAGAGATACCTCAAGGATGGATAGGGAGGAACAGGATGAATACTTTACCATGATGGAGCTTTTGACTGAGGCTTCATTCTTAAATCAGCAACTACAAAGTGAGTTGCCGCCTGAGGTGCGCCGGCAGTTTTCTCAAACCTTGCGAAGCAACGTCGTGGCGGTTTTGCCATTATTGGAAAATGAGAGAGACCGCGAGTATTATGACGTAGCAATCGCTTTTGGTCATAGTGAAGAGGATGCTGCCACGATGGTGTCCTGCATCAATCAAATTACGTCCAATACTTCGTTGCGTGCCATTTTGCCCGGACTGAGGGGGCGCGGGTTATCGGGCAGGGGGGGCATGCCTCGTTGATCGCCGACTGACTCATGACCACAGGCGTGTAAATTACTTTGACATTAAGCGAGCATGATATGTCTCCTTGTGTCTTGCACGGATGTATATAGAGGCTCAGGCTCAGTCATTCATATTTTGACAGTAATGCAAATGAATACTATTTATTAACTTATGTCTGTAAGGAATACGAAAGAGGTTGCAGGTGACTACACCCCGTGATGTTGAAATGCGTTCTTCGGCTGTGACGCTGTCAGACATGGAGATTTTTATATTCCCGGAACTGATTTATGCCTTGTTATTGGCAAATATCATGTCGCCCCGGATATGGAAATGGCTTGACGATCCCTGGTTTGATGGGATGGCAAAGATGAAGCCGTATAGGCGCATAACCCGCTTAAAGCAATACATCATGGATCATTACGCCTTTAACCTGGATTTGGACACCTGGGGGCTAACCACCAAGGATAGGGAGATGGCGCGGTTCCGTGGTTTTCTGGATGAGAGGGTGATAAAGGAGTCGAACGCTTTGTTTGGTTATGAAGGGGATCGGTATTATTTCGACATTGATATCCGAAGTCATTTTGGGCTTAACAAATATACAACCGACACAATTCCGTACTGGAAGACGGAAACTGTTGAGGCAATGGATGCTTTTTGCCACCGGGAAGGTTACTCCACAGGAGCGGGGGAGTGTGTATCTTTGGCCACCTTGTATGCGGCGGGATTATTTATTGTGGCGGGAATTCCCCTCGATAAGATTTACCTGATGGCGACCCCGCTGCATTCGCAGAATTTCGTGGATATCGATGACGGCATCCTGACCAACAACCGTCGACTGGTGACCAAGAAGATGTGGTGCAACGGAACGGCATTATCAGCGCAAGCCCGACGGGCATTGGAAAACGAGCAGGTGACACTGGTGGCCCACGAGACGGGATTTGTGCATACGATTTATCCCGACGCCACCATAGATCCTGAGGTGTATGACCGTTATTGCGGAAAACTGCACGGATTTTTGAATGTACCTCTGACAGACGAGGTGCTGGGAAACTTTCTGCGGCATAAGCGTGATTTGCAGAGGTGTTTCCAGATCCGGCATGCAATTCACGGAGCGGAGCGATATGTGTCGGCTGATGTGGCTTTTCAATATGAAGAGGGAAGTTCCTATCTTGTAACTGATTCCACGCGATCCAATTTGCTGGCAGAGATTGATATGGATCAGTTCATGCCTCAACGGATGCCGGGGCGTATCGTGCTTAATGATCTGGAAGCTTATATCCGGACTGAGAAGCCCGACTTGAAGCGCTCGGAGGATGTGGCGCGATTGAAGGAACAGTTCGCATGCGAGTGCATCAATACCGAGTGGGCGATGGAGAACTTGATCCGGTTTTGCCATGTGGAGCCGAAGTTGCCTGATGCGATGAAGAAGACATTCCAAGGAGTAGGTGAACCGTTGAAGTTGACACGGGAGATGGGGCGCGAAGGGATTGTCAGGCGGTTGGAGGAGATTCGGGGCAGAAATGTGATGGCAGAGATGGCCTTCCATGCCTACCGCGACATAAAGCGAGTTGCGGCGGGGCCCTTCATCAAGGCGGCGATGGAACGGTGTCCTGTTTCCGTAGAGGGGAGTCGTGCGTTGAGTATTCCTGAGGTTTTGGACAGGATTCAGGCGATGCCGGGTGAGTCTATCTATGACGAGGAGGGGCGACTGGCGCAACCGGATGAAGTGTGGAACTTTGGTCGTGGGGATGGGGTTGAAAAGGCATTGCTGTTGGCCAACATAGTGAAAAATCGCGATCCAGGACTGGTGTTGCGGATTGAGATCGGGGATGGGACGGTCCGATTAATGGGATGGAATGAGCCGCAGGAATTTGTCACAAAAAAGGGGTTGTCCCGGCAGGCTTGGGAGCTGTAACCGGCATTGTTCAATTAGTCAGTCCGTCGAATTGAGGATAATGGCGGCAGGCGACTTGTTAGTGGTAAAGTCATCGGCATTAAAGGAAGAGAAATGCGAATGTCATTTTTTTCTGCAATGCCAGATGTATCGACAGTTTGCGAATGGCAATTTGTTTTTGATGCACTCTTACCCCAAAGGGGTGTTTTTTTGTGGTTTCGATTGTCATGCCCTACACCCGAAGGCATTCGCTGGCGGCCTTGGCAAGATTTCCATTAACCGGCATATTCCTGCTGGTAAAAACATGTGCATCGTTCGTTACCGTGGCGTTAATGGCCGCCAGCATGGCGTCATCGGTAATTTGCCGGCTGGTAGGGGGTAGCAAATGATGGCGCTGCCTAAACTGTTGGAATTAAGGTGGCGAAATCACGCCCTTCGTTCAGGTAAAGTACCCAGTCTAAGTGATAATCGGCAATAAGTTTCCAAATGGCCTAACCAACAATCATTACGGTTGGTCCTGATTGCGATGGCTCCAGAAAGAAGTATGAAGTGCCAAAGCGAGTATTCGCTAATCATGTTGAATACATGCTTGTGTACCTGAAACCAAAACCATAGCTTCACTCAAAAGGAAACGTAACGCGTTACACATAGAATAGTTCGGCAAGAGGAAGGAAACATAAGGAAGATGGCAAATTATAAGATCAAATGTGAGATCGTCTAGATTGTTACAAATATGTTCAAGTGGTTCACTCTTGGGCAAACATTTGTGATTGGGTCAAGCACTCCGGAAGGCATGTGCGCTCGTGCTTTTGCCGCCATTTATCCCGTTTCTTTGGCCATGCGCTTTTCGGAAGAAATGTCATGGGAACAAGGACGTGGGTATGTTGACGTCATGTGTTCGGACAATGACGTTGTCTGCCGGTTGAGTCGGATCAAAGAACAATGAAACGAATGTCGAACCAAAAGTTTTCAGCGTACGTCGCTAACGCGCCACCGCTGAAATGGAAGTAGGTCGGAGAGAATAATGATATCAAAAGATAAATTACTATCATCCCTACCTCTTTGCGAGAGTAGCCTCACTCTTCGCCCTTCTTGTCGAGAGGACATCGACAGGTGCGCGGATTGGCCTCCATATCCGCCCCCGTATTCATATTTCAACTCCGATCTCGCCTTCTTGTCCGAATCGGCACGAAATGCCAGCTTTGCCGAACGGAACCAAGATCCAACTCGAGTGTCCATTACCGTCGATCACGATACGCAGCCAGTAATCGGGTTTGTTGTTCTTCACGACATTGACTGGTCGATGGGCGCTATCGGAAACATGGGACTTCGCATTCATCCGTTATGGTGTGACAAGGGGATTGGAACAGCCGTTATGAATATCATCGCGATTAACCTGACAAGAATCGGCGCAGTCCGATTCAGGTTCGATGTGCAAGAAGAAAACAGTCGCGCGATTCGATGCTACGAGAAGGTCGGGTTTACAAGAATGGAGAGGTTTGACCGTTACGGCATTCCGTTTCTTTGGATGGAGCTAAATAAAACTTAAGGGCCAAACGCATGCACCGGACAGCGAGAAGGCTCGCGTCAAGGTGATGCACGACGTTCGCAGGACGGAAGGATGATGAAAAGGCAGGATGAAAGATCGGGGTTCTGGGAGTCGGGATTCTCCATTTTTACCGATGAGTTGACCAAAGAATAGAAGTCGCGACTGGGGCCGCTTCATGCCGAGTTCAAGGCGGTCACCGAACCATCAAGGCGAGACGAGTTGAAGCGGGAAATCACGGCGGTCAAAGCGGAGTTCAAGGCAAGGAGGAAGAACGCAAGATACAGCCTGTTTGCGAAAACGTGAAGGACTGAACAGCCCAACCAGCGTCTTCGCCCCACTCGGGTTCAGATTCGGTGTTTGTGGTTTTGCCATCGGGTGATGCCCTTCGGACGGTTGCTATTCAAAGAGAGGTATTGGCGGCTGCGGCCACTGTGTCGGCGCGTAAAAAAGCAATAGATGGGAACATTCTTGATGAGCAGGGATGCACAGGACTACACAGAGATGACAAACGAATTTGGTGCTCCTGCTGTTTTTGCCTTGTGCAAAGGTCTCAGGATGGTGGCTGCTAAAGATCAGGAGATCACTCAGGAAAGCCTCGCCCAGAAAGCCTGCTGAAGGCGGTTGAAAAGGTGTCCACACCATCGTAATATATAGCTGGCTGCTGTGGTGATGGAGGTTGTGGGGAAGCACAGGAGGTGAAGCCTGTTGAAGAGTGAGGGGGCTTGTACAACGCGGCAGAAGACGGCTCGCTAGGACAGCCCGTACCTAATAAAAACGGCTCGACAGGGGCGGTTAGCCCTGTCGAGCGCGTTAAACGGCCAAGAAATAAGCGATTACTTGAGGAAGTAATTACGCTCGATGATCACTTCCGCAATCTGGATAGCGTTCTGAGCGGCACCCTTCCAGATGTTGTCGCCGCAGCACCACAACACCAGGCCGTTGTCACAGCTCTGATCCTTGCGAATGCGTCCCACCAGAACATCGTAGTTGCCTGATGCGTCGATAGGCATCGGATAGACCGCGCTCTTGGGCTCGTCAACGAGGCGAACACCGGCGGACTTGGCAAGCAATCCCTTGGCTGCTTCAGCCGAGAGGGGCTTTTCGAACTCGGCGTGAATGGCGATGCTGTGTCCATTCAAGACCGGCACGCGCACGCAGGTTGTGGCGACCTTGATGGTGCCGTCTCCAAGGATCTTGTGAGTCTCCTTGCGCATTTTGATTTCCTCCGTGCTCTCGCCGGAATCGTCCTTGAACGATCCGACGGACGGAAGCAGGTTGAATGCGATTTGGTGCGGATAAACTTCATGGGTCAAGGGTTGGTTGGCGGCCCAGGCCTTGGCTTGGGCTTCCAGTTCCTTGATGGCGGCACTGCCGGTGCCGGAGACCGCCTGATAGGTGCTGGCAACGAGCCGACGAATCCTCGCGGCCTTGTGAAGGGCGGACAAGGGCATCAACGCAATGATCGTGCTGCAATTTGGATTGGCGATGAGACCCTTATGTCCCTTGATGGCCTCAGGATTGATTTCCGGAATAATCAGGGGGACGTTTGGATCCATGCGGAAATCGTCACCGTTATCGATGACGATACACCCGCGCTTGACGGCTTCCATGCCCAGCGTCTGGGAGGCGCCCTTGGCGCCCTCGGTGCCGGCGAAGAACGCGAAGTCCATGCCTTCGAATGCTTCAGGACGGGCAACCTTGACGGGATAGGAGACGCCATCAATGATTTCCTCCCGCTCGCTACGGGCAAGGATTGTCAGGGACTTGGTGGGGAAGTTGCGTTTCTTGAGCAGGCGGACCATTTCGGTTCCGACGGCGCCGATTCCCACAACACAAACATTATACTGCTTCATGATCACTTTCCTTCGTTACACGTTTTCGGCCACGAGATCGCCCACTTGCGAGGTCGTGAAGCCCATTTTTCCGGCAGACTGGCTCTTCATCTTGGTGATGACCTTGGCCATGGCGGCTTCGACGGCGGCGGCGGCCTTGCGTTCGCCGATCGTGTCGAGCATCAGGCCCGCGGCGCCAATGGCGGCCATCGGGTTGATGACGCCCAGCCCGGTGTACTTGGGTGCGCTACCGCCCATGGGTTCGAACATGGAGACGCCTTCGGGATTGATGTTGCCACCCGCGGCTATGCCCAGACCGCCCTGAATCATGGCTCCGAGGTCCGTGATGATGTCGCCGAAAAGATTTTCGGTGACGGCCACATCGAACCATTCCGGGTTCTTGACGAACCACATATTGGCCGCATCCACATGATTGTAATCGCGCGGAATTTCCGGATAGAACTTCTGGCCCATTTCCTCGAAGGCGCGGAACCAGAGGTCGCCGCAGTGGGTAAGTACATTGCGCTTATGAATGAGGGTGATGGGTTTTTTCGCGTACCTGGGGTTGGACTCGTTGCGGCGCTTCTTGAATTCGAAGGCATAGCGCAGGCAACGATCCACAGTGCGGCGGTCGTACACCATCAATTGTGTGGCGATTTCCTCGGTGGTTCCCACGCGGGTGGCGCCGCCGAGGCCGGTGTAGATTCCGCCAGAGTTCTCGCGGATGACGACAAAGTCGATGTCTTCAGGTTTCTTGTCCTTGAGGGGGGTGTCCACTCCTGGATAGAGTTTCACCGGGCGCAGGTTGATATACTGGTCCAGGGCGAAACGAAGTTTGAGCAGGATGCCGACCTCGAGAATGCCGGGCTTGACGTCCGGATGGCCGATGGCGCCCAGGAAAATGGAGTCGTGCTTTGCAAGTTCATCCGCGGCGTTGGCCGGCAAAACCTCGCCGGTACGCAGGTAGCGGTCGCCGCCAAAGTCATAAGGGGTTAATGCGAGTTTGAAGTTGAACTTGGAGGAGGCGGCTTCAATGACCTTCAGGCCTTCCTTGACGACTTCCGGACCGGTTCCGTCTCCGGGGAGAACGGCAATCTTATAGGTTTTGCTCATGTGTATTCCTTGTTGTCTCGTGATACTTCCTTGATTTAAAAGGCCCGTAATGCTACCTGATGGATTGTCAGCTAGTCCAGAAAAACTTGGAGTTCCCTGTGAATTTTCGACACAAGATGGATGTGGGGCTATTTATCCTGCGCGAGTCGGTTCGCTCGTTCATCCGGCATCGTGGTGTCGAAAAGGCGGCTGTGCTGGCTTATAACAGTTTCTTTGCGCTGTTTGCGGTCTTTTTGCTGGTGCTATTCGTCGTCGGGCAGATCATGGCGTCGTCGGAAGCGGCCATGGGGGCGGTGGAGCGGATGGCGGCACAGTTGTTTCCGCTTGGTAGCGACAGTATCATGAGGGAGGTGCGTGGGCTCGCGGAGCAGAGGTTATGGGGACTGCTCAGCTTGCCGATCCTTTTCTGGACCGTGACACCGCTGGCGGCGGCGATTCGTGGTGCCTTTGACCAGGCCTATGGACATGATCGCGATTTGCCGTTTTTCAAGGAACGGTTAATGGATGTGCTGGCTGTTTCCATGATGCTTTTGTTGCTGGTGGCCCTTGTTATCACCGAGATTGTTTATGCGATTGTCTTGTCGGTTCTGGCTGGGCGGTTATCTTTTCTTGTCCGCATGGCGGATATGGTTATCCCTTTGCTGGTGACCGTGGGACTTCTCACCTTCCTGCACTATGCGTTCACGCCCGGCAAAACCCGGATCGCGGGGGTGCTTGCGGGTTCAGTTGTCTCAGCGCTGTTCCTGACGCTGATTGGACCGATCATGACGGCCATCATGCAGTTTAATCCAAACTTTGGAGTGGCGTTTGGTTCGTTAAAGGCGGTTTTCATCCTTCTGCTTTGGGTGCATTACTCTTACATGGCCATACTGATCGGCGTGGAGCTTAGCGCAAATTTTGTCCACCGTGACGCATTGATGGTCCGCGAGTTGTTCGAGACTCCGGATATACTGCGTCAAAACATTGAGCGGTTGGGGAAGATGGTCAAAACGTACGAAGGCGGCGATGTGGTGTTCAGGGAGGGAGATGAGGGGAGCAACATGTTTTTTGTTGTTCAGGGCGAGGTTGAGATGACCAGGGGAGGCCAAGTATTGCGAGTGATGAAGGCTGGTGAATATTTTGGTGAAATGGCGATGTTGTTGAAAGCCAGCAGGGCGGCCACGGCCACGGTTAAGGGGGGGGCGGCCCGTATTGTGACTATCCCGGCGGCTAACATCGAGGCCGTGCTGGCGCAGAACCCCAAGATTGCTCTTACAGTGCTGAGGGAGATGGCGGACAGGTTGCGAAAGACGGATATCTTGCTGAAGGATTGACGGCGTTCAGATTCGGGTTTAAGGGGTGGGATTATGAAGGCGGGCGAGAAAAATCTTCGTGTGGCCGAATATTGGAAGAAAAACGGCGACGGTGTGGTGACGTGCGGGTTATGTCCACATCATTGCCGACTGAAAGATGGACAGACAGGGATTTGCAAGGTTCGTGCGGTTCGTGGCGGAGAGTTGATGGCGCTTGGGTATGGGCTGATATCGGCGGCGCACATTGATCCCATAGAGAAGAAGCCGCTTTATCATTTTCATCCCGGGTCGCGGGTTTACAGCATTGGCGGGTGGGGGTGTAATCTGGGATGTGTGTTTTGCCAGAACTGGACTCTCTCGCAGAGAATGGAATTCCACGGTGTCTTGCATACGCCGCGTGAACTGATCAGCCGGGCCGTGGACAGCGGATGCGGACTGATTGCGTATACCTACAACGAGCCGGTGGTGGGGTATGAATTTGTTCGAGATTGCTGTCTGCTCGCGCGGGAGAGCGGTCTCAAGAATGTCCTGGTGACGAACGGTTACATTGAGCGTGAGCCTGCCGAGTCCTTGTTGCCGATGGTGGATGCGTTGAACGTCGATATCAAAAGCATGCGGCAGGATTTCTATCGGAAACAATGTCGTGGCACATTAACGCCGGTGTTGGACTTTTGTGTGTTGGCTCATGAAGCTGGCCGGCATCTTGAGATCACCAATCTTGTGATTCCCGGTTTGAATGATGACGAGTGTGATTTCGAGCAGTTGGGGCAGTGGATCAGCGCGTCATTGGGTGACAAGGTGCCGTTGCACTTGAGCGCCTATCATCCGGACTACAAGGTGGACATTCCCGCAACGTCGGCTTCAACGTTGATGAAGGCGGCGGGGATTTGCCGCCGTTACCTGAAGTATGTGTACATTGGCAATGTTGCGGTGGAGGACAATTGCACGAATTGTCCAGGGTGTGGGGCGACCCTGATTGTGAGGGAGGGGTATCACACGCGTGTGTCTGGCGTACGAGGTGGACTTTGCGCAAGTTGCAAGCGCCCCGTGGATGTGGTCGGGGCCTGAGCTTAATGATATGCCCCGACCTATAAGCCGATGCGAAAGACGGATTGATCAGGGTTCGTCCACGTCTGCGGGAGTCGCCAGAACCGTGCTATCGGTCTTCTTGCCAGTTTGCAGGAGGTAGTTCTGGAACTCCGTGAAGATGATCCTGCCGAGCCGACGGGAGTTGCTGGTGCCCAACTGGGTCCGAACTGCATTGATGTCTTCCACAGAGCCCGGAGCCCGATCCAGAAGATAGGAGATCATGTAGGATTCATCGACGGGAATGATCTCGGTCAGTTCGCCGGGGTTGTGGTTGGATAGCTCCTCGAATATCTCCTGTTTGGAGAGTGCTTCCGGTGCGCTGTAGGCGGTGAAATAATCGCTGGTGGAAACATTCAGCATTTGTTGCCGGGCGATGGCTATGAAGCTTTCTTTCCGGGCCAAGCCGTCGCTAAAGGACCTGTGCATGGACTTTGCCTTGGCAGAGATGGCGTCGGAGACGGCTTTTGCGCGGGCGGGGGCAACCACATCTTTTTTCACGGTCTCAAAGGAAGGGAGATACGGCTCGGTGTTGGTGGCCAAGGCAAGGACGTAGACGTGGTCCTTGGTGGTGACGGCGTCGCTGACGTATTCATCCGGGGTCGGGCTCAATCGGAATGCGGATGTCACCAGGTCCTGACTGTCGTCAAGGCCGGGGAATTCCGAGGAGGCGTCAAACAGCGCGGAGGTTAGGACGGTGAGCCCGAGGTCCTGAGCCACTTTTTCAAAGGGTGTGATATTGCCTTCGCGTGAAGGGGCGAGGGCAATGATCATGTCGGTCGCCTTGTCGCGAGCCGTTTGGGTTGCCTCGGTCCACAGAAGTTGATTTGAGATGGCGCCACGGACCTCATCCAGCGGGATGATCGTGCGAGTGACGTTTGTGCCAGTACTGGCGCTGTTGGTGTCCACCGTGGTGAATTCATCGGTGTGCGTGTCGTAGTAGTCGTCGATCGAGTCTGCGGTGATCGAGGCGGCGGCGAGATGATTCGAGATGGGGAAGGCCACATAGCGAACGCTGACCTTCGCAGGCACCATGAACTCATTGGTGTTGGCGTTGAAATAGGCGCGCAGGTCATCGTCTGACGGTTCGACATAGGCGTCGGTTACCGAGTTTGAATCAATGGTTACATATTGGATGCTGAACCGATCGGCATAACGGGCGACCAATCGCTGCATGGTGGAGGGATCAACCCAGGTGGAGGCTGTCGTCAGGTTGTGGAGTTTCTGGAGAATAATACTTTCCCGGAGGTAATTCTCGAACTGGGCGGCTGAGGTTCCGAGGTTAGCCAATGTGTTCATTACGAACTGCTGATAGCGCGCCTTGCTGAAAACGCCATTCTCATGGAACGAGGGGTCGCGTGTCAACAGGACGAGAACTTCTTCCTTGGTGGACTTGATGCCGAGTTTCTCCGCTGTCCGGAGGGCGGCGATACGACGCCAAGCTTCCTCGCGCAGTTCCTTGTCGATCTCCGGTGTCAGGCGGAGAATCCGTCCGGTCATGAGGCATAGTTCCAAGTAGGTGTTGAAGCGTGCCAGTCGAAGTTCATTGTCGGTGACGGGTTGGCCATCCAAGGAGCCGATCTGGCTGCGTGTTGAGGGTGCGTCACAACCGCCTTGCGGTGTGAAGAAACCGACAAACGTGATGATGACGATACCGCCGATAATCCACCAGACGATGCGGTTGCGAATCATTTTGTTGAATTTTGTGATCAGCATAGGTGTACGATCCTTATTCAATAATTGACTGAAATGAAAAGAAAACGCGCCATGTATACTGGGTTCATGGCGCGGTGTCAAATGCGCAGGAAGCGCGCGGGTGTGATTATTTCGAGGGGGTGAAGTGATGCTCGTTCATCACGATGCATTTCTTCGGGCAAACCTCGACGCAATATCCACAAACAATGCAGGCGTAAGGGTTCAGGGTCCAGGATTTTGGGTCCCGTTTGACGTCCAGGGCGTTTGCCGGGCAACGTTTCTGGCAGGCGCCGCAGAAGATGCACTTATCGATTTCAATGTCGATGTGGCCGCGGGTCCCGCTTGGTGCGGCGCGTTTGACCGTGGGGTACATCCGGGTGTCCGGTGCCGAGGTGAGTTTGCTGAAAATGCTTCCGATTAAGTTAATCATGGTTAGCGCTCCGTACAACTAATGCAGGGGTCGATACAAATGGCAATGACAGGGACATCGGCCAATTGGCAGCCCGTCAGCATGTGCAGAAGGGGCGGCAAGTTGGCGAAGGTGGGAGTCCGGACGCGGAAGCGTTCCAAATTACGCGACCCGTTGCCCTTGATGTAGAAGTTCAGTTCGCCGCGCGGCTGTTCGATCCGGGCGAGAACCTCGCCGGTCGGACTGCCTTTGACGGGGACGGAAATGGGGCCGGCGGGCATTTTGCCGAGTGCCTGACGCACCAAGTCGGCCGAGGTGCCGATTTCCTTCACCCGGACGAGGGTTCGAGCATAGCAGTCGCCAGCCTGTTCGGTCACCATTTTGAAGTTCAGTTCGCCGTAGGCGGCGTATCCGCTTTCGCGCAGGTCCATGGTGACGCCGCTGGCGCGAGCCACGGGGCCGACAGCGCCAAGCTCATGGGCTTGTTGTTTCGGTAACACGCCGACGCCGACCAGACGTTGCTTGACGCTGTAGTCATCCACGAGCGCGGGGAGGACGGAGGAGAGTTGGTTTTCGATCTCGTCCAACTGCTTCAGGATGTAGGTTGCCTGCTCGGGCGAGATGTCACGCTTGACGCCGCCGATGTTGCAAACGCCTAGAATGACGCGGCCACCGGTGGTTTTCTCCATGATATCCAGAACGAGTTCACGCACCTGCCAGAGGCGCATGAAGAGGTTCTCAAACCCGAACGCATCCGCCAGGAGGCCGAGGATGAGCAAGTGACTGTGAATGCGGTGAACTTCGGCCCAGACGACGCGGAGGAAGCGGGCTCGGTCAGGCACGGTCACGCCCATGAGGGACTCAATGCCCTGGCAGTAGTTCTGTGAGTGCATGAAACTGCAGATGCCGCAGATGCGCTCAGCCAGATATACGTCTTGAACATAATCCTTCTTTTCGGCGATCTTCTCCAGGCCACGGTGGACATAACCGACCACAGGGAGGGCTTCGACGATCTTCTCGTCTTCCATGACGAGCCGAAGCTGGATTGGCTCGGGGAGGACAGGGTGCTGGGGTCCAAAAGGGATTGTGTTACGGCGAATCATTGTACTGCCTCCTTGGTGGCGCCAGAGCGCGTGGTGTCGCGGATTTCCAAACCGATGCCGATGTGTCCCTTGTTCAGGGGGGCAACCGGAGCGCCATCGGAAAGGATAAAGCGCCCCTTGAAATCAATGGCCAAATCCTTGATTACGATGCCGAACAAGTCCTGTATTTCGTTTTCGACCAGGACGGCGGCAAAGAAAAGATTTGAGATGCTAGGCAACTCCGTCCCCCGTGGAAGGCGCAGGCGCAGGTGCTTCAGCTCGTAGTTCTTGTCGAAATGGTAGAGGATATCGTGGGCGTCGGTCAGGTCACAGCAGGTCATCGTCACAAAACGATAGCCATCCTGCTTGGCTTTCCAGACCTCAACGGCCAACTGGTCTATGGTGATTTCTGATACATTGCTCAGCATGGGAATGACCTTTCTTTAAACGGGTTGAGCGGCCGCCGGCACCGCTGAGGGAATTCGTGTGATGCTCTGCTGGGTTGCGGAGACCGAGGTGATGGAGGCCGTGCGGCGTGACTCCAGAATCACGGCGGCCTTAACGATGCCGTCGATCATGGCTTCAGGGCGGGGAGGGCAACCGGGGACGAACACGTCCACGGGAACCACCTTGTCGATGCCGCCGAGAACATTGTAGCCATCGGCGAATATGCCGCCGGTGGACGAGCAGACTCCCAGCGCTACAACCACCTTGGGGTCGGGCATCTGGTCGTAAACGTTCCGCAGAACGCGTGCGTTCCGGTGGTTCACCGAGCCGGTGACGACGAGGACATCGGCGTGTTTGGGATTGCCGACATGGAGAATGCCGAACCGCTCGACGTCGTAGATGGGCGTCAGGCAGGCGAGGAACTCAATATCGCATCCATTACAACTGTTGCAGTTGAAGTGTACGACCCAGGGTGACTTGCTTAGTTTTGGAGTCTGTGACATGTGAATTTTACCTCGCAGGTTAGAGATAGAGCCAGAGGACATTGGTCAGAGCCAGAATCAGAGCGCCTGTCCACATGAACCGGAACGTCCATATGGTCGTGAGGCGGGCGAACGCGTTATCGACAACTATCATCAGGAAGAAGACCGCGATGGCGAGAACGCCACCGACAATCACGTTGGACGCCCAGAACAGCATGACGAGATAGAAGAGCAGGGCGATTTCGTAGAGATGTGCGATTTCGATGATGGCCAGATAGGGGCCGGAATACTCGATTGTCAGCCCCTTGATCAGTTCCTGATGAGCGTGATGCGAGGTGGCCAGATCGAATGGGGATTTCTGGAGCTTGATCGCCAGCACGACCAGAAGGGCGATGAAGATCAGCGGGAGGGTTTGCAACATCGGCTGTGGTGAGGAAAGAGGTGAGGACAACAGGAAACTTCCGTTGGCGAGGTACATTCCGATCATCAGCAGGATCAGGATCGGCTCGTAGGCCACCATCAGCATGATTTCGCGCTGACTGCCGATACGGCTGTACGGTGACCGGACGCACATTCCGCCGAGGACCAGTGACAGGGTCGAGAAGGCGAAGATAAACAGGAACATCAGGCTGTCCTGACCGTTGACTAGCATGACCAGGGCAAGGATCATAAACGCCAAATGCAGGAAGGCGTAGACCACCTGGATCCGGTTGACCACGATGGGAGCCTTGCCGAGGAGCTTGATGATGTCATAAACCGGCTGGAGGACGGGCGGTCCGACGCGGCCTTGCATACGGGCGTTGATTTTTCTGTCCAGTCCGGCGATCAAGGCGCCGAAGAAAGGAGCCAGCAGGATTAAGGCGAGAGTCTTGATGTGGGCGTTGGGTAGGCTAGGGATCATTTGAAGATTACTCCGAATAGTGTGATGACAATTAAAGCGGCAATCGGGTTGCACACAGCGGTTACCTTGTTTTCCCCGAAGATGGGAGAGAGGTAGTAGCTGTTCAGCAGGGCGCGGCTGGGCTTGTCGGCCACGCTAAGGAACATGTAATCGCTTTCGGGGGTGCTGACGTTTTCGCCACAGAGGTAAGGGAGGCGCAGATGGCTTTTCTTGAAGAGCGCGGCGCCCACGATAATCGCCAGGAGAATAGTGCCAAGCACGACCAGAAGGGGCCAGGCCAGGAAGGCGTCCACGGAATCCAGGAGGGGAATGGAGGCGGTGCTGTCGCTGCCAAAGACCTTGAGACTGATCGGCTTGATGACAAGCCGGTAGATTGGCAAGGACCCGAGACAGGCGGCGAGGACCATGACGCACATTGTGATCAACACCGAGGACATCCATCGGCTAACTTTCTCGATCGTATAGGAATGATGATATGAGGCGGTGGTGATACGTCCAAGCCACTTGGCCCAGAAGAAGATGGTTAACGCGCTGCCGGCAACCATCAGAATGAGCACGATGGGCGAGTCGACGGACGCCTCGATGGACATCCATTTTCCGATCAGCATGCCGAACGGAGGGACCATCATGGACGCCATGCCGATCATAGCCACGTTGGTGGTCAGTGGCATCTTGAACAGGATGCCGCCCATATCTTCGATGTGGCGACTGCCGATCGTCTGCTCAATGGTGCCGACGCAGAGGAAGAGGAGTGCCTTGGAAATGGCGTGGTAAATCAGGATCGTCAGGGCGGCTGCATAAGCAAGCGGGGAGTGGATGCCGGCGCAGGAGGCGATCAATCCGAGGTTCGCGATGGTTGAGTAAGCCAACACGCGCTTGCCGTTACTCTGGCTGATCGCCATGGCACTGGCGGCGACAAAGGTGAACGCACCAGCAATGGCGACGACGGTCGCAATGGAAGACGACTGCATGCCGGGAGCGAGGCGGAGGATCAGGTAGGAGCCCGCCTTGACCATTGTGCTTGAGTGAAGAAGCGCCGAAACCGGGGTGGGGGCGACCATGGCGCCTAGTAGCCAGCTTTGGAATGGCAACTGGGCCGACTTGGTCATTGTGGCCACGGCCATCAGGGCCAGGGGCAGGATAGCGAATGATCCGCCAGTAAGCATGGCGGAAATCGTGGCGTGTCCCCCGTGGTGTTCGGTCAGGAATGCGGCCAGGGCAAGACAGGCTCCCCCGAAGGCGTTAATGAGGATCGCCCGCTTGGCGCTGGCCTTGGACTCGGCGTTGCCCTCGTATCCTATAAGGAAGAAGGAGCAGAGCGTTGTGCCTTCCCAGAAGATGGTTAGCCACTTCAGGTCGTCGGTCAACACCAAGCCGTTCATCAGGCCCAGGAATGCGACGAGGAAGAAATAGAAACGTCCGGAAGACATGGCTGTCGGCGCGGCATGATGTTCATGCTTGTTCATGTAACCTATTGCAAACAAGGTGATTAAGCCGCCGATGACGGAGATGATTAGCACCATGACGAGGGACAGGGGATCGATGACGAACAGGGTTTCCTGTGGGGCCCCATGACTGCCGGTTGCGAAGGAATAAGCTGTCAGTGCGAGCGGAATCAGCGCGAACAGGGAAACAAGCCGGTTGCGGATTTTCAAGCTGACCAGAAAAACAAGGACTGCCATCAGGGGTTCAATGTAGGAACCGATCTGATTGACAATGGAAGGGAAGACAAGATTCGTGGATCCCTGCATAGTGAGGAGCACGGAGGCCGCCATCGTGATGAGGGCAGACAGGACGACGAGCGCGTGTCTCATTGCGCGCGGCATACCCAAAGTCATTAGGGTTCCAAAAGCGATGGGACCCAGTACCAGAACGCCAACAAGCCAATGCTGTAAACCTTGCATAAGATGAAAGCTCCCCGTTTCTCTTGTGAGGCAGAAAAAGGCCCACCACAGTCCTTACATCAGGAACACAGGCGGGCGTCCGCTCGTCTAAAAAAACGGGCGAAATATGTCGGAATGGGCGAGGGAAGTCAAGATGGTAATGTGAAAAATTTCACAAAAGTTTCTTTGTAGGTGTCTGAATGCGTCCGGGCTATGCGATTGATGATGAGTTTGATTTACTGGGGTTGAATTGATCCGTTGGTCTGTTTGCCTGAGGCAAATTTTGTTGGTCGGTGTATTGGTGGCGACAATTAGGAAGGCAGTGAGCGATATGAAAGTGGGAATCATTGGATGCGGGAATATCTTCAGCGCATATATCAAGGGTTGTTCAATGTTCGGCGAGGTTCAGGTGGTGGCCTGTGCGGATATAAGAATGGAGCGGGCCAGCGCCATGGCCGCGGAACATAATTTGAAGGCAATGACGGTTGACGACCTGCTTGGGGATCGCTCCATTGGCATGATCATAAATTTGACCATTCCCGCGGCGCATGAGGAAGTCAGCATGAAAGCGCTGAACGCCGGCAAGCATGTCTATAGTGAAAAACCATTGGCGTTGGATGTAGGAGGGGGATTAAAGATTCTGGAGCTTGCCAAGGGAAAAGGGTTGCGGGTCGGATGCGCGCCCGACACCTTTCTTGGCGCGGGACTTCAGGCATGCCGGCAAGTGATTGATAGTGGAGGGATCGGGAAGCCGTTGTCAGGGACGGCGTTCATGATGCAGAGGGGCCCCGAGTCTTGGCATCCAGATCCGGGAGTGTTTTATCAACGGGGCGCGGGGCCCATGCTGGATGTGGGGCCCTATTACGTTACAGCGCTTGTTCATCTGTTGGGGCCGGTGAAATCGGTTGTCGCGATGACGACCCAGGGGTTTGAGAGTCGGGTGGCCACCTGTAAGGAACGGCTCTGCGAGACGTTGCCCGTAGAAGTGCCGACGCACCAGAGTGGTCAACTGTTGTTCAAGAACGGAGCCGTTGTCGCGATGGTGGTTAGTTTTGACGTAGTGCGGCATGGGCATCGCCCAATTGAGATCTACGGGACGGAAGGCAGTTTGGCCGTTCCGGACCCGAACACATTTGGCGGGCCGGTGCTTGTTACGAGATC
>CAZDUS010000024.1:19287-30928 GCA_964508705.1 uncultured Verrucomicrobiota bacterium
TGGACGATTGACGGGTTCCTTGGCGGAGTAACCGAGCGTGATGTTCTTGATCCTGACGGTGCCGGTGAAACGCCCGCCGAGTTTAATTTGTATCCGGGTTCCGTTGGCAGGCACGACGAATTTCCGCTTGGCACGCGCCCATCCATCGGAACGGGGTGTGCCTGGTTCCTGCGTGTAGAATTGTTGGACGAGTTGGCTTGAGCCGTCGTTTCTGAGCAGGGTAACGGAAATGCCAGCATTGCCGGAGAAGTCGGGAGAACGCAGAAATGCGACATCAGGATAGAAGGACATGCCGGGGGTCACTTCAATCGGAGCGGACCAAACGGCGAGTTCCTCTGTCTTGGTTTGAGAAATCAGTGTGAAGGTCGGCGTGCCCTGGTTGTCCGGTGAAAGCGTGATGGACTGGTGGTGGGTATCGCCGATGGCGAGGAGCCAGCCCGGAACGGGCTGACCGGGGTATTTTTGGACTATCGGGGTTGGTAACAAGTTTGGGCTTTCGGAGCCCGGCTTTGCAAAGAGGGGATAGACGGTAGATTCACGAACGACCATCGGGCGCGGGGAATTTTTTTGAACCCAGACGCCCCACGCTCCCGCCGCGATGCCGAGAAGCGTTATGAGTAGAGTGGAAATTAACTTCCAGCGGCGGGTAGTGCGTTGGAGTGTGCGGATGGATACGACATCCACGACATTCTTTGCAGATTTGGCGGTGGAGTTGGGTGGGGCGAAGTCCAGCCGCTTGCGGAGAGGGGTGGTTCCCTGACGAGGGTCGCTCTGAAGGACAGTGCTGGCGGAAGGGTCGCGCCCAACCTGTTCGTAAGCCTTGCGGTGAGCGTCGAGGTCGTAGGGGATGCGGCGCCAGTACACGGCTTTAGCTTTGTTGTCAAAGATGCAATATGAAGCGCGGGGGTCATTATCGCGGGAACAGCCGACGGAGCCGACATTGACGAGATAGCGCTTGCCGGGTTCCAGCTCGAAATCCTGCGGGGCGATAAGGTGCGGGGTATTGCTTGGACCCTGGAGGTAGAGGGCGGGTTCGTGAGTGTGTCCGGCGAAGAGGAGTTGATGTTTGACGCTTTTCCAGCAGGCGTCGGCATCGTCGGGGCCCAGGATGTAATCAAACGACTCGGGCCGGATGAAGTTCCCGTGCGTGCAGAGAAAGGAGTCGCCATCGAGCACTAGGGGGAAAGATGAGAGAACCTTGATCGCTGAATTGCCCAGTTGACGGCGTGTCCATTGGAGGGTTTCGCGGGCCTGGTCGGAGAAAAGATCGACGCCGAGTTTCCCGCAGATGGCGGCATCATGATTGCCCATGACGAATGAATGGACGTTTTCGTGGGCGGATTGGAGGACTTCGGCAGGGGAGGGGCCATAGCCGATGATGTCACCCAGACAGATAATGTGATCGATCCGACTACTGCGGATGTCCAGCAGTGTCGCGTTCCACGCCTGGAGATTGGAATGTAAATCTGAAACTATGGCGAATCGCATGGCGGGCTAATATATAGCTAGATTAACTCAAGGCAAGTCGAATTGCGTTTGTCTTGAGACGAAGGGAGGGGAGGCATGTTTTAGCGGCCCAGCAGGAGAGCGGCCAGTGAGAAATAGACCGCGATGGTGCACATGTCGGCCAAGGCGAGGGTCACAGGGCCCGAAGCCACCCTGAGATCAAGTCGGAACCGATGCAACAGGACGGGAAGACTGACCCCGAGAAAACAGGCGAGTAACAGCGAGATCAGGATTCCGGAGGCAATGACGACACTGGCGATAAGGTTGCCTTTCCAGATGATGGCGATGCATCCGACAATCAGGCCGGCGGCAATTCCCAGTAGTAGTGTGCGGCCCAGCTCGCGTTTCAGCATCTTCCAGTACCACGCCTTGTCGGAGGCCTCATTGTGCAGGGAATGGACGGTGATGGCCATGGTTTGCATGGCAACGCTTTCGCCGAGACCAAGGACAAGGGTCAGGAAGAAAGCAAGGATGAGGCTCTTGGCCAGGGTGACATCAAACATGCCGACGGTAATGGCGCAGACGGTGCCGCTGACAATGGTGGCCATGAGCCAGGGGAACCGGTAGCGGAACACGCTCCAAATGGATTTACTGCGGGCTTCGGTGAGGCGCACCCCAAGGGTCTCGAAGACACTGTGAATTTGCTCGCGCTCCTCTAGGTCGAACATTTCCTGCGTGAACATACCGACGTCGATAATGCCGAGAATGCGCTTTTGCTTGTCCACAATGGGGAAGGCCAGGAACTTGTGTAAAACAAAGAATTCGCAGGCATCAATCAAAGTGAAGGAATCAGGGATGGTGACGACGCTTTGAGTCATGATGGAATCGACCCGTGAGTCCAACGGTGATGTGAGCAGTTTACGGGTTTGAAGCACTCCGACCAGCCGGTGGTCCGCGTCCACCACATAGAAGTAGACAAACGAGCCCTCCTTGGTGGTTGTCGAGCGTATGTTGTCGAGCGCTTCCTGTACGGTTTGGTGCGCTTTGAGGGCAATGAAATCCGTTCGCGCATGGAGCATCACCGGATCATCGAGGTTGTCTATGTGTGACATTGGAGCCTCAAGTTTAGGTAATGGGGAGAGTCTACTCTACGTCGGAATCTTTTGTGGCGCTTAACTGGTCCGTGAGAGCGGAACCCAGCGGGTCGATTTTCTTGCCTTCCAGAATCTTGGTGACGATGGCCTTGGTATCGCTGGCGAAGTCGCCGCGGAGTATCCATTTGAGGAAGCTGGTATCGGTTTTGGCGAGATAGGAAAGCTTCTCGCCTTTTTTCTTGCCGAAGTTGATGGCGATTTCGCCGTCCACCCAGCGCAGTTTGCCGTCGCGGTCCACCCAGCTTGGGTCGCGCAGGTCGCAGTATTTTGCGAGTTCGTCCATGGACTTGGGCAGGTCGTTATAGCGCTCCAACTGACCTTCGAGGACGCGGACAGTGGCGAGGGCGTCGGCTTCGGCCTGATGACCATCGAGGAAAAGTTCGTTGCAATAGAAAGCGAGAGCGGCCTTGAGGTCGCGCGGTTCGCGCTTGTGGTAGATGCGTTGGGCGTCAATGATGCGCCGGGAGGCGATATCAAAGGTGTTTCCGGACCGGAGGAACTCCTCGATCAGCATGGGGATGTCGAAGCGGATGACGTTATAGCCGGCGAGGTCGCACCCTTCAAGGAGTTGGAGGATTTTTGGGGCCAAATCCTTGAAGAGGGGTGCATTGGCGACCTTTTCGTTTGAAATGCCGTGGATGGCGATGGCTTCGGCGGGGATGGGAATGCCGGGATTCATGAGGAAGGTGTGAATTTCCCGTTCGCCTTTCGGGGGTAGCAGTTTGATCAGGGACAGTTCGATGATGCGATCGGCGCGGGGATTGGTGCCGGTAGATTCGATATCAAAGACGACGAGAGGACGTTCCAAATTCCATTTATACATGAGCTTCTCCAAGTGGAGGTCACCATAGCGAACATGGTGAGGAAAAGCAACGGGATGGTAGCGGGTCACTCACGAGGGGGGGGTATATCCTGTGGTCTTACGCCAGAGAGGCCATGTTTGCGGTTCCTGCCGGGCAAGCCGGCAGGGAACCTCTCGTCAGTGACGCATTACTTCTGGCGAGGGTATGAACCCTGCGGCTTGCGATCACACTTCCAGATTGCCGGAGACAAAGACGACATCGTGTTTTCTGGAAATCAAGTTGGCGGCGATGCGGCCTGACTCGTATATGGTGGGGAGCCCGCTGCCGGGGTGTGTGCCGCCACCGACAAGATAGCACCTGTCGAGTTCCTCGAACTGGTTGCGTGGGCGCCAGATAATCATCTGCCCCATGTTATGTGCCAGATTGAATGTGGCGCCGGCGTAACAGTGATAGTCATCCTGCCAGTCCATGGGTGTGATGACTTTCTCTGCGACAATATGCTGGCGAATATCCTTCATGCCGCCTCTCGACTCCACCTTCGATAGGACATTCTCGCGGAAGGCGGCCGTTTCCCTTGACCAGTCGGGGGCGCCACGCAGATTGGGCGCCGGCACAAGAACGTAAAGGGCCGAGTGTCCTTCGGGCGCTACGGTCTTGTCGGTGACCACAGAATTGCGGATGTAAAACGAAATATCATCGCTGAGGCGGTCGCCCTTGAATATGGCATCCACATTGGACCTGTAATTCTCCGCAAAGAATATGGTGTGATGCGGCAGGGGATAGGCCTTGTCCAGTCCAAGGTACAGCATGAACGTTGAGCACGAGTATTTTGTCTTCTTCATCTTTTCGGGCGTATATTTACGCAGTACGCCCGGATCAAAAAGATGAGTGGCGGCGTGACCGAAATCCGCATTCAGAATCACTTCATCCGCCTCAATCTTCTCGCCATCCTCCATCTCGACGCCAACAGCAGTACGCCCCTTGACCAGCACCTTTTTGACAGGCCGGTTGCAATGGACCACCGCTCCGTTGCGCTTTGCCACATCCGCCATCGCGTCGGAAATGCGGCTTAATCCACCTGTGACATGAAAAATGCCGTAGGCGTGTTCGATGTATGGAATCATCGCGAAGAGTCCCGGACACTCCCATGGCGACATGCCCAGATATTTTGACTGGAAAGTAAATGAGAGGGCGAGTTTCTCGTCGCCATAGATTTTGAACATGATGTCAAACAGCGACTTGCCGAGAGCCAGTGAAGGAATGGCATTGATGAGGTCCCGGTGAAGCATGGTGGATGGCTTGTGGTAGGACTTTTGGAGGCATGGAAACAGTTTCTTGAACCGATGCTTCTCCTGTTTGAAGAAACGGTCGTATTCATGACCATGGCCCGGGAAACAAGCCGCAATCGCCTCTTTCATCTTCACGGGGTCGGTGCTGGCGTCCAAATGCCTGTCGGTAAAGGCCAGGCGGTACATCGGGTCCAGGCGTGGTGTTTCAAGCTCGGCGCTGGTGCTGGTGCCGGATTCGCTGAAGACCTCGTCGAGGACATCCTTAAGCATTAGGAATGTCGGGCCGGTATCAAAAGTGTAAGGACCCAGTTGCAAAGCCGCATTGCGGCCTCCGACCTGTGCCTTGGCTTCCAGAACGGTGACCTTGAATCCCCTGTGCGACAGGATCATCGCGGATGTCAAACCGCCGGGTCCCGCTCCAACGATTACGATATGCTTCTGTTTGGATTTACTCATCAGTGTCTTCCTCTCTAGCCAGTACTCTCTGGAATTCAGTGATCCTTGGTTTCATATCTTGAATCAAGTTGGCCTCCGGCTTGCAACGGAGCACCATGCCGTCGAGATACATCATGCTTTTTATGACGGGGAACATGCCTTTCTCAAAAACCATTCCGCAGTTCACCGCCAGTTTGATGGATTGCATCATTTTTTGTGTCAGGCTCACCTCGGATACGGATTTTCCCTGGAACCCGGAATATAGCGCAAAGAACCTGTTCTCGAATTGCTTGAACTGTCGTCCGTCAATGCCGATCTCGGCCATCTCGTTGAGTCTTGCCGCGCACGAAGCATAATCATACTCGCAGAGGGCCATAAAGAACTTGAACAGTCCCCTCCGTATCCGTTTGCCGACCCGGCTGATAGCGCCGGTGTCTAGAAAGCATAGTGTTCCGTCAGGCTTCAGGATGATATTGCCCGGGTGGATATCCCCGTGGAAAACGCCAGGTCCGAAAAGGAATAGACCGTGAATACTGAAGAGATCCAGTAACTTGTCATAGTTCAGTTTGCCAGCCTCAAGCAGGCGGTCAAACGTGGTGCCCTCTACAAACTCGCTGACCAGCACGCTTTCGCCCGACAACTCAGGATACACATGAGCGAATCTGAGCAAGCTGAGGTCATGGCGCCCACGGTAGGTATCCGCGATCCGGGCAAGAACAGCTTGTCCTTCCATCTCGTTGCGCAAGTCCAATTCGCTGAGCGTATATTCCTCGATATGCGCCAGGACTCCCATGGGATCAAATACCTTCTGTAACTTAGGGTAGAAGAAAAGGACAGCGCGCATCAGCCGCCTGAGGGTTGCCAGATCATGAAGGAATGTTGGCTTGAAGTCCTCCTTTACGATTTTTACCGCCAGTGGGGTGCCATCGGCATGTCTCGCGAAATGAACCTGGCCGATTGATGCCGAGGCAACCGGCGTATTCTGGAAATCAAGGACGGTGTCGAACCAGTCCGGCTTCACCCTTTTTCTCAGCAACGGCAAGATGTTTTCCGGTGCCACGGACTCGGCCTGCCCGAAGAGTTTCGACAAATGCCGACAAACCGCTTCGTCGAGAAAATCCACTCTCAGGGCATAATGCTGGGCAATTTTAACGGCCAGCAATCCCTGACCTTGTATCCAGGCCAGGTCCGGGATGGAGTTCCCGTGTATCTGTTGCAGTAAACGTAGGAATGACAAGGCGTTCATTTTGAGGGGTACTCCAATTTCACGGCAATATTTGAGTTGCTAGCGCCTAAATCGAAGACTGACCTGTTGAATCTTGGCGGTCCCAGGCTGTTCTCCTGTGGCCTGTATAAGGCGTATCCTTCCGCTGGCCTGCCAAAACTTCTTGAGTCCATCTTTCCGTTGGCATTCTCGTCATGGCAGATCGATAGAGCATATTTACCGGGCGGCAGATTGGTGAAATTCACAGTCACTCCCATGATTGCCGCCTTTAGGATCTGACTCTGCACGGCGCTCCGATAATCCGACGGGAATCCTTCTGCGGCGGAATACAGGGAGACAAGGCATGATCCCTTGTCATTGCGAAACCCTGTTATTTCGATGGAAAGATTCGTCGCCAACATTTCTGTTGTGGTTAACACCCAGAGAGTCATGCAGATAACGGAAAGCCGCGAATGCATGGCGTCACTATAAGGTTCCAGTGTGCGTATCACCAGCGCAAAGATAAGCGGGACCAACTTTGACAAGGTAACTTGTTGGGTGGAGTGGGCGAGGAAGGCTAGAGGAAATCACGCCTGCGGCGGGACAAGCCGGTGGGGGTTGCGGTTATGGACTGGGGGGGATTAACCACGAAGGTCACGATGAAGATGAGGAAGAGCGCAGGGTGGTTTATCCGGAAATCCTTATTCATAATTAAAGGCCCTGTGGCTCCTTTAATGGGCGAAGCTGTACCAATGGTTACAGAGTTCGCAGGCGTAAAGCCTGCGCTACCGGGATTGATTGCGTATCGGTAGCGCAGGGTTTAACCCTGCGAGGTGAGGTGGAGCGTCAAAGGCGTGATTAGGGTCAGGATTTGAATTCGGAGTGAGGAGAGGGCCATAGATACTGGAAGTGCCGGTGGAAACATTGCGGTAGAACAAATGCTTGATAGAGATGGAGCGACTGGCTAGAGTGTGCGCGTTTTTGCTCGGGTGGTGGAATGGCAGACACATCAGTTTGAGGGGCTGATGATCGCAAGATCGTGGGGGTTCAAGTCCCCCCCCGAGCACCAAGATTCAACTTCCATGAAACTCCTTATTGCCACCGGTAATCGCCATAAGTTTCGGGAAATCAGCGCGATCCTTCAGGTTCCACATTTGCATCTGGTTGGACTGTCGGAATTCAGCGATGCGCCTGTTGTGGAAGAAGATGGCGATACGTTTGAATCCAACGCCATCAAGAAAGCCGCTTCGCTGGCGCTTTTTTCAGGATGCTGGACGATGGCGGATGATTCCGGTCTGGAGGTTCAGGCGTTGGGAGGGGCCCCAGGCGTGTGGTCGGCGCGTTATGCGGGATTGCCAAGTAATGATGCGGCTAACAATGCAAAGTTGTTGAACGCGATGAAGGATGTGGATGACCGCCGTTCCCAGTTCCGTTGTGCCATTGCACTATGTGATCCGACGGGAAAGTCGCGCACTGTGTCGGGTGTTTGCCCGGGGACACTGCTTCGTGAACTTCATGGCGGCGGCGGGTTCGGGTATGATCCACTATTTGTTCCGGAGGGGTATGAGATGACCTTTGCCGAACTTGATGCGGATATCAAAAATCAGATATCGCATAGGGCGCGGGCATTGGCGGCGGCTGTGGCCGAATGGGGAGAGTTTCTCGCGGGAGAGCCTCGGTGCTGGGAGCGATAAGGGAAGTATTCAGAAGCCAGTAGTCAGAAGTCAGAATATATCAGGATGGGGATGTGGCGTGAGGGGAGACGGTATGGAGTTGGATGCCGGGATGTTCCTTGTGGAAGTAATCGACGGCCCATTTGTCCGGGAAGAGAATGACGTATTGACCGCGAACATCTGTGGCAATTTTGACGTTGCTACCCAGATAGAGCTTGGTTAACGCTTCGCGCGTGACATCAGGTGAACACCAGCGAATCTGGGTGAAGGGGGCCGGTTCAAGACGTGGTTCGGCACCATATTCTGTTTGAAGCCTGTAGGCGACCACTTCGAATTGGAGCTGGCCAACAGCGCCCAAAAGCGGCGCGGTTTGGAATTCTCCGACCAACTCGAACGATTGTATTACACCTTCCTGTAGTAATTGATCGAGTCCCTCGCGTAATTGCTTTTGTTTGGCCGCGCCGGAATTACGGATGTAGGAGAAGGCTTCGGGAGGGAACCGGGGTATCTCGTCATACCGTATTGAGGGATTGCTTGTCAGTGTGTCGCCGATGCGAAAGGCCTTATGAGTGACCAAGCCCACGATGTCGCCCGGATAGGCGATTTCGAGGGATTCCCGGTCCTGGCCGAATAGTTTTTGAGGGTAGGACAGTCGGACGGGTTTGCCGGTCTCCGGGTCATTGACCACCATGTCTTTTTCGAATTTTCCAGAGCAAACCCGGACGAAGGTGAGCCGATCCCGATGGCGGGGGTTCATATTGGCCTGGACCTTGAAAACGAAGCCGGAGAATTCCGGATGCTCCGGCGCGATGGGGCCATTTGTTGAAACGCGCGGTTGGGGTGGCGCGCCGTGCTGGACGAAATAATCAAGCAGGAGTTGCACCCCGAAGTTGGTCATGCCGCTACCGAAGAAGACAGGGGTGATTTCGCCTCGAAGGATCTGTTTCTCGCAAAAACTTTCACCGGCGGCTTGGAGCATTTCCAATTCCTCAAGCCAGGGGTCGCGGATGTGTGGTGGGATTTGGTCAAGCAGGGCGCGGTCATGGATTCCGGTAACCTGTTCCGGTGCGCGATGAGCATTATGGGCGGTACGTTCGAATAAATGGAGCCGTTTAGTTAGACGGTCATAGACGCCCTTGAACTCCGTGCCGTTGCCAAGTGGCCATGTTACGGGGAAAGAGCCGATGCCGAGGACTTTTTCCAGTTCGTCCACAAGGGCGAGGGGATCCTGAGCCGGGCGGTCCATTTTGTTCATGAAGGTGAAGATGGGGATCCCGCGCAGACGACAAATCTCGAACAGTTTACGGGTGCGCTCCTCGATGCCCTTGGCTGCATCAATAACCATGATCACGCTGTCAACGGCGGTAAGGACACGGTAGGTGTCTTCGCTGAAGTCCTTATGGCCGGGAGTGTCGAGAAGATTGATGACACAGCCGCCGTAATCAAACTGGAGGAGGGTGGATGAGACTGAAATGCCGCGTTCTTTTTCCAATTCCATCCAGTCGGAGGAAGTGTTTTTTCTGTCCCGCCGGGATCGGACGGAGCCAGCCAATTGAATGGCGCCACCGTACAGGAGTAACTTTTCGGTCAGTGTGGTTTTGCCTGCATCCGGATGGGAGATGATGGCAAAAGTACGCCGTCGAGCAATTTCTTCTTGGAAGTTGGAATCAGTCATGGAGAGTCCCACAAAAAAGTCGGGACACAATAGTTAAGCGGTTCTGCAATGTCAACGGAGGTATACTGGATAACTTCTCTTTGGTGAATATACGAGCCGTGGCGAGGATTGCGTGTTTGTAGGGGTTCCGCTTGTCGGCACCTACGGGCGTCGGCACCCTGCAAAGCGGGACAAGAGCGATGCCCCTGCGAGATGGAGTCTTCTAAATGCCGTTATAACACGGAGGGCGCCCACTCTTCTTCATCGGGTAGGTATTTGACATGAACTGTCGGGAGTTACAGTATGTGCCGATATCGTGATGGGAGATATTCATGAAGAGTTCAGCGGATAATAAAGGGGCTGTTGAGTTTTTGCGGAAATCTGCACGACAGGCCGGAATGGATCTTTCAGGCGGCCGTATTCGAAGAACCTCGTCACGTCTGTGTCTTGGCGTTGAGCATGGCGATTACAATGGTACGGACCTTTTTGGTGTCGGGACCGATCGCTTCATTTGGATGGCGTATAAGCCGAACGGCACAAACCGCATGCGTTTTTTTGACGGCAATTTCGCCGCCGATGGCATTCTCGATTTTGAGTCCGCCAAAACGCCGCCGCCACTCCATCCATCCGTGTCTCATTCATGGGCGCGGTTCGCGTATGGCTGTGACCATGTCTTAAGGAAAGCGGGATTTCAGTTAAAGACAGGGTTTGATGCCGTGCTCTATGGGAATATTCCCGGGGGAGGCATGTCGAGGTCAGCTTCGCTGACTTTGAATTTGCTGCTGACGATGCTGGAGGTCAATCACCTTAAACTCAAAGGCGATCGGATGCAGATTATCGATCTGGCCCAGGCGGTGGAAAATGAATACATAGGGTCGCCATGTGGCCAGCTTGATCAAATCATGATCTATTTCGCAAAGGCCGGGATGGGCACGCATTACAGCCCGAAGACCAGATCCATCCGGTACGTACCGCTCGGGGAGGGGGCTCCAGACTTTCGTTTTGTGAGTTTGGATACAGGCACGGTTCGTCCCGGGCTTGAAAAATCAACATACAAGGTTCGCCGGGCGGAGTGTGATGAGTTCGCTGCGCTGGCTGGGCGCCGATTCGGGTTCAGTCAGTTTGCGGACGTCAAGGATGACAAACTGTTTAATGAAATTATTGCCGCATTTGGGCAGACACATCCCAATCATTGCGACAGGTTTCGCTACATTTATCAAGCGGGGCGGCGGTTTCAGAAAATGCTGCGAGCCTGGCGTACAGGGGATGTTGCCACGGTAGGGGCGATATTCAGGGCGGATGGAATTGGCTTGAGGGATCTGTACAAGATTTCGGGTCCCGAATTGGAATCCATATGTGACATTGCCAGGAGTGTGCCAGGTGTTTACGGGGAGCGGATGTTAGGTGGTGGGGATAAAGGGGCGGCTGGCGCTATTGTTGCGGAGGGCAGTGTTAAAAGGCTCCGGTCTGCCGTGATGACCACCTATCCCCTAAGTCGTCCAGAGTTGGCAGGGCGGTTTGCTGTCCACTCGTTGAAGATAGTGGACGGTATTCATGAGATCGACGGGATACTGTAGTCGGTATGGGGTTCTCACGAGGGGGGGATAGCTACGGAGGTCACATGCGTCCGAGCGCATCTCTGAGTTTTGGTAAAGATTATCTCATTTGTAGGGGTGCCGCTTGTCGGCACCCGCGGGCGTCTGCAAGCGACGCCCCTACTATCGAAACACGGAGATGCTTCCCATGCATCCCGCGTTGCGAATTCAACTTCAGGATTCTTGACAATAATTGTCTCACTGATTAGATTGTGCGCTCTTTTTTGATTGTTCGGGCGTAGCTCAATGGTAGAGCGTCTGGCTGTTAACCAGAATGTTACAGGTTCGAGCCCTGTCGCCCGAGCCACTTTCTGTCATGCCTTCAACCAATCCCCGAGGCAAAACCTACATCGGCCAGGCCAATAGACGGAATTTTTGACAACGTCAG
>CAZDUS010000025.1:0-5227 GCA_964508705.1 uncultured Verrucomicrobiota bacterium
TTCAGGCCCTCGATGCCGGCCGTGTCGTTGCCCGACATGATGCGGCTGATCAGGCCGGCGGCGCGATCATCGCCCAGCGCCTGGGTCAGCATGGCCTTGATGGTTTCGTTGTCAACGGCAACCGGAGCGCCTCTGGCGGTCTGCTCGGTAAATTCGTCGATCACCGACTCGATTCGCTCGCGTGCCACCTGCTTCAGCCCGGCCATGGCGTGACCGAGTTTCTGCACTTCTTTCGGGCCGAGGTTTTTCAGTACTTCGGCTGCCTCGTTCTGCCCGAGCGAGAGCAGCAGGATGGCGCTTTTCTCGACGCCTTCGCTTTCAGTGCCCACCGCCGCCCACCCATTCCTTGATCATTCCGGCGACGGCCTTGGGATCCTGTTTGGCCATATCACGCGCGGCGGCGAGCTTGCTCTCGTAGGATTGGCGTGTCATTCGCGCGCCTTCGTCGCCGACGGTTTCAGTGGTTCGCGACGCGGCGAGGGCGGCCACTTCCAGCAACTTTTCCAGCAGCGGTTTCAGTACGCGAGACCACACCCAGAAGATCGCGACGATGATGAACAGGTATTTGCCCACCTCTTTCAGGGTCGCGATCAGCTCTGTATTGGCCCAGATGGGTGCATCGGGAACGATTTCCGTTACGGCTACCGCAAACGCTGCATTGGCGACGTTCAAGGTGTCGCCGCGCTCCTTGTTGAAGCCCATCGCCTCGCGCGCCAGGTCGCTGATTTGCTTGAGATCTGCCTCGGTTAGGGGTAACGGCGGCGCTTTGGCCGGATCCTTCTCTTTTGTCAGATCCTTCTTGTGGTTGACCACCACGGCGACCGACAGGCGGCGAATGCTGCCCGGGGCGCCCTTGGTATGACGGATGGTCTTGTCGATTTCGAAGTTTGTGGTGGCGTTCTTGCTGTAATTCTGGCCGGCTGCTGCGGCCGCTGCCGCGGCGACGGGCGGTTGGGCAGTCGCTGGCGGGGTGCCGGGCGGCTGGGTAATGGCTGCGGTGGCGGGCGCCGGGGGCTGGTTGCTGAGGGCGCCGGGAACGCCTGCCGCGGGGGGTGATCCGGTGCCAGCTTCGTTGGTCTGCTGACTGCGGATGGCGACATCGGGATTCGGGTTGGGCTTGTAGGTCTCCGCAACCAGGTCGGTCTGCGAAAAATCGACGTCCGCCGCGACCTGCGCCCGAACGTTGTTTGCGCCGACGATCGGAAGGAGGATGGCCTCGATGCGCTTCACGTAGCCGGACTCTATGTCGCGCAGGAACTTGATCTGTGCCGGATCCAGACCGGCATCGCGTGACGGGTCTGCCGGTTGCGAGATCAGGTTGCCCTGCTGATCGACCACGCTGACCTGCATCGGCTTGAGCTGCGGCACGCTGGAGGCGACCAGATTGACGATGCCGACGACCTGCGCCGGCTCCAGCGTGCGGCCCGGATAGAGGCTGACCAGCACCGATGCCGAGGGTTTCTGGTCGTCACGCAAAAAGGCGGTTTGCTTGGGAATCGCCAGGTGCACGCGCGCGCCCTTGACCGCGGCAAGCGACTGGATCGAGCGGGCCAGTTCACCTTCCAGACCGCGCTGAAAATTTACCTGTTCGGCGAACTGGCTGATACCCATTTTCTGGTTTTCGAGCAGTTCGAAACCGACCAGCCCGCCTTTGGGCAAGCCCTGCGCGGCAAGGCGCAGGCGGGTGTCGTGGACCACGGCTTGTGGCACTAGGATGGTATGGCCACCCTCGCTGAAGCGGTAAGAAATGTTCTGCTGCTGCAGCGCGGCGACGATCTGGCCACCGTCTTTTTCATCCTGGATCGAAAACAGTACCGCGTAAGCGGGTTCCCGCGCCCACAGCAGAGCGCCGATCGCTATCGCCAGCATCAGGGCAGCGCCGACCATGCTGATCAACTTCTGGCCGGAACCGAGGCGAATGAAGGCCTCCATCGATCTCGGGAAGGGTGTTGCAGCCGTTGCGGTTTCTGCCATTGCGTCCTGTGTTGTCCTGTGTGCAGTGCGCGGGGCAATTCACCCGCGTGCAGAGTATGGAGTGCCCTAGCAAGTCTGGTTCCGGAAAGAAGCGGCAATTTTTGCCGGCATATCGGTTGCCCATCTCCTTGTTTGCCAGCCTAGACTCTGCCATTATCGCCGCCATGCGCCTTCCTTCCGCCGCCGCTGCACCATCGACCGCGCCCGCTGCCCAGGTTGCGCCGGAAGAAGCGCTGCGCCTGACCGAAGCCTTTCGCGTCTTCAGCAAGGCGTCGGAGGAGCTGAGCGGTGCCTACAGCGAGTTGCAGGGGCAGGTGGAGCAGCTTGGCGATGAACTGGTGGCGGCCAACGGCGCCTTGCGCCAGCAGTATCAGGAAAAGGCCGCGTTGACCGAGCGGCTGAGCCTGCTGCTCGATGCGCTGCCCGCCGGGGTGGTGGTGCTCGATGATGCCGGCAGTGTGGTGCAGGCCAATCCTGCCGCCAGCGCTTTTCTGGGTGGCGTAAAAGTCGGCGCTGGCTGGGCGGCGATTTATGCCGACACGCTGGTACCCGGCACCACACCCGGCGAATTTCTCGGCGGCGGGCGGCATCTGGCTGTCGACGTGACGTCGCTTGATTCCGCCGGCGGCCGAATTGTCCTGCTGCATGACATCACCGAGACGCAACTGCTGAAAAACCAGACCGAGCGCAATCAGCGACTGGCGGCGATGGGCGAAATGGCCGCCCAGCTTGCCCATCAGTTGCGCACGCCGCTGGCCGCCGCGCTGCTCTACGCCGGCAACCTGGAAAACCCCGAACTGCCCGCCGGCAGCAGGTTGGCTATCGCAGAAAAGACCGTGGCCCGCCTCAAGCACATTGAACATCTGATTCAGGACATGCTGTTGTTTGCCCGTGGCGAAGCGCTCGGCCGCGAGAGTTTCGCCGTGACTGACCTGTTCGCCGAACTGGCACAGAATTTCGAACTGCTGGCGCAAAACAAAGGCGTGCGATTTGTGGCGACGGATCAAAGTGCGGGGGCGCCGCTCACCGGCAAGCGCAAGTCGCTGGTCAGCGCCTTGACCAGTTTGCTGGAAAATGCGTTGCAGGCGGTCGATGGGCAGGCGGGCGGATGCATCGAGATTTCAGCCCGGCGCGAGGAGGACGCACTGTTGCTGACGGTGAAGGATAACGGACGCGGCATGGACAATGCCACTGCCGCCCGTTTGTTCGAGCCCTTTTACACCACGCGCAGCGACGGCACCGGCCTCGGTCTTGCCATTGCCCGCGGTGTGGCGCGCGCCCACGGCGGCGGTATCGACGTTGTCTCCAGTCCCGGCGCCGGGGCCGAGTTCACCCTTAGCCTGCCATGTCCGAAAAGCTGAATATTCTGGTCGTCGAGGACGACGACGCGCTGCGCGATGCGCTGCAAATCACGCTGGAGGCCGCCGGCCATGAGGTCAGCAGCGTGGGCGGCGGCGCGGCGGCGCTGCAGGCGCTGCAGCGCAGGATATTCAACATGGTCGTCTCCGACTTGCGGATGAGCCCGATGGACGGACTGACCCTGCTCGGGGAGATCCGCGGCCGTCATCCGGGATTGCCGGTGCTGTTGATGACCGCCTTTGGCGATGTCGACAAGGCGGTGGCGGCAATGCGTGGCGGAGCCTGCGATTTCATGCTCAAGCCCTTCGAGCCGAAGGCGCTGATAGACCAGATTGCCCGCTATGCCACGGCGCCGGCGCCGGCGGCCGGCGTCGTCGCGGTCGATGCGAGAACGCGCGCCACCCTGCTGCTGGCCGCACGCGTGGCGCGGACCGATGCGACCGTGTTACTGACGGGCGAATCCGGCGTGGGCAAGGAGGTGTTTGCGCGCTATATCCACGACCAGTCGCCGCGCGCAAAGGGGGTTTTTGTCGCCATCAATTGCGCCGCGATTCCCGACAACCTGCTTGAAGCCACGCTTTTCGGCTACGAGAAGGGCGCGTTTACCGGTGCGCTGACGGCCCAGGCCGGCAAATTCGAGCAGGCCAATGGCGGCACCTTGCTGCTCGATGAAATTTCCGAAATGCCGCTCGGCCTGCAGGCCAAACTCCTGCGCGTTCTGCAGGAGCGCGAAGTGGAGCGCGTCGGCGGCAAGAAGCCGGTGCCGCTCGATATCCGCATCCTGGCGACCTCCAATCGCGATATGGCCAGCGAGGTGCGCACAGGGCGTTTTCGAGAGGACTTGTTCTACCGTCTCAATGTCTTTCCGCTGGAGATTCCGCCTCTGCGCGAGCGCCCGGCCGATATCCTGCCGCTGGCAAGAAAAGTCCTGGCACAAATGGCCGCGGCGGCGCGTCGTCCGGCAGGATTTGCCGCTGCCGCCGAGGCGCGGCTGCTGGCGCACGCGTGGCCGGGCAATGTGCGCGAACTGGAAAATGTCATCCAGCGCGCACTGATTCTCGAGGCGGGCGAAGTGATCGAGGCCGAGGGCTTGTCGCTCAACTTCAGCGGGTCGGTGTCATCGGTGGCGGCACCCAGGGGGGCGGAAGCGCCTCCGGGCACCATTGCGCCGGCTCCGATAATTGTGGAAAGCCCTGTTGCAGAAAGCGTTCCGGCCGACATGAAGACGCTCGAGCGGCTGCATATCCAGGAAATTCTGGCCAGTGTCGGCGGATCTCGCAAGAAGGCGGTGGCCATCCTGGGCATCTCGGAACGCACGCTGCGCTACAAGCTGAACCAGTATCGCGCGGAAGGATTTTTCAATGCGAGCGAAAATGATTGAGCAGACGCAAATACCTGGCACGGCAATTGCTGCTTCTGACTGAAATTCCCTGAGGAACCCATCATGACTATCGAGACGCGTCAAATTGACCAGCTGCTTTCCGAGCTGCGCTCCGCTTCCTCGCTTGCGAGCGGCAAATCCGCTGGCAATTCGGCGCCAGCGGGCGGGCCCGATTTCGCCCAGGTCCTGAAGAGCACGATTGATCAGGTCAGTGCCGCGCAGCTCGATGCGCGCAAGATGGCCGAGGATTTTTCCAGCGGCCAGAGCGAGGTCAATTTGCAGGACGTGATGATCAATCTGCAAAAAGCCAACCTGTCCTTCCAGCAAATGGTCCAGGTGCGCAACCGGCTGGTGTCGGCCTATCAGGACATCATGAACACCCAGGTCTGATTCCGGCTTGCAACAGGTGCAGCAATAAGCACCGTATCGCGGTTGCCTTGCGTCCCTTGTCCCCCTGGCGTTTTTCGTGGCCCGGCTAAAGTATTCAGGTTCGCGGCCGTAAGCTGGGATATC
>CAZDUS010000025.1:5327-27728 GCA_964508705.1 uncultured Verrucomicrobiota bacterium
CGTTTTTCGTGGCCCGGCTAAAGTATTCAGGTTCGCGGCCGTAAGCTGGGATATCCCGCAAGGGATTAGCGTGAAATAACTCGTTCGGCGCGCTTGGTGATAGTCGAGCGAAGCGAGCTGACCAGGAGCCTCCCCGTGAGGGCATAAGCGCTAACGTAACCGCGGCAGAGCACTTCTCCCTCCCCTTCAAGGGGAGGGCGGCAGAGCACTTCTCCCTCCCCTTCAAGGGGAGGGCTGGGGAGGGGATGGGGGAAAATTTCGGCGATTTCGGCCCCATCCTCCTCCTGACCTCCCCCTTGAAGGGGGAGGAACGGGTTACGTTAGCGCTTGTGCCCCGTGCGGGGAGGATGGGAGGGCGGGCCTTCAATTCGCCTTTCGCGTGTTTCATCATCGGCGGGTGACTCTCACTGTCATGTACGTTAAGGAAATCATGTCTGCATTGCGCGTGGTGTTCATGCCCGGGGTTCTCCTGCTCGCCCTGGTGCTGCAGGATTCTGCAATTGCCGGCAGTTGGCGGAAGGTTGTCGCCGGCAAGAGCGAAAGCATCGAGATCGACACGGCCAGCATCGCGCGTGCGGATTCCGGCGCCACGGCCTGGAGCCGCGTCATACTCGATCGCCCGGCCATGGATGCCGGCGGCGCCTTTGACACGATCCATGCGCAGAATCTCTACGACTGTTCGGCGCGTCGCTTCACCACTTTGCGTCGCGCCTATTTCAATGGCGACACGCTGGTGCGCGAGGACGTGGTTTCGCGGCAGCGCGCAAACGCGGTTCAGGTCGGCAGCATCGACGAACGCCTGCTCAATCTGGCCTGCCGGGTCGTCGCCACCAGCGAGACGCCGGCATCGGCCGATACCGCTGGCGGGGCGACAGACGAGGCACCACAGGCACAGGGCGCACAAGGCGGACGCCCCGCGCCGATGCACGCCGATATGCGGACTCTGGCCGCCGACCGGGCGGCGTCCCGCCTGACGCCGGTCGCCGAGACCCTGCCCGTGGCTCCGCCCGAAAAACCGAAGTTGATCGTCCTGCCACCGATCGACAAGGCCGCCGCCGACATGGCCGCCGGCAGCATCGGTCAAAAGCCGGGGGCGCCGCCGGCCGCCAGAACCAAGGCCACTGCTGCCGTGCCGACCCCGTCGGCAACAAAGGCCAATGCAGAACGACAGGAGGTCGAAAGCCCGGCCGACAAGCGCCTGCGCGAGCTGCATTACGCCACGTCAGGCCCGCGCAAGGCGAAGAAAAAGCCGGGGGCGGAAGGGCAGGCGGCGAGCGAGCAGGGAAACCCCGCCGCACATATGAGCAGCCACTGGTCTTACGACGGCGAAGGCGGGCCGGCGGCCTGGGCCCGGCTGCGGGGCGACTATGCCGTCTGCGGCGCTGGCAAGCGCCAGTCGCCGATCGATATTCGCGAGGGCATCAAGGTCGATCTCGAAGGCATCAAGTTCGATTACAAGCCCACGCAGTTCCGCATTATCGACAACGGCCATACCTTGCAAGTCAGTGTCGGCGAGGGACTGGGCCTGACGGTGATGGGCAAGCGGCATGATCTGATTCAATTCCATTTCCATCGCCCGTCCGAGGAACGGGTCAATGGCCGCGCTTACGACATGGTGGTGCATCTGGTGCATAAGAGCGCCGAGGGCCAACTGGCGGTGGTCGCCGTGTTGCTGGAAAAAGGCAGCGAGCATCCGCTGATCCAGACGCTGTGGAACAATCTGCCGCTCGAACAGGACATGGAAGTGACGCCGGACGAGGCTATCGACCTGAACAAACTGTTGCCGGAAAACCGCACCTACTGGACCTACATGGGCTCGTTGACGACGCCGCCATGCACCGAAGGCGTGTTGTGGATGGTTTTCAAGCAGCCGGTGCAGGTGGCAGAGCAGCAGGTGGCGATCTTCTCCCGCCTTTACCGCAACAACGCCCGTCCGGTGCAGCCGGCGCATGGCCGGCTGATCAAGGAATCGCGCTGAGGTCGCGCTCCCGCCGCGCAAAAGTCGGCGCTGGCGGGACGGCGGCTGCCCTTGACTCGGCGAACGACGTGCGGCACGCCTGATCAGGCGGCGGCCTGCCGGATGCCATCGGTGAGGGCCGTCAGTTCACGGATCAGCGTCGCGCTCAGTGCGTCGACCTCGGTCCGTTCCGCGCTGGTCCGGAGTGCGGCATGAAGCGCGGCGGCAGCCTCGGCTACCCGTTTTGCCCCGATGGTGCCGGCGGAGCCTTTCAGGGTGTGGGCCAGTTGTTTGACCGCAACCAGATCGTTTGCGGCCAGGCTTTCGGAAAGTTGCAGGTTTTCGCCGCCATGGTTCTCGACAAACAGGGCCAGCATCCGCGCATGCTTGTTCGCGTTGCCGTTCAGCAGCGCCAGTCCGTATTCCCCGTCGAGGCCGGGAATATTGGCCAGCCGCTGCCGCCAGGCGGCGAGGTCCGCCGGCGCCTGGCCCGGCGCCGGTGCCGGTTTCGGGACTGCCACCGGCGTGTCTTGTGGCGGCCGGCCGGCCGGCAGCCACTTCAACAGCGCGGCGTAGAGATCGTCCGGATTCACCGGCTTGGCGACAAAATCATTCATGCCCGCATCTGCGCAGGCACGCCTGTCCTCGTCGAAGGCGTTGGCGGTGATGGCCAGAATCGGGGTCGCCTCCCGTCCGGGCAGGGAGCGGATGGCCCGGGTTGCCTCGAGTCCGTCCATGCGCGGCATCTGCATGTCCATGAGGATCAGCTCGTAATCGGTGGCGCACGCCATGTCGACCGCTTCACGACCATCGACGGCGATATCGACGGCCAGCCCCGCCCCGTGCAGCAGTTCCAGCGCCACTTCGCGGTTGACGGCGTTGTCCTCGGCCAGCAGCAGTCTTGCGCCGCCATGACGCCGACGCAGTTCGGCCTCGGTATCCTCGAATCTGGTTTCCGTAATGGCCGGCACGATGCCCCTGCCGCGCTCCAGGCGGGCGGTGAACCAGAAGGTGCTGCCTTTGTCCGGCGTGCTGTCGGCGCCGACTTCGCCGCCCATCAGCGCGGCCAGGCGTCGGGTGATGACCAGGCCGAGACCCGTGCCGCCGTATTTTCGCGTGGTTGCGGCATCGGCCTGCTCGAAGGCGTTGAACAGGGTGGCGATCGTTTCCGGGGCGATGCCGATGCCCGTGTCCTCGACTTCGAAGCGGACCAGGAACTCGTCGCCATTTTCCTGCAGCAGGATGGCGCGCAGGGTGATGACGCCGGTCTCGGAAAATTTGACGGCATTGCCGACATAGTTGAGCAGCGCCTGGCGCAGGCGGGTCGCGTCACCCCGCAGCCAGAGTGGTACCCCGTCGGATTCGACCGCCAGCACCAGTCCCTTGGCGCGGACCTGGTCGGTCATCAGCGAGCGGGCACCGTCGAGAATCGACGCCAGCGAGAAGTCGGCCTGCTCCAGTGTCAGCTTGCCGGCCTCGATCTTGGAGATGTCGAGAATGTCGTTGATGATGGCCAGCAGATGATTGGCGGTGGTGTCGATCTTGGCCAGCCGGTCGGCCTGTTCGGGCGTCGGCTTGGCGTGGCGCAGGATGTAGCAGAGGCCGATGATGGCGTTCATCGGGGTGCGAATTTCGTGGCTCATGTTGGCGAGGAAGGTGCTCTTGGCACGATTCGCCGATTCGGCGGCGTCCCTCGCATCTGCAAGCTCAAGCGTGCGTTGCTCGACACGCGTTTCGAGGCTTTCGTTCAGTTCGCGCAGATCGAGTTCGGCGCGTTTGAAGTCGGTAATGTCATTCACGACGCCGACCGCGCCGATGATTTTTCCCTGTGAGTTGTGCAGCGGCGCCGTCAGGTCCGACGCCCAGCCGCGGCTGCCGGTTTGCCTGACCTCGAATGGAAACTCGACCGGATCAGGACTCTCGCCGCGCAGCGCGCCCTCCAGCAGGGCCATGAGGCCGGTATCCTTGAGGAAGGGAAAGACCTCGAGCGGATGGTGACCGAGAACATCCGCTGCCTTCATTCCCGTGAAACGCTCCATGTGCGGGTTCCAGAGCTGGTAGCGCAAGTCGGTGCCATAGACGACGATGCCTTCGCGCACGCTGGATATGATTTGCACGTTGAACTGGTGCGACTCCAGCAGCGCGATTTCCGCCACTTTGCGCGCGGTGATGTCCTGGATCACGCAGCGCATCGTCAGCGGGCGATCCACGGCGTCGAAGTGCGTCTGTCCATAACCGTGCACCCAGCGCTCGGTTCCATCCTTATGGCGGACGATGCGAAATTCCTTGTCGAAAACCCCACCCCGGGCAAGCACCTCGTCCTTCAGATAGTCGATCACCATCAGCCGGTCATCCGGATGGATCAGGGCCGCCCATCCTTCCACCGAACGCTCGTAGGCGTCGTCTATGCCGCACAGTTGGTCGAATATTGCGGAGCTGGTCCATGACCCGCTATGGACATCGAAGGAATAACTGCCCAGGCTCGCGAAGCTCTGCGCTTCGACAAGCAAATGTTCGCTCTCGTGCAATGCACCATCGCGCCGCGCCAGGGTTTCCAGCAGGCGGTTGAAGCCGGCGACCAGTTCGCCGATTTCGTCGGGACGGGTCACGGGCAAGGTCTGCGGTGTCTGCCTGGTTGCGGACATGGCGTCGAGCATTCCGGCGGCGGAAACCAGCGGGAAAAGCTGGCGCCGCAACATCCACCACACCAGGGCGCCGGACAGCAGCGTCAGGAGCATTGCGGCCATCAGCATGCGCTGCTGCAGGGCGTGAATCGAGGCGAAGGCTTCTGCTGTGGGCAGGACGATGGCAAGGTACCAACCCGCGGTCGGCACGCTTTTCACCGAAGCCAGCACTTCCACGCCCTTTGGGTTGACCAGGACGGCGGAACCCTCATAGCCACCGATAAAGCGGTCCAGCAACGGGTTGCTCCCGGACACGGGGAGCTGTTCCAGGACGCGACTCTTGTCCGAGGCAGTGACAATCTGCCGGTACCGGGGGGCGACCAGCAAATAGCCACCGGTCTTGCCAAAATGGATTTCGCCAATCCTGTCCAGAAAATTCGGCTTGCCGAGGTCGGTCACACCGGCCAGGGCGCCGATCACATTTCCCCGTGCATCGCGAATGGGCACCGCCATGCCGACAATCGGCGCACTCAGCGCTCTTTCCAAGAACGGACGGCCGAGCGTCGTTATTCCTTTGCTTAGCGCCGCTGCGATGTGCTCCCGGGTGCCAAAATTGAGGCCCGTCCTCGCGGAGGAGAGCGGAACGTCGGCAGCCGCGGTGCCATCGGGCCTGACGGCGATGACGCCGCCGTTGAACAGGCGCTGAAGCAGCGGACTCTGTTCCAGCAGTGTCTGCATCGCCGTCGAACCTGCCGGCATGAATGGGGCCGCCGCCACGGCAATTGCTTCCAGGGCGAACTGGCGCTCTTTCCACTCGTGATCGATCTGTGCGGCCATCGAGGACGCCGTGGCGAACTGCTGATCGCCCAGCACGCGCGCCATGTCCTCGCGCAAGCTGCGACCGGCGTAGAGTGTCAGCGACCAGATCGAGACCAGAAAAATGACCAGTGTGAATACGGTTATCCTGACCTTCAGCGATCTTGTCCACCAGCTATTCCAGTTCATGCAGATTTTCACCGGTCAGGAGTTTGTTTGATGAACGCCACGGCGGCGATGCTGACCGTTGCCGCCAAGGGCACGGGGTCGGCCGGAGGCTTGCGGCGTACGTCTGAAACCAGTCGGCGGCAACTTTAGCATTCTTTGAGCACAGCCCGAAAATCAAGGCCGCCAGCGTCGGCGCGGACAGTGAATGTTCTCGGCTAGAATAAAAGCACGCTGCGACGTGGCCGCGGAAGTGCAACTGTATGGCCTGCGGCAAGCCGGTGCATGGCGCGCGGCAGAGGGAATCGAAACATTCATGGACGGAAGCGCAATGGGCACCTTGAGGATAGGCAGGACACCGATGGCGGCAGGACGGATGCGACTGACAATCCTGTTTTCAACGCTGCTGCTCGGGGCCTGCGGCGATACCCAGATGGCCTATTTCAGCGCTGACGATCCGGCTCAAACGGTGTCCCTCATCCGCGAACAGGCCTGGCTTGGCGGCCCGTGGCAAACGACCCTGATCGTCGGGAATAGCCAGAAGTGTCAGCGCCGCTATCCCCTCGAAGGCTTGCCGGCCGGCGAACTCGGGATGAATATCCATCGCCCCGAGCCGGGCGTGTTTATCCTCAACAGCGGCAAAAACTGGTATGTGACGGAGCTGCAAAACTGCGGCTTTCAGGCCTACAAGAAACCGCCACCGGAGCCGGGCGAGCTCATCGGCAATTTCCTGATGCAGAACGACAAGTTGCGCTATCTCGCCAAGGCATCAGCCAAACCCGCGGCAGGCGGAACGGCGCGTCCGCCCGCCGCTGCCAGATGATCGCCGCCGCATTTCTCCCGCCCCCAAGCGGGAAATCCCGCCCGTCGCCGGCATGCTGAAAAAAATCGGTGTTGAACATCTGCGTCTGGGAATGCATATCCACGAACTGTGCGGCTCGTGGATGGAGCACCCGTTCTGGCGCACGCGCTTTGTGCTGGACGACGCGGACGACATCCGCCGGATTCGTGAAAGCGGGATCACCGAACTTTGGATCGATACCGGCAAGGGGCTTGACGCGTCAGTCGGGGAAGTGCGAGCGGAGACGCATTCCGAAATCGAAGTCGCCGCCGAGGTCGATCGCACGCTGGAACGAAGCGCTGAGCACAGAGCACCGCCGCGACAGGTGCCGATGGTCGAGGAGGTGCGGCGGGCAGCAAAAATCTGCATCGGAAGCAAGAAGGCCGTGGTTTCGATGTTCAATGAAGCCCGCATGGGCAAGACCGTTTCGTCCGAGGCGGCAGGCGAACTGGTGGATGAGATTTCCAGCTCGGTGATGCGCAATCCGGGCGCGCTGATCAGCCTGGCCCGGCTGAAAACGGCGGACGACTACACCTATATGCATTCGGTCGCGGTGTGCGCCCTGATGGTGGCGCTGGCGCGTCAGTTGGGGCAGGACGAAGCGACCACGCGTGAACTTGGCATGGCCGGTTTGCTGCACGACCTGGGCAAGGCGCTGATGCCGATGGAGGTGATGAACAAGCCCGGGAAACTTACGGATGAAGAATTTGCGATCATCAAGAGCCACCCGGAAGCGGGGCACAAGATGCTTCTCGAAGGCTCGGGCGTCGGCGAGATCCCGCTCGATGTGGTGCTGCACCACCACGAAAAAATGGATGGCAGCGGCTATCCGAAGCGCTTCAAGGCCGATCAGATCAGTCTCTACGCCAAAATGGGCGCGGTGTGCGACGTATATGACGCGATCACCTCGAACCGTCCGTACAAGGCCGGCTGGGATCCGGCCGAATCCATCCGCAAGATGGCGGAATGGTGCAACGGACATTTCGACGAGCGTGTTTTCCAGGCGTTCGTCAAATGCCTCGGCATCTACCCGATAGGTGCCCTGGTGCGCCTGGCTTCGGGGCGACTGGGCGTGGTGATGGAGCAGTCGGAGCATTCGCTGCTGACGCCAATCGTCAAAGTGTTTTTCTCGACCAAGGCGCGGACCCATATTGCCCCTGAAATCGTCGATCTTTCGCATCCGCGCGTGACAGACGGGATAGTCAGCCGGGAGGAAGCCGGCACCTGGGGCCTGACGAACATCGAGAAACTCTGGGCGCCCTAGGTGTCGGCCCGTCTCCCGCGCGAACGGCATCCGCTGCTTTCAGCTTTGCTTGCCCAGCTGCTCGGCGCCCTGGCGGCCGGTGGTCTGGCACTGACCGTTTTCCCGGCGGCCCTGGTCCAGCCTCTTGCCGTCGCCACGCTGCAGGGGTCTTGTTCCATGGTCGCGGCCTGGGGGCTGCGGGCACCTGTCTGGTGGCTGCCGATCCATCTGTGCTTCATGCCGCTTGCGGTTCTGGCTCGCGGCTTGGAACTTCCTTCATGGCTGTGGGCCAGCGGATTTCTCTTGCTGCTACTGGTGTTCTGGCGCACCGATAGCAGCCAGGTTCCGCTCTATCTCACCAATCGCATGAGCCGCGACGCCGTGCTGTCGCTGCTTCCGGCCGGACCCTGCCGCGTGATCGACCTCGGTTGCGGCGATGGGGCGCTGCTGCGCCACCTGGCGCGCGCCCGGCCGGAGTGTACTTTCGTCGGCTATGAACACGCGCCCCTGCCCTGGCTCTGGGCATGGCTTTTCGCGCGCGGCCTGCCCAACCTCGGCATCCATCGTGGTGATTTCTGGAGCCATTCGCTGGCCGGCTACGATCTTGTATATGCATTTCTCTCGCCGGCGCCGATGGCGAGACTTTGGGCCAAGGCGCGTGCCGAAATGTCGCCCGGGGCCCGCCTCGTCAGCAACAGTTTTGTCGTTCCGCAGCAGGCCCCGCAGGCCGTGGTAGAGGTTGCCGACAGGCGCCGGACGCGGCTGCACGTTTACCATTGCGTCCATCGGCCGGGCTGAGTCGACACCTGGCTGTCAATAGAGCCCGAAGCAGGGTGCGGCATCGGCAGTCAGTCTGGGGGCAATATCGGATTCAGCTACGTAGATACCGCAGTTTGCAGCGTAATCCACGGATAAACAAAACCCGGTCGCTTTGGGATCATCCGTATTCATGGGAAGCGAACATCCGCCCGGCTTGCATATAGACTGCGCAAAGGCGAATAGCCCGGCTGGAAATCCTGTTCGTCAGGGGCTCTTGCATCCAACCGTAATTCTGATTGACGCACACGATTGACGCACACTCTTTCGCGAAGAGCCCCTGGTGTATCTGCTGGATTAGAGACGCAATGGTGAAACATGGCTGAACCCAAGCAACTTTCCGAACTTGAAATAGCCCGCGAGACTCTGCGTGGTCTGGTCTCCAGAAAGATACCGCCGACGCCGGACAATTACCGCGCCCTGTATCTCGAAATTTCGGGCGCGCCAGCGGTTGCCACCTTCCCCGAGCGTGAGTTCAAGTCACTGCTTGCGAACTTGCCACGCGCGAGCCCCGAGCAGAACCGTTTTGCGCGTCAATTCGAAGGCGCCATTGCCAAGGAAAAATGGGAAAGCGTAGGTGCCGTGCTGGCCGAATTCCTGGCCAAATCCGGCGCCGACCAGCCGCACTGGCCAGGCCTGATTCGCGATCTGGTGCAACAACTCGAAGCGCATCATGCCGGCCTGACCGCCGCCAGGAAGAAGGAAGCGCTGGAACACGTCCTGTCGGGTTCCGGAACCTCCGACCTGCTGCTCAGCCGTCTGCAGTCATTGATTCGCTCATGGGGCCAGAATTCCCCGGGCAGCAGGCCCGAGGCATCGGCGCCGGAGGCGGTCCCGTCGGCGGCGGTGAACGCGGCTGTTGCGGCGCTGACTGCAACTGTCGGCAAATCACCGGTCCAGCCCGTCTGGCAAGGGGGTATCGTCGATCTGCGGGAACTGGTCGCCCAGTTGCTCGACAATACCCTGTCGATCGTGCTGCGCGACAAACCGGAACTCGCCCGCGAAGCATCCGAGATTGCAGTCAGCGTGCGGGCCGCGCAGCACGCCGACGCCTTGATCGGACTCTCGGAGCGGCTGAAGAAACTCTGCTACCGGGCTCACTTCATCGCGGAAGATCAGGCCGAGCTGAGTACGGCCTTGCTTCATCTGGTTCAGCTGATCGTGGAGAACATTGGCGAACTGGTGGTAGAAGACCAGTGGCTGACGGGGCAGATAAAGGTGGTACGCGACCTGGCGCTCCAGCCGCTCGACCTGCGCCGGCTGGATGATCTGGAACGGCGGATGAAGGATGTCATCGTCAGGCAAAGCTCGCTCAAGAAGAGCCTGAATGAGGCGCGAGACCGGCTCAAGCTGATGCTGGCGACATTCGTTGACCGTCTGGCCGATTTCGCCGAGACGACCAGCGAGTATCACGGCAAGATTGAAAGTTGCTCCGAGAAAATCAGCAAAGCAAAGGACATTTCCGAGCTCACCGATGTGCTGGGCGACGTCATGCGCGAGACCCGTGCGGTACAGATCAATACAGCCCGCTCGCGTGACGAATTGAGCGCCATGCGCAGCCGGGTGAGCGAGTCGGAGCAGGCCGTGGCGCGGCTGCAGAATGAACTGTCCAGCGCCAGCGAACTGGTTCGGCACGATCCTTTGACCGGAGCGCTCAATCGCCGGGGCCTGGACGAGGCCATGGAAAAGGAAGTCGGTCGCCTGCGACGTCAAGGTGGAACGCTCAGCCTGGCGCTGCTTGATGTCGATAATTTCAGAAAGCTCAACGAAATTCAGGGGCACTCGGCGGGCGATGCCGCTTTGGCGCACCTGGCTACCGTCGTCCGGGACACTGTTCGCCCCCAGGACACGCTGGCGCGCTCTGACGGCGAACAGTTCGTCGTGTTGCTGCCGGGTACCTCCATCGACGAAGCGGTTATCGTCATGACGCGCGTCCAGCGCGAACTCACGCGAAGCATTTTCATGAACAAGAACGAGCGGATTCTGATCACCTTCAGTTGCGGCGTGGCGGAAGCGGAAAATGCAGAGGCAGTTGATGAGACCATGAAGCGCGCCGACGCGGCCATGTATCTGGCCAAACGCGCAGGCAAGAATCGGGTCATACCGGGCTGAGCGGCAGCAAGGGCGCCGTTGCAATGGAACTTCCCGGCGCTGCTGCACCCGTGGCCTAAACAGAACCATCCATCCCATCAGGAGTGTCCCATGTTTTTCGGCTCAGCCATTCGCAAGGAACTTGAGCAGGTCAGTGCGCAGCTTGAGCAGAGTCGGCAGGCGGAAGCGGACGCGCAATCCCGCATTGCCTCGCTGGAGTCGCTGGTCGCCGCGCATGCCGACAAGGCCGGCGAACTGGAAATCCGCCTCGATGCGTACCAGCGATTGATGAAACATCTGGACAGTTTCGGCGCATCCATCGGCCTTTCCCAGCAGAGTCTCGCTCAACTCGCCGAGACCATGAAGACCCAGCGCGGCAACGCCAACGAGACCTTCGGCGTCACCGAAGTCAGCCGCAGCGCCATTGATCGTATCTCGAGCAACCTCGCGCTTCTGTCGGAGCGCTCCACAGCGGCCACCGGCAGTGTCGCCGTGCTGGGCGAGCGGGCGACGAAGATCGTCGGCATCGTGAATCTCATCAAGGAAATCGCCGACCAGACCAACTTGCTGGCGCTCAACGCGGCCATCGAAGCGGCCCGCGCCGGCGAACAGGGGCGCGGCTTTGCCGTGGTCGCCGACGAAGTGCGAAAACTTGCCGAACGCACGGCAAATGCCACGGCAGAAATTTCTTCGCTGGTCAGCCAGATCGGCGCCGACACCGGCAGCGCTACCACGAGCATGACGGCTTTGGCGGCGGAAGCCAGCCGCGCCAGCGTCGAGGGCGGATCGGCTACCGAGAATATGCAGCGACTGCTTGGCCTGGCGACGCAAATGGAGCAGGCCAGCGCCGGATCCACGCTGCGGAGTTTCGTCGAAGTGGCGAAAATGGACCATGTGCTGTTCAAGTTCGAGGTCTATATGGCGTTTTTCGGTCTCAACGACAAAAATGCCGGCGACATCGCCGATCACACCCAGTGCCGCCTCGGCAAGTGGTACTTTGCCGGCGAGGGGCGTGAGTGCTATTCAAAGCTGCCGGGTTATCGCGAGATGGACGCCCCTCACGCCGCCGTGCACAAGGCCGGCCGGGAAGCGCTGGAAGCCTTGCGCAGCGGCGACATGGCTTCCGGCGTCGAGGCCGTCGGCCGCATGGAAGAAGCCAGCTTTGCCGTGGTCGATGCCCTTGAGCGCATCGCCGCAGCGGGCGAAATGGATCCCGCCCTGCTCCGCAAGCCTGGCTGATAGTCGCGATGCTTGGCCAACCCTGATCAGTGCATTCCGTGAGAGCGGCCCTGGCCGCGCTATGAAACAGTCACTGGTTCCGCTCGCATCAGGGGCGCTATTGGGTTTTTTTCGTGGAGCGCTGGAGAGTCCGCTGATCGAGCGCGGCGCGGCGCATGGCCTGGAGTTGCTCGGGCGTCCTGAAGATTTCTGGAACCGCATCGCCTCGCTCGAATTGCGGCGCATGGCCGCGGGCGGTAATTGCAACGCCCAGGCGGAGTTGGCCTGGCGCCATGCGACAGGGGATCGCGTGCGAAAAAGCCCAACCGAAGCGGTGCGCTGGGCCATGCAGAGCGCCGAAGCGGATTGCCCGGCGGGCCTGGCGGCGATGGGCTGGCTGCTCTATCACGGCTGCGGGCTGCCCCGCGATTACGCCGAAGCGGCACGCCTGTTCGCTCTTGCCGCCGCCAGGGACGTTCTGCTGGCGCACTATTGGCTCGGCCGCATGCTCTATTTCGGCATCGGCGGCGTCCGCGATTTTGATGCCGCCGCCTACTGGTTGAGGCGCGCGGCAGAGCAGGGGCATGCGGCGGCGCGGGATTTGCTGGCGCGTTGTCATTTCTTCGGCCGCGGCGTTGCCGAAGATCGCGGTGCGGCTTTGCGCCTGTGGCGCGAGGCGGCCGCCGACGGGGTTGCCAACGCAAGCTTCTGCCTGGGGCTGTGCCTTTACGTAGGTGCCGGTACCGCCACCGATCCCGCTGCAGCGGTGGCGCACCTTCGTGATGCGGCGCGCGAGGGTGTGAGCGGTGCCATGTTTCTCCTCGGACAATGCGCATGTTTTGGCCTGGGCATGAAGCGCGACCCGGAAGCCGGTTTGGACTGGTATCGCCGGGCGGCAGCGAGTGGCAGCCGCGATGCGGAATTCGAACTGGGCGAGTGCCTGGCGTACGGCGTCGGCGACGGGGGCCGCGATCTGACCGAAGCCTTGCAGTGGTGGCAGGCCGCAGCGGGTCACGGGCATGTGCGGGCGCATCTCAAGATTGCCCATGCGTATCGGTGGGGCGATGGCGTTGCCGAGGACAAGGCACTGGCCATGACGTGGTATCGCCGTGCGGCGGAGCTGGGTGAAATCCCGGCGTGGGTCTGGCTCGCCGAATGTCATGAACGGGGTGAAGGTTGCGTGGAAGATGCGGCGGCGGCGCGAGCACTGTATTCCCGTGCGGCGGAAGCCGGTGACGCGCACGGCCGGGCGGAATATGGTCGCTGCCTGCTGTCGGGAATTGGCGGCGAGGTCACCGTGGAACGCGGCGAAACCTTGTTGCAGGCAGCGTTGCAGGCGGGCTGGACGCAAGCGAAAGGGGAACTCGAGCGCTACTGGTTTGCCAGCGGCCAGTCGCTGCTGCATGCCGCCGCGACGGCGGCCGATGGCGGCCTGGCCGAGGCGGTGAACTGCTTTCGCAAGGCCGCCGCCAGCGGACATCGTCGTGCGGCGTTCATGTTGGCGGAATGTCTGCGGCATGGCACCGGAGCCGCGATCGATGTGCCCCAGGCGCTTGGCTGGTATCGAAAGGCGGCCGCTCTGCCGGATGCCAAAGTCATCCTCGGCGACCTGTTTTATTTCGGCCAGGGCGTCGCACGAGATCCGCGCGAGGCCTTCCATTGGTACCAGCAGGCGGCGTTGCAGCATGCGGATGCCTATGCCATGTATAGCTGCGGCTATTGCCTGCTGCGGGGCGAAGGCGTCCGGCGCGATGCGCATGCCGCCGCGCGTTGGTTGCGCAGCGCCGCACTGCAAGGGGAGGTCGATGCGTGTTACGAGCTGGGGCTGGCCTATTGTCGCGGCGAGGGGGTCAGGCCAAGCCTGCGCCTGAGCGCCAAATGGCTGCGCGCGGCGGCGCGGCTGGGCCACACCGGCGCCCGCGCTTTGCTCGAGCGCATGGAGCGTGGCGATCCGCTGGATTGATCAGACGGAGTCGGTGCTTGTCGGCGGGGGGGTAATTGAAAGTGTTGCTCGGGAGCGTTGGCGCTCCCTTCCCCCCAAGGGAAGACCGACGTTTTCTCCCTCCCCTTCAAGGGGAGGGCCGGGGAGGGGATGGGGTAGCCGAGCAAGAATTGAATGGCCGGATGAAGGGCCAGACAAACCGTTCGATCATCGATAATTCGCTTCAGCGCAAACTGCGAAGCCATTTGACTGATGCCGAAAAGCGCTTGTGGCAACGCTTGCGTGGTCGGCAGATCGCGGGTTTCAAATTCCGTCGCCAGCATCCATTCCTGGATTTTGTGCTCGATTTTGCCTGCCTGGAAATGTGGCTGATTGTTGAGGTGGACGGTGGCCAGCATCAGGACAGCAAACGAGATCGTGTTCGCGATCAACGATTGCATGAGTCCGGTTTCACGATCCTCCGGTTTTGGAACAATCAGGTGCTGCAAGAAACTGACGCCGTGGTCGAAGCCATCTGGACAGCGTTGCATGATGAATCGAGGCATGCCGGGTTGTCTTTACCCCCATCCCCACCCCGACCCTTCCCTTGAAGGGGAGGGAGAAAACCTCGGTCTCTTCTTGAAGGGGAGGGAGAAAATCCCGGTCTTCCCTTGAAGGGGAGGGAGAAAACCTCGGTCTCCCCTTGAAGGGGAGGGATAAAATTCCGGCTATCGAGGGGGAGGGAGATTCGTTTGGCTGAACATTGTGGCTAATCAGGTCGCCAGGTAAACGAAGGGCCGCATCGGCCGCCCTGAGTCGTCCCAGGAAAGTCAGATGGCGTGACAGCGTTGCTGCAGTTCTGCGATTGATGCGTCGAGCTGGTCGGCCATTTCGCCGAGCAGGTCGCGTTGCTGCCGCCGGGCCTGCTTTGCGGCGATGAACAGTTCATAAAGGCGCGAGCCGAACAGCCGGTGCAGCTCGCTTTCGATCTCGGCCAGCCGGGCGCGCAGGCGGTCCACCTGAAGCCGCAGAGTCGGCGCCGGAGATACGCTGGCGCGGGCGTCGCCGGGCATCTCGCTGCGCCCTTCGCCCCACAGGGCGCCGACTTCGCGCAAGGCGCGTTCGTCGCCATGGCGATAGGCGCGGTTGGCCTCGCTCATCAACTGCGTGCGCCAGGCGCGATCCGCTTCGTCGATGGCGCGATCGGGGTGAATCTGCTGGGCGATCTGGCGAAAAAGACGCTTCATGTCGTTGTTCGGACGGAACACGGGCGCTTCCTCCGTCGCGGCTTCGGTGAAGCGTTGCGATTCGCGCGCCGATTGCTCGGCCTGCTGCTGCTTTTTCTTTGCCCTGGATCCGATTTCCGGGTTTGCCGGCGCGCGCTGCGCTTCTTCACGGGCCACTCTCGCCTGCAGCGCATCGTGCTCAGCCATGCGGCGGCCGACCCGCTCGTAGTAATCGCGCATGAAGTCAGCCACTTCCGCCTGGACGGTCACCAGTTCCAGTTCAAGATCGGCGATATCGCGGATGAGTTGGGCCCGTTCCACCATGAGTCGCGCGTCCTCGTCAAGCGGCGCGATGTTGAGTTGACGGAGGGTGTCGGCGCGCGGGCCGATGCGCAGCAGGCGGCCGGCCGGCGCGATCAGTTCGACCGGCGCATCGCAGCGGTAGAGCAGGGTGATGTCGGACGTCTTGTGCTGCAGCGCGCGGTAGGCGGCTAGCGGCAGGATGCGTACCGGGAAGAGTTCGGCCACGGCGATCGGGCCGTCGCTGCGATCGTTGCGTGCCGCCCAGGTTTGCGTCTCCTGCCACAGCCCCGCGTTGGCCGCGATGCGGTCGCGCTGGCGCGTCCATGTCGCCGACTGTTCGTCCTCGCCGTCTCGCCAGAGCCGACTTTTCAGCAGCGAAAGCGTGGCGCGCAGCGCAATCCGGGCGGCGAAGTCTGCCGCCGGCAAGACCAGGCACAGGGGGCGAATGGCGAGGCTCAGCGTATTCGAGAGTTCCGGCAGGTCGTCGTCATTCGGCACCAGAATCAGCAGCGTGCGGCCTTCCGCCAGGGCAATCGTGGCAAATGCGGCAAGCGCTGTCAGAGGACGCGGCGGCAGTGCTTCCTCGTGCGGCATGGCAACAAGCGATGAGGCCGACAGACGCACGAACCAGGCGGCGGCAATGGCCGCTGCATCGTCGCGGGCTTCGGTGCGGGTAATCGAAGGGGCAAGCATCACGCGGAAATTGTAGGGTAGCCGCGGCGGCGGCGGCGGCCGGATGAAAGACGGGTTTCCGCCCCGTTTCAAGCGGGACCTCCCTTCAAGGGCATAAGCGCTAACGTAACCGGGGCAGAGCACTTCTCCCTCCCCTTCAAGGAGAGACCAAGGTTTTCTCCCTCCCCTTCAAGGAGAGACCGGGATTTTCTCCCTCCCCTTCAAGGGGAGGGCCGGGGTGGGGATGGGTGTAAATTTCGGCGATTCCGACCCCATCCCCCACCTGACCTCCCCCTTGAAGGGGGAGGAACCGGTTACCCTCCCCCTTGAAGGGGGAGGAACCGGTTACGTTAGCGCTTGTGCCTTCAAGGGAGAGAGCAAGGTCAGCTCGCCGCTACGTAGATACCGCAGCGAGCCGCGTAACTTCCGGATGGACAAGACGTCGCCCCTTTGCGACCATCCTTCACCCGCGGTCAAAGAAAGGGATTTGCATGGCTTTCACCGTTCGCGCACCGCAATCGCTCAAGGCCAGAATCACTATTCTCACGCTGGCCATTTTCCTGGTCAGCGTCTGGTCGCTGGCGTTCTACGCCAGCCGGATGCTGCGCGCGGATATGCAGAGCGTGTTGGGCGAACAGCAATTCTCGACGACGACGCTGGCGGCGCAAGGAGTTGACGACGAGCTGAAAGCGCGAATCAATGCACTGGAACAATATGCAAAGGGAAGAATAGGTCCGTCCATGCTGGGCAACCCAGTCGCGTTGCAAGAGCGTCTGGATGGAAGTCCGGCCATTTTGACCATGTTCAACGGGGGCATCTTCGTCACCGGAGTTGATGGAGTAGCAATTGCTTCAGTGCCTGTTTCTTCGGCGCGCGTGGGCAGCCATTACATGAACAGGGAATTCATGGGCGCGGTGATCCGGGAGGGAAGATCTGCTGTCGGCAAGCCAGTCATGGACAAGCTGTCTCCGGTTTTTGCAATCGCGGCCCCCGTTCATGATGCGCAAGGCAAGGTAATTGGTGCCCTGGTCGGGGTAATCAACCTGGGTAAGCCCAATTTCCTGGACAAAGTGATCGAAGGCCGCTACGGCAAGTCAGGCGGCTATTTGCTGATCGCTCCCCAGCATAAGTTGATTGTCACCGCCACGGACAAGAGCCGCACCCTGCAGGCGGCCCCTGGCCCGGGCATCAATCAGATGCACGACAAGTACGTACAGGGATATGAAGGCTATGGTATTGCCGTCAGTTCCCGTGGCGTGGACGAGCTATCCGCGGCCAAGGGAATTCCCGTCGCCGGGTGGTTCATGGTGAGCGTACTGCCTACCGCAGAAGCCTTTGCCCCGATCCACGCCATGCAGCAGCGCATGCTTGCCGCCCTGATCTTCCTGAGCCTGCTGGCGGGCGGCATCAGCTGGTGGATGACCTCGTGGATTCTCAGACGCCAACTCTCGCCGATGCTTTCCGCGGCGCGAACACTGGTTGTTCAGTCGGATTCAGATACGGCGCCGCTGCCCCTGCCGATCACCCGGAAGGATGAACTCGGCGAGTTGATCCGCGGCTTCAATCGCTTGCTGGAATCATTGGGGCAGAGGGAACAAGCGCTAAAGGAGAGCGAAGGACGCTTTCGCAGCCTCACCGCGATGTCCTCCGACTTCTACTGGGAGAGCGACACCGAGCACCGGTTGACTCATCGCACCGAAAGCGCAAGGGAGGCTGCTGAAGGGGTATTCCGCGAAGTATCACCCATCGGCAAGCGCCGCTGGGAAATCTTCTATCGTTCACCCGACGAAGCCGGCTGGCAGGAGCATCGTGCGCTACTTGACGCGCATTTGCCTTTCCGCGATTTCAAGATTTCGCGACTTAGAGTCAATGGTGTTGAGCACCATATGTCCGTGAGTGGAGATCCGGTGTTCAATACCTCCGGTGAGTTCACGGGCTACCGCGGTGTCGGCACGGACATTACCGAGCGCAAGCGGGCCGCGGAAGCGCTGCGCGAGAGCGAGGCGCTTTTCCGGTCAGTATCCGAATCGGCCCACGATGGCATCGTCACCGCCGACAGCGCAGGGAACATCGTCAAATGGAACCGGGGCGCCGAAGCCATCTTCGGCTACGCGGCAACCGAGGTCGTCGGGCAACCGCTCACGCTGCTGATGCCGATGCGCTTCCGCGATTCACATGCCGCGGGCATGAAGCGGGTGAGTGCCGGTGGCGAGCCGCGCGTCATGGGCAGGCCCGTTGAGTTATTCGGCCTGCGCAGGGATGGCAGCGAGTTTCCGCTCGAACTCTCGCTGGCGCAGTGGCATGTTGCCAAGGGCGATTTCTTTACAGGCGTCATGCGCGACATCACCCAGCGCAAGACCGACGAAGCGCAACTGAGAAAACTCTCGCAGGCGGTGGAACAAAGCCCGGAGAGCGTCGTCATCACCAATGTGGATGCCGAGATCGAGTACGTGAACGACGCCTTCATCCAGGCGACGGGCTACAGCCGCGAGGAGGTGATCGGCCAGAATCCGCGCGTGCTGCACTCGGGCAAGACGCCGCCGGAAACCTATGCCGCCATGTGGGCTGAACTGAGTCGGGGCCGGCCGTGGAAAGGCGAGTTTCACAACAAGCGCAAGGATGGCAGCGAATACGTCGAGTTCGTCATCATCACGCCGATGCGCCAGACGGACGGCACGGTCACGCACTACGTCGCCGTGAAGGAAGACATCACCGAGAAGCGGCGCATGGGCATCGAACTGGATCAGCATCGGCATCATCTGGAGGGCCTGGTGGCCCAGCGCACGACCGAACTGGTCGTCGCGCGCGAGCAGGCCGATGCCGCCAACCTGGCCAAGAGCAGCTTCCTCGCCAACATGAGCCACGAGATCCGCACGCCGATGAACGCCATCCTCGGTCTCACCCATCTGCTGCGGCAGGGCGATGCCACACCCGGACAGGTCGAGCGCCTGGACAAGATCCACAGTGCCGGGCGGCACCTCTTGGCCATCATCAACGACATCCTCGACCTGTCCAAGATCGACGCCGGAAAATTGAAAATGGAAAGCACGGACTTTTCGCTCTCCGCCGTTCTCGACACCGTCGCCACCATGGTCGGCGGCGCAGCGCAGGACAAGGGGCTGCGGATCAAGGTCGACTGCGACAGCGTCCCATCGTGGCTGCGCGGCGACCCGACGCGGCTGCGCCAGGCGCTGCTCAACTATGCCGGCAACGCGGTCAAGTTCACCGAGCGAGGCGCCATCGTCCTGCGCGCGAGGCTGCTGGAAGACAGCGGCGGCGAATTGCTGGTGCGCTTCGAGGTTGAGGACTCCGGCGTCGGGATTGCACCCGCCGAGCTGGTCCGGCTGTTCCAGGCCTTCGAACAGGCGGATGTCTCGACCACGCGCAAATACGGCGGCACCGGGCTCGGCCTGGCGATCACCCGCCGGCTGGCCGAACTGATGGGCGGAGAAGTCGGCGCTGACAGCACGCCGGGGGCCGGCAGCGTGTTCTGGTTCACGGCCCGCCTGCAACGCGGTCACGGCGTCCAGCCCTCGGAGCTGGCGACCATCGACGCTGTGGATGCCGAGACACAATTGCGGCGCAGCCACGGCGGCGCGCGGCTGCTGCTGGCCGAGGACAATCCCGTCAACCGCGAAGTGGCGCTGGAGTTGCTGCACGGTGCGGGATTGACCGCGGATACGGCGGCCGACGGTAGCGAGGCGCTGGCGATGGCGCAAGCGCATGACTATGACCTGATCCTGATGGACATGCAGATGCCCATTATGGATGGCGTCGAAGCCACCCGGGCCATTCGTGCCCTGCCGGGCTGGGCGACAAAACCGATCCTGGCGATGACCGCCAATGCCTTCGACGAGGACCGCCTGGCCTGCGAAGTAGCCGGCATGAACGATTTCATCATCAAGCCGGTCGAGCCTGCCGCCCTCTACCAAAGTTTGCTGCTATGGCTGTCGGGGATGAAGGCGGCTGCGCCGCAGGCCGAGCTGTTTGTGCCGGGGGTGAAAGAAGTCACGACCGAGGCCGTGCTGCCGGCGCCCGACCTGGCGCCGGACGAGTGGCGGCGGCGATTGGCGGGCATTCCGGGGCTGGACAGCGAGCGCGGGCTGGCCATGGTGCACGGCAGTACCACCCTCTATGTACGGATACTGTACCTGTTCGCCGACAGTCACGGCGAGGACCCGACGCGTCTCGCCGAATGCCTGGCGTCGGACGATCTGATCGTCCTCAAGGAACTGGCCCACACCCTCAAGGGTTCTGCCGGGAACGTGGGTGCGATGGGGGTTGCCGAGGCGGCGGCGGATCTTCAGTCCGCTGTCGGCCGGTCTGCCGACCCGCTCGAGATCGAACGCTGTTCCACCACGCTGATCGAAGAACTGACGTCCCTGATCAGGCGCATTGGCACCCTGTCGGGCGGACAGCCGGGTCACTGACGCAAGCGCAGCGATGCCCGCCAGGGCGGCGCCGACACTGTTCAGGCCGTCAGGCTTTCGATTTTCGTGAAGACCGAGCGCGGCACGCCGCGTGTTTCTCCGGTCAGGGCAAATAATTCCTTCATGTCCAGAATGAGAACAATCTTGCCATTCGACAGGGTGGTGACGCCGGCAACTCCCTTCGGCCGGAAATCGTCGAGCGATTTGATCACCGCGTCTTCACGGCCCATGAAGCCGTCGATGGCAAGAACGAAGGAGTGTTCCGCCGCCTGCATCAGCACGCCATATCCCGGCGGGCTTTCGGCGGGCCAGCCCAGCAGATAGCTGAGCGGATACATGGGCATCACTTCGCCGCGTACCACCAGGGTGGCGCAGCCGCCAACTTCCTGAATGGCTTCTGCCTGGATGGGCAGGATCTCCCTGACCATGGACAGTGGCACGGCGAACGGCTGCTGCCCGAGTTGCACCAGCAATACCGGCAGAATCGCCAGGGTCAGCGGCAGGGAAATGACAAAGGTCGAACCCTTGCCGAGGGTCGATTTGATGTCAATCGTGCCCTTCAGCTTCTGAATGTTGGTCTTCACCACGTCCATGCCGACACCCCGGCCGGAAACATCCGAGGCCACATCCTTGGTCGAGAAGCCGGGCAGCAGGACGAGGTTGAAGCTTTGCCGCTCATCCATCGTATTGGCTTCTTCGTCCGTAATCAGGCCCTTTTCAATTGCCTTGGCGCGCAGGCGCTCGGCATTCATGCCACGCCCGTCGTCGGCAATCAGGATGATGATGTGATCGCCCTCCTGGCGTGCCTCGAGGCGCACGCGGGACTTCTCCGGCTTGCCCGCCGCGCGTCGCTCCTCGGATGACTCGACGCCATGGTCGACCGCATTGCGGATCAGGTGAATGATCGGGTCGGACAAATCCTCGATCATGGTCTTGTCGATTTCAGTCTCTTCGCCGACCAGCGCCAGTTCGACATCCTTGCCCAGGCTGCGGGCCAGGTCGCGGGCGATGCGCGGGTATTTCTGGAACAGGCGGCCGACGGGCTGCATGCGGGTTTTCATCACCGCGCTCTGCATGTCCGAGACCAGCAGGTCGAGCTGACTCACGGCCTGGTCGAGCGAATGCAGCGTGTCGCTGTCGGAATGACCGTTGATGATTTCGGTGCGCAAGGCGTTCAGGCGGTTCTTGGTCAGGCCGATTTCGCCTGACAAATTGAGCACCTGGTCCAGCCGCGCCGTGTCGACCCGGATCGAACTGTCGCGGGTTTTTTCGGTGTCGCGCCGCCCCGCGGGAACCGCGGCGCCCGGTTTGTCCGCGGCGCGGCGGCCGATCGCGGCATGAATGATCTGTTCCGGCGTCTCGCCCGCCACGCTGTGACTGAAGTCTGGCGCCGCCGGGGTGTCGGCTGCCGCAATAGTGGCAGCCGCCTCGGCCAGACCCTGGGTGCCGGCGACCGCAACGAACAAGCTATTCCAGTCGGGGCCGTCGCTCTTTGCGCCAGGTACCGGCGCCGCTGACGTCATGGCCGCGGCAGACGGCGTCGCGCCAGGCGCGGCGACAATCTGTTTTCCGGTCAGCGCAGCTTTCAGCTTTGCCAGCAGGGCCGGATCGGCCGGAGCCGGCTGCATGCCGCGCTCCAGCATATCGAACATGACGCGCACCGCTCCCGTGGCGGCAAGAATCGCGTCCATGTTTTCGCCATCGATGCTCAGTTCGTTATTGCGCAGGCGGTCAAAAAGATTCTCGGTCAAATGGCACAGCGTCACCAGTTCGGTCGCATTCAGAAAGCCTGCGCCGCCCTTGATGGTGTGAAAGCCGCGGAAAATCTCGTTGAGCAGCTTGTGATCCGTCGGATTTTGCTCAAGATCGACCAGCTTGTTATCGACCCCGGAGAGCAGATCGCCGGCCTCGACCAGAAAATCCTGGAGCAGTTCTTCCATGCCCTCAAAGTTGCTCACATCCATCTCCTTCGAGCGACTTCAGAGCAGGCTAATGCACGCGAAGCACGCGTTATGCCGAAACTAAAGTTGCTCACATCCATCTCCTTCGAGCGACTTCAGAGCAGGCTAATGCACGCG
>CAZDUS010000025.1:27828-29044 GCA_964508705.1 uncultured Verrucomicrobiota bacterium
AAAGTTGCTCACATCCATCTCCTTCGAGCGACTTCAGAGCAGGCTAATGCACGCGAAGCACGCGTTATGCCGAAACCAGAATTGCTCATTGCCCACTCCTCGACAACCGGAAAGCCACGGGTCAGAAACCCAGGCTTTCCAGCAGATCATCCACCTGCGACTGATTGTTTACAACATCGATACGACCCTCGCTGTTGACCACCGGACCGTTGAGCAGGCCATCGGGCGCGTCCGCTTTGCGCTGCTCGGGCATGGCCTCCAGCAACAAGGTCAGCAACTGGTTCTCCAGCCCCTGCACCAGTTCCACTACCTTCTTGATTACCTGTCCGGTCAAGTCCTGGAAATCCTGGGCCAGAATGATCTCCATCAGTTGATCGTTGGTCAGCCTGAGTTTGCCCGGCGTTTCGGCAAAGTAGGCGCGGGTATCGCCGGCCAGCGCCTTGAACTCATCCACCGACAACTGATTGGCGAACATTGTTTCCCAGCGTTGCGAAAGGGCCTGCGAGCGGGCGATCAATTCATCCTGCACCGGCTTGGCAATATCGGTCGCATTCAGCACGCGGGAGGCCGCCTGTTCCGTCATCTGGGCGATATACGCCAGGCGCTGGCGGGCATCCGGGATCTGCCGCGCGGAATCCTCCAGCAGCTTGTCCACGCCGAGGCCGCGCAAGCTGTCGTGCAACTGCCGCGCGAGAAGGCCGAGACGATTGAACACCGCTTCCTGCGGGTCGGCGGCAGCGGCCACGAGAGTTCCCGAAGGAACGCTCCGCGCTGGCGCCGGCGCGACGCCGGCAGCTTGTGGTGGCGCCTGCACGCTGTCGAACAAGGCTTGCAACTCATCCGAATCACTCGCCGAATCCGGCTGTGCCGGTGCCGCGGCAACCGTTGGCGCGGGGGCAGGCGTTCCGGCGGCGATGCTGTCGAACAAGGCCTGCAGATCGTCGGAGTCGCTGCCGTCGTCATCTGTGGTTGAATTTTCCATCATGCCGATTCCCGGTTGATTAACGTGAAATAACTCGTTCGGAGCGACGGGTGATAGTCGAGCGAAGCAAGCCGATCAGTAGCCCCCCGCGAGGGGGCGAGGCGGCGTTTCGCACCGCATGCGGTGCGCCGCCGCAGCCGGCTGGCTGTGCAAAGCCAGCCGTGGGCCGCGTAGCGGTGGGGGGGCGGGCCTTCAATTCGCCTTTCGCGTGTTTCATCATCGGTCGGTGGCTCT
>CAZDUS010000026.1:0-2240 GCA_964508705.1 uncultured Verrucomicrobiota bacterium
ACCCATGCGCGCTAAAACCTCCATAAGTAAGGTATGAACGATAAGCTGTGGAGGCCCAAGGCTCAAGCTAAAATAATGGGCGGGGCGAGTGAATGATTATGAATTATGAAGAATGAAAGGAAGGCGAGGTGGATTATCCGCAGATGAGACGCGGATGGGCGCAGTGAAGAGGGACGGGGGGATAGGGGAGGGGCAGGATTACGGTTAAGATTACGATGAGGAGTATGAGGGGGATGGGGTGTTGAGTTCTTTGGCTCGGAAACAGGCGGCTGTCCGATTGGATGATGGGGGGCCGAAGGGTTCTAGGGGTGGTGGGGTTTGCTTGCATTGCTCCTGCACATACGGGCAGCGAGTGTGGAAGCGGCAACCTTCTGGTGGTCTTGCTGACGAGGGGACATCTCCTGATAAAACGATTCTTTGCTTGCGGTCACGATAGGGCTCGGGGATGGCGGAGATCAGGGCTTTGGTGTAGGGGTGCGACGGATGATCCAATACTTCAGCGGCGGGACCTGTTTCAACTATCGTGCCTAGATACATGACGGCCACCCGGTTTGCAATGTGGCGGACAACTCCTAGATCGTGGGCTATGAAGAGATAGGCGAGCTTGTGGGCGGCGCGGAGGTCGATCAACAGATTGAGCACCTGGGCGCGGACGGAAACATCGAGGGCACTGACGGCTTCGTCGCATATAACAAGGTCGGGGCGTAATGAGATGGCGCGGGCAATGCTGATGCGCTGGCGTTGTCCACCGGAGAATTCGTGAGGGTAGCGGTGCAGGACGCTGGGTTCCATGCCAACCTCGGCGAGAAGATTGACGGCGGAAACGTGTCGCTCACAAGAGCGGATCATGCCGTGTTCCACGAGCCCCTCGGTGACAATATCCAAGATGGTCATGCGGGGATTGAGGGATGCGTATGGGTCCTGAAAGATCATTTGCAGGCGGCGTCGGAGCGGGAGGGTGTCGCTGTGGCGGTGCGGCCAGAGGGGGGTGGCATCGAGGTGGATGTCGCCGGAGGTCGGGGATTCGAGTCCCATAATGGTCCGGGCGAGGGTGGACTTGCCGCAACCGGATTCGCCGACGAGTCCGACGGTTTCCCCGGGGTAGATGTCGAGGGAGACGCCGTCGACGGCGCGGACGTGGCCGACGGTGCGGGCGAGGACGCCGCGCCGGATGGGGTACCAGGTTTTCAGGTTGTGGATGTGGAGGAGGGGGGTCATGGGGGAGGGTGTATGTCAGATTTCAGATTTAAGATATCAGAAGCCAGGAAGCAGGCGGAATAGTGGGTTGGGGAGACCTCGATGGGTTCGGGTTGTTCGTGATGACAGCGGTCAAAAGCGTAGGGACAGCGGGGAGCGAAGCGACAGCCGGTGGGATACTTAAGCGGCGAGGGGACTTGCCCATCGATTGAGTACAGGCGGTTGGAGGAGTTGTTCATGCTGACGAGCGACTGGAGCAATCCGCGGGTGTAGGGATGGCAGGGGGTACGGAAGAGATCATCTCGGGAGGCTGACTCGACGATTTTGGAGGCGTACATGACGAGGATGCGGTCGCACATTTCCCAGACGACGCCGAGGTCGTGGGTAATGAGGATGAGGGAGGTGTCGCTCCGTTTCATGGCGCGGAGCAGGTCGAGGATCTGGGCCTGGATGGTGACGTCGAGGGCGGTGGTGGGTTCATCGGCGATGACGAGATCGGGATCGAGCATAAGGGCCATGGCGATCATGACGCGCTGGATCATGCCGCCGGAGAGTTGGAAGGGATAGGCAGATATGCGTTCCTCCGGATCGGGGATGCCCACTTTCTTCAGCCACTCGATGCTGAGTTTCCAAGCGTCGGCGTAGGGGAGGGGGGTATGGGTTTGGAGTGTTTCTACCATCTGGTCGCCGATGCGGAGGAGGGGGGATAGGGCGGATGAGGGTTCCTGAAAGATCATAGAGATGTTCCGGCCCCGGACATGGCGCAGGTCGGCGGGCGGGAGGGATAGGAGGTCGCGGCCTTGGAACAGGGCGGAGCCGGAGGTGATGCGGCCGGGGGGAGAGGGGATGAGACGTAGGAGGCTCAGGGCTGTGACGGATTTGCCGCAACCGGATTCGCCGACGATGCCGAGTGTTTCACCGGGGCGGACATCGAGAGAGACGTTGTCCACGGCGGTAAGGGTGCCTTCGTCGGTATCGAAGGTGACGGAGAGATGGCGGAGGTCGAGGAGGGAGGGGGGGAAGGATTCAGGGTTCGGGGTTCG
>CAZDUS010000026.1:2250-27264 GCA_964508705.1 uncultured Verrucomicrobiota bacterium
GCGGGGGGGGTGCGGGGGGAGGGGGGGGGGGGGGGGGAGGGTTTGGGGTTTGGGGGTGCGGGTTGGGGGAGGGGAGGGAAGATGTGGGATGTAGGATGTGTGAAGTGATTGGGAAGTGGGATTGGATGGAGGGTGGGTGGTCATGGGTTATTCGTAGTGGCTGTAGCGGCGTGGGTCGTAGGCGTTACGGATGCCCTCGCCGATGAAGACGCCGAGTAGCATAACGCCGAACAGGGCGAGGGAGGGATAGAGGATGAGCCACCAGGCCCAGCGGAATTGGTGGGCTTGCTGGAGGAGTTCGCCCCAACTCGGGGTGGGAGGGGGGAGGCCGAAGCCGAGGTAATCGAGGGCGGCGAGAGCCCCGATGGCGCCAACGAGTTGGAAGGGGAAGAAGGTGATGAGCGGGGTGAGGGCGTTGGGGAGGATGTGGCGGAAGATGATTTTGCGGTGGGGGAGTCCGGTGGTGCGGGCGGCCTCGACGAAGGGGAGATGACGGAGGCGGAGGAATTCGGCGCGGACATAATAGGAGATACCGATCCAGTTGAAGATGGCGTAGCAGAAGAGGAGGAGAAGGAAACTGCGGCCATAGACCGCGCCGAGAAGGATCATGACGTAAAGGAAGGGGAGCGCGTTCCAGATTTCGGTGAGGCGTTGGCCGAGGATGTCGGTCTTGCCGCCGAAGTAGCCTTGGATGGCGCCGAGGATGGTGCCGAGAGTCATGGATAGGAGAACGAGGAGAAGGCCGAAGGTCATGGAGGTGCGGAGTCCGTAGAGGACGCGGGCGAGGACGTCGCGGCCGGCGGTGTCGATGCCGAGCCAGTGGCCGGGGACGGGATGGAAAGGCCAGCGGACCTCGGGGCGGTCGGCGCGGACGTCGTAGGGGGCCCCATGGATGGTGACGGTTTCCTTTTCGGCGGGATGGTTGAGGCGGCTGGAGGCGATGGTGATGAGCTGGGTACGGGTGGCGGGATCGAGGGTGGTCCAGGCGGGGAAATTGATGTGGGTGGGTTCGAGGTTGTGGTTAAGCGAGACGGTACCGGGCGCGGTGCCGGCGGGGAGACGTTCGCGCAGGGTGATACGGATGGTGGAGGGAGGGGAGGAGCGTGGTGTGAATTCCGAAAGGGATAGTTCCGTGCCGGAGCCTGTCCGGTCGCGAGGGGGGCAGGTTACGGTGAGGGAGGGAGAGCTGGTGTTTTGGAAGCGGGCTTCCGTGGCGTCGATGATGGAGGGGGGGATGATCCAGTAATTTGTCAGAACGAGGCCGCGGATGTTGGTGTCGGGGCTACCGAAGAACTGGCCGGCGTTGAGAGAGGTGTCGGCGGTCCAGTTCCGGCGGATGTTAATGGAGCCGACGCGGGGTTGGGGTAGGAAGGAGAGTTCAACGGCGTTGGGGAGCGAGATGGAGGCGGGGTCGATGATTTCGTAGGGGCTGTAGGGGATGGGCGGGAAGATGATAAAGTTTCCGGGATGGTTGGTGAAGGAGGGGGACTGGCTGAGGAGTTTGTAATCGGTGCGTGTGTGGCGGCCGCCGGGGAGGAAGGTGGACTCGGGGTAGAAGTGAAGCAGGGGGAAATGGGAGCGGCCATCGAAGCGGACATAGAGGGGGGTGTTGCCGCAGAGGAGTTCGGAGAAGAGGCTCAGGGTGTAGAGGAGGATGAGAATGCGGAATGACCACCAGGCGCGTTTCATTTCGCGGAAACGCCGCCAGCGTTTGATCGTTATCGGATTCCAGTTGAATCGCCACTGCATGGGGTACTCGCGTTGATTTGCCGGAGGGCTTCGTATAGCACGATGCCGACGGCGGTGGCAAGGTTCAGGGAGCGGACGTGATCCGTACACATGGGAATGGTCAGGATGTTGCCGGGATGGCGGTCGAGCAGGTCGTCGGGGAGCCCCTTGGATTCCGAGCCGAAGACGAGGACATCGCCGGGGCGGTAGGTGACGGCGCTGTAGGAGGTTGTGCCGCGGGTGCTGAAGAAGAAGGCGCGTTGGGGCGGCAGGGTGGATTCGAAGTCGGCGAGGGAGGGATGTCGTGTGATGTTGACGGAGTCCCAGTAATCCAAGCCGGCGCGGCGGACGTGGGTGTCGGTCAGGCGGAAGCCGAGGTTGCCGACAAGATGGAGGGGGGATTGCGTGGCGGCGCAGAGGCGTGCGATGTTGCCGGTGTTGGGAGGGATTTCCGGTTCCACGAGGGCGACCTGCAGGGGCGGGATGGGCCAGTGGAATTGCAGGGAGGATTGCCGGGCGTGAGCGTGTTTCACGTTAGGCAATGCCCTGTGTGCTGGCGTGGTGTTTTTCCTGGAGGGGCAACGGGAGCGGAGCGAGGGCCGGGTTGAGTTGCAGGGATCCGAAGGCAAGATGAGCGGCGTTTTCCAGGGTGACGCCGTTGGCGGCGGCGGCGGGAACCGAGGGGCCCCAGGCGAAGGGGCCATGGTTCATGACGAGAACGGCGGGCATGGTACTGGTGTTGATGCGGGCAAAGCGCTCAAGGATGACCATGCCGATGCTATGTTCCATGCCGCGTTCGATTTCCGGTTTGCGCAATGCGCGGGTGATGGGGATTTCACCGAAGAAGCATTCAGCGTGTGTGGCGCCAAAGCTGGGGATTGGGCGTCCTGCCTGGGCGAACATGGTGGCGTAAGGGGTGTGGGCATGCGCGATACCGCCGATCGCGTTGAAGACATTGTACAGTGCGAGGTGGGTGGGGGTGTCTGGGGATGGGGGGAGGTCGCCTTCGATTTGCTGTCCATGGAGATCCATCAAGGCTATCTGGTCCGGGGCTAACTCTTTTCCCGGGGTGATGTCCGGTGTGATGGCGACGAATCCGCTGTCGCGATGGATGCCGCTGATGCAGACCTGAGCGCCGGGCAGGGCGTACCGTGCAAGGGTTCGAGTGGCGTCGATGATTTCGCGGCGGAGAGTTTCCAGTAGCATGATTGTATTCCTTATGGTTCAACCCCGATGACAGCGGGGTTTCGGGTCAAGCGCTTCCCGTTCGTTTGAGTACCAAGTGGTAGGCATCGGTGTAATAACGTCCCAGATTGTGCCAGTCGAAATGCTCGGAGACGCTTTGCACGCGATTGCGTTGGGAGATTCGTTCGCGCCGATCCAGTTGGAGGAAGTCGAACAGCCGCTCGGTGAGCTGGTTGGCGGACTCATCGAACGAGGCGAATCGACGGTTCAGAACCATTAGACCGTTCTTGTCGTTTTCCGGGATGTGATGTTCCACATAGTTGCCAAAGCCAGCCAGGTTGCTGGTGATGGAGGGGAGGCCAAGCGCGGCGCATTCCAGCGGGGCGTATCCCCAGGGCTCGTAGGAACTTGGGAAGATGCCGAGATGGCAGCCACGGACGAACTGGTCGTAGTCCATGCCGAACAGGGGGTCGTTGGTTGTGACGAAATCGGCGTGGTAGACCACCTTGACCGGGTCGCCAGGCATATTGATCAGGTTGCATGAGCGGATCTTATTAAGGACTTCGTCGCCGCTGTCGTCCATGAGATCATGGGTGACGACGGTGGGCATGTTCGAGTTGCGCCAGGCATGCATGAGGCGGCGCAGGCGCAGGCGCCAGTAGTCGTCAACGAGTTCCTCGAGGGGGGGGAATTTGCCCTTGGACGTGGCGACGAAGAGCCGTTCGCCGATTTGTTCGCCGATACTGCGGCAATCGTGTTGCATTTCCTGCATCATGGCGCGGCGCCGTAGAGCTTCGGCATTGATAGAGCGGATGGGCTGGCGAGTGATGATGAAGAAGACGACGGTCTGGTTGGTGCCCGCCTGTTTCATGCGCCAGTTCAGCCTGGCGAGGGCTTCGAGGGTGAGGTCGAAGCCCTTGTTGCGGTATTCATAGCGGCCGGAGGTGAAGAAGTAGAGAGTCCGGTCCAGATCGAACGAATAGCTGGGGAAGAAGTGAGCCATGACGAATTCGTTGATTTTCTCCTTATAAATGCGGTGGAGGTTCTGGAATTCATGGAGGGCAACGAAGCGTTCGATGTTTAGGCCGTTAGGCAGAAGGATGTCGGGCTTGCGGCCCAGCAGGTGCTCGCATTCGAAGCCGGTGATTTCGCTGACGGTTGAGAAGACGTGGGAGCCGTGGGCGGCGGCGCGTTCGAGGCGGACTTGGGCCTCGATGTTAAAGCGGCGGGATTCGGCCACCCAGTCAACGAAGGGGAGGTGGTCGTAGAACCAAGGGTCGCTCATGGCGAGATAGCGGCCCAGCAGGGTTGCATGGGTGGTGAAGACGAGGGAGAGCGGGATATTGGCGCGGCGGATTTCCGGGATGGCCGAGCCTCCCATCCATTCGTGGAAGTGGGCGATGATGGGGCGGCGCGAGGGTTGGGCCTTGGCGACGGCGCGGAAAAACTGTTCCACGCAATAGCCGAAGGACACCACCTGATTAACGAGTTGGTCGTCGCCCGGCAGGCTGACGTCGTGGTGTTCCCAGAGCAGGTATTTGACCCAACCGAGCTGGGCGTTGGCTGAGGCGGGATTCAGGAGGACGACGCGCGGGCGTCCCGTGATGAGCCAATGACCGTAATGGGCTTCGATGCCCTGATCCCGAAGGGAGTTCAGGACGTCGCGCATGAACCCTGTGGGTTGCACCTCCTCGAATTCGGTTTGGGAGGTTTGGGGATTGTAGGGACCGACGAGACAATAGCGACTGCCCCAGTGGTCCACGATGCTTGGTACCTTGGAGCGGATAACGGTGTAGATACCGCCCAGTTGCTGGCAGACTTCCCATGCGATTTCGAAGAGAAGTGGCTTGGTTGAGCCGGAGATTTCGTGCCGTTCGCCATCGGTATGTAGGGTATTGTGTGCCATCATGATGAACCTCGCAGTTATCGAGACGGGTTGTTTCTACACCCGAAAGGTGTGTCAATCAAGCGCGGCTTTTGCTGGTGACGTCGCGGATGACCATACTGGCGAGGGTGAGGCCGAAGACGGCGGTGACGTGAACTACGGTGCCGTTGATTTGCTTTTTCAGTGCGCACCAATCGGGATGGTTGTCGTCATCATCGGAATTTCCAGGGGATGAGGAGGCAGGGTGCGAGGCGTGGGTGCAAGCGCACTGGCCTGTGCCGCAGAGGGATTCGCCGGCGGGTTCGAGCGGCATTTCCTCGCTATAGACGCAGAGAAGTTTCTGGGGGACCCCCAGCCGAGAAAGCCGTTTGCGGACCATGCGCGCCAAGGGGCAAATTTTGGTTTTGGAGAGCGGGGCGACGCGGACAAGGGTGGGGTCCATTTTGGCGGCGGCTCCCATGGAAGCGTAAATGGTAACTTCAGCTTCAATGCAGTTCTTGATCAGCAACACTTTGTTTTTGAGGCTGTCGATGGCATCGAGGACATAATCGTAGGCCGTCAGGTTAAACTTTGAAGCGGTGTGTTCGTTGTAGGCTCCATGGTGGAGGTCAATATGGGCGTGGGGATTGATTTCCAGAAGGCGGCGGCGGAGTTCCTCGACTTTCGATTTGCCGACATTCAGGGCGGTGGCTTGGATTTGACGGTTCACGTTGGTGGAGCAGATGGTGTCCGAATCCACGAGTAGCAGGTGTTCGACGCCGGAACGGACGAGAGCCTCGGCGGCCCAGCTTCCGACACCCCCGACGCCGATGACGGCCACGCGGGTGGAGGAAAGGGCGGTCATGGCAGGCTTGCCCACCAGCATGGAGGTGCGGTGGAAGAGGTGGCCGCGGGCGGGAATAGGTTGTGAGGGGCGTATGGTCATGGGTTGTGTTACAGCGGCGGGACTATGGCAAAAGGAGCGACTGGTTTACAGGCCGTATTTTTTGCGCAAGGTTTCAGCAGGGGGAAGTGACATATAGACTTCGCCCTGGGGGCCGATGTATCGGCTGTTGACGCGGCGGATGGGTACATCCGTGCGAGTGCCGTTGACGTTCAGGACAGTGACCTTGATGAGTTCGACACCGGGATGTGGATCAGGGGCGGTGAACTGGCGGGTGCTGATCCTTTGCGGGTAGCTCTGTTTGGGAGGCGGCATTTTTTGGGGATATTGGCGATAGGGTTGACAGTTCTGGTTGGCCTGGTTGTGGTGGTGATTACATGTTGGTGCGTAAGAGGGATAATACCCCCGCTGGTTGTAATGGGTGCAGGGGTTGTTGTAAGGGTTGTTGTAATAGTAATCGTATCGATTGCGCTGATAGTGGTTTCCGATTATTCCGCCGGTAATGGCCAGGATAGGTACGGCGACTTCCTGAGAGATGCCGTCTACGTTGTTGCCAATGATCAAGCCGGTGGTGGCGCCGAAAATGGCCCCAATGACGGCGTAATTCGGATCAGCGAAAGCAGGCCGGCTGAGACTGAAGCAGATGAGAAGCGCTAAAACGAGTCGTTTCATAATTCACCTCTACACTGGAAATTATATGACAATGGCGCTGATGAATCCAGCTTTGAGAGCGTTGTCAAGTTGTTGGGGATGTGTGTATAGTGCGGGCCGTTAATGATTACCAAGTGGAGGGTCGCGTGATTAGTCCTGAAAAATTGATGGCATTTGCCGCTTTTATATTTTCGATTGTTCTTCATGAGGTGGCGCACGGTTATGCGGCTTATCGGCTGGGTGATCCTACGGCCAAGATGTCCAACCGGATCACGTTGAATCCGATAGCGCATATTGACTTGGTTGGGTCCATCATTTTGCCGCTCGTGCTGGTCTTCAGTCACAGTCCCGTGGTATTGGGTTGGGCCAAGCCGGTGCCGTTCAATCCGTATTATTTTCGTGATCCCAAAAAGGGAGTGATGATTGTGGGGGTGGCCGGGCCATTGACAAATCTGGCATTGGCCTTGATCAGCGCGGTGTTGTTCCGTTTAGTGGCACCTTTTGGCAGTGAGGCCGTCACCATGTTTCTTGCCTATTTCTGTGTGACCAATGTGGCGTTGGGTGTTTTTAATCTGGTTCCGGTGCCGCCGTTGGATGGTTCTCGAGTGTTGTATGGGTTGCTTCGCGGGGAATGGCTGGAACGATATATGAGCATTGAACGGTACGGGTTCATAATTGTCTTTGCGCTGCTATGGCTGGGTGTGCTGGATCTTGTTATTGGGCCGATCTCATACACATTGCTGAGGTTATTGCTGGGAGTGTGATGCCTAGCCGACATATGAAACGGACGGCTCGGAGAGCCGTCCGTACTCATAGCAGGTTTTGTTGAATCCCTGATTCAAGTTTTGCGGACGCGTATGGTTGGTTTGACCATTTTGGGAACCAGGTTGCGTCGTGCGAGCAGTTCCTGGATCTTGATGGGGGATTCTCCCGCCATATCCCTTGTGCATTCCTTGATAATGAGTCCGTTGGTCTTGATGGCGGCAAGTTCATACCTTGCGATGCCCATCACGCGTTTTTCCGCGGCCAGCACCAGGGTCCGTCCGGCGTTTTGACGTCGGGTGAGCTTGATGGCGTCGGTAATCACCTGCTTGATGAAGCGCCGCAGGGTTTCTGTTTCGTGTTTTGCACGGTGATCGTCGAAGGCGTAACTACCGCCGGAGGGGGCGCGATTGCGGCCGCTCTTGGATGATCCACGCAGGATGGTTTCCGACTTTTCCTCCTTGGCGTTCAGGAGGCTGTATTGTTCAGTTAATTTGGGGCTGGACTCAAGTTCAGGGATGGCGGCTTCCGTCATGACGAAGAATCTCGCACAGGCGGCATTGGCAACCACAACAGTATAAGCGCTCATGAGTTCACCGGGCTTTCGTATGAACAGTCAGTCGTAATTTCCTCACCGGCGCCCTGCCGAATGAATTCCGGAAACCACGGCCTGATCTGTTGTTTCGCTCTCTACGGCTCAATTTAAGCAGGTTACAGCGCTCAATGCAACCGCTTGGGGCGCAAAAATAATAGTCACTTTTCCGTGCTTTTAGTTGCTGATGCCGGAGGCGGGTATGACGGAGGCGGTGAGCTCGATATTGAGGGTTTGATTCCGGCCACTGCGATCCCTGCCGATCAGGAAACGGGAATAGAAGTCGTTCTTCTCGGCCAGTCCACCGAGGGCGAAGGGAACGCCATCGCTGACGATGACTTCGGTCGCGACGTTGGCAAAACGGGTTCGGTAAGGATTGTTGTCGACCAGGCCGCTTAGCTCCGGTGTGAGCCGGACCCGGATGAGGGGGCCATCGCCGATCACCGTGGGTTCGATGACGAGATAGGCGCCAACCCGTTGCCAAGACAAGTGTTGTTCAAAGTAGTGGTAGCGTCGGCCATATTCCATCAGCCAGTCGATATAGGGGACTTCCTCGCCGACGAAGATGGAGGCCTGTCGTCCGCTGGAGACCAGTAATTGCTGGCGGGTATTGCTGGATGTTTCAGTGCGTTGATCCGTGAGGCTGGGTTGTATTCGGATGGTGGAATGGGAGCCGTTGTTGTTGATGATCACGCCACCTTGGGCGGAGACAGAGGCGCTTTGCTGGCTGGAGTTGGCCTGTCCGAGGAAACGGACGACGACGCTGACGTTCTTTGGCGGGACGTTAAGCTGTTTGATGATTCCGGCGATGGAGTCGTGGCTGTTAACGGGGGCGATAACCATTAATTTTCGTGTGACGGGGTCGTAGAAGACCTTGCCGGTTTCACCGATAATGGTTTTTACGATTTCGATGGTGTTCGATCCATCGGCGAACCCGATATCGTAGGCCTTGAATTCCGGTACTTCGGGAGTGTTTGTCGAGCCCAAGGCGGTTAGGGCGTAGAGAGACAGGAGACAAAGGATAGTTCTCATGGGAATAGTATAATACAGGCCAGTCAGAACGTGAAGCCCTGTTCAATCTGCATAGCGGCGCGTTGACGGCAGTGGTGCGTCAGTGTAGTTTTCGAGGAACTCGCGCGGTTGTGATTAACCTTGGGCAAGGAGTGATGAGTATGAGCTTGGCGGTTGTCTTTGTTGTGCTGGTGCTGGCGTATAGTCTGATTTCGCGCCGGTTGGAACGTGTGATTTTCACGGCGCCCATTCTTTTCACGTCGGCGGGAATGCTGACGGTGATTCTGGGGCCGGAATTGCGAAGCCATCATGGTGGGCTGGAACTGTTTCTAAAGGTTGCTGAACTGGGGCTTGTGTTATTGCTTTTCACTGATGCCAGCCGTACTGATCTTGGGGTGTTGAGGAGCATTCGCAATGTGCCGGCGCGCCTGCTGAGTGCCGGGATGTTGCTCACGATCCTATTGGGCGCGGCGGCGGCAAAACTTGTATTCCCCGCGTTGTCGTGGTGGGAAGCAGGAATCCTTGCCGCCATCCTTGCGCCCACGGATGCTGGTCTTGGGCAGATTATTGTGAACAGCCCGCTGGTTCCCATGAAGATCAGGCAGGCGTTGAATGTTGAGGCGGGGCTGAATGACGGGTTGTCGGTGCCTTTCCTGTTGTTTTTTATCGCGCTTGCGGGCGGTGGAGCGGCAGAGGGGCATGAGCGGCTATTTACGTTTATCGTGGAACAACTAGGTTACGGCGCCTTGCTTGGGATAGGCATTGGCTTAATTGGCGGCTGGATGCTTGGAATTGCGCATCGCCGGGGGTGGGTGGCCCACGCATGGTTGCCGCTTGGTGTGGTGATGTTGCCGGTGTTGTACTGGCTGCTTTCCGAATCCATCGGCGCCAGTATGTTCATTGCGGCTTTTGTTGGTGGACTAGCCGTGCAGATTGGCTTCAAGGACGTGGCAAAGCAGAGTGTGGAGTTCACCGAAGGTTGGGGGCAGTTGTTCAATTTGGCGGTGTTCTTCCTGTTTGGGATGAAGGTGGCTCAGGCATGGCCGCAGTTTGGTTGGGACCACGTGGTGTATGCGATCCTCAGTCTTACTGTGATCCGCATGTTGCCGGTGAGCATTGCGCTGGCGGGAACGGGACTGAGCCGGGTCACGCGTGTGTTTATGGGCTGGTTCGGGCCGCGCGGGTTGGCTTCCATTGTCCTCGGACTGGTATATCTGGAAGAAGCTGGAGGGCGGGCGGTTGGTAGTGCGATTCCCCTTGCGGTGATGGTAGCGGTGTTGGCCAGTATTTTCGCGCATGGGCTTAGCGCATTACCCGGGATGGAAATGTACGCGCGAGCGGTTCGTGCCATGCCGCCCGACGCGCCGGAACTGCAGAGTAATGGGACGGATGCCGACAGGAAGACCGTGGATTCGAATATTGCTTCCAAAAGTGTCTAATATTTTGTACAGTTATCCAATGAAGACATTGGGTATGTTGTTGGATTCGGAGGCGAAAACCGAGGTTTTGCGGGCGTTGATGTATCAGCCGGGGCCGGTGGGTCTGCGGCAGGTTGCCCGGATCGCGGGAGTGCATCCGCACTCGGCGGAAGTGGCGCTGGCGGCACTGGCCCGTGACGGGTTGGTCAAGTGCCAGCGAACGGCAGGGCGCTTTTCCTGTCAATGGGTTCATGAGCACGAAGATAATGTTGTGTTGGAGGCTGTGTTTACGGCGGCCGCGCGAGGGTTTGTCGAATGCCGTAATCGTGCTTTAGAAATACGAGCGAAGGCACTGTTGCCTTTTATTACATCGACCACCCGAATGATAAACCGGGCGCGGGAGGCTCGACATGTCGCTTGAGAAACTCTTTAAGGCCGCCGTGGCGGAGATGAGGGCACGCGATATTCCGTTTGCCGTGGCGGGTGGGTTGGCCGCTGATCTGTACCGAGGCGAACCGCGACTGACGATGGATGTTGATCTGGTTATCCTCGCCGAATCCCGCTCAATGGAAATGGCGGTTTCGGTGGTCAAGGCGCTTGGGTTGCAGGCGGGTATCATACGCAGGGCCGATTTTGCGGGCGGGCCGTTATTTGCCATCCGCAAGCGCAATACCGAGCCCTGCATGATTGTGGGACGACCAGAGGGGGAAGCAGGGAAGGAGGGTGTGGATATCCTTTTGCCGTCCATTCCCTGGGCGAAGGATGCGGTTGAGCGGGCGCAGTCCAATTGTGTGGATTTCGGATTCGGGCCGGTGCCATCCCTGACTCTTGAGGATGTGATTTTGTCGAAGCTTTATTCCTTGATGGGGGCACAATTGCGAGCCAAGGATTTGGATGATCTCCAGTCGGTGTTTGCTGCCGTCAAGGATGTGGATTGGGCATATTTGGCGGGCCAGATGCAAAGATTCAAGATCGTCATTCCTCGCGGAGCGGATCCCTTTTTGCCGGAAAGAGTCTTACAGTTGTCGCGTGATGTGAAACGTGCGGGAAAGAGGCGGCTGTAAAGGTGTTCCAGATTTTGTGTTATTTGAATATTGGACGGGACGGAAAGGGGAAGATGGACGACGCGGAGGTCGTCCCTCCAAGAGTGGAAAAGATTCATAAATGACGAAAGTTATGCTGATCGCCGCTGACCTACTCATCCCGCTCCGGTTGAGCGATTCAATGAACCGGTCATTATGCAGGTGAATGTTTGCACCAAGGATCGGCAACCTGTTCTGGCTTGCGAAACGGTGCACCGGCTTTGTCGAGAGATATGGCAAGCGGCGGATTTCTGGCGGGTGGGTCAGTATGTGATCATGCCCGACCATATTCATCTTTTTTGTTCGCCGGGACGTTTGCCGGTTCCGAGTTTGAAGCAATGGGTTGAGTATTGGAAGGGACAGATAGCAGTGCGGTGGCCGGTGAACGAGGAGAAAAACGGACAGGGGGAAGATGGAGGGCCGCCCTCCGTGGCGGCCACGAGGGGGCGGAAACAGGGGAAGATGGACGACACGGAGGTCGTCCCTCCAAACGTGTGTAGTGTGTTTCAGCATTGAACCGCGGGGCGGATGCACTTATTCTTTCGGCCACATTTTTTAGGAGTGATGACTATGGGCATGAATGTTACGCAGAAGATTTTGAGTTCTCATCTGGTGAGCGGGGAGTTGATTCCCGGGCGCGAGATTTCCGTCCGTATTGACCAGACCCTGACCCAGGATGCCACCGGCACGATGGCGTATTTGCAGTTCGAGGCGATGGGACTGGACCGGGTTCGCAATGAACTGGCGGTGAGTTATGTGGATCATAATACGATCCAAGTGGGATATGAGAATGCCGATGATCACCGGTATTTGCAATCCGTGGCAGCGAAGTACGGCATTATCTATTCGCGGCCGGGGAACGGGATTTGCCATCAAGTTCATCTGGAGCGGTTTGGGGCCCCAGGGAAAACCCTGCTGGGTTCCGATTCGCACACGCCGACGGGCGGCGGATTGGGAATGATCTCCATCGGGGCGGGCGGGATTGACGTGGCGGTAGCCATGGGCGGCGGCGCATTTTACCTGACGGCTCCGAAAGTGGTGAAGATCAACCTGAAGGGTAAATTGCGTCCTTGGGTCACGGCCAAGGATGTGATCCTCAAGGTGCTCCAGATTTTTTCGACGAAGGGAAATGTAGGATGTATTTTTGAATATGCCGGGCCCGGGGTGAAGACTTTGAGTGTGCCCGAGCGGGCGACCATTACCAACATGGGTGCCGAGTGCGGCGTGACGACCTCGGTGTTCCCGAGTGATGAGATTACCCGCGCGTTTCTGGAGGCGCAGGGGCGGGGTGCAAGCTGGAGCGAGTTGAGTGCTGATCCGGATGCGGTTTATGAGCGGGAAGAGACAATCAACCTTTCCAAACTGGAGCCGATGGCGGCGGCTCCGCATTCGCCGGATAATATTGTGACCGTGGCGTCGCTGGTGGGAACCAAGGTGGATCAGGTGTTGATCGGGTCCTGCACGAATTCTTCGTACACGGATTTGAAGACGGTGGTCAAAATACTTGAAGGGCATACGGTGCATGCGGACGTCAGTGTTGGCGTGGCACCGGGATCGCGGCAGGTGTTGAAGATGCTGGCCGCCGAGAACGGGTTGGCGACGATGCTGGCATCCGGCGCGCGGCTCTTGGAGAGCGCGTGCGGATTCTGCATCGGCAACTCGCAGTCACCATCGACAAATGCGGTGTCCCTGCGGACGAGTAATCGAAATTTCGAGGGACGATCGGGAACGAAGTCGGCGAAAGTGTATCTGGTGAGTCCGGCGGTAGCGGCCTTGGCGGCTTTGCATGGGGAAGTGGTGGATCCATTGGCGGAGAAAACCATCAAGTTTCCGCGCGTCAAGATGCCAAAAACGTTCACGGAAGATGATGCCATGTTGGTCCGGCCTCCGGCGGATGGGGCGGGCGTGCAGGTTGTTCGCGGTCCAAACATCGGTGAGCCGCCGCGAAATGTAGCGTTGCCAGTCGCGATCAAAGGGGTGGCGACGCTCAAGGTGGGGGACAAGATCACCACGGACCACATCATGCCGGCAGGGGCGCGATTAAAATACCGGTCCAATGTTCCTGCCTACTCCAACTATGTGTTTGAAGGGGTAGACGCGGGGTATGCCAAGCGGGCCGGGGAGTTGCGCGATACGGGCAAGCACAACATTATTGTGGGTGGCGACTCGTATGGGCAAGGGTCCAGCCGGGAGCATGCGGCTCTTTGTCCGATGTATCTGGGGGTCAAGGTGGTGGTGGCGAAAAGTATTGAGCGAATACATACGGCCAACCTGATCAACTTCGGGATTGTACCGCTGGTGTTTGAGAATGCGGCGGATTATGACCAGATCGGGCAGGGGGATGAATTGGAAATCAATGGTGTGCGTGATGCGATTTCCAGTGGGGCTGAGCGGGTGGCGATCCGCAATGTGACTAAGGACGTGGATGTGTGGGGGAAGGTGAATTTGAGCCAGCGCCAGAGGGGGATTATCCTGGCGGGTGGGCTGTTGAATTTTACGAAAGAGGGGAAATAATCCCAAGCATTCAGGAGTCAGGATTCAGGAGTCAGAATGAGAGCCCCGGCAAAGACATTCGAAGATTTGGTGGTTTGGCAGAAAGCCCACCAATTTGTTCTTGCGGTTTACCGTTTGTCTCGGATGTTTCCGCGTTCTGAAATCTACGGGTTGTCATCTCAATTTCGTCGTGCCGCTGTATCCATTGCAGCGAATATGGCGGAGGGATTCAGAAAACGCGGTAACGCAGACAAAGTTCGCTTTCTTAACATTGCTCAAGGCTCCATCGAAGAATCACGATACTGCCTGATTCTTGCCCGTGACCTTGACTACGGCGATGTTTCTGCGCAAAGGATATTATTGGAGGAAGTCAGTAAGTTGCTAGAGGCTTATTCGAATGCCATTTAGAATTCTGACTCCTGAATGCTGAATACTTTATATGTGTATTAACAACAGAAGGTGAGATGACATATGAGTTATGTGAACATTACGGTGCCTAAGGCTGGACAGAAAATTACCATGGGACAGGATGGCAAGTTGAAGGTGCCGGATTGTCCGATTATTCCATTTATTGAAGGCGATGGGATTGGGCGTGATATCACACGGGCTGCGATGGTTGTGTGGAACGCCGCGGTGCAACAGTCCTATGGCGGCAAGCGCAAGGTTGAGTGGATGGAAGTGTATGCTGGGGAGAAGGCGAATACGGTGTATGGAAAGCCGATCTGGCTTCCGCCGGAAACGTTGACGGCCTGCCGCGAATTTTTGGTTTCGATCAAGGGGCCCTTGACGACGCCGGTGGGTGGCGGCATCCGGAGCATCAACGTGGCGTTGCGCCAGGAGTTGGACCTTTATGTGTGTTTACGTCCGGTGCGTTGGTACAAGGGGGTCCCCTCGCCGGTGAAACAGCCGGAGTTGACGGATATGGTGATCTTCCGCGAGAACACTGAGGATATTTACGCCGGTATCGAATGGGCGGCGGGAACCCCCGAGGTGAAGAAGGTTGTTAAATTCCTCCAGGATGAGATGGGGGTGAAGAAGATTCGGTTCCCGGAGACGTCGAGCATTGGTGTGAAGCCGGTGTCCAGCGAAGGGACGGAGCGGTTAGTCAAGGCGGCGATCCAGTACGCCATAGACGAAAAGCGTCCTTCGGTGACGTTGGTGCACAAGGGGAATATCATGAAGTTTACGGAGGGTGGTTTCCGTGACTGGGGTTATGAAGTGGCGAAGAAGCATTTTGGGGCGGTGCCGATCGATGGCGGACCGTGGCACAAGATTGTCCTTCCTAACAAGCATGAGTTGGTGATCAAGGATTGCATTGCGGACGCATTCCTTCAGCAGATTCTATTGCGACCGGCGGAATACTCCGTGATCGCCACGTTGAACTTGAATGGTGATTACATTTCCGATGCATTGGCGGCTTGTGTGGGTGGCATCGGCATAGCGCCGGGAGCGAACATTAATTACATGTCCGGCGCGGCATGCTTTGAGGCGACGCACGGGACGGCACCGAAGTATGCGGATCAGGACAAGGTGAATCCAGGGTCGCTTATTTTGTCGGGCGAGATGATGTTCCGGTACATGGGTTGGACGGAGGCGGCGGACCGGATTGTGGCGGGGATGGAGCGTGCCATCAGTAACAAGACCGTGACGTATGACTTCGAGCGGCTCATGGATGGCGCGAAGTTGCTCAAGTGCAGTGAGTTTGCCGAGGCGATTGTTGCGGCGATGTGAAGTGCCGTATTTTAACTTTCAGATCAAGGCAAGGGGACGGCGGCACTTTCACTGTAACCGAGTTTTAACCGGACCACACGGCGGTTGATCCGAGTTTATGCAGATTGTCCTGAGGAGGCGAGAATTTGGCGAATCATGCGAGACACGGCGCTAATGGCGTAGGGTTTTGCCAACAGGTCGGAAACGCCCCCTTGCTTGACCGTTGAACGAGTGAGGGTGTCGTCGAAGCCTGTACAAAGCAGGATTCGCTGGCCCGGGCGCAATTGCAATATGCGACGCGCCATATCGAAACCTGTCATCTGAGGCATGGTTTGATCGGTGATAACCAAGGCGAAGCGTTTGGGAGATGTCTCGAATTTAGCTAGGCCAAGGCTTCCATTTTCTGCCGTTTCCACGGTGTATCCGAGTCGCCGCAATCCTTCGCTCATGCTGTCACGGATAGCGGCTTCATCATCCACGAAGAGCAGGCATTCCGTTCCACGAGGTAGCGGTGTATCGGGAATATCCTCAGCGACAGGTTTTGTTCCGCGCTCGCATAATGGAAGCAGGATCTCGAACTGTGTTCCCTTGCCGGGTTCGCTTTGAACGCGGATGCCACCCTTATGGGACTTGACGATGCCGTGCACCGTGGAGAGGCCGAGACCAGTGCCTTCACCTTGCTTTTTGGTTGTGAAGAACGGCTCAAAGATGCGCTGTCGGGTTGCGGCGTCCATGCCGCAGCCGGTATCAGTGATAGAGAGTTCGGCATATCGGGCATGTTTCAAGCAGAATTCCGCCGATGTCCATTCCGGGCCAGCTTTCACTTCGCGAAGGGAGACTGTCAATGTGCCGCCTTTTTCGCGCATGGCGTGGTAAGCGTTTGTGCAGAGATTCATTATGATTTGATGGATTTGGCCGGGGTCGCCCATGACGGGGCCGCAGTCGCTGGCGATGGATTCGCGGATTGTGATGGTGGCCGGGAGTGAGCCTCGCAGGAGTTTGAGCGCTTCCTTGATGACCGGGGCCAGCGTCAAGGGTTGTTGTTTTTGCTCGCCCTGTCGGCTGAAAGTCAGGATTTGGCGGACCAGATTGGTTGCCCGTGCCCCCCCAGTGATTATTTCTTGGATGAAGTGGCGATTGGGGCTTCCTTCGGGAGTGTCCTGGAGGGCCAGTTCGGAGTAGCCCAGAACGCCGCTGAGGATATTGTTGAAGTCGTGGGCAATGCCGCCGGCCAAGGTTCCGATGGCTTCCATTTTCTGGGCGTGCCGAAGTTGAGTGGCCAACTCGGCCTCACGCGAGAGGTCACGGGAGAAGGCGAACAGGTATTCGCGTCCATTGAATTCGACATGACTTGCCGACGTTGAGGTGGGGAAGGTGCGTCCTTCCCGGGCCACGAAATTGGCTTCAAAGGTGGGCCACGATCCTCGGCAAGCCTGGTGCCAGGTTTCCGACCAGTCTTCCTTGGTGATGTCCGGGGCAATCTGGAAGATGGTCAGTGTGACGATGTCTTCCGCACTGTAGCCCAGGGTTTCCATTGCGCTTTTGTTTGCATAGGCCAGATGCCCATCCCGAGAGACGAGGTAGACATGCTCCCGTGTCCGGTCGAGCGCGAATTCGATCATTTTCAGATTTTCTTCCGCCGCCTTGGATTTTGTGATGTCGGTGAAAGTTATTACAACGCCTTCAAGCAGGCCCAGTTTGCCAAGAATGGGTTCAGCGGCTGCGCTCAGCCAGACGAGGCTGCCCTCTTTCCTGCGGATGCCGGTGACGGTGCGAGGCACAGAATGTCGTTCGCGGTGGGCGCGAAACGCAACCCACTCTTCAACGGGCATGGGAGAGCCATCAGAGCGGATGAAGTCCCATGCTGTATCTGCGTAGTGACGGGTCTTGAGTTCATCCTCAGTCAGATCCAGAATCCGCGTGGCGGCAGGATTGCAGAAAGCGATGCGCCCATCTGAGGCGGTTTGGAGCACGCCTTCGGAAAGGGTGTCGAAAAGTGTTCGGAGCCTTGTCTCGCTTTGCTTTAAGGCATCCTGGGCATCATGGCGTTCGGTGATGTCGCGCAGGACGGCTTGGAATCCGCAAATTTCTGTGTTGCTCCAGAGGAGTTGCAAGTTTTGGCCCACCCATCGTTTTGTATTGTCGCGACGGGTGATCTGGAACTCGTGATAGAACGATTTGATATCCTTGAATCGCAATGAGTTCAAAGCGTCGCGCACTGTATGGGAGGTGGCCTCGTCCACCAAAGTGAAAAACGATGTTTTTTCGAGATCAGCGGCTCTTCGTCCGAAAAGGCGAGCGGCCGCCGCATTCACTAGTGTGAGGTGTCCATTGACATCGATTGCGTAAAAAGCGTCTGTGGCGGTTTCGATCAGATGCCGGTAGCGTGCCTCGTATTCGACCAGTTTGAGTTGGCCTTGCTGGAACAGGGATTGATTCTCAAAAATGCGCCAAAGGCCAGCAAGGGCACCAAAAGTGGCAGGAGCGCTGGCTAGAAGCAGAATATCGCCAAGAAGGGCCATGCCTCCATCATGGGGATAGGTGTTTGAATGGATCAGGACTTGAATCCAGCAGTATCCAGACAACATGGCGAAGATTAGTGAAAACGTTAATGCGCGCCACTCGCGCCAGTAGATTGCCATGACCAGAGATATTGCCAGGCTGGACATCAACAGGGGAACGAACAGGAACATGGAGGGACTAGTATGAAGGCGCCAAAGCTCAATGAAAGAAGCAACAAATACCGGCACGGCGACGGCAAGCAAAATGACACCCAATCGGGAAAGTTTGATGTTCGTTCCCGGCAACGTAGAGGCATTTGGGAAGGCACTCATTTGTTTAACTGTAATCAAGCATAGCATAAGCAGTTAATATGCCAATCATTAGGATGGTGCTGTGGAATAAGTGGAATAAGTGGTGCAGAACAAATTATATAGAGGTGCACATGAGGTCAGTGTGAGTTGAAGGTAGTAAAATGCTTGATGCTTCATTGGTGGTTACGGTGGTAAAATGTGTGCAGGAGGACGGAAATGATCCTAGTAAAAGTAACAGGGCTGTCTCTATCGAACATGGGGTTTGTGGTGTTGTTGAAAGGCGAGCATGATCCCCGTACGCTTCCTATTTTCATTGGTGGAGCGGAGGCGCAGTCAATTGCCATCCGCATGGATAACGTGGAGATTCCCCGTCCGTTGACCCATGATTTATTCAAGAGTGTGCTTGATTGTGTGGAGTGCCGATTGAAACGTGTGGTGATCAACGATTTGGTTGATGGGACATTTTTTGCGGTGTTGGTGATGGAGCATGATGGAGTGGAGGCCGAGGTGGATGCGCGACCCAGCGATGCCGTGGCACTTGCCATCCGCACGGCGGCCCCCATTTATGTGGTCAAGAAGGTGATGGAGCAAGCGGGCATACTTATTGAGGAATCCCCGGCTTCCAAGAATGAAAAACCTCAAGAGACGAAGCATGGGCGGCAGGTTGAAGAGGGCGTGAAGCAGTTGAAGACGAGGTTGGAGAAGGCCATCAGTGATGAGCATTATGAAGAAGCGGCTCGACTCCGCGATGAAATACGAAAGGTCGAACGGGAACATCACCACAACTGAGGCGTCTTAGCAGCAGGTTTTAGGTTGAACCAATTCGGCAACCGCTTGTATCAGATCAGAGGCCTGGTAAGGCTTGGGCACAATTCCGCGGAACCCGTATTTCCGGTAATTAGCCATCACGGGGTCATTCGAGTAACCGCTGGAGACGATGGCCTTGATGGAGGGGTTGATTTCCCGGAGTTTTTGCATGGCGTCTTTGCCGCCCATACCACCCCGGATGGTTAGATCAAGGATAACGACGTCGAAAGGTTGATTGGAGGCGAGCGCCGATTCGTAGGCGGCAATGGCCTCTTCGCCGGTGGCAGTCGTGATGACTTCACAACCGTTGTGAATCAAGATGCGAGACGTGAGACTCCGGATGGCTTCCTCGTCATCCATGACCAATATCTTGGTTTTATTTATCAGGCACGAATGGGTTTTTGCGGGCAGAATTGAATCTGCGCTGCTGTGTAAGGCTGGGAGATAGATCTCGAAAGTTGTTCCGATGCCGAGTCTTGATTCCACGGCGATGTGCCCGCCGTGATTTTTTATAATTGAAAGAGTGGTGGCGAGCCCCATGCCGCTTCCATGTTGCTTGGTGGTAAAGTAGGGGTCGAAGATTTTATCAATGTGACTATCAGATATGCCAACGCCTGAATCAGAAACGGATATCTTTATGAAGTGGCCCGGCTGCAAGGGAAGGATATCGTCGTCGTCCACCAGGAGATTTTCGGCGGTGATTTTGACAAGGCCACCCCCCGGCATGGCTTGATTGGCATTAATGACGAGACTTCGTACGACTTGGGCGATCTGATGGATGTCGGCCCTGATGTGCCAAAGGGAGGATGGGATGCGAAACACCAGTTTGGAAGTTGATCCGTGGAGCACGAATTCGGCCGTTTCCCTGATTAATGTTTCGGCATTGACGGTTTCCTTGATGGGGGCGCCACCCTTGGCGAAGGTTAGTAGTTGTTGCGTCAGGTGGTGAGCTTGATGGATGGCGGTTTCCGCGTCTGCCATTAGCGTTCCGACTTCTGCGGGTGATGAGGTGCTGGCTTTGGCCAGAGTGACATTTCCCAGGATCGCTGTCAGGATGTTATTGAAGTCGTGTGCGATACCAGCGGCAAGGTGGCCAAGTGAATCCAGTTTTTCGTTTTTAATGCGTTCGGTTTCCGCGCGCATATGTTCGGTCACATTTTTCAGGGCGAACACCATGCCTATGGGATTGCTCCCGGGGTCATAGATGGGGCTTCCGGTCACGGTGACCCACAAGTCAATCCTGTCGCCTACGATAAGACGCAAGGGAGCCCGTGTTTCGAATCGTTTTCTTTGCTGCACGGCCGTTGTAATCGTTTTGGTGCAGGAAGATTGGCCGTGAGCCTCCATTAGCGGAAGAACATTGGAGATAGGACATCCGGCCAGTTCCTGCTGAGATTGCTCAAGCCAATGCTCGATGATTTTGTTCACCAAGACCACCTTGCCGTCGATATCTGTTGCGATCACCCCGTCGCCGATGCTGCGCAATGTGACGTTTAGCCGTTCCTTTTCGGCGGCGAGTTGTTGTTGCGCCAAGGTGCGGTCAGTGATGTCCGTGAATACGACGGCAAACTGACCTGTTTTTGGGGAGTAGGCATGAACTGAGAAATGTTTTTGTAAAGCGTCTACGCTATTTTCGAAAGTTGCCGAGATGCCTGTTAGGGCAACTGACCCATAACGGGTGATCCAAATGGGCTCGATGGAGGGGATCACTTGCCGCACCGTTTTGCCGATGACGTCGCCGCGTTTAAGGCCGGTCATTGTCTCAAAAGCAGGATTTACGTCCAGATATCGGTAGTCAACAGGGTTCCTGTCCTTATCCAGAATGATCTCATGCAACGCGAAACCGCTGGTCATTTCAGAAAAGAGTGCTCGATATCGGGCCTCGCTACGGCGGAGCGAATCCTCGGCCTGCCTTATTTCGGTGATATCCTCGACTATGGCGAATCCAAAGACGGGCATGTTATGAGTGCCACGGATGGTTGTGGCGTGAACCTTGCCCCAGACGATGTGGCCGTCCTTATGGAAATAACGTTTTTCCACACAGTAATGGGAACTGGAGTCGGGAGGGGAGATGGATTGGAAGAATGATGAAGCTTCCTTGTTCCAGTCGTCAGGATGGGTTAATTGCTCGACGGTTTTGAAAAGGAGTTCATCGTTGTCATAACCCAGCATGCGGCTGAAGGCGGGATTGCATTCCAAGATGGCGCCATCCGTATCGCAAAGGACAATGCCGATGATGGATTGCTGGACGATGCTGTTGTAGATCTGGCTCCAGCCGCCTGAGGGTTTGGTATTTTCAGCCATAAGATGCCTTTGTCAACAACCCGTACAGTCGCAGAATCCCAAAGCCAAATCATGGATGCAATGGAAAAATCAAGCGCGGATGGGCGAGGGGCGCATCTGCGATTAGGTGCGCACATGCTTCAAACCTTGTTGGGGGACGGCTCCCTCGGAGAGGTCGCCCTGCCAGAAGAATAGATTGGTTGTGGCAAGAGCTCTGTGTGCCAGTAGTTATTTGTTGAGATGCCGAGGCCTGCACCAAATCACAGATGCGCCCATGGGCGAGGAGAGCGTGAGTACAGTAGTTCGTAGTACGGTGTATGGAAGAGATATCCGATTCCGCAGATGAAATGATGTGTGACGTAATGCTTGTCAAGAGGACGCTCGCGATTTAACCGTGATTTTGAATGTGGGCGATCATTCTCCGGATGCCTTCCTCAAATGAAACGGTGTGCTTAAAGCCATGCTGATGAAGTTTTGTTGTGTCTGCACCCCGCGCAAAAACACCCTCTGGTTTGTCGGATGTGCCGGTGACGGTGGGATTATAGCCGACGATTTCTGCTGCCAAGCGAGCGTAATCGATGAAGCTGGTGAAAATGCCTGTACCGAGGTTTAAAGCATCGGCATTGTCAATTCTATCCATGGTGTGGAGAACGGCGGTGACGCAATCCTCGATATGGATGAAATCGCGCATTTGGAGGCCGCTACCCCAAACTTTAAGTTCGGCGGCTCCAGCGTTTTGGATAACTCTGCGGCTGATGGCGGGGAAGGGATATGAATTGTCCTGATCCTCGCCGTACCCCGAGAATGGGCGGTACACGACGGATTTGAGCCCGTTTTTCTCGAAGGCCAGTTTGGCGAGGTACTCGTGGGTCAGTTTTGCCCAGCCATAGCTCATATCCGGCATGCCGATGTCGCTATCGAACTGGATCATATCCTCCCTCAAGGGGATGTAATCATCCTTGCGCTGGAATTTGATGGGGTATGCGGCACTTGAACTGAAGCAGATGGTTTTTCCTGGGCGGGTTTCGGCGGCCCATTGCCAGTAATGTGAGTCGATCGAAAGATCGTCGGCGACGGCGAGGGGATTGTTTTCGATCATCAGGCGACCGCCGACCATGGCGGCAAGGTGAAACGAGTAGTCGAAATCATTATCCTTGATGCGGGAAAAGAAGGCGCGGCAGTCCTCGTGATAGAAATGGAATTTCTTGAAACTCAAGGGCGAGAAAAGAGGCCATTGTTCCGGCATGATGCCGCCGGTATAAGGGGCCACGTTATCCACGCAGTGGACTTCGTCGCCCCGTTGGAGGAGTCGGGCCACAAAGTGCCGGCCAACGAAGCCGGCGCCGCCTGTTACTAATACCTTCTTACTCATGCGAAGTGCCTCTGATAAAGTTCAAATGCTTTTACGCTTTGTTCGGGAAGATAAGCGCGAATAGATTCAGGATCCTTGGACACATCGGCGACAAGTTTCAAATTGTTCTCGTAGCCACAATATTCGGCGCGCATATCCTTGACCAGATCGTGCTCGTTACGGTCCTGAAAAACGGTGGGCGTTCCGTAGACGACCTGCAGTCCCTTGGCCTCGACGTAGTATGAAGCCCAAATATCATCCATGCGGCCTACATGGGGGAATAGGAAATAATCCTTCAGCCATGACCCGCTGATGAACGTGTTTTGCGAGTTGAACGGGGAAAGGCGATCGGAGGCTATGGGGAAACAGGAGGGATCAAAATTGCACTCCGGGCGGTAGATCATGCGACAAACTGCATCAATATCGGGGTCGCCGTTCCAGAAGTCGGCTTGTGCTTCTGGGCGGATTCGTCGCTTGGTGCATTTGGTGTAGTCGCGTTTAGGGACCAGTTGAAGGGGGTAGCCGCGATGCCAAATCTTCCGCTCGTTGGTTGCGCCAACCGGATCGAAAGCGGGTAAATCGGTTTCGTAGTAGTTCACCTCCACTTCGCGCCCGATCATCAGGTTTTGAGCCCAGCCTTCGTAGGGGATGTTGTCGTCATCAATGACGGCGACAATATCGGCACCCATGTCATGTGCCCACAACAAGCCGAAGTTTCGGCGTTGAATGCAGCGCCAGCCGATGGCGTCAGAGAGTTCTTTGTCATATTCCTCCTGCATTGTTGGAGTGACGTAAATGCCGCGCTTCAGTTTGTAGTCTTTTGGGGTTTTTAGGTCGCCGATAACCACAAGCGACCAGTCTTCCATGGCGTCAAACCGGCGAATGGCTTCGGTGGGTGGATTGATTGTGGTGGTGACGATTACTTTTTTCATGTTTTGTGCTCCATCCTGAAAACCCTAGGCTAATTTGCGTCCTGCGAAACCGATAGTTTTTATTTCAAGATACCTGCGCGGGGGGTAAGCAATGTCTTCAGCCCCGTCCGGAAATAGACAAAATTGGTAAGGAAGGTGTTATTGGAGGCTCCTTCATCGCGGCGAATCCAAGAGCAGGGGATTTCCTTGACTGGAATGCCTAGCCGTAACGGCTTGACGAGAGTTTCGAACAGGAACGGGTGTTTCAGCTCCTCCCACTTAATGGCTTGAACAAGGGCAGTGGGGAAAATCCTGTACCCGTAGGTCAAATCGGAGAGGCGTGTTCTGTACATTAGCCGGAAGATGCCTTGGAAGAGATAGTTCAGTATGTATTTTAGCACGCTGTAACCAACGAAGCCGCCACCGGATTTCCAGCGCGTTGCGGTGACGATGCCGTGAGGGCAGGCGGTTTCCGCATTGATGAGGTCCAGCACCTTGTCCGGCGGGGTTTCCAAGTCGCTGGCCATCATTACGACATGTGATCCGCGTGTGGCATCAAAGGCATCGCGCACGGCGCCGCCCAGAAAGGGCAAGTTTTGTTCGAGGAGGCGAACTTTTCCGCCATACTGCTGGATTAATCTCTGTATGGTTTCACGGCTTGCCGGTTTTGTTTTGGCGCACACCACAACAAGATACTCAGTAACCTTATCGGCACACTGCGACTCGATCACTTCCACGGTCTTGGACAGGGATTGGGTTTCGTCGATGACCGGCAGGATGATGGATACGGAATCCACGCGATCCGGCATTATCAGGGATTTGACTTTCGTGTCCATAAAGTTAGCACCGTGTGTCCTTGGCCGAAATCCTCCAGTTGAAGCGTGACATTGTACTGATTTTCAAAGGTTTGCCAAACCTGTTTTGAGAAAGGTTCGGCTGGAGTGATCCTTTCCATCTTGGGTGAGCGTATCGCCATGGCGTAACCACTAATGGCGGCCACTGGGGCTTTGGTTGTTTTGAGCGCCTCCAGTAACAGAGGTTCATTAAGGACGCCGATTCGTTTTGCGTCGTCATCTGAAAGATCCGGGAAGAAATTAAATGGAGCCATCTCGAAGCCGCGGGGGAGTCGGCGGTTGGCTTCGACGGCAAGGTAAGGGTCCCATGTTAGCAGTTCATCGTTTTCGCCGGTTTGCGCGCGGACCCAGGTGCCGACGTCACGAAGGACGGCCAGATCTGATTGTTGCTTGGTAATGAACCACAGGCGGTCCTGCCGGATGATAGCCCACTTCTCGAGGATGGGAGACGAGGCGGCGACGAGGAGTATCCCGGCGATAACGCCAAGCATGATGCGGGAGGAAGTCTGTTCATGAGAGGGCTCGGTTGCCTGAAGACGCCCGGATATGTTGTTCCAAAGGGCGGCGGACGCGAGGGCGGCAAATACAGGCAATA
>CAZDUS010000027.1:0-26700 GCA_964508705.1 uncultured Verrucomicrobiota bacterium
CTATATACCCCTACCTATCACCCAAGGAGGGGTCACGATCTACCCATCCATCCCTGATTTTATAGTTAGCGCAGAGAGAAGAATGCTTTGGCGTTTTGGTGGGTGAGGGTGGCGGTTCGGGGTGGGGTCCAGTGGCGGAGGGTGGCGATGGTGGTGGCGATGTATGTGAGATTGGCGGGTTCGTTGAGTGGATTGGAGTTGGATGAGTGGTCTGTCGTCAGGGCCGGCATGATGTCGGGGGAGTCGGTTTCTATCAGGAGACGATCTTCGGGGACGACAATAACGGCTTCGCGGCCGCGCTTGTTGTTGTCGTGAGTGATGGACCCGGAGAAGGAGAAGTAGGCGCCACGGCGAGCCAGTGGCCAAACGAGGTCGGGGCCCCCGGAGTAGGAATGGAAGAGAATGCCCCCAGGTGGCCAGCCGTGACCATCCAGCAGTTCCATCATGCGACCCCAGGCGCGGCGACAGTGGACCGAGACGGGACGTTCCAGTTTTGCCGCCAGTGAAAGCTGTGCGAGGAAGACGGCTTCCTGATCCGCAAAGGTTTCTTTTGGTAGAGCGTGGTCGAGTCCGATTTCTCCGACGGCGGCGGGGTGATCCCGGAGTAAGCCCTGCAAGGTGTCCAGCCATTTGGTGGTGCGGTCAGCGATAAACCAGGGGTGTAGGCCGAGGGAGATGTGGACACCGGGGAAACGGGCGGCGACATTGATCACGGCGGGCCAGTCGGACTCGCAGGTTCCACAGCACATCAGGTCGGTGACGCCGGCTTTGGCGGCGCGTTCCATGACGGTGGGGATGGTCGGTGTAAGCCGCTCATCTTGCAGATGGCAATGGGCATCGAATAGGGGGTTCATCGTGGATGGGATTGTAGGGTGTGTTGGTCGGAGGGGGGAGGAAAAAGTGAGGGTTGGTGGGGAGAATAGACCTTGGACTATAGACTTTGGGGAGTGAGAGGGATTACGATTATGATGATTAAGATAAAGATGGAGAAGGGGAGAGGGAGAGCGGTAGAGTGTGGGGGCTAAAGGAAGGGTTTTGGAATGAAGCAAGAAATGGAAGTGATTCGGCATGCGCGGGGGCGGTTTGTGTGTATGGCTGGCGCTTACACATTGGGGGTTTTCAACGATAATTTCTTCAAGCAGGCGGTGTTGATTATCGCGGTGGCGGCGGGTCAGACAGCGATGCAGGGCGTTGCGGTAGCGGTGTTTACGGTTCCTTTCATCTTATTGGCGGCGCAAGCGGGATGGGCGGCGGACAGATTTCCCAAGCGCAAGGTGGTGATAGCGGCCAAGTGGACGGAATTCATAGCGATGCTGGCCGGGGCCGCCGGGGTTTGTCTGGGGCACTGGGGATTATTGTTTGCCATGTTGACGATCATGGGCATTCAGGCGACGTTTTTCAGTCCTGCCATCAACGGCAGTTTGCCGGAGCTTTATCCGGAGCATTATGTGCCGCGCGCGAATGCGATTTTGCGCATGTTGGTGACGATGGCGATTCTAACGGGGGTTGCCATGGGAGGAGTGTTGCTGGATCGGCCCGGGGAGTGGCTTGGGATTGAGTGGGGGCGTTTGCTGGTGAGCTTTACGGTTGTGGGGGTGGCGCTGGTTGGCTTATTGGTGAGCGCGGGGGTGCCGTCGCGTCCGGCGGCGAATCCGGGGGCCCCATTCCCTTGGAACGGAGCGATGCACATTTTAAGGCAATTCCAAGGGATCGCGCGAGATCCCTTGTTGGCGACAACGGTGGCTGCGGATGTGTTGTTATGGTTTTGCGGTTCGATGGGAATCCTGATTTTGAATCCACTGGGCATTCAGCAGTTTGGCCTGGGGAAGACGATGACCAGCGGGCTGGTGGCGAGTCAATTGATAGGGATCGGGATTGGCGGATTTATCGGCGGGCGATTGATGACGGGGCCTCGTTGGTACCGGGGGGTCCCCGGCGGCGCGGTCATGATGGCTGTTTTCATGTTTGCGATGCTGGTGGTGCCGGGACTTGAGCGGGGTATTGGCGCGCCGGTGTTGTTTGGATTGACGGTGCTGATGGGTGTGGCCAGCGGGTTCATGATGGTTCCTGTGGAGAGTTTCTTGCAGGTTCGTCCGGCGGCGCATGAGAAGGGTTCGGTGTTGGCGGCGGTGAACTTTGCGGTGTTTACCGGCATTTGTCTGTCGGGCCTTGTTGCCAACCTATTGAATGCCTATTGTCGTCCGACGACGGGTTTTGCGTGGGTGGGCGGAATGACTTTGGTGTCGGCGGCGGGATTGTGGTGGGCGTATCGGAGGGGTGAGGGGGAGTAGTCAGAAGACAGAATTCAGAATCCAGAATGGGGGAAGAATGAGGTATGAAAAGGGGAAAGGGGTGGGAAAAAGGATGAAGTATGAATTGGGAATTTTATTGTTGAGGGAACTTGTTAAGGGATTGTTGCGGTTGCGGTATCGGGTTGAGGTGAAGGGTGTTGAGGAGGTGGCGCAGAAGGGGACCCGTGGCATTCTTTTTCTTCCCAATCATCCGGGGCTGATTGATCCGCCGATTGTGATATCGGAATTGCACAGGCGGTTCCGGGTGCGGCCACTGGCGGACCGTGATCAGGTGGGGCGGCCGGGGGTGCGGTGGGCGTCGGAGATGATGGGGGTCATCACGATCCCTGATCCGACGGTCTATGGTGATGCGGTGCGGGATGAGGTGCTACAGGGAATTAAAGCCTGTGCTGAAGCACTCCGGCAGGGTGAGAATGTGTTGTTGTATCCGGCGGGTCATATTGCGCGTCGGAAGACGGAGGATTTGGCGGCGTCGAGCGCGGTGGAGACGATTCTCAAGGAGGCGCCGGATTGCCGGGTGGTTCTGGTGAGGACAAGGGGGATATGGGGGAGCAGTTTCAGTCGGGCTTCGGGGAGGGCGCCCGATTTGGGGCGCGTTCTGATAAACGGCATCAAGGCTGTGCTGGCGAGCTTCATCATTTTTGTGCCGAAGCGACAGGTTGCGATTGAGCTGGTTGAGGCTAATGATTTGCCACGTGAGGGTGGGCGCGCTGAACTGAACCGGGCCTTGGAGCGGTTTTATAATGCGGACCCGGTACCGGCGACCTATGTGCCTTATACACCGTGGGAGAAGGGGGGCGTTCGTGAATTGCCTGACCCTGAGGTGGGGGCGGTTTCCGGATCAATCGAGGATGTGCCTGTGACCACGCGGGAGCTTGTGCTGAACCATCTCCGGAAACTCAGCGGGCGTTCAACGATTGGCGTCGGGGATCATCTGGCGCGTGACCTGAACATGGATAGTCTTTCCATTGTGGATCTGGCGTTATGGATTGAATCGGAGTTTGGGTTTCAGGTTGGGGACGGCGCGGGGATTGAGAAGGTTGGGGATGTGATGCTGGCGGCGCGCGGGAATTTGCTGGCGGCCCCGGTTCAGTTGAAGCCGGTGGGAGCGGCATGGCTGGAGTCGAGACGCAAGGGTGGTCGTGAGGAGGTGCCTGCGGGGCGGACGATAGGAGAGGTGTTGCTGGCGCAATGCGGGCGGGATCCCGGCCGGGTGGTGTTGGCGGACCAGATGGCGGGGACGAAAACGTATCGCGATTTGTTGACGAGCGTCTGCGCGCTTAAGCCGCATCTGGTGGCGTTGCCCGGTGAGTACGTCGGGATCATGTTGCCGGCCTCGGTGACGGCGACGGTGGTGTATGTGGCGACGTTGTTTGCTGGGAAGATTCCCGTGATGGTCAATTGGACGGTTGGGTTGCGCAACATGAAGCATTCCCTTGATTTGCTTGGGGTGCAAAGGGTGGTGACGTCGGAGAAGTTGGTGAAGCGGCTCGAGTCAGGGGTGGGTGATCTGGGGACGTTGAAGGAGAGGCTTGTTCATCTTGAGGATGTCGGGAAGAGGATTGGTGTGCTGGACAAGCTTAAGGCGTTGGTTGGGGCGCGGGTTGGGTGGCGGCGACGGCTGGGTAAGGTGCGGATGCCGGAAACGGCGGTGGTGTTGTTTACGAGCGGGTCGGAGAGTTTACCCAAGGCGGTGCCGCTGACGCATGGCAACCTGCTGGCGAATATCCGGGATTTGAATGAGCGGTTTTGCTTCCGGCCCGAGGACCGCCTGATTGGGATTTTGCCGCCGTTTCATTCCTTTGGATTAACGGGGACGTTGTTGTTGCCGCTGTGCGCGGGGGTCCCCGTGGTTTATCACGCCAACCCGACAGAGGGCGGGATGGTGGCGAGGCTGATCCAGGCCTATCGGGTGTCGTTGGCGCTGGGGACGCCGACCTTTCTGGCGGGGATATTAAGGGCGGTGACCGGGAGCGAGGTGGATACGCTCCGGGCGGTGATAACGGGCGCGGAAAAGTGTCCGGACTCCACTTATGAGATGGTGGAAAGGTTGTGGCCGCATATCAAAGTGATCGAGGGGTACGGGATTACGGAATGCTCGCCGGTGGTTTCGGTGAATGACGAGATGAAGCCGCGAAAGGGAACGATTGGTAAGGTGTTGCCCTCGGTGGAGTATGCGATTGTGGATGTGGAGAGCGGGCAAAGGGTTAAGGAGGGGAAAGCGGGAATGTTGCTGGTCCGCGGGCCGAGTATCTTTGGCGGATATTTGAATTACGATGGAGCCACGCCGTTTGTGGAGTTTGAAGGGAAGTCGTGGTATCGCACGGGTGATCTAGTGCTGGAGGGAAGCGAGGGAGTGCTGACATTTTCGGGGCGGTTAAAGCGCTTTGTCAAACTGGGAGGCGAAATGATTTCGCTGCCGGCGATTGAAGAGGTGCTGGCGCGGCATTATGTCAAGGCGTCGGATGAGGAACCTGTGTTGGCGGTGGAGGCGACGCCGGCGGAGCTAAATCCAGAGTTGGTGTTGTTCACGGTCAGGGAGCTTGACCGGGAGGAGGTCAACGGTCGGATTCGTGCGGCGGGATTATCGGCACTGCACAATATCCGGGCGGTGCGGAAGGTTGAGCAGATACCGGTATTGGGGACTGGGAAGACGGATTACCGGGCGTTGAAGGAAATGTTGAAAACTTGACCTGGATCAAGGCTGGGGGGCGGGGTTAGTGCATAATGGCTCGCGTGTTCCAAATCAGAGAGAAAAATAACTACGCAAGGAGATTAGATTATGAGCAGTATGTTTTGTTATCAGTGTGAACAGACCGCCAAAGGCACGGGATGCACATCGTTTGGTGTTTGCGGCAAGGATCCGGAAGTGTCGGCGCTTCAGGACTTGTTGATTCATGCGGCGCAGGGGATTAGTCAGTATGCCCACCGGGCACGCAAGCTGGGCGCCAAGAATCGTGATGTGGATGTGTTTGTCATCGAGGCATTGTTCACCACGGTGACCAATGTGAGCTTTGATGCGGCGCGGATGGCCCGTCAGTTGAGGAAAGCCGGTTCGATACTGGCGAAGGCGCGTGAGTTGTATGAGACGGCGTGCAAGCAGAAGGGTGTTAAGCCTGAGAGTCTAAGCGGGCCGGCGTTATGGTTGCCTGCGGCGGATGTGTCCGGGCTGGTCAAGCAGGGCGAGGCGGTTAGTCCCGAGAAGCGGCAGTCGAACCTTGGATCCGATGTGTCGGGGACGCAGGATTTGATTCTGCTCGGGTTGAAAGGTGTGGCCGCGTATGCGGACCATGCAATGATTCTAGGCAAGGAAGACGACGCGGTTTATGCCTTTACGCATGATGCGTTGGATTTTCTGGTCAAGGCGAACCCCACCATGGATGAGTTGCTGGGGTATGCGCTAAAGACTGGCGAGATCAATCTCAAGGTTATGGAGATGCTGGACGCCGCCAATACGGGAGCCTATGGGACCCCGGTCCCGACGGCAGTGCGGATTACTCCGGTCAAGGGCAAGGCAATCCTGGTATCTGGTCATGACCTCAAGGACCTGGAAGAGTTGCTCAAGCAGACGGAAGGCAAGGGAGTGAATATCTACACGCACGGCGAGATGTTGCCGGCGCACGGGTATCCCGGCCTCAAGAAGTACAAGCATCTGGCTGGTAACTATGGTGGCGCATGGCAGGACCAGCGCGCGGAGTTCGATGCGTTCCCAGGCTCGATCCTGATGACGACGAACTGCATCCAGAAGCCGAAGGATACATATAAAGGACGGATCTTCACGAGCGGGCTGGTTGCCTGGCCGGATGTGGTGCATATCGGCGACGGGAATTTCAAGCCGCTGATTGATGCCGCGCTGGCGGCGCCGGGATTTTCCGTCACGGAAGAGGGGAAGACCATTCTGGTTGGTTTCGGGCACGGTACAGTGCTGGGTGTGGCTGACAAGGTCATTGACGCGGTCAAGGCGGGAGCGGTCAAGCGCTTCTTCCTGATTGGCGGATGCGATGGCGCGAAGAGCGGGCGCAATTACTACACCGACTTTGCGCAGGCGGTGCCGAAGGATTGCATGATCCTGACGCTGGCGTGCGGCAAGTACCGGTTCAACAAGCTGGAGTTTGGTGACATTGGCGGATTGCCACGGTTGCTGGACATGGGACAGTGCAACGATGCGTATTCAGCCATCAAGGTGGCCTCGGCCCTGGCGGGCGCGTTCAAATGCGGAGTCAATGATCTGCCGTTGTCGCTGGTGCTGTCGTGGTATGAGCAGAAGGCGGTCTGCATTCTGTTGACGCTATTGTTCCTGGGCATCAAGAACATCCGGCTGGGACCGAGTCTGCCGGCGTTCGTGACCCCGGCGGTGTTGAACGTGCTGGTGGACAAGTTCGCGATCAAGCCGGTGACGACAGTGGAAGCGGACATGAAGGCGGCGTTGGCGGGGGCGTAAGTGTTGAGTTGATTGATTAGCGGGAGGGGTAGCCCTCCCGCTATTTTTTTTCTATCAAATTCATTTCAATGCCATCCCATACAAATCCTAATCGTAATCGTAATCTGCGGCCCAGAGAGGATTATGATTAAGATTACGATTAAGATTACGAAGGGAAGTTTCAACATTCACAATCTCGCCAGATGACGCAGATGGGAATGGATCAATATTCAATCGGTTGCGCAGGCAATGGCGAGGGTACAGAATGTGTTTCCCTTGGCCTGTCATTACGGCGTTCCAATGTGTTGATGGAGGCGCAGTCCGGTGGAGGGGCGTGCCGACATTCTAATTGCTCTCACCAATCTGATTTGGCAGGCTAGCCCCATGAAAGTTCCTATCCTGCACGATCTCGACGGGTGCGTGTCCGCAACACCCCAAAAGCGATTTCTTATCGAAAAATTCGTCAATATCTCAAGGGCCGAGGCATAACCCTGGACCTTTTCATTAGCAGGACTAAATTCCCCCGATCTTGCATCGCCGGGGAATGTGACCGGGTGAGATATGGCTGATTCAACTCCTGAAAGACTTAAAACAGACGGCACTCCACTGACCGACGCAGATGTGAAGCGGGGGTTAAGGGTAAATATTTTTGCCGGCTGTTTGGGCAATATATGGGTTATTATTGCCGGCGGCATGCCAATAACCATGCTGATGAGTGCGCTCGGGGCTAACGGGGTGATGATCGGTCTCACCTCGACCGTGGGACAGCTGGCCATGGTTCTCCAGGTTTTTTCAGCGCTTGTGGCCGAACGTCTGCCCTCGCGCAAGGCCTACTGGGCCATATTGGTATTGCTCCACCGCCTCCTCTGGTTTGTACCGGCGTTGTTACCCCTTTTCGTTCCCCCAGGTACCCCCTGGATGGTTAAGTCTGTCGTCATCGTGATCACCATCAGCGCCGTTTTAGCGCAAATGGGCACAGCCCCCTGGTGGAGTTGGATGGCGGAATTGGTGCCCCCACAATCACGCGCCACTTTCTGGGGAAAACGCCATAGCCTGGTGTCGGTGGTTGGACTGATCGGAATGATTGCGGCTGGATGGGCCTTGGATTTGTTCAATGATCCCGCTCAGCCCCGACGCGTGCTTGTCGGGTTTGCCATAGTCTTTAGTATCGCCGCCGTGCTCGGGGTTGCAGATATCATTGTGCATTTGTGGGTGCCGGAACCCAAGCCCGGCGGAACCATCTCCCGCGGAAACCTTCTGGAACGCTTTGCCCAACCCCTTAAAAACAGGGACTTTCGCTGGTTGACGATCTCCATGGGTATCTGGATGTTCGGAGTAGGCCTTATCGCCCAACTGGGCTTTGTCTATCTGAATCGTGCGTTTCACATTAGTTATAGCGCCATGTCGGCCATGGTCATCAGTAGTATGATCGGGGCCTCCATTGCCGGCTTCCTCTGGAGCTATGTCATGGATCGCATGGGAGCCCGAAATTTCGGGGCCGTCATGATGATTCTGGCTCCGGCGCTGGGCATCGGGTGGTTTTTCATGCTCGACAACACCGTCACCATAGATCTGCCCTTTATTCCCACGTTTAGTCTGGCTCAACCCATCCTCATCCTTCTGGTATTGAATATTTTTGGCGGGTTATTTTACTCCGGCGTGGGCTTGGCCCAGGTCAGTCTGATTGGGGCCTTGATGCCAGCGAATGGTCGGACCATGGCCATGGCCGTTCACTGGAGCGCCGTGGGAGCCATGGGCGCACTGGGTCCGGTGGTCGCCGGTAAAGTGATGGACTGGATGATGGCCCATCCCTTCACCTGGATTATGCCCACAGGCACAGCCTTCAGCTTTTTCCATGCCTTGATTATTCTTCAAATTGCCCTCGTCTGGTTGGTGGCTGTCAGACTGCTATTGGCGGTGAAACAGCTTAAGGGGGAGATGAACTTCCGCTCAGCAGTCGCCTGCCTCCAGGTCAGCAATCCGCTGCGTATGGTCACGGGAACCTTCAACGTCCTGGCCCTGATGAGTTCCACCACAAGCGGCAGCCGGGCGGATGCCGTTCGCAAGTTGGGCGAAGACCGGTTCCGCATCGCCGTACGTGACCTCATTGAAAAACTGGAAGATCCCTCCTCCACCGTCAGGGAGGAGGCGGCGATGGCATTGGGCCGGATTGGCGGCCAGGATGCCATCGATGCCCTGATCCAGAAACTGGATGATCCGAACATGGACCTGAGGCCCCAAATCGCGAGGGCACTGCGCCAAACCCAAGACCGTTCCAGCGTGGATGCGCTTATCCGCCGCCTCAGGGACGGGGATCGCGAAACGGTCTTCGAAACCGCACGTACCCTCGGTGAAATTGGCGACACAAGAGCCTCCGAGCCGCTGATGAAAGTGCTTCAGGAAAGCCGGGATTCCAAAGTCGTCTCCGCTTCCAGCGAGGCCTTGGCCAAACTTGGCGAAATGGCGGCCATTTATGAAATCCTGCCCCGCCTTCAGGAGACCGTCAACCCCGTCCTCAAGCGGTCCCTGGCGGTGGTGGTCGCTGATTTGATCGGCGAGCCGGGTGAATTTTACCGCATCCTTACCCATGAGCAGCGCAACCGCGGCGAAGCCGTGGAAGAAATTCTCAAGAAGTTGCGGACATTGATTGAGGACTCCACACAAGACCGTATGCAGGAGCAGGGGCGAGCATTGATCCAAAAAACACGCCATATTGAACAGGCGTATATCTCCCGGAATCTCCGCGGCATCGAGGATAAACTCTTCGACCTCTCCATCGGACTGGCTGCCCTGCACTATGGCGTCAAATTCGGCGGGGATACCGAGGTGTTTGTCGAAACCCTCATCTGGCACGAACCGAGATTTGGCGTCGGAGTGTGGTATCTGGAACTGATGCGCGAGTCGCCCGATTCTTTCTGCCCGGATGATACAGATGCCTTATTGGGCATCTACATCCAAACCCTCTGGGGGGTTACGTGAGTTAAGCGGGTTGTTGATTAGCGGCGGCTTCTTATTGGGGTGTGATGAAAATCAAGCAAGTCCAACTGGGTGCGTGTCCGTAACACAGCACATTTCAAGCTTCATTATTCGGAGTTCATAGTTCATACTTCCGTCCCCCATGGACCGCAAATAGAGAAACAGGAAAAGCGTTAGGGAAGTCCGTGTTTCTTAAGGTTCTAACAGCCCTTTTTGATTAATCTTAGTCCTGTGGGATGACAGTGAAATGTATATGAACAGATTATCCTTTGTTGACATGAAACCTTGTTGGAGTGGCTCTCAATGGCTCTGATTACACGCCAGGCCCAGCTCGCCGGGCAGGCGGCCCTATTACGTTTTGCAAAATTGAATCCACTGGGAACCAATCTGGCCATCGGCCCGGTCATCACCCTATTGGCGCTACACTACGGGGCCAATGACCTGCAAACCGGACTGATGTATGCCGGAATGAATCTCAGCGGGATTGTGGTACTGGTAACCCCTTACCTTTGTGGCGGGATAGATGCCTCCCGGGTATTCTTCGGAGCCTGGTTTTCTCGAGGGGTCCTGGGAATGGCTTATCTGGCTCTGCCATTCCTATCCGGAAATCAGACTAAAATTTGGCTGATGATTTTGGTCTTTTATGGATTCATGGCGGTACGAGCGATAGGCGTTAGCGCATCGCAAGTGGTGATCAAGGCGATCAGCCGACCGACGGAACTGGCGGAGGTCGTCTCCCGACAGTTCATCTGGTGGCATATTGGCTCGATCGCCATCAGTCTGGTGATGGCGGGAATCCTTAACCGGTCCGACTGGTTTCCCACTCAGGAGTGGGCCTATTTTGCCATTCTGGTTCTGGGGATCCTGTTTAACTTGGCCACCGCACAACCCCTGCGGCAACTCCCGCCGACCGGTCTCCTGCCCAAGAGTTCGCTCGGCTCCTTGTTGGGCGGAGTCCCATCGGTGCTGAGGGACCCGGAGCGCCGCGAGGTGGTCTGGCTCTCCCTCTTCATGGTGCCAATGGGCGTGGCGGCCGGCTATCAGTTGAACTATCTCAACATCGTGCTGGGACTGTCGGCAGATGTGGTGTTCATGACGACCATCGGCGGAATGCTGGCCATGTTGCTGGGCTCCCATGTGGCGGGAATCGTTGGGCGCAGCATCGGGTTCCGGCCTCTCCAGTTTGGCGCGCATGCCCTACTGGCCGTCTGTGGTGTGGTCATGGCCTGGAACGAGGCTCTGCCTGTTCCGTTCCGACCGATCTCAGCCATCGTCATTTTCATCGTCGCTTCGCTGTGCATGTCGGTATCCAGCACCGTACTGACCGCCCTCAGTATCGATCGCCTGGGCGAAAAGCGCCGCCTTGAAACATCGGTGATTTTCCAACTGACGTCGACACTGGCGGCCGGGGTCGGTCTGGGTGCGCTCGAAGTGACTAAGTGGATCAGCCACTCAGGTGCTATCTGGGGCCATCCCTACAGTCATGCCTTCCTGCTCTGGGCTCTGTTCAGTTTGGCAATTTGCTGGGTCAGCCAGCGTCTGCGCCGACCAGGGGCCGATGCCTGGGGCGATATTGCCGTATTCAATCCCGCCAACCTGATGACGGCAGTGCGGTTGCATCAGGTCGATCATTCGAAGGACCCTCTGAATGAGCGCATGTTCAACCTTGAAAACGTCCTGATCCAACGAACCTTTGTCAGTCGGGCGAGGGTCATCAATTTCCTTCATTCACCGGACATGGCGAATCGCCTAAGCGCTTACCGCTCCTTGTGTTTTGATCCGCTGCCTGAGACCACACCGCTTGTGCTCAAGGAGGCGCTTGACCTGCATTCCCCGCTCAGAGGTGCGGCGATCAGCGCGTTAGGCTTCCTGGGGGATCGGACCGTGGCACCAGCATTACGCCCTCTGCTGGATCACGAGGCGCCGCGTCTTGCCGCCACCACCTTTAAAACCCTGATGCGACTGGGCGAGCGTCTGTCCCGGGAAGAGGTGCTGGCCTACTGGCAGGCCTGGCCCGATCCGGCAGACCGGGCGGAAGCCCTGTTAGGCCTCTCCGCAACGGGTCAGATTCAACTCCTTTGGGACGTGATACGCTTCGAACTGGCCCGGAGCTGTCCGGGCCCCGCCCTGCGTATGGTGATGCTGAATCTGGCTCAAGCCCTCGGGGAGCGGGCGGAAATGTGCGAGATCTGGTCCGCCGAGGAGCAGGCGCCGGGGAAAGGGCACGCCTTTGTCCTGGGGGAACTGGGCGATCAGCCGGAACTATCTGACCTGGCCGAGCCTGGGCCGGATCCTGAGGCATGGCGGGCAAAAGTGGCCGAGCGGTTGCAGTGTCCCGCCATTCCGGATGACAGCACCGCCGTCTCGTTGATCTTTTTGTGGACATTGACCCGCAATCAATGAAGAGCGCGAGTGATAATATCTTCGAGATATCTTTTCATTTGGGACATTAGCATCCCGTACAAATCCTAATCGTAATCTGCGGCCCCAGAGAGGATTATGATTAAGATTACGAAGCGGGGGATTGGGGAAGCGTGAAGAGTGAGGTGGATATCGAATTGTGTGTCTCTTGGCGTGTTGACCTACATACCGGATTTTCACATGATCCACGCCTTGAAAACAATCCTTCAAGGATGGTTACGAGCGGTCTCAACGGGCGTGTACCCGTACCGCTAGAATACCGACAGAAAGCGATTACTTATCCATAAGGAGACCTAAGATGCGTAGACTCATGATCAGCCGCGCACTGTGCGGGGTGCTGACGCTCGTATGCTTCGGTGTGCGCGCGGAGCCGCAAGCCGTCGTACTGAAAGCAACGGCGGACGTCGGTCTGTCGTCCGCCGCCGGGCAAGGCCTGATGGGCAATGGGGCGGGCATCACCACGCCTATTCGGCAGAACCAGAGCTGGAGCGGTTTCGAGACGCGCGCGCTGCTGCTGAACTTCGACACCGCGCCGATTCGTGGCTGGACGGTGTCGAACGCGAGCCTGCACCTCGTGATAGCCAAGGGCGAGCTCTACGGCGCTGGGCTTTGCGAGGTGCTGGCGCCATGGAGCGAACCGGCGTCGGTGAACTTCCAGTCTGAAGTCGGCGGGCCGTGCTGGGATTTTGCGCGCGCGCCGGCCGATCCGGACCGCCCGCAGCCCGCTGACTACTGGGCGTGGCCGCAGAAGGGCATTTTCGGTGTGGCCTGGGCGCATCCCGCCGCCCGCTACATCCACGCCGGTCCCGGGAAGTTGCGGCGCGAGTCGGTGCGCCGGGCGGGTGCCGCAGGATCCGCGTACACCCGGCTGGTCATCCCCGTCGATCCAGCCATGGTGGAGGCCCTTGCCGCCGGTGTCAGCCATGGGCTGATTCTGACGGATGATAAGGGGCAAGTCGCCGAGGCGCTCTCGCTGGTCGGCACCGGATATCCCTACCGCGCGAATGAGGCCGAGGATATCTGGGTGTTCACGCGTGACGCTCAGGACCCGGACCTGCGGCCGCGACTTGAGGTATTCGGCGAAGCCGCAGACCGGGCGGCGCCGGCCGCGCCGCGGGATCTTAAGGTGGCGGCGGTGGATTCGGTGGATGGCTCGTTCACACTGCAGTTCACCGCGCCGGGGGATGATGGCGATGAGGGCTGCGCGCTGGCGTATGCCGTCCGCTGCGCGCCTGCCGGAGCCGGTGCGGCCACGCTCTTGCCGCGTTGGGAATTGCCGCGGCCGCTGCCGGCGGGCGGTGTGCAGCGTCTGCCCATCTGGTCGCTGGCCCCGGGCCGTTACGTGCTGGAGGTGGAGGCGGTTGACGAAGCCGGCAATCGGGGACCTGCGGCGTCAGTGGAAGTCCTGCTGCCGCCCAAGCCGGACGTGCGCTTTGCGGCTGGGGAAGCACGCTTTGCTGCGGCGACGCCAGCGCCGACCATGCGCCAGCCGGGCGGCGTGACGGTCTTCGCGGTGCCCGATATGGTGAAGGTGGATCCCGTGACGGGCGCGGTGCTGTGTGATGGGAATGCCTATCGCGCCGATCCGGACTTCCTTGTTCGTAACGCGATTTTCGACGGCGCGCGTCAGGCGATTTTCGTGAACACGCCGGCCAACGGCACGGCGGCTTTTCAACTCATCGTACGCAGGGCACCAGACCGAGCTCTGGCCAATGTGAAGGTGGTGGTCAGCGATCTGGCCGGGCCGTCCGGTGCATCCATTCCCGCGACGGGCAACGCGGAGCTTTTCCGGCTCTGGTACTTCAAGAGCGAGGCGCGCCCGGAGCAGGACGACGGGGTTCAGGACACCGCGTCGCGCCCCTCCGCATGGCACGCCGACGCCTGCCTGCCGCTAGCGCCGCCGTTCGACGAAACCTTTGCTGTGCCGGCCACGGACAACGCGGTCCCGGGCCAGACCTGCCAGGCGGTTTGGGTGGACATCCTGGCGCCCGCAGGTACACCTCCCGGCGCCTACACCGGTTTGGTAACCGTCGCGGCCGGGGATGTCGCCGCCGTCGTGCTGCCCCTGACGGTCAATGTGCTGCAGGTGTCGCTACCCGCGCAGCCGGGCTACACGGTGGAGTTGAACTGCTACGGAAAGATGGCCAGATTCGCAGGAGTGGATCCGCAGGGACCCGAGGCGAACGCGACCGAATGGACGTTCCACCAACTCGCTCGCCGCCACCGGTTGTCGCTGAACGTGCTGTCCATTCATCAGAACGGGCGTGTGGACGGCGGCTACGTGCCGGCGCTGGGGGGCGAGGGCGCGGCGGTTGGCGCTGCCGACTGGACGGCATTCGACGCGACGCTCGGTCCGCTGCTCGACGGTTCGGCATTCACGCCCGCACACGGCTATACCGGTCCGGGCCAGGGCTTGCCGCTCACGCACCTCTACCTTCCGTTCCACGAGAACTGGCCGCTCCCGCTGGCCGCGCACTATGCCGACTACGCCCGGCTGAGCAATCGGTTGGAGTTTGCGGAATGGGCCAAGACCTCGCGGCCGTTGCCGGAAACGTTCGGGCCTGACTACCAGGCGGCGTACGCGCGCGTGGCGCGGCAATTCGCCGAGCATGCCGCGGCCAAGGGTTGGACCAACACGACCTTCCACGCGTACGTGAACAACAAGTACTACTACAAATTCCCGTTCATCAAGGAGCGTGGCTTTTCCGGCGTTAGTTTCTGGCTGCTCGACGAGCCGATCGACTACGACGACTACGCGGCGATTGAGTTTTTCCTCGGGCTCTGCCGGCAGGGTGTGCGGGCGGCGAACACGAAGGTCCAGTTTGCCTGCCGGGTAGATGTGTCGCAGCCGGAGCTGGCGCGCGGGCTATGGGACGGCGTGGTCGATCTGTGGGTGTGCAACCAGGGCGTGGCCCTGCGCAAGTACGCCGCCACCGCCGCCATGCGAGCGCGCTGGCTGCCGGAGCAGGTCTACTGGCACTACGGGGGCGGGCCCAGTCTCTCGGCGCCCCCGATCAACTTCACACGCATGTTCCTAGCCTCGTGGTGCGCCGGTGCCGCAGGCTCCATGCCGTACTTCACGACGCTGACCGGAGCGTGGGACAAGACCGACGAATCCACTGCTGTCTACTATCCGGGGAAGAACTACGCCCTGGGCGCCAGAAGTTTCGCGGGGCCCCTGCCGGGCGTGCGAGCCAAGCTCCTGCGCCGCGGCCAGCAGGACATTGAGCTTCTGCAGCAGCTCTCCGCCGCGAAGGGGTGGAATCGCGGCCGGGTCCGCCAGGCCCTGGCGGCTTATGCCGACGATCCGGCGGCGCCGGTGCTGACGTTCGACAGGCTGACGCTGGAGCGGCTGGAGCAACTGCGCGCAGAGCTCGTCGCAACGATCAGGCAGACTGGAGAGTGGATAGGGACAGACAATTAAAATCTTGTTAATCTGTGAAATCAAGGGGGAGGGATGTTGGAAGAGTGAAGGGTTAAGCGTGATGAGTAAGGAGATTGATCCGCAGATGGCGCAGGTTGGAATGATCAACATTTAATCCGTTGCGCAGGCAATGAATCGGGTACAGATTGTATCCCAAAAGCTCACAGATAAAAACATGAAAACCCAGAGCTCATATTTCTGCCGCCACTCTTTTTGTAGGCTCATCCTCACAGCCCTGCTGCTCGAGCCGCTGGCCGCGCTGCACGCGGCTGAAAGTGAACCCAAGGGTCAGATCCTTGCTTTTCCGGCTGCCGAGGGTCACGGAGCCTTTACGCGCGGCGGTCGAGGCGGGCGCGTGGTGCATGTCACGACGCTGAACAAACGCGGACCCGGCAGTCTGGCGTGGGCGATCAACGAAGTGAAGGAACCGCGCACCATCGTCTTCGATGTGAGCGGCGTGATCGATTGCAACAACGAGATAGCGTTCACCATTACGCCGGAGAACGACCAAGTCACCATTGCAGGCGAGACTTCGCCGCACGGTGTCGCGGTTTACAATTATCGACGTTTCGATATGAGCGGAGAGGAAGTAATCCTGCGCTTTCTGCGTTTCCGTGGCACGCGCATTCACACCAACAATGATCCCGACTGCCTGCTCATACGCAACGCGACGAACGTCATCGTGGACCACTGCTCGTTTGCCGGCGCATGCGATGAGACCATCAACACCGTTCGCAGTGAAAAGATCACCCTGCAGTGGTGCGGTATCGACGCCTCACGCAAGGCGGAAGCTCACGCGGACTTCTTTGAGAACAACGGCCAGTGGCACAACTACGGCTCACTGCACACCCGCTCGAAGCACATCACCATCCATCACTGCCTCTACGTGCATCAGTCAAAACGCTGCCCGCTCACCGACGCCGTGTCGGATGTGGAGGCGATCAACAACGTCATCTACAACTACTCGAACACGCAACAGACCTGGGGTGCGGAGGGAGCAGGGCTAACCATCGTGAACTGCCTCTTTAAACTCGGTCCCGATCGCCGCAAAAATGCCGTACCAGTAAAACCCAACGCAGCCGTCATCCGCGGCTGTGTCTCTCGTGAGGCCGACATGCGCCCCGGACCACCGGCTCCTGATCAAGGCCCGGAACCGAAGCTGAGCCTGTCCCGCATCGACACAGCCGAGGAAGCCTACACCCGGGTGCTTCAGCAAGCCGGAGCCTTGCCACACGATGCGACCAGCACCTTCATGGTGACGGACACACGCGGAGGCACCGGTAAGCAAGGCTACGAGGACCGAATCGGTGCTGACCGCGACGTTTTGGAAAAAGCCACGCCCGTTTTACCTGACAGCGATCAAGATGGCCTGCCCGATGAATGGGAACGCACACATCAACTTAATCGGTCCGATGCATCCGATGCGTCGCGCCTCACGCCAGACGGCTACACCGAACTTGAGCGCTACTGCCATCAACTTGCCGCGAGCCGAATCGAAGCCGCCATCCAGTCAAGATAACTTGCTATTTACTGCCCGATCCTGCATATGTCGCCCGCCAATACGGACTTTTGATTCATATTTTGCAGATTGGAATATAGTGTGATTGCTACATCAAGGCTTACGAAGCGATTCGGACCGGACATTTTATTCGAGGACGTTTCCGTCCAATTTACGCCGGGCAACTGTTATGGACTGATCGGGGCCAACGGCTCGGGGAAATCCACCTTTATCAAGATTTTGGCGGGGCTCATTCCCGCCAGTCAGGGAGAAGTCACCATCGGTCGCGATTGTACGGTTGGGTATTTGCGACAGGATCACGCGGAATTCGACAATGTTTCGATCCTGGACACGGTCTATATGGGGAACAAGAAACTTTGGGACCTCCATTTGGAACGCGAGGCGTTGTATTCAAAGTCAGACCTGACGGACGCTGAGCATGATCGCAGCGGAATGGTTGAAGATGAATTTGGCGAGGCGGGTGGTTACACGATGGAGGCGGATGCAGCAAAGCTGCTGGCAGGGCTTGGGTTTGCCGAAGACGTCTTTACCAAGGAGATGTGTACCTTAAAGGGCGGGTTCAAGCTCAGGGTGTTGCTGGCCCAGGTTCTTTTTGCCCATCCCGATGTGCTTTTGCTGGATGAGCCGACCAATCATCTGGATATGGAGTCCATCGAATGGCTGGTGGAATTGCTGAAGCGATATGAGGGGACGGTGGTTGTCATTTCGCATGACCGTTTCTTCCTGAATCAGGTTTGCACGCACATTGCCGATCTGGACTATCATGAGATCCGTATGTTTACCGGGAACTATGATGATTTTACCATTGCGAGTCTGGAGGCAAGAGAGCTGAGGGAGAAGGCCAACAAGAAGATGGAGAAGCAAATCCATGAGCTAAAAACCTTCATTAGCCGGTTCAGCGCCAATGCCTCAAAAGCCAAGCAGGCGACCTCGAGGCAGAAGTTGCTGGGCAAGATTGAGTTGGAAGAGGTAAAGCCCAGTTCGCGGGTGTCACCCTATATCCAATTTCATGCCAAGCGGAGACTCGGTGACAAAGTCATACAGGTTGACAACATCAGCAAGAGCTATGACTTGCCGCTGTTCAAGGATTTTTCGTGTAAGATTGATCCGAAGGAGAAAGTGGCGATTATTGGCAAGAACGGGGTTGGGAAGACAACGTTACTCAAGATCCTGTGCGGTCTGTTGCGTCCGGATTCAGGTTCTGTGGTGTTTGGTGACACCCTTCAATTCAGCGTATTCCCGCAGGATCCGGGAGAGCATCTTGACCCAAGTTCCCAGGCTATTAGCTGGTTGAAGCAGTTTTCGGAAGACAAGGATATTTCCGAGACTGACTTGCGGGCCTTTATGGGGAGGATGTTGTTCAGCAAGGACGACGTATTCAAACCTATTCAGGTTCTGAGCGGTGGGGAGAAAGCCCGGCTCATTCTGGCCAAAATGATGCTGGAGAGCGGGAATGTACTGATTCTGGACGAGCCTACCAATCATTTGGATTTGGAATCCATCGAGGCGTTGAACTTTGCGCTTTCGAAAACCGGCTGTACGATTATTTTTGTCTCGCACGACCATCGGCTGATCGGGTCGCTGGCCACGCGGATATTGGAAATCAAGGACGGGGAAGTGCTGGATCGTTCCTGCGTCTGACAGGGAATAGACATTGAAAGTTCAGGAAAGTGAAGAGCGGGTGATGCCGAATGCCGATTCCGCTGTCGGATGCCTGATGTTGGCGCCGATTCGCGGCGTTACGGACGTTGTCTATCGCAATGCCTATGCCGCCTGTTTTAGCGGCATTGATTGCGCTCTGGCGCCATTTTTTCAGCTTCGGCAAGGGCATCCATTAAGGGAGGGTGAATTAAGGCAGGTTGTCTTGGAGAACAACCGGGCGATGCGCACGATTCCGCAGGTGCTGACACATCATGCTCCGACGTTTTCCATGGCGTTGCGCGAGTTGAAAGAGGCGGGGCATGAGGAGGTAAATTGGAACCTTGGATGTCCTTATCCAACGGTGGCAGGGCGTGGTCGTGGGGCGGGGCTGCTTCCTGATGCGACACGCATCGACGCGATCCTGGACGAAGTCATGAGCAAGACGCCGGTTCGGTTGTCTGTGAAGATGAGGCTGGGATATCATGATCCGGATGAATTTCGGGCGGTCATTGAAGTGCTGAACCAGTACCCGCTGGATAAGGTGATCCTGCATCCACGAACAGCAGACCAGATGTACGATGGGATCGTGGATGTTGGTCGGGCCAGAGAAGCGATGCAGTTGTGCCGACATCCTTTTGTTTTCAATGGGGATATTGCCTCTGCTGAAGGATTTCATGACTTAAGGAAGAATGTTCCAGGGATAGCGGCATGGATGCTGGGGCGTGGAGTGTTGAAGAATCCTTTTCTGCCTGCACTGATCACGGGGGTTCCGCTGCCTCCGCCTGATGTGCGTCGCCAGCTGCTGGTTAAATTTCACGCAATGCTGTTTGAAGGATATGGTCAATGGTTAAGCGGGCCCCGGCACCGATTGGACAAGATGATGGAGCAGTGGGAGTATCTGGCCCATGCCTTTGCTGATCCACAATCGGTATACATGCGTATCCGGCGTAGTCATATTGGAACCTATGAGAGGGTCATCGAGGGGATCTTTGAGCAAGGTGATTGTCCATGAATGAAAATCGGCGATGACAAGCCGATCCCTGTTAACGTTAAGAGAAACAGCGCGTCAAGCCGCGCTGGAGAAAAGTGGCGTCGAGCTACAGCACTCCAAAAAGCTCATGCAACCTCAGGAGGTTTTTGTTGACGTTGTGATGACTATCTCCTTGGATATGACTGATCATATTCTGGATTCTGAATCCTGACTTCTGGATAACTTCATCTTTGTTTTTCTTGATCCACATCAAGGACGTGGTGGTACTCATGGTATATTCTGGTTGCAGATAAAGAGGAGATAGCATCATGAAACGTAAGATCATTAATATCGACGAAGCGAAATGTACCGGTTGTGCCTTGTGTATCCCAAATTGCCCGGAAGGAGCGATTCAGATCCTTGATGGCAAAGCGCGTTTGGTTAGCGATTTGATGTGTGATGGACTTGGCGCCTGCCTTGGGCATTGCCCCGAGGGTGCCATTACCATTGAGGAGCGGGAGGCGGAAGCTTATGACGAAGCGAAGGTCATGGTGAATATCGTCAAGGCGGGGCCGAATACCATTAAGGCGCATTTGGAGCATCTGCGTGATCATCAGCAAATGGAGTATCTGGCGATAGCGGTCGGGTATCTTGAGCAACACGGGATTGCTAATCCGATGGCGAAGGCGGGGAGCAGGGGTGATGCGGTTCACACGGGATGTCCGGGGAGCCGGGCAATGCAATTGAAGAGTAAGCCGCAAGCAGAGGAAGTGGCGACGGGAACAAGGCCGTCGCAGTTGACGCACTGGCCGATCCAGTTGCATCTACTGGGGCCCCAGGCGCCGCATTATCAGGGAAGTGACCTGTTGTTGGCGGCGGATTGCACGGCGTTTGCACTAGGTGAGTTCCACAAGGACTATCTGAAGGGGAAGACGCTGGCAATCGCCTGTCCGAAATTGGATTCGGAGCAGGAAATCTATGTGGAGAAGATTCAGGCTTTGATTGATGTGGCCAAGATCAACACGTTGACGGTGATGATCATGCAGGTGCCGTGCTGTGGCGGTTTGCTGAGATTGGCGCAGAAGGCGGCGGCTCAGGCGAAGCGGAAGGTGCCGGTCAAGTGTGTGGTGGTTGGTCTGGACGGAGGCATTCTGAGGGAGGATTGGGTGTAGGGGGGGGTGGGGTAGACGTAAAGCGTGAGACGTGAAGGGTTCAGGGTTCAGGCAATGTATGGGGAGATGCTTCGACAAGAAGAACGAGAAAGAGTCAAAAAATCAGGGTGAGACACAAGAATAAACGGGAGATGAAGATGAGTAATTTGGATGACTATAAAGGGAAAGTGATTGAACTGGCGGGCGGGGTGGAGGTGGCGGCGGGGTCGGTGGTTAGCAAGACGATATTGGACAAGAAGACTGGTACGTTGACGTTGTTCGCTTTTGACAAAGGGCAGGGGCTGAGCGAGCACACGTCACCCTATGACGCCACGGTTCAGATTGTGGAAGGGGAGGCGGAGCTGGTGGTGGGCGGGACGCCCAACCGGGTCAAGGCGGGGCAACTATTCATCATGCCTGCCAATGTGCCGCATTCCGTCCGCGCCGTGGAGCGGTTCAAGATGCTGTTGATTATGATCCGGTGAGGTCGTATATTGCATGGCCTTATGGTTCAACGACTTATTCAAAAGATAAAGCATCACCTCAAACGGTTAAGCGGCAAGGCGAGCCCTGTGAAGCCAGCGGCGGTTCCTGCGGCAGGCAAGTCTACGACTCGCCCAAAACCACACGCTGAACGGCGGCATGTGCCGGAGCGCAAACATGTCAGCACTTCGCAACGTCCGGTGGAGCGTCAGAAATCATGGTCCCCGTCGGATTATGTGATTCCACCGGCGGAGGGGAAGACGCGGTTCTCTGATCTTGGGATGCCTGACGTCATTCTCCATGCGGTGGCTGATTTGGAGTTCAAGTATTGCACGCCGGTGCAGGCCATGGCAATTCCGCCAGCACTGGAAGGGCGAGACATTGCCGGCAAAGCGCAAACTGGAACCGGAAAGACGGCGGCGTTTCTGGTGGCGGTGTTTACGCATTTTCTCCGTAATCCGCGGAAGGCGCCCGGCAAGCATGGGGCCCCACGAGCTCTCATCCTGGCGCCGACCCGTGAGCTGGTCATCCAGATTGAAAGCGACGCTCAAGATATCGGCAAGTATTGCGGGCTAAAGGTGTTCGGTGTTTATGGCGGCATGGATTACGACAAGCAACAGAAGCAACTTCTAACATCCAGCCCTGATGTACTTGTGGCCACGCCGGGGCGATTGCTTGATTTTCGCCGAGGGGGAGTGGTGGATTTAAGCCGCGTGGAAGTGCTGGTGATCGACGAGGCCGATCGTATGCTGGATATGGGGTTCATTCCGGACGTAAGGACGATTGTGTATTCCACGCCGCCCAAGGACAAGCGGCAGACGCTTCTTTTTAGCGCGACCTTGACGGATGACATCCTGAGGCTGGCTTCCCGCTGGATGAAAGAGCCCGTCATGATTGAGATTGAGGCCGAGACCGTGACGGTGGATGCCATCAAGCAGGTGGTGTACACGGTTCCGTCCGACAAGAAGTTCGCGTTGTTTTTTAATTTACTGAAAAGAGATAATCCGGAGCGGGTGCTGATGTTCTGCAACCGGCGCGATGAGACTGAGCGAGTGATGTACCAGATGGCGCGTTATGGTATTAATGCGGCGTTGCTATCGGGAGCGGTGCCACAGAAGAAGCGATTGCAGGTTTTGGAGGGGTTTCGCGCGGGGACGATCCGGGTACTGGTGGCAACCGATGTGGCCGGCCGCGGCCTGCATGTGGATGGGATCAGTCATGTGATCAATTATGACATTCCCTTGGATGCCGAGGATTATGTGCATCGCATTGGGCGTACGGGGCGGGCAGGGGCGGATGGGATAGCCTACACATTCGCGTGTGAAAACGCGGCGTTCACGATGCCGGAGATTGAGAAATATATCGGGCGGTCGTTGGACTACGAGAATCCCGAGCCGGCGTTGCTTGTGCTGCCTTCGCCGACGCATGCGGCCCCTCGCATGGAGCGTCCGCCGGAGCGACGGCCAGCCTGTAACGCAGGTCGTGGTGCGCCGCGCGGTCGGTATGGGGCGTCGCGAGCACGGCGGTAAGGCAATTTGTTTGTGATTTCCCGTTGACCCGGTGCTTCATTCTGATTTAATGCGCCTCCTATTTAATTAATTAAATATGGAGATGCGCATGTTAAAGACGCTATTAGCTGGTCTTGCGGTGTGGGGTTTAGTCTTGTTGCCGTCTGTCATGGCGCAGTTATCGGCGGGAGATATTGCGTTTGTGGCGTATAACACCGACGGGAATGATGATTTCGCGTGGGTTGCCTTGAGCGGGATCCCTGCAGGGACAGTTATCAATTTTACCGATATGTCGGTTAGCAATGGGGGATTCCGGCTCAGTGAACATTTCAGTTCCTCGTTTCGTGGTCCATTATCGTGGCGATGCACTAATGCCTTGGAGGCAGGGGCGGTGGTCCGGTGGATAGGTGGTTTGCCGGGGGCTTGGTCGTTGGGGCAGTCCACAGGAGGGGCCCCAGTTTTGAGTAATGAAGGGGACCAACTTATTGCCTATTGCGGGGTGATTGCCACCAACGTGACGTTTCCTGTCGGGTGGCAGGGGGATGCTTGCGGGGCGACGTTGTTACATGCCATCAACTTTGCCAACAGCGGGTGGGATAATGTTACCGGCGGGACAACGGAGCGCAGTTTTGTGCCGCCGGGATTGGCGACCAATGCATGCACGGCGTTGCATATCAGCAACAAGGACAACGGCTATTACAGTGGCCCTATATGCGGGTCGAAGGCCGAGCTGTTGCGGGCGATTGCCTGTCCGACGAACTGGGCGGTTTCCGATGCGGAATTCCAGACGGTTTATTGGACAGGAGAGACGGGGTTTCTGGTCAAACCAAGAGGGACGGTGGTGGTGATTAAGTGAGAGACCAGGGTGGGTTTTAAAAACATCGGGCTCCCGCGGTTTATGGCCGGGGAGCCCGATGCGGTTTTATATGTTAGTGCTTATCAGCCTTCGATGGCCGCATGAGCCGCTGCGAGGCGGGCAATTGGCACGCGGTAAGGACTGCAAGAAACGTAGTTAAGTCCGTTCTTGAAGCAGAACTTCACCGATTCCGGATCGCCACCCTGTTCGCCACAGATACCGACCTTGAGGGAGGGGTTGGTCTGGCGTCCGCCCTTGACGGAACACGTGATCAACTGGCCCACACCGTCCTGGTCAATGGTCTGGAACGGATCCGCCGCGATGAGCTTCTTGTCCAGATAGTCATTCATGAAGCCGCCGATGTCGTCACGGCTGAAGCCGAACGTCATCTGCGTCAGGTCATTCGTCCCGAAGGAGAAGAACTGGGCTTCCTGCGCCATGCGATCCGCCAGCAGGGCGGCGCGCGGGATTTCGATCATGGTCCCGAACAAGTGCGGGATGGCATTGATCTTCTTCCGGGCGATGACGTCCTTGTAGACGGCAATGCAGATGGCCTTCTGGTGTTTGAGCTCATTCACGTCGCAGGTGACGGGAATCATGATTTCCGGATGGCACTTCTTGCCGCTCTTGATGAGTTCCGCCGCCGCCTCGAAGATGGCGCGGACCTGCATCTCGGTGATTTCCGGATAGGTGACGCCGAGGCGCACGCCGCGGTGACCCATCATGGGGTTAGACTCGTGCAGGGCGTCACCGCGGGCCTTGACCTCCTTGGGGGTGATGCCGAGGCTCTTGGCAAGTTCCGCCTGCTTGGCCGCGCTCTGGGGCACGAATTCATGCAGGGGCGGATCCAGCAGACGGACCGTGACTGGCAGGCCGTCCATGGCGGCCAATGTGGCCTTGATGTCGCTCTTCACGAAGCGGAAGAGCTTCTTCAGGACGGACTGGCGCTCGGCGACGGTCTTGCTGAGGATCATCTTGCGGAGAAGGAAGAGAGGCTCATCGCTACCCTTGCCGTAGAACATGTGTTCGGTACGGAAGAGGCCGATACCTTCGGCGCCGAAGGCGCGGGCCTTACGGGCATCCTCGGCGGTATCCGCATTGGCGCGAACGCCCATGGTGCGGAACTTGTCGGCGAGCGACATGAACTTCTGGAAGCGCGGATTTTCCGTGGCGTCGATCAACGGCAATTTGCCGACATAGACGTTGCCGCGGGTTCCGTTCAAGGTGACCATAGCGCCTTCCTTGAGGGTCTGGTTGCCGACCTTGAGTTCCTTCTTGTGAGCGTTGACGTGCATGGCGCTGGCGCCGACGATGCAGCACTTGCCCCAGCCGCGGGCCACGAGGGCCGCATGACTGGTCATGCCGCCGCGACCGGTGAGAATACCTTCCGCCGCGCGCATTCCTTCGACGTCCTCGGGGTTGGTTTCCTCGCGAACCAGGATGACAGTCTTGCCAGCCTTGGCCCACTTGACGGCGTCATTCGCGGTAAAGACGATCTGGCCGCAAGCGCCACCGGGACCGGCGGGCAACCCTTTGCACAGAGGCTTAGCCATGATCTCGGCCTTGGGGTCCACGACGGGATGGAGCAATTCATCCAACTGAGCCGGCTTGACGCGCAAGACGGCATCCTTCTCGCTGATCATCTTCTCGGACAGCATGTCCATGGCGATGTTCAGGGCGGCTGTGCCGGTGCGCTTACCCGTGCGGGTCTGCAGCATAAACAGGCGGCCTTCCTGGATGGTGAACTCGATATCCTGCATATCGCGGTAATGCGATTCCAGCTTGTTGCGGATGGCGACCAATTCCTTATAGGTGCCGGGCATGGCCTTCTCGAGGGATTCGAGATGGCGGTTCTGATCGTTCTTGGTGGCCTCGTTCAGGGGGCTCGGGGTGCGGATACCGGCGACGACATCCTCGCCCTGGGCGTTGATCAGCCATTCGCCATAGAACTTGCCTTCGCCGGTGGCCGGGTTGCGTGTGAACGCCACGCCGGTGGCCGAGGAGTTACCCATGTTGCCGAACACCATGGCCTGGACGTTGACGGCGGTGCCCCAAGCGTCCGGGATGCCTTCGATGCGGCGGTAGGAGATGGCGCGCTTGCCGTTCCAGCTCTTGAAGACGGCCATGATGCCGCCCCACAACTGCTCCATAGGATCATCCGGGAACGGCTTGCCGAGTACCTTCTTGATGCGTTCCTTGAATTTCCCAGCGAGAAACTTGAGGTCCTCGACAGTCATATCCGTGTCGGTCTTGTAACCTTTGCTGTGCTTGAGCTCGTGCATGATGCCTTCGAGCTGCATACGGATGCCTTTGCCTTCGGAGGTTTCGACGCCCTCGGCCTTTTCCATGACGACATCGGAATACATCATGATCAGGCGGCGATAGGAATCGTAGACGAAGCGCTCATTGCCGGTCTTGGTCACCAGGCCGGGGATGGTCTTGGTGCAAAGGCCGACGTTCAGGACGGTTTCCATCATGCCCGGCATGGAGGCGCGGGCGCCGGAGCGGCAGGAGACGAGCAGGGGATTGACGGAATCGCCAAACTTCATGCCCATGGCCTTTTCGATCTCGCGCAGGGCGGCTTCTACCTGGGTGGACAAGCCGGACGGCATGCGCATCTTGTTTTCAAAATATTCGTTGCAGCACTCGGTGCTGACGGTGAAGCCGGCTGGCACGGGCAGGCCCAGCAAGCACATTTCTGCCAGATTGGCGCCTTTACCACCCAGCAGATTCTTCTGCTTGGCGTCGCCCTCGGTCTTGCCGGGGCCGAAACTATACACATATTTCGTACTGCCGCTTGTCTTTGACATCTCGCGATGCTCCTCTATTTGTTTTATGCGCCATTTATTGTGGCACACTTTGGTTAATGAAATTTCCCCTACAATGATTCCGTACGTTCGCAAGCAGAAGTTGTCCGCCACTACCGTTTTCCGGCATAATTCGACCACGATGTGCATCGTGACGCGAAGGATCCGAATGGCCGCGGGAATTGCGGACTGGACAACCGTATACGAATCGA
>CAZDUS010000028.1:0-26158 GCA_964508705.1 uncultured Verrucomicrobiota bacterium
TGACATGGGGCTTGATTGGGACGGGCATCGCCATTACCTTATCCGCTGCCTCTTATGCCATGGATGCGCGGTTCCCAGTAAGTCGGGGCCGGTGTTGAGAGTCAGGCCCTATGCAGTGGAGACTGGCAAAACCCCGTCAGGACCGGAAGGTAGCAGCGGTATGCCGGGCCTCCAGGTGCCGTAGAATTCCTGGCTTGAGCCGGCTTCCGGCTTATTGGGTACCGGGTATCCGTGAGAAGGAAGCGGGAGAGGCAGGAGAATAGCATCATGGCCTATGAAGTTTTAGCACGGAAGTGGCGACCCAAGCAGTTCGAGGATGTGGTGGGGCAGGCGCATGTGACGCGCACCTTGCAGAACGCAATCCTCACCAAGCGGATTGCACATGCGTATCTGTTTGTGGGGCCGCGTGGCATCGGGAAGACCTCGCTTGCCCGGATTTTCGCCAAGGCGCTGAATTGTGAAAAGGGACCCACGGCGACACCTTGTGACGTGTGTGACGCCTGCCGGGAGATTGCCGCCGGAACCTCAATGGATGTGATGGAGATTGACGGGGCGTCCAACAATGGCGTGGATCAGGTTCGGGAGTTGCGCGAGAACGTCAAGTTCGCTCCGACCAGAGGCTCCTATAAGATCTATCTGATCGATGAAGTCCATATGTTGAGCACGGGAGCGTTTAATGCCTTGTTGAAAACACTGGAGGAGCCACCACCGCATGTGAAGTTTTTCTTCGCTACGACGGAAGCGCATAAGATCCTGCCGACGATTGTTTCGCGATGCCAGCGGTTTGACTTGCGCCGGATTCCGGCGGGATTGATTGTTGAGCAGTTGCAGAAGATTGCCAAGGCGGAGGGAGTGAAACTGGACGGGGATGCGGCGCTGGCGATTGCCCGCGGCGCGGAGGGGGGTATGCGTGATGCGGAGTCGGCATTGGATCAGTTGATCGCCTTCCGCGGCAACGAGATTACGGAATCGGATGTGCTTTCGGTGTTCGGTCTGGTGGCCCGACAAACGATGGAGTCGCTGGCGGAGGCGGTGTTGCAGGGGAATGTGGGCGAGATTGTGAGGATCATCAGCGAGCTGGATACCGCAGGGAAGGATATGCCGAGGCTGGTTCTTGAGTTGCTGGACTATTTCCGCGCGTTGCTGGTTTATTTGTGTGCGCCAGATGTGGCGGGCAAGGATGAGGATCTCGTGGCGGCCCAGATGGAGACGTTGAAGCGGCAGGCGGGATTAACGACAGCGGAACGATTGTTACGGATTGCGGATATATTATCGCAGACGGAGGATCGGTTGCGGTTTGCGTTGTCACGGCGGACCCAGGTGGAGACGGCATTGATCCGGTGCGCGAGGACTACGGCGGTGTCGATTGATGATTTGATGAGGCGTGTTGAGGCGCTGGCCAAGGGCGGCGTAGAGATCGGCGCTGTGAAGCAGGAAAAACCGCAGGCCGTGCCAGCCGCGCGTCCAGCAATGGTGGCCAGCGAGCCGGTGGCGACCTATAGTGTGCGTGCGCCAGCGGCGCCGACCCCGAAGGCGGCACCTGCCGTTGCCGCAAAGCCTGTTGTGGTAATGAACGAGTTGGAGATGCTGACCTCGCAGTGGAACGATATCATATTGAAAGTCGGCAAGATTGCTTCGCTGGCGAAGGCTATGTTGATTGACTCCAAACCGTTGGATGTCAGTAGCGACCGGGTGATCATCGGGTTTGATCCTGAATTCAAGCAGAATATGAGCCGGGTGGCGGAGAATCAGACGTATTACCGGGCGATTCAAGGGGTACTGGCGCAGATCTTGAAGCGGTCAGTGACCTTGGAAATGAAATTGATTTCGGGCGAGGGGCGGGTGGATGTTCCGGCGGATCATATGGTTGAGACGGCCGGCACGGCGAAAGGGAAGGGAGTGAGGTCGAAGCAGGACTGGGTGAAGGATCCGGCGGTTCGGCATGCCTTGGAGCTGTTCAATGGCGGGATTGTGGATATCAGAGAATAAGGTGGAGTGTTGATATGAATATCATGAAGTTGATGAAGCAGGCGCAGACCATGCAGAAGGACATGGAGCGTGTTCAGGCAGAATTGGCGTGTAAGCAGGTGGAGTTTTCCAGCGGCGGCGGGATGGTGAAGGCCGTGGCGGCTGGGGACGGATCTATTGTCTCGGTCAAGATCGATCCCAAAGTGATCAATCCGGCTGATAAGGATTTGTTGGAGGATATGGTGCTGGCGGCGGTGGATGGGGCGATCAAGAAGAGTCGTGAAATGGCCGCCGTGGAGATGAAGAAGGTGACGGCGGGGATGGGATTGCCGCCTGGCATGATGGGGATGTAGGTTGGCTGGAGACGGAGCGGATTTCGTGTTTCCGGTTCATGAAAGACGGGATGCATTGCAATGAATGGCATGGAGTATCTTGATCGAGTGGCAGGCGCCCTGGCGAAACTGCCGGGGATAGGTCGACGTTCAGCGGAACGGATGGCGTACAGTCTGGCTTGGAACTCGGGTAACACGATACGGGAGTTGATGGATGCTTTGAAGGGCGTCCAGGATCAGGTTCGGTTGTGCGAGCGATGTGGCGGAATTACAACAGTTGCCGAAATGCCCTGTCGCCTGTGCGTGGGGGCGGGGCGTGACGGGACCGTGGTGTGTGTGGTGCAGGATCCGGGGGATATCGTGGCGATTGAGAAGGCCGGATGCTACAGGGGGCGATACCATGCGTTGATGGGAGTGCTTTCACCTATGCACGGCGAGGGCGTCAAGGATTTGCGTTTGGGTGAATTGATGAGTCGCGTGAAGGAGGAGGGGTTTAAGGAGGTTATCCTCGCGCTTGGAATGGATGTGGAGAGCGAAGCGACGGCTGGATATGTTGCGGAGTTGATGAAGGCACATCGCGTGAAGGTGACGAAGACTGCATCGGGGATTCCCGTGGGAAGCGGCATCCGGTATTCGGACGCCTTGACGCTGGCGCGGTCGATCAAGGGCCGGCAGGAGATGTAGGAGGGGGGGAGGGTTTGGGGTTCAGGGTTCAGGAGTTAAGCTGGGTTGGACTGATCAGGAGAAGGTTGGGTCATGAATGTGGAGATGGATAATCGGTTGGGCGAGATTCGGCGGCGGATGGAGCAGGCTTGCGAGCGTGCAGGTCGCGATCCAGCCACGGTTCAGCTTTTGGCGATATCCAAGACGCAGGGACCCGAGGCGATTGTGGATGCGGTCCAGTTGGGTGTAACACAGTTTGGTGAGAACAAGGTTCAGGAGGCGCGCCAGAAGATTCCACAAAGTCCCTCCGCGGCGAAATGGCATTTTGTGGGCCATTTGCAAACGAACAAGGCGCGTGAGGCGGTGAGACTTTTCGAGATGGTGCACGCGGTGGATTCATTGAAGTTGCTCGAAACGCTCGACAGGGTTTGCCAGGAGGAAGGTCGGACACTTCCTGTCTGCCTTGAGGTGAATGTGTCGGGGGAGCGCAGTAAGTTCGGGTTGCCTCCCGAGGAGGTGCCACTGGTTTTAAAGGCGTCGCAGGCGCTGTTTCGAGTCCGGATCGTTGGGGTGATGACAATACCGCCCATAGCGGAGGATCCGGAGGAGGCGCGTCCTTTTTTCCGGAGGTTAAGGGAGTTGAGGGATCGCTGGCAGTCGGAGTCGGGGATATTGTTGCCGGAGTTGTCGATGGGGATGTCGCATGATTTTGAGGTGGCGATTGAAGAGGGGGCAACGTGGATCCGGGTGGGGACCCTGCTGTTTGGTGAACGGAGGAAGGTGGTGAACGATGAGTCGGCCTGAACCGTGGAATGAGGCGAAAGGTCCTAAGCGCCGGAGGATTCCGATGCTGGGATGTCTGACGATGTCGCTGGTGTTCCTGGCGCTAGTGGTGATTGGGCTGGCGATCGGGGTGAAGACCCAAGGCGGGCGCGAGATGATAGCGAGGACCGTCAAGGTGCAGACTGGCCTGGCTTTGATGATTGGCGAGGCGGGGGTGAGTCTGCCTTGCGATCTGGTGCTAAGTGAGGTGGCTATAAAGCCTGAGCAGGCGCCAGAGGGTGGGTTTGTGGCCAAGGAGATCCGGCTGGGCTGGAGGCCGGGCGGGAGTTTGATGGAAGTGCGGGGCGCGCAGTTGGATTTGGTTCAGGTTGCCGACGGGTGGATGCCTGAACCGTTCAGCAGGATTGCGACGCTTCGTGATGTTCGTGAGACATTCGAATTGTTTATGGATGCGCCCCGGCGTTTCAGGGTAGACGTCAAGGATAGTTCGATTTATTGGAAAGGGCCGGACCGTGAGCCCAAAGCGTTTGTGCAGGGGTTGAATTTCTGGTCAGGGGTGAGCGATACGCCTGAGGCGCTGATGCGCGTGTACCGTGTGAACGCCCAGAGCGTCAAGCGGGAGGGGCGTGTGCAGGGGAGGGCGATTCAGCGAACATGGGTGAGTCAGGATGGGGTTCCCTATGCAGAGGTTAGCTATAAGGGGGAGTGGGAGGGCGATAGTCGTCGCGTCAAGGATTGGTGGAGTAGTCCGGAGGGTCATTGAATGAAATTGGAGCGAGTCAAAGCGTTGATTGAAATTTTTCGGCGGCAGAGGATCCTGGTGGTTGGGGATCTGATGTTGGACAAGTATATTCATGGGAGCGTGGAACGGATTTCGCCTGAAGCACCTGTTCCCGTGGTGCAGGTGAATCATGAGCGCAGGGTGCCGGGCGGGGCGGCCAATGTGGCGTATAATATTTGTGCGCTGGGTGGGCAGGCTTGCGTGGCGGGGATCGTGGGCGATGATGCGGCTGGCGCTGAGTTACTGGCGATCTTGAACGAACGCGGAATAGGGACGGAAGGGGTTCGGGTCATTAAGGGGCGTCCGACCACGGTCAAGATGCGGGTGTTGGCGGATCGGCAGCAGGTGGTCCGTGTTGACTGGGAGAGTCATCCCGAGTTGCCCGACTCGGAGGTGAAGGTGTTTTGTTCGAGTGTGGAGGCGGAAATCAAGCGATCCACAGGAGTGGTGATTGAGGATTACAACAAAGGGGTGGTTCGGCAAGAGGTGATGGACAGGGTATTGTCGGTGGCGAAGCAGAGCAAGGTTCCCGTGGGGCTGGACCCGAAGGATAATCTCGATTTGAAGATTTCCGGATTGACGCTGGCGACTCCGAATTACAAGGAGGCGCATGCTTGTTCCGGGTTGCCGATTCGACCTCAGCCATCAGGGGACCCGCTGGATGATGTTTCCCTGCGCACGGCGGCGGAAATCCTGATGAAGCGATGGTCGCCAGAGCAATTGATTGTGACGCTGGGGGCGAAGGGAATGTATTTGGCGGCACGGGGGAAGGTGCCGCAGGTGATACCGACCCGAGCGCGAGAAGTGTTTGACGTGAGCGGGGCAGGTGACACGGTGATTGCGACGTGCGTGTTGGCGATGGCGGCAGGGGCATCGAGCGATGAGGCGGCTGTCCTGGGCAATAACGCGGCGGGGGTGGTGGTGGCTAAATTGGGTACGGCGACATGTTCGCCTGAGGAACTTATAGCCAGTGTGGAGGCCAATGAGCGGTAAACGGACAGGCGTGATCGGGGTGATTCCCGCGCGATGGGGTTCAACGAGGTTGCCCGGCAAGGCGTTGGTGCCGATTTGCGGCAAGCCGTTGATCCAGTGGGTTTTAGAACGTGTCAACAAGGCGAAATGTCTTGATGAGGTGGTGGTGGCTACGGATGATCAGCGCATCGTCGATGCCGTAGGAGCAATGGGGGGCGTGGCTGTAATGACGAGGGCGGATCATCCATCTGGAACGGATCGAGTGGCGGAGGCGGTGTCGGGATCGACGGCAGGGATTGTGATCAATATCCAGGGTGATGAGCCGCTCATAGATCCGGGATTGATCGACAGGTTGGCTCAGGTTATGGTGGAGGGGCGTGAGTGGGATATGGCGACGGCGGCGACTCCTATTCTAAGCACGGAGGAATTAAACAAGCCTTCGGTCGTGAAAGTGGTGTGTGGAGAGCGAGGGCGGGCGTTGTATTTTTCCAGGTCGGTGATTCCCTTTGTGCGTGACGCCATGCCTGAGGGATTGCAGTATTGGCGGCATGTCGGGATTTATGCTTACCGGCGTGAATTCTTGCGGCGAGTGGTGGAGGAGCCGCCTTGTCTGTTGGAGCAGGTGGAGAAGTTGGAGCAGTTGCGCGCCTTGCATATTGGCGCTGTGATGCACGTTGCCCAGACGCAGGAAGTCGGATTGGGTGTTGATACGCCGGAAGATGTGGCGCTAGCAGAAGCGGCGCTGAGAGCGGCGGGTCTAGCGAAGTGAGATATATGGAAATGCTGTGAAGGATTTGGCTATGGGGAAGATAATTAAGATCGGTGGCATCAGCATGGGGGCAAACAGGGGTTTGGCGTTGATTGCCGGGCCGTGTGTGATTGAGAGCCGTGAGGGTTGTTTGGCGATCGCCGAGCGATTGGTCAAGTTGGCGAAGGCCCAGAAGATACCTCTGGTGTTCAAGGCTTCGTATGACAAGGCGAACCGATCATCGGTGAAGTCTTTCCGTGGGCCTGGGCTTGAACGTGGACTTGAGATACTGGCCGAGGTGAAGAACAGATTTGGTGTGCCGGTGCTGACGGACGTACATTCCGTGGAGGAGGCGACAAGAGCGGCGAAAGTTGTGGATATAATCCAGATCCCGGCGTTCTTAAGCCGGCAGACGGATTTATTGGTGGCGGCGGGAAAGACGGGCGCGGTGGTGAATATCAAAAAGGCGCAGTTTATGGCTCCATGGGATATCAAGAATGTCATTGAGAAGGTGGAGAGCACAGGGAACAAGAGGATCTTGCTGACGGAGCGAGGGGTTTCGTTCGGGTACAACAATCTGGTGGCGGATATGCGCAGTTTATTAATCATGCGCGAGTTTGGCTATCCGGTTATTTTCGACGCGACGCACAGTGTCCAGAAACCTGGCGGAGCGGGCAGCCGCAGTAGTGGAGATGGGCGTTGGGCTCCGGCTCTGGCGCGCGCGGCCGTGGCGACGGGTTGTGATGGGGTATTCCTGGAAACGCATGTGAAGCCAGAGGAGGCGTTGTCGGACAGGGATAATACGGTGCCACTGGCGGTGCTGGGTGGCTTGTGGAGAATGTTAAGGACGATTCATGAAACGGTTCGGCGTGGATAATAATTGCCTGGTCATCGCCGTCGTGATGGTTCTGGCGATGGGTATGGTGGCTCAGGCGCAGTTGCCCGTTGGGTCTTCGTCGACCAAGACGGTTATTTCAGATTTCCGGGTGCCGGAGTTTGATGCGAATGGCGTCAAGAAATCCGAGGTGCTTGGACGGCAAGCGGAGATATTGCCGGATGGGCAGGTTAAGATTACTGACTTGAAAATATTGATGTTCAAGGAAGGGGTGGTGGAGGCCACGATCCTGGCGGACGAATGTACGTTTGACCGCAAGGAGAAGAGTGCGTTCTCAAATTCCGCCGTGAGCATTGACCGTGGGATCATGAAGGTGACGGGACGCGGGTTCCGTTGGTCGTCCGTATCGCAGCGGATAGAGATTTTGAACGAGTCACGAGTGGTGTTGAAAAACACAAGCGTCTGGAAGGACATTGGGAGAAAATAAGATGCAGAGACATTGGATTATAGTGGCGGCCATCCTGATGGCGGCTGTTTCGGGATGGGCGGCGGAGAAGGCCGGGGCTGTCACTAGCGAGACAACGATCACCTCCAGGCGGTTGGATTTTGATTATTCCAAGAGGACGGCGGTTTTTGAGGGGAATGTGGTGGTCACGGATGTTCGTGTGACGATCAAGGCGGACCAGATGACGGCGCTATTCAGCACGAATAACCAGCCGGAGATGATCACGGCGGTCGGCAATGTGGTCATTGAACAGGAAGACCGGCAGGCTACCTGTGAGAGGGCGACCTACAGTGTGAGGTCCGGTTTGCTGGTGTTGACTGGAAAGCCCGTGGTGCGCCGCGGGGAAGAATTGATGTCCGGGTCGCGGATTATTTTCAGTCGTGATGACGACAAGGTGAAATGTGAAGATGCGGTTTTGCGCATAGCGCCGGGGCAGAGCGGGTTTCAGGCAGGATTTGATGATTTGATTAAAAAACGTTGAGGTCCAAGTGGAACCGTTGATTAGAACAAATGAGTTGGTTAAGGCGTACCGTGGCAGGACGGTTGTCCAAGGGGTTAGCGTGGCTGTCAATGCCGGGGAAATTGTTGGGCTGTTGGGGCCCAATGGGGCGGGGAAAACCACGACGTTTTACATGATTGTGGGGCTGATCCGTCCGACCTCCGGGAATATCTATTTCAAGGGTAAGGATGTATCCGCGTTGCCGATGTTTGAGAGGGCGCGGGCAGGGATGGGTTATTTGGCGCAGGAGCCGTCGATCTTCCGGAAGCTGACGGTTGAAGACAATATCATGGCGATTCTGGAGACTCGGAAGTTGACGTCGCGGCAGCGGAAGCAGAGGTTGCAGGAGTTGATGGAGGATCTTGGGATCGCGGGTTTAGCGAAGCAGATGGCGTACACGTTGAGCGGTGGGGAGCGGCGGCGGCTTGAAATTGCCCGCGCGCTGGTTACCGAGCCAGCCATGATTCTGCTTGATGAGCCCTTTAGCGGGGTTGATCCCCTGGCGGTGTATGACGTGCAGGAGATCGTGCGCAGCTTGAAGAAGCGGGGATTAGGCATTTTGATCACTGATCACAGTGTCCGTGAAACGTTGTCCATTGTGGATCGCGCGTATTTGATTTGCGAGGGGCGGGTGTTGAGGGAAGGCTCGAGTGACTTTTTAATTAATGACGAAGTCAGTCGGGAGTTGTATTTGGGGCCTAGATTTAGTATGTAATGCATAGGAGGGCAAGACAATGGCAGTTGAAATTACCGGACGGCATGTGGATGTATCTGACAGTATGCGGGATTACGCCCAGAAACGTGTCTCGAAATTGATGGCTGAATTTCCGAGGGTGGACAAGGTCCACGTGATCCTTGATATTCAGAAGTATGTGAATATGGCGGAAGTTGTTATTCATGCGAGCGGGCATATCCGTATTGAGGCCAAGGCGCAGTCAGAGAATATGTACGCGTCAATTGATGAAACGGTGGACAAGGTCGAGAAGCAACTGAGGCGCACGATTGAGAAGCGGCATGATCACAAGGGTGATGAGAAACTTAGGGACGCTGAGAAAGTAGATTAGTCAGAACGAGAGTTTTCACATGAGTGAATCAGGGTGCCATAAAACAGTGGTCACGGTTGACGACTTCCTGAAAGCCGGGCGTGCGCGTTTGGATCTTGATCTGGTTGCTGGCGAGGCAGGGTTGGGCCGGAAGATAGACGAGGCGGCGGTGAATCGGCCGGGGTTGGCTCTGACCGGGTTCTTCAGTTATTTCGCGCCTCGTCGTCTTCAGACGCTGGGACATGCGGAGATGGCGTATTTGCAATCCCTGAGCGATGCTGAACGGCGCAGTCGGTTGAAGCATTTGTTTGAGCGTAATATTCCATGTCTTGTGCTGACGAGGCGGCATCGCATTTTGCCAGAATTGGCGGAGTTAGCAGAGCTTTTCAAGACGCCTGTGATGCGGACTCCGATGGTCACGAAGCATTTTGTCAATGCGGCGACCATTGTCATGGAGAACCTGATGGCTCCGCGGCAGGTGGTTCAGGGGACCATGGTAGAGATAATGGGATTGGGTGTTTTGTTGATGGGCAAGGCGGGAGTGGGGAAGAGTGAGACGGCGCTTTCGTTGATTAAGAAAGGGCATTGCCTGGTGGCGGATGATGTGACTTCCTGCCGGGTGGATAGTTCAGGGGCGGTTGTTGGTTCGCCGATGCGTGCCACGCGTTACCACATGGAAATCCGCGGGTTAGGGATCATCCATGTTCCGAGCCTTTTTGGTGTGGCTTCGGTCAGGAGTGAGAAGCGGCTGGATTTGGTGATCAATTTGTGCAGTCAGGAGTCGGTTGCCTCGGAGGACCGCAGTGGACAGACGGCTGGTGTTCGGACAATTCTAGGGGTGGATGTGCCGTCGATAAATATACCTGTGGCGCCCGGGCGTGATGTGGCGAATGTTGTTGAAGTGGCGGCGTTGGACCAGATGTTGAAACGGCTTGGCCATGATGCGGCGAAAGAGCTGGACGAGAAGTTAATCTCGATGCTGGCCAATGGAGGGCAGGCGGATGAGTAAGCGTGATTCTGTCCGTGGAGCGGCCGGCCGCATCCTGATTCGGGAACTTAAGATTGTCAACCAGCTGGGTTTGCACGCGCGGCCGGCGGCCTTATTTGTCAAGACGGCTTCACGGTTTGAAAGTGATATCACCGTGGAGAAGGACGGCAACACGGTGTCGGGAAAGAGCATCATGGGACTGATGACGCTTGAGGCTGGGTTGGGTAGTGTTTTAACCGTGACCGCCGAAGGTGTTGACGCCGAGGAAGCGTTGAACGAACTGCAGAATCTGGTGGAAAGCAAGTTCTACGAAGACTGACAGGAAGGCTGTGAAGAAACAGCACGAAAACGGCCATGATGAGGTGGTGATACGCGGAATAGGCGTGTCACCCGGTGTTGCCGTGGGGTCTGTATACCTGATCTCAAGCGACGAGACGCAACCGATGGACCGGATGCTGGCGGATGATGATGTCGCCGCCGAAGTGATGCGTTTTGAAGTGGCCGTCATTGAAACCCGCCGTCAAATCAACACGATTCAACGCAATGTCCAGCGAGTCATTGGTGAGTACGACGCCAATATTTTCGACGTTCATAAGATGGTGCTGGATGATGGCGCGTTTATCGAGGAGACGATCCGTAAAATCCAGATGGAGCGCAAGAGCGCGGAAACGGCTGTGCGATTGGTGGCCACGAGGTATGGAGAAGCACTGGCTGTTGTTGAAGACGACTATTTGAGGGAACGGGTCGCAGACGTCAAAGATGTGGCGCGGCGTGTATTGCGTAATCTAACGGGTGAAGCAGTGCATGTGCTCGACGGGCTCAGGGAAAAAAGTGTCATTGTGGCGGCGGACCTTGCACCTTCCGAGACGGCATCGTTACGCAAGGATTTGGTGCTTGGATTCGCTACCGATCAGGGTAGTTCGACATCCCATACGGCCATCATGGCGAGGGCATTGGGGATGCCCGCAGTGGTTGGGCTAGGGGATATCACCCAGCGACTGAAGCCTGGTGACAAGATCCTGATGGATGGCACTGAAGGCGTTATCGTGCTGAATCCGTCCGAGAAGAGTTTGCGAAAATACGGGCAGTTGGCCGAAGCAAGGAAGCTGATTCGTAGCGGGTTAAATTCACTGAAGGACGAGGCAGCAACAACGCTGGACGGGCATGGCGTTGTGTTGTCGGCGAACATCGAATTGCTGGACGAGGTTGAGGACGTTAAGAAGAGCGGGGCCGAGGGGGTGGGATTATTCCGGTCGGAGTACTTGTATATCGCCCGCAATGATTTGCCCAGCGAGGATGAGCAGTTTGCGGCCTATCGTGACGTGGCCTCCATGTTGACTCCGGCTGAGGTAATTGTCCGGACGGTTGATCTTGGGGGCGATAAGTTCGCATCGGCGGTCAGGATGCCCGAAGAGATCAATCCGTTTCTCGGGTTTCGTGCCATCCGGTTTTGCCTTGCGCAACCGTCGATATTCAAGACGCAGTTGCGGGCGATTCTCAGGGCTAGCGCGCACGGCAAGATAAGCATCATGTATCCCATGATTAGCAATGTGGGAGAGGTTGTAAGGGCGAACGCGATGCTGGAGGAGTGCAAGGAGGAGTTGAAGGCGCAAGGGGTTCCCTTTAATGCGGAGATTGAAGTTGGCGTGATGATTGAGATTCCATCGGCGGCGTTGACGGCGGATTTATTGGCCAAGCATGTGTCGTTTTTTAGCATAGGCACGAATGATCTGGTGCAGTACACGTTGGCCGTGGACCGCGTGAATGACCGCGTGGCGCACCTGTATGAGCCGACGCATCCGGCTGTGTTGAAATTGATCAAGGCAACGATTGAAGCGGGTCATGCGAAAGGGATTTGGGTTGGGGTCTGCGGCCAGATGGCCGGTGATCCCCTAATGACGGCGCTCTTGCTGGGGCTCGGGATTGATGAACTCAGCATGGTGCCTTCCTCTGTGCCGCTTGTGAAATCGATTGTGCGAAGCATTACCACGACGCAAGCCAAGACATTGGCAGATGCTGCTTTGGTGGCGGGAACTGCCTCCGAGGTGTTGGAGCGGTGCCGCGCGCTTGCGGCTCAGGTTGCGCCTGAAATACTTGAATTGGTCTAGGGGTTTGACTAGACTTCAATGTTTCCGTGGCCTAAGGGGCGGATTAATAATTGATGTTGGCGGTAATAACCCGATAAGAGAGAGGTCGTTATGGCGGATAAATATCTTTTCACATCAGAGTCAGTTTCCGAGGGGCATCCCGACAAGGTGGCGGATGGCATATCGGATGCAGTTCTGGACGCAAATTTAAAGCAGGACCCGAGGGCGCGTGTTGCATGCGAGACGCTTGTCAGCACGGGGTTGGTGGTGATTGCTGGTGAGACCACCAGCAAGGCGATTGTCAATTATACGGATATCGCGCGCGAGAAGATCAGGGAAATCGGGTACACGGACGCGTCGTTGGGTTTTTCGGCCGACAGTTGCGCCGTGATGGTCGCGATGGATCGGCAGTCTCCTGATATTTCACAGGGCGTGACGGCTGGGCAGGGGTTGTTCAAGGAGCAGGGTGCCGGTGATCAGGGAATGATGTTCGGTTATGCTTGTGATGAGACGAAGGAGCTAATGCCGATGCCGATCATGTTTGCGCATCGGCTCAGCCGAGCCTTGGCGCAGGCGCGAAAGAAAGGCGTTTTGCCTTTCCTGCGTCCAGACGGTAAGTCCCAGGTGACCGTGGCCTATGAGAACGGGCGGCCGGTCGGTGTGAATACCGTGGTGGTATCGTCGCAGCATACGCCGGAAGTCTCGTATAAGGTGTTGCGCGAGGGGATTATCGATGAGATCATCAAGAAGGAGATTCCGGCTAAGTTGCTTCAGAAGACCCGGTTTCTTATCAACCCGACGGGGCGTTTCGTCATTGGGGGCCCTCACGGTGACAGCGGGTTGACTGGGCGGAAGATCATTGTGGACACCTATGGTGGAATGGGGCGGCATGGAGGCGGGGCCTTCTCGGGCAAGGATCCATCGAAGGTGGATCGCAGTGCGGCGTATATGGCGCGGTATGTGGCCAAGAATGTGGTGGCCGCCAAGTTGTCACGCCGATGCGAAGTCCAATTGGCGTATGCGATTGGCTATCCGGATCCTGTCTCAGTACACGTGGACACGTTTGGAACAGGGATCGTGAAGGATGAGAAGATCGCCAAGGCGGTGCAGAAGGTGTTTGGCCTCAAGCCGGCGGAGATCATCAAGCAGTTGAACCTGTTACGTCCAATTTACTCGCAGACAGCGGCCTATGGTCACTTCGGGCGGGTGAACAATCTCGAGGTGTTTACCTGGGAGAAGACAGACCGAGTGAAGGCGTTGTTGTCCGCCATTTGAGGTAACGAAAATAATGGGAGATTTTTGATGATGGATATTCAGGGAATCATGAAGTTGCTTCCGCACCGTTACCCTTTCCTGTTGGTTGACCGGGTGATTGAGTGTGACAACCAAAAGCGCATTGTGGGTATTAAGAACGTCACGATCAATGAGCCTTTTTTCCAAGGTCATTTTCCGGGGACGCCTGTGATGCCGGGGGTGTTGCAGTTGGAAGCCATGGCGCAAACCGGCGGTATTCTGATGAAGATGCTTGCGGGTGATGGTGAGATGGTGCCGTACTTCATGTCGATTGATAAGGCGCGGTTCCGACGCATCATCAAGCCGGGCGACCAGATGCGGATTGAAGTCGAGTTTCTCACGATCAAGAGCAAGATAGCCAAATTCCAGGGGAAGGTCCTGGTTGATGGCGAGGTGGCTTCAGAAGCGGAACTGATGTGCATGATCACTATGAAGAAGGTGGCGGAATGACGCGCATACATCCTTCGGCCGTGGTGCATGAAGGGGCTGAGATTGGAGCGGATGCCGAGGTTGGAGCCTACACGGTAATAGGGCCCCATGTGAAGGTGGGTGATCGTTCTAAAATCATGCCGCATGTGTTTCTGGACGGGCATACGACGCTGGGTCCGGAATGCACGGTGTTCCCTTTTGCGAGCGTGGGTTCGCTGACTCAGGATTTGAAGTACAAGGGCGGGACCACATTTGTTGAAATCGGGGCCAAGGTCACCATTCGTGAATACGTGACGATCAATTCCGGAACCGCTGACGGCGAAGTGACGAACGTCGGGGATGGCTGCCTGATCATGGCGTATTGTCACGTAGCGCATGGTTCCAAGGTGGGTAATCGTGTGATCATGGCCAATGGTGCGTCGTTATCCGGCGACGTGCTGGTGGAGGATGATGTGACGATTGGCGGGATGACAGGGATTCATCAGTTCACCCGGCTGGGGCGTTACGCCATGATTGGCGGGATGTCGCGAATCACGCAGGATGTTCCCCCGTACATGCTGGTTGAGGGGAACCCGGCGGCTGTGCATGGAATCAACTCGGTGAAGATGCAGAGGACAAATGTTCCGGCGGAGACGCAGTCGACGGTTAAGAAGCTTTTCAAGATTCTGTATCGTGACGGGTTGTCCACAAGGCAGGCGATGGAAAAGATTCGCGCTGAACTGCCCCTGATACCGGAAGTGGAATATATCATTAAGTTCATTGAGTCGTCCGAGCGGGGCATTGTTAAGTGACGCTTCGCCGGTTGGCGGGAGGTGATTTGGTGCGCACGCCGTTTACAGCCGTGGTTTCGATCAAGGGGTATTGCCGTCGTGTTGCGTTTGTCGCCGGTGTGTTGCTTGCGTTCCCGATTCCCGCTATTCCCCAGGATGGGGTGCTCGCGCCTGTGGCCGGCACCAACGAGAGGGCGACCATTAATTTTTCATTTGATCATGTTGATGTTCGAACATTCATCAAAGTGATCGGCGAGGTGACCGGACGGCGGTTTGTGGTGGATGAGGGCGTCAAGGGGCAGGTGACTGTTTTGGCGCCGCGTATCCCGGTTGCCGACGCCTATGTGCTTTCCCTTAAGATTCTTGAATCCTGTGGTTGTGCCGTGGTGGAGGATGGGGGAATCAGCCGCGTGGTCCCGCTTGGGCAGAGGACAACACCTTCGGCTCCTGTGATTGGCGAGGGACGACCGATGCCGGTCTCCGGCTTGGTTACGCGAGTGATTCGTTTAAGATACACCAGTGTGGCGGATATGCGCAAGGTGATGGAAGCGCTTGCGGGGCGTGACAAGGGCGGATCGGTGGCGATTCTGGAAGCGACCAATCATTTGATTGTCACCGACACGGCAGAGACCATCCGTCGATTTGAGCAATTGATCCAAGAGATAGACAAGCCCGGGTCAGGCGTGCTCAGCGAAGTTTACAGGATGCGTTATGCCAGTGCTGATGATTTTGTCCAGCACTACAGCAGGGCGACCGCGAACCAGGGGCAGCGCGGGATGGTTCGCGAGGGGGTCCCCGTCAAGGGAGGGACCGCTGTGACGCTATTCGCGGCTCCTCATTCCAACAGCGTCATCATGGTGGGGCCGGCGGTTGAAATTGCCGAGATCATGAAGGTGTTGCGCCTGGTGGATGTTGAATCCACGACGGGGCGCGGGAATCTTCATGCGGTTTTTCTCAAGTATATCTCGGCGGAGGAAGCCGCGAAGAGTTTGAACGCATTATTGCAGAAGGCGTCGGGCAAGGATCCCAAGGAGGGGGTGGAGCAAAGGGTCGCGATTGAATTTCTGGCGGCAAACAACACGTTGCTGGTCAGCGGGTCGCCGACGGAATTTGAGTATGTGAAGTCACTGGTGGAGCAATTGGACCAGATGCCCCAGCAGGTCATGATTGAGGTTGTCATAGCGGAAATCGGGGCGGATGACAGTCTGGACGTGGGAGTGGAGTTGGCGGCGTTGAATATGCCGACCAAGGTTGGAGATACGGTGGTTCAAGGTGCAAGTTTGATAGGTGATGGCGCTGATACCCTGATGAGCAGGATTCAGGATGGCATATTCCCGAGAGGAATTACCGTCGGCATGGCTCGCGGGACCCGTATTGATTCCGAGGGCAAGGTGGTTTCCGGGTATCCGGCGGCTATCAACATCAATGCCTTGCAGAAGAACAGCAAAGTGAAGATTCTTTCGAGTGTGCCTTTATTGTCGCAGGACAACAAGGAGGCGAGTGTCAGCGTGGTGAACAATATTCCCGTGCTTAAGTCCACCATTCAAGGGGGATCGGGAAGCTCGCGTGATGTTATCCAGAATATTGATCGTGTAGATGTCGGGATTCAGCTGAAACTTACCCCGCATATAAATCCGTCCAACGAAGTGCGGATGGTGTTAAACCCGAGTATTGAGGCGATCATTGATCAAGGGCCGTCAGGCCAGTACACGCCGACCATCGCCAAGCGATCGGTTTCGACCACGGTAACGGTGCCGGACGGGCGCACAATTGTGATAAGCGGATTGATCCGGGAGGACAGGATCAATTCGATCCGCAAGGTTCCGATATTGGGATCGATCCCCCTGATCGGGTTTTTCTTCAGACGCACGGTGGAGAGTGTGCAACGAACGAATTTGATTATATTTGTGACGCCGCATGTATTGGGTGATAATGCGGCGGCAGACGCGATGACGCAGAGTTGGAGCCAGCGCACCGGTTTAAGTTCGACCAATAACACTGAAGGATCCACCCGATCCACCGCTGTGACTCCCTGATCTTAGAAAATACCATGGACACCGTTGAAGAGTTGAGCCGACATGCGGCGGCACTGGGTATCCCTTATCTTGCCGAGGTGGGAGATGAGCTTCTTGATGCCACGTTGATATTCGGTATTCCCGTGGAGTGGGCACGCACTCATGCCGTGTTGCCGATCCGACGGAACGGTGAGTTGTGCTTGTTGACGGCGGATCCCGGCGATTTACGCAAGCAGGAGGATGTGGCGTTGACCTTGGGTGCGGAATTGCGGCCTGTGGCGGCGCCACGGGGTGTGATCCTTAATTGCATTGAGCGGTGCTACTTTAGCCAAGCGGGGACCGCGGCGGAGTTCATGAGGGGATTAGGGCGGGAGAACGGGGCCGCTGTGGAGACAGAATCCCGGTCGGATGATCTGCTTAAGTCGTCAGAGGATGCGCCGGTTACCCAGTTGGTCAATCTGATATTGCTGGAGGCTTTGAAGGCGCGGGCGTCGGATATTCATGTTGAGCCTTTTGATTCGCGGCTGAGGGTCCGGTATCGGGTGGATGGGTTGCTTTACGAGCAGGCCTCGCCGCCGAAGCGGTTGGAAAGGGCGCTGGTCTCAAGGATGAAGGTCATGGCGCATCTGGACATCGCTGAGAAGCGTCTGCCTCAGGATGGTTCCGCCAGAGTTAGAGTCGGGGAACGTGAGATTGATGTTCGTGTTTCCACCATTCCCGTCGGGGAGGGGGAGCGTGTGGTGTTGCGGTTGCTCAACCGGGAGTCCTCAGTGTTGCCATTGTCGGCTTTAGGGATGCCGGATGACGTTAAGAAGACATGGGAGTCGCTGTTGCGCGAGGCGCATGGGTTGATGATTGTATGCGGGCCGACGGGTAGCGGAAAGACGACCACGTTGTATGGTTCGATCAGCCAGCTTGATACGAAGGGGAGGAACGTCCTGACGATTGAGGATCCGGTGGAATACCAGTTGCCGGACATTGGCCAGATGCAGGTCAAGCCCAAGATTGGATTGTCGTTTGCCGGAGGGCTTCGCCATATCCTGCGTCAGGATCCGGATGTGATTTTGGTTGGGGAGACGCGGGATAACGAGACGGCGGAAATTGCCGTCAGAGCTTCGCTGACGGGTCATCTTGTCTTTACGACACTGCACACGAATGATGCGGCGGGCGCCATGATCCGGATGATGGATATGGGTGTTGAGACCTATTTGCTGGCGGCGGCCCTGCGAGGCGTTCTGGCGCAGAGACTGGTGCGCAAGCTGTGTCCGCTCTGCCGCAAGCCGGTTGCGGCCAAGGCGGAAGAATTGGCGTTGCTGGGGGAATCAGGACGCAAGCTGGAGGGGCGAACGGTTTATGAGCCCGGGGGCTGTCCGGAATGTCTGGCCGGGTATCGAGGTCGTATCGGTATTTTTGAGCTGCTGGTGGTTGACGAGGCCATGCAGGAGGCGATGCGGACGGGAGCGGAATCCGGTCGACAGATGAAGTTGACGTCAGGGACGGGGGTGCGGCGAACGCTGCTGGATGATGGGTTGGCCAAGGTGTTGGAGGGGGGGACGAGTCTTTCTGAAGTTCTTTATGCATTGGGGATTTCCGGCGCGTGAAGACATTCGCCTATAAGGGATATGACAACACAGGCGCGGCGCGCCGCGGTCTTATTGAAGCCCTGGATCTGAAGGAGGCGCGTGAGAAGTTGGCTGCGCGAGGTGTGCTACCGGAAGAGGTCACCCCGGCTGAACACGAAGCGAGGAGTGGCGGGTTCCTAGCGGGCACACAGGGGTTTGGTCCGGAGACCAGGGTTGCCTTTTACCGTGAGATGAGCGTTTTGATGGCTTCCGGCATGCCGATGGTCAGTGCTCTTGAGATTCTAATCGAGGCGCCTGAGTTAGGGGCCTCGGCGACGATGCTGGCCGGTGTGCGTGATAGGATAAGGGAAGGGGCATCCTTGGCATCCGCCTTGAGCGAGGCGTCTTCATCGGTAAGACCTTTTGAGAAAGCTATTCTTGAGGTGGGTGAGCGGTCCGGGAGTCTGGATGCGATGCTTGACCGGTTGGCCGGTTTTCTTGAGGAGCAGCAACAGTTAAACGAGAGAGTGCTCTCGGCTATGATTTATCCAGGGATCATCGCGGGGTTCGCAGTCGTGATTGCTGTGGTTATGCTGGGAGTGGTGGTACCATCCGCGGCGAAGGTGTTGGGTGAGCATGGGGGAGCGTCCTTACCGATGCTCACGCGAGTGATGATGGCGCTGGGGCGAGTGATGTTATGGGGGGGGCCGGTATTGTTACTGGGGGGAATGTTCGGAGTGAGTTATGTGAGGCGTCGCCTGGCAACTGACGAGGAGTGGCGTTGTCGAGTGGATCAACGGTTGTTTCGGGTGCCTGTATTCGGGCGTGGATACACAATTGTCGTCAATTTGCGCTGTGCGAGGACGCTGGCTATTTTGTTAAGGGGAGGGGTTGGGTTGGTGGACGCGTTGGCGTTGGCCGGGCGGGCGACAGGGAGCGCCTGGGTTGGGCGTTTGGCGGCGGATGAATCGGATGCTGTGCGGCACGGTAGCAGTCTGGCCGATGCGGTGCGACGGATTCCGCCGCTAGCGGCGGCATTGCCTGCCTGGATACAGGCAGGGGAAGCGAGTGGGTCGTTGGAGAAGTTGTTGGATACGGCGGGAACGGCGATGCAACATCGCTGGAGCCGGTTTGTCACGCGGACCTTAAGCTGGCTAGAACCGGTGCTGATCTTCAGTGTTGGCGCCTTTGTCCTGCTGGTGGTGCTGTCGGTCCTCTTGCCAATTGTTTCACTTAACCGTCTGATTGGCGGGTGAGTGAATTTGCCGTAATGATTACTTCAAAAGTGGGCAAGGCGTGCGGCGTAGAGCGTGGCGGCCCGCATACTTGATGGGTTTGCGCGGCCTGTCCATGCCAGATCAAATGCGGTCCCGTGATCGGGCGAGGTCCTTACAATGGGCAGGCCCAAGGTGATATTCACACCGTCCTCGAATGACAGCATTTTGAACGGTATCAGTCCCTGATCGTGGTACATGCAGATATAGGCATCGGTGTTGCTGATGCGATTGGGGAGAAAGGCTGTGTCGGGCGGGAGGGGCCCCTCGATTTGAAATCCTTCGGACTTTGCCAGGCTTACTGCCGGAATAATTATATCCTTCTCCTCGGTGCCAAGCAGTCCGTTTTCGCCACCGTGAGGGTTTAATCCACAGACGGTCAGGCGGGGTTCCCTGCCGTGCAAGGATCGCATGGCCTGGGCAGTCAGGCGAATGACGTTCATTATCCGTTCGGAGGTCAGGAGCCCCGGCACAGTGGTCAGGGCGGTGTGGGTGGTGACGAGGCTCGTGGTGATGCGTTCCGATGCGAGCATCATGCAGTAGCGTTTGGTATTGGTGAGCTCAGCAAGGAGCTCGGTGTGACCGGGATGGGGGATCCCAGCTAGATGTAGCGCCTGCTTGCTGAGTGGGGCAGTGACGATAGCGTTGACGCGTTTCGCCAAGGCTTCCCTGGTGGCGGTGACGACGCATTGATGGGCGGCGGCGCCGGAGACGGCTGAAAGTTGACCGGGGTTAATTGATTGGCCCGACAGGCAGTCCAGATCGACGATGAGGGCGGGGTGATTTCCGGGGCCGGACCAGTTTTTAAAAGCGACGACAGGGTGCGGTTGTGGGATGCGAGTGGCCTTGGCGACGCGCATGATGAGGGATGCATCGCCAAAGATGACGGGGGTGCAGGCGGACAGGATTAATGGATCGTTCAGCATGGCGAGGCACAGTTCGGGGCCGATACCAGCGGGGTCGCCCATGGTGATGGCAATGATAGGATGCGGGGATGAAATCTGTTGGGTGGCTGTCATGGATTTTCACGAGTCGTATTGACTTGTTCCGAAAGGTCTGAGACGACGTTCATGAAATTAATGTAGGCGTCGTAGGGGGATGGATAGGGATTGAAGTACTTGTGGACATTGCCGTCCTCGAACCATTTGGTGCACATATAGTAGAAATGGTCGGAGGTTTGGAGTGTGCGCCAAGTGTGCAGTAAGTTTTGGTCGCCGATTGCCTTGATTCTGTATTCTAGGTTGTAGAGTGTGCGGGTGGCGTCGTGCTGCATTTGGTTGCCGAGCCATGCGCTGAGGTCCCGTTCAGAATCCGCCCACGACATGAATTCGGGGACAGTCAAGGTGCTGGTTGGGGTGTGTTCGGCGGCGGCCTCGGCCGGGGTTTGGAACCGGAATCCCGGATTGGAGAGAATGCCAGCGGGGAACAGCTTTAGGAATTCAAAGATGCCGGTTTCCTCCCAGTGATGTTCGCCGAATGTTTCGTAATCCATGAACAGGTTCACAACGTGGGATGTCTTGCGAATTTTATGGACCCAGCGTGAGAATTTTTCCGCCGTGAGCGGGTATTCCGCCCACTCGCGGTTGGAGAACCGGAAGGCAATGTCGTCCGAGAGGCGATAGTTCTTGAGAAGCACACGGAGATCTTTGCATCCTGAGGCGCGGTAAACCTTGTTTGGACTGCGTGAGCCTAGGACGTGATCGGCGCCTTCGGCAAGGATGACCTTGTAGCCCATGCGTTCGACTTCGGCGGCGAGGTCGTCGCGGTAGATCAGTTCCGTGTTCCTGAATGTGACAGGTTTTTGGCCGAACAATTCCGAGATGCAGTTCCGGTGGAGTTCGACCTGATCAATGAATTCCTGGGGTGAAAAAACAAACGCGAGGGAATGGTAATGAGTCTCGTTCAGGAACTCCACGCAACCTGTATCGGCGAGCCGCTTGAAGCTGTCTATAACCTCCGGATTAAAGCGGCGGAACTGATTGAGCGCGACGCCAGAGATGGAATAGGCGACGCGGAAATCGCCTTTGTATTGGCGAATCAGCGAGAGCATGAGGTGATTGGCGGGGAGGTAGCACTTGCGGGTGACCTTGTCGAGGATGGCTTGGTTTTGCGCATCGTCCGCGTAGAGGTGGGAATCGCCGATATCGAAGAAGGAGTAAGGGCGCAGTCGAATTGGTTGGTGGACCTGAAAATAAAGACAAAGGGAGGGCATGGCGTTAGCGGGTTAGTTGTTTATAAACTGTCAGGATGCGTTCCGCGGCGATGCTCCATCGAACGGTTTTGAGGTCGCTCTTTCCGTGGTGGAGCATTTCGCGGGATAGTGCGGGATAGCTGAGGACGGCGATAATCTTATTGGCTATTTCGTCCACGTTCCAGAAATCGACTTTCATTGCGTGTTTCAGGACCTCTCCGACGCCAGCGTTACGGGAGACGATGACGGGGGTGTCGCAGATCATGGATTCTAGTGGAGAGATCCCGAAAGGTTCGGAGACGCTGGGCATGACGTAGAGGTCACTTATGGCATACATGCGTTCCACGTCCTGGCCTTGCAGGAATCCGGTAAAATGGAATCGGTTGCCGATACGCAGTTCGCCGACGCGTTCGATCAAGCGGGGGAGCATATCACCGGTTCCGGCCATGACGAAGGTGGTGTCGGGTAGTTTTTCAAGGACACGAGCGGCGGCCTCGACGAAATAGTCTGGGCCCTTTTGGAAGGTGATGCGGCCGAGGAACAGGACGATCTTGCCGGTGCGCTTTTGGTCGATATGGTAGACCTTGGTTGCGCGGTGGCGGGTGACGGCGTTGTGGACCACGGAGACTTTGTCTGGTGCAATATCGTAGCGATCGATGATTAATTGCCGGGTGTAATGACTGACAGCGATGACGTGATCGGCGGCGAGCATACCGGCCTTCTCGATGGCGATGATGTCGGGGTTGCCCAGTTCGCCGCTCCGGTCATATTCCAGCGCGTGGATATGAACGACGAGGGGTTTGCCGCTGGCTGCCTTGGCACGGATGGCTGCGGGGAAGGTCATCCAGTCGTGGGCGTGGATGATATCAAAGGTTTCGTTCTGGCCGATGGTGTCGGAGGCGGAGCTGTAGCGGGCGACTTCTGCGATGAGGTCTTGTCCATAGAGGTTCGAGGTGTGCAGGATGCTTTTCGGGCAGGCGGGGTTGGCGGCGTGAGCTAGTGTGGAGTCGAGGATTTGGCGGTACTCCGTGGCGGTCAGGTACGGGGTTAGGATTGAGTCCACGGTGCGGATATCGAGGGAGGGAGGGGGTGATCCGGGAGCGGGGGAGGGAGTGAGGTGGGCGGCGGAAACGACAGTGACATGAGAGCGACGCCGGAGCGATGGGGCATGGGGAACAACGAAAACTACCCCGACCCCGTGCCGGGTTAACGCTTTTGTCATATCATGGCAGGCGGTTCCCAGTCCCCCGCTAACATGGGGCGGGAACTCCCAGCCGAACATAAGCACACGCATGGGAGTAATCTTACTTCAGGTCGATGCAGTCTTCGCGCCAGCAGCAGTTCAGATAGGGGCAGGCGGGCGTGCCGGTGCCGAAGCAGGCGGCATTGCCTTCTGCTTTCTGAATGCAGAGGATCAATTCAGATTTCTTCAATTTCGCTGAATTGACTCCTAGTGCTTTCGCTTTCTTTTTGATGTCAGGCATTTTCATTTTGTGTCTCCTTGTTTTGGGCGGATTCCAATGGCGCCCGACTTTATTATGGCGCTTTGTTGCGCGTTTGGATTCGCATTGGCGAACCCCATAGTGGCAACAATAGCGTGTGCCACTGTCCGAGAAGTCGATACTACACGAGGCGAGTTGCCCTGCAAAGAGCAAATAAGCGGATTAATTCGGCGACGCTCCAGGCCTGAGCAAAGCAGCCGTTGGGGCGTTGGGGAGAGGCCCCATCGAATATTTCCGGCACTTGGAAGAGGCCGTTGCCGCTGAGGGAATAATCGATCAGGGGGCGAAGGATCTGGAGTAGGTTTGAGGCGGCGGCTGGTTTATCGGTGGCGACGCGCAGGGTGGCTTCGCCGAAATTGCCGATGAGCCAGGGCCAGACGGTGCCCTGGTGGTAGGCGGCGTCGCGGGAGTTCTGATCGCCTTCGTAGCGGCCGCAGTAGGCGGGGTCATAAGGGGAGAGGGTGCGAAGTCCGTAGGGTGTCAGGAGTTCACGGCGGACGGTTTCGACCACGACAGCTTGCTGGGTCGATGATAGCGGGGAGTAGGGAAGGGAGACGGCGAGGATTTGGTTGGGGCGGATCGAGGTGTCGAGATGTCCATCGGCAAAGGAGTCGGCGAGGCCGTTGTCGTCGGACCGCCAGAATAGGTTTCGGAAGGCGTCGGAACAACGGTTGGCGAGGTTGGCGGGCCAAGGGATTTGGGTTTCGAAGCGAATAGCCAATTCGTTGGTGAGGCGGAGGGCGTTATACCAGAGGGCGTTGATATCCACGGCGTAACCGTGACGTGGGGTGACGGGGATGCCGCGCGACTTTGCGTCCATCCATGTGAGTTGGGTATTGCGGTTCCCTGCGTGGAGGAGGCCGTCGGAATTCATGTAGATGTCGTTGCGGGTGCCTGCCATGAAGCGGGTGATGATGCGGAGCATGACGGGCCAGAAGTATTGGCGGACGGTGTCGTAATCGCGGGTGGTCGCCAGCATGTGTTGGATGGCGCGGAAATACCAGAGCGAGGCATCCACGGCGTTGTAGGCGTGGTGGTCCGGGTTGGATGAGAAGAAATTCGGGATGATGCCGTCGCGTTCCGTATTGCCGACGGCTTTCAGGATGGCGACGCCCATGTCGGGGTTGCCGGAATAGAAGGTCAGTCCTGGGAGCGCGATGAGGGTATCGCGGCCCCAGTCGTCGAACCAGGGGTAACCGGCGATGATGGAGGGTCGGTTATCCGGGGTCCAGATCAGGAATTGTTGACCGGCGCGGATCAGGCCGGATAGAGGGGCGGCGAGGTCGGCGGGGCCCCCAAGCGAGAGGTTCTGATGGTTCTGGTATGCCTGGCGGCGAAGGGCGATTTCGCTGTTCCATGCGGTTTCAGTGTAGGCGGTGGAGGATGAGCAGGATGCGGACACAATGACGGAGATGCCCTGCCGGAGCTCGATATCGAGGAAGCCGGGGCAGAATAGATCCTCGTGATGGTCGTAGCCGCGCTCGGCTTCGCGGGAATATTTGAAATTCCGATACCAATCCGGTTGGGCCATGAAGGAAGAAACTTGGCTGGCGCGGACATGGAGGTTAGGCATGCCGTCGTAAGGGTGGATGTCGAAGCCGTTTGAAAAAATGGTTGCGTTGGCTTGGATGCAGGAATCCTGCCGCTTGAGACCGTGGTGGTCGCGGTAGGCGAGGAGGGGGCGGAGTCGCAGGGTGACAGGTTGGGGGGCTTCAAGGATTTCGTAACGAACGAGTATGGTGTTCTCGCCCTTTGGCATGATGATTTCTTTGGTGATGACTGTTTTTCCAACCTGATAGGTGAAGGTTGGGCAGTCATCCAGTGAGAAAGCTGTCAGGTACAGGTGGCCGGCAGGGTGGATGGCACCGGGGTACTGGTGGCAGGCGAGAGGGGACTCCTGATCGCCGATGAGCAGGGAGTCCTCGAAGTTCGAGAGCAGGAGATAGCGGCCCGGAGGGTTGGGGAGGCTTGCCACTAGGAGGCCGTGGTATTTTCGGGTGTGGCATGCGGCGATGGTGCCGGATGCGTAGCCACCGAGGCCGTTGGTTTCCAGCCATTCAACGTGAAGCGATTTGTCCAGATTGTGGCAGGTTTCTTGATTGAAAGCTGTGGCCATTGGGTAGGTGTTATGGCTTTGAAGTGGAGGATTTCCTGCGGCGGTGGATGATGATGTAGGCGGCGGTGATGACGGCGACACCTGCAAGAGCCCAGAGGGTGGCGCTCTTGGAGTATTCCTCGATCAATTTACTGTTCTGGCCAGCGACATAGCCGATGGCGGTGAGGATGGCGACCCAGATGCCTGCGCCGAGTCCGGTCCAGAGCAGGAATCGGAACATGTTCATGCGGGCGATTCCGGCCGGGAGAGAGATATACTGGCGGACGACGGGGATCAGGCGGGCGGTAAAGGTGCTGATTTCGCCGTGGCTCTTGAAGAAGGCTTCGCCCTTGTCGAAATTCTTTTCCGAGATGAAGAAATACTTGCCCCACTTCAGGAGGAGTGGGCGGCCGAGCCAGAGAGCCAGATAATAGTTAAACAGGGCTCCGAGCCAACTGCCGATGATGCCCGCCACGATGGCGAGCCAGAAGTTCATTTCGTGACCGGGAATATAGGAGGGGGAAGATAAGTAGGCGGGTGAGGAAAGGTAACCGGCGGGGATCATGACCACCTCGCTGGGGAAGGGGAAGCAGGAGCTCTCGAGAAACATCATGATGACGATACCCGTGTAACCCCAGTCGCCAACCAAGCCAACGACCCAGACGACTGACTGCTGTAAGAATTCGTGAATCATATGATTATTCCTTAAACGAGTCTTGCGGAGATGATAGCCCTGTATACATGCTGAATAATTCCAGCAGTGAAAACGGTGAACTTGTCGCAAAAGCGTGGTGATGATGCAAGCGTAATTGGGGAGAGGGAT
>CAZDUS010000029.1:0-24932 GCA_964508705.1 uncultured Verrucomicrobiota bacterium
GTTAACCCATTATAGCCTAGGTCCGGTAGATGCCCCCATTAATGATCTAGAGCCAAAACTTCGAGATGCGCTCCCAGGGCCTTTTGTTTTGGCTCATTTAATGCCGCCACGACGAAGCGTGGCCCTCCAATATTAAAGAAAGGGGCGATTTGTTAGATGGAGGGACGCGCTTCGTCGCGTCCGACTATTCTATTGGCGTCAAAACAAAAGACCCTGGATGCGCTCTGTAATGGCGGGATAATAGGCTTGAAGCGCTTGGCGTGCATGGATACGTTTACCTGATGTCATTGTTAAATTCAATAGGCGGCACCGCCATTAGCGCTTATGGACGTGTGCGCTATCTTATGGCTGTCGTAGGGGCAGTGTTGGTCCAAGGGATACGCCTTGATTCATGGAGACGGACCACGCGGAGTGTTCTTGCCCGTCAGATTGTATTCACTGGTACCGATGCTCTTGGCTTTGTGGTGTTGGTAGCTTTGCTGTCTGGTGTTTCGATTGTGGTTCAGGCTCAGGTTTGGATGGGTCGGTTGGGTCAACTTGAGCTTCTTGGACCTTTGCTTGTTACTGTGGTTGTTCGTGAGGTGGGGCCACTTCTAGTGAATTTCATTGTCATTGGAAGGAGTGCAACTGCGACGGCGGCTGAGTTGGCAGGCATGCGCGTTAGGCATGAGGTGGCCGTACTGGATGCTCAAGGTGTCGATCCCTTGATTTATCTGGTGCTTCCAAGGGCTGTGGCCACTGCTATTTGTGTGCTTTGCCTGACGGTGGTTTTTGTGTTGGTGTCCTTTGCATCCGGTTTCTTTTGCGGAGCGCTACTTGGGACAGGGCCGGATTCGCCGGGGATTTTTGCGCGCAGTGTTTTCCAGGGCGTCACGCCGGGCGATTTTTATAACTTGCTGGCCAAGACACTGCTGCCCGGCCTCATGAGCGCGGTGATAGCCTCAATAGAAGGGTTATCGGTGGAGGGCGTGGCGACTGATATACCGCAAGCTGTCACGCGAACTGTTGTTCGATCCACTTTGGCATTGTTGATTATCTCTGTGATTGTATCTGTTTTAACTTATGCATGAAGTTATTCCAGATGAGACCGGCGCAAAGGTGCTTTCATTCAAGGAGGCAACCATTCCTCCCTCGTCGCCAAACATGACGGGTGTGGAAAAGGCTACATTTGATTTGGGACGAGGGGACATCTTGCTGATAAAGGTGGAGGAAGGCAGGGAGCACACGCCGCTAGCGGACGCCGCTCAAGGGCTCGTGACGCCGATATCGGGGCGCGTGAGTTTTATGGGCGAAGACTGGCAAGCCATGAGAGCGCGCCGACAATCTGTTCAGCGCGGCAGGACTCGACGAGTATTTGAGCATTACGGATGGATTGCCAATTTGAATGTCATGGAGAATATTTGTCTCGCCGAGAGTCATCATTCCGGACGACGAACGGCTGATATCCAGGCTGAGGCCTTGCTTTTGGCAAGGCAGTGTGGATTAGGTGAGATTCCTGAAGCCAGGTCGTCCGGTATTCACTCCATGGTGCTAAGGAAATTGGAGTGGGTACGCGCGTTTATAGGCACGCCAGACCTTATCATTCTTGAGCGTCCTATGCATAAAGCTCCGCGCGCGGATATGAATCGGTTGGTGGAGTTGGTTTGCGAAGCCAGTCGAAATGGCGCCGCCGTGATTTGGTTGACAGACGAAGATCGAGTGTGGAATTGCACCGGACTGGGGCCTGTGAGGCGGTATCAATTCGATGGTGAAAAGCTGGTGTCAGTGTGAAGAGGAGATGTTGATGAATCGCTCATATAAATTCAGATACGCAAATGAGATTGCCGGTGGGCTTGTCTTGCTTTGTGGTGGTTTGCTGATTTTAGGCATCTATCTGGCGGGTCATGCGCAGGGGTGGTTTCAGAAGGAGATAGAATTAAAGGCAAAATTCACCACCAAGAGCGGAACCTTTGGCTTGCAGGAGGGGGCTGAGGTTAGGATTCTCGGCGCAATGGCAGGGCGAGTTGGTGAAATTGTCCCTGCGGATGATGGTGGAATGGAGACAGTGTTTGTTATCAAGGGTCGGTTTGGAAAATTTGTTCACACGGATTCTGTTGCAAAAGTGAAGAAAAAGTTCGAGGTGGCTGGAGACGCATATGTTGAGATTACCCTGGGAGATACGCAGCAACCGCTGATGGAATCAGGCGCCTATATTCAGTGTGTTCAGGACGTTGAGTTGATTCAGGCGGCCCGCAAGATGGTGGATGAATTTAGAGCGGCGGCGGTGCCAATGCTTGACGAGGTGCGGGCAATTCTTTCGCACATCAGTGGAATTACCGCGCAACTGGAGAGAAAGGAGGGGGCGGCTGGCAAGTTCATCGGTGATCCGGCAATGGCCGCGAACATTGAGGGTATTGTTGGCGACATCCGCAAGACGTCAGCCCAGTTGCCAGAAGTGGCTCAAAGACTTGAGTCGGTAATGAAGAACATGGAAGCCGTCAGTGTGAGTCTTAATTCAACGGCCGCGCAATTGCCTGCGATCGCCCAGGGGGCAGGGGGCGTGGTGACGGGGCAGGTGGCGAATGTGCAAGGGGTGCTTCTTGAAGCGGAAGCGGCATTACGCGAAACACGTATTCTGGTCGAGGGCTTACAGAAGCATTGGATGGTGCGCAAGTACATCAACGAGGATGAAGGCTCACAAATGCTGGTACCTGTGCCGAAAGCGAGGGAGCCATGAACCGTGAAGTTTTATGTGTTGCCGTGCTGGCAATTCTAGGCGGGATGAATGGTTGTTCGACGCCGCCTGTCCGTCATCATGATGAAGAACTGAAGGCCTTGAGCAAAGCAGGGAAGTCTGCTTATGAACAGGGGAGGAGCGCCAAGGCGGCTAAATGTTATTACGATGCCTATCAACGTGGTTTAATGATAGATGAGCCCTTGGAGGCGGGACGCAATGCTTATAATGCCGCATTGTGCCATATTGAGTTGAATGAACTGGCTGATGCGGAGAAATTGCTTGGGGAGGCTTTTCGGCTTTTGGACTCAGACCGTTCAGCCTTAATAAAAGTGGAACTTGCTGCGGCTGAGACTGCTTTTCGCGGTGGTGATCTCAAGAAAGCAGAAAACCTAGTGAACGGGGTTATATCCTCGAAAAAGGCCGAGATTGCGGACTTGGGGCATGCGGATATATTATTAGCAGAGATAAAGCTCGATCAGGGAGATAGCGCCGAAGCTACATTGTTCCATAAGAAGGCCCAGCGTATTGATGCGGATGCATTGGGTCCGGTGTTGGCGTCAAGGCGTGAAGGTGTGTTGGCCAGGCTGGTATGCGCGGGACTTGTTGATGGAAATGCAGGGGATGTATACATTTCCCAGGCTGATCAATTGAAAAAATGTGGTGCATATCGAGAGATGGCTGCTGTGTTGATGAAGGCAGGAGACGACTTCAGCCACAAGAGACGGTTTGAAGATGCCTTCCTGGCCTATGAGCGGGCACTCAATGGTTTTGTGGCGTTGAATGATAAAGGATCGGCGTCGATTTGCATGGCCAAGGTGCTGGACATTAGTCAGCAGTTAGACGAAGGTCTTTTCAAGGACCGTATTCGGCTGTTGCGTGTGGCGGCGGAGCGTTAAGAAGTTCGGGAAAGGAATGGCGTTATGGAAATTAGAACGAAGATTCAGGAGTCACTCGAAAAGCGAGTTGAGCGACTTGAGCGCGAGCGATGGTTTTTGCGTGGCGCATTATTGATAGCGGGCATGATGGTTGCCGGAGTATTGGTTTCGGGCGCTTCGGGGGGAGGCAAATCCGGTCTTGGATCCTTTACTCAAATTGATGCCGGACACATTGTGATAAGGGATACTGACGGTCAGATGCGGGGATGGCTTGGAGTGGCAGAGGGAGGGCCTCGGTTGATCTTCTTTGATGCGGCTGGACAACAACGGATGGGCGTAGGGATGACCCGTCAAGGGGAGCCTGCGCTGGCTATATATGATCCCGGTGAAAATTCCCGCGTGGTAATAGGCATGATGGAGGGGTGGCCGGGAATAGTCTTGCGTGATCCCCAGGGTCGTAAGCGCGCGGCTTTGTTTAGCCGGGATGAGTGGGGAAGTTTGTATTTTTATGATAAACGCGAAACACAGCGTATTGGTTTCGGGCAGTTAGGGGAAGCTGGCGCCATGAATGTGTTTGATGAAAATGGCAGATGTCGGACCGGGATAACGTCGGATAAGTCGGGATCTAGTATTAACTTTTTTGATATAGGCGGAGCACAGCGATTGGCGCTGGGGATGCTTAAAAAGGATTATCCTGCGCTTGGGATATTTACTCATGATGGCGACGCTCAAATTGTAATGGCCAGTGTCGATGAGGCGCCGAGTATGAATATTTACGGGACAAATCAAACTGAGGTAATGGTTGGATGGACGGCGACCAATAAAACACCCAGGGTGGACGTTTATGGTCCCGAGCGCAAACTGGTGTGGCGAACACCCGACTCTGAGACAGAAGGGAAGGCAAGATGATGAAATCGACGGTAACTTTGAAGGGTAGAAGTTTGCTGCGACTGGATGATTTTTCAGACGATGAATTTTTTTATCTCTTGGATTTGGCGCGCTCCTTCAAGCAAAAGAAACGATTGGGAGTCCGTGGTGAGGCATTGCGCAACAAGACGGTTGCGTTGATTTTTGAAAAATCATCAACGCGCACCCGGTGCGCGTTTGTGGCCGCCGCAAACGAGGAGGGGGGGCATGCGGAGTATCTTGATGTGCAGGATATTCACATTGGCCGCAAGGAGTCGATTCCAGACACCGCCCGGGTATTGGGTCGGCTTTTCGACGGGATCGCGTTTCGCGGGTACAAGCAGAGCACTGTTGAGCAATTGGCCCAGTATGCGGGTGTGCCCGTTTGGAACGCCTTGACGGATGACTGGCATCCAACCCAGGTGTTGGCGGATATGCTCACCATTCAGGAATCATTTGGTTCATTGAAAGGATTGAAGTTTGTCTATGTTGGGGATGGCCGGAATAATGTGGCTCATTCGCTGATGATGGGATGCGCAAGGATGGGAATGCATTTCGTGAATTGCACACCGAAGGAGTTATCGCCGTTGGAGTCATTGTGCAAGCAGGCGTCCGCCATGGCGGCTACAAGGGGCGGCAGTGTAACGGTTAGTCATGATCCGCAGGGTGCGGTGGAAGGCGCCAATGTGCTGTATACGGATGTGTGGGTTTCCATGGGGGAGGAAGCTAAATTTGCCGAGCGCCTTGACCTTTTGCGTCCCTATCAAATCAATTTAGAGATGGTGCGTCGCACGGGGAATCTCGAGGCTGGAAAGGTGATATTCCTCCATTGTCTGCCTGCTTTTCATGATTTCAACACTGAGGTTACAAGCAGCATAGGCCCTATGGAGGTTACAGACGAGGTATTCGAGGCTCCGTTTTCACGAGTGTTTGACGAGGCTGAAAACCGGTTGCACACCATCAAGGCGGTCATGGTTGCAACACTTTCAGGTGGAGGCAATATAGAATGAGCAGGGACCTTTCTGGGATTTCGTGGGAGGATTTTTCCTCCCGGGATGTAACCGGCAAAGCCGAATTGTTGAAACGTGATGGGCAGATATTTCATGTTCTGCTGGCGCAACAGTTTAACCGGCAAAGCCTGGAAGATCTGGGAAGCTTGGCGACCTGCATCCGGCGCATCTCGAAGCGCGAGGATGGAATGACTTTTCTTAGATCGCTAATGGCGAACCAGCGGGCGATGCTCTACTTTTCCCAGCCGAGTAGCAGGACCTTCCTCTCTTTTTGCGCCGCGTGCCAGCTTCTAGGGGTTCAGATAGGTGAAGTTCGAGACACGTCGACTTCCAGCGAGTTTAAGGGCGAAACGCAGGAGGATTCGGTCCGGACGTTCAGCTCATACTTTGATTTCATTATCATGCGGTCTCACGTTGGCGGCCTGGCTGAACGCGCGGCGTGGCTGCTCTCCAATACCGAACGGCCAGTACCAATTATCAACGCAGGCTCAGGCAAAGACCAACACCCTACTCAAGCATTGCTGGACATTTATACACTGCAACGCAGTTTCGAACATCAGGGAGGCATTGATAATAAAACAATTATGTTTGTTGGGGACTTGGCGCGCGGCAGAACCGTGAGGTCTTTGGCATGGCTTTTGGCTAACTACAAAGCCATGACCATTCTTTTTGTTGCTCCGCCGGAGCTTCAGATTGGAAAGGATATCCTTTCACTTTTGGATCAGGCAAATGTACGTTATGAGGTATTAACTGACTTTGAGGGTTCGATTTCACGCGCCGATGCCATTTATATGACAAGAATTCAAGATGAGTGGGATGCCGAAGGAGAAAAGGGGAAGATTGATACGAGTAAATATTGCTTCGGCAGACAACATCTGGCTGTGTTGAAGGAGCAGGCGGTAATCATGCATCCATTCCCGCGCCGCAAAGAGATCGCTGTAGAAGTTGATGATGATCCGCGCGCGGTGTACTGGCGTCAAATGCGTAACGGCATGTGGATACGTGCGGCACTAATGGCGACAATATTCAAGAAAGACGCCATGATCCGTTCTGATTATGAGCGCTTTTCATGAGGTGATGATTTTGTGATTCGTCGATTGTTTATATTATCCGTATTCGTAGTCATTACGCTTGTGCAACCCTCGCAGGGGGCGCCGACGTTTGATTTTGGCTGTTTCTTTTCATTGTGGAGCGATGAAGACACGTCCTATTCCGGATGGAGCGGTCTTGGCCCTATCGTGGAGCATATAGATGGTAAATCGTATCAATTCGACGCGGTAAGGCCATTTTTCTCGCGCGAAGTGGATGGGCGGGGGCGGTTGGCTTTGGATTATCTTTGGCCGGTTGGATCAACGAGGATATGGGAAGATAAATCGGATTGGCGTTTTTTGGTTTTTTATGGCCACGACGATAATCGGTTCGATCCTACTTCAGCCTATTATGTCTGGTGCCTGCCGTTCCTCTTTTTCGGAAAAAATCGCGAAGGGGATGATTATGGAGCTGTTTTCCCTTTAGGCGGTAAGATTGAGAATTTCATGGGGCGTGATGAGATGTCATTTGTCTTGTTCCCTCTATATGCACACAGTCGCCTAAATGACCTTGAGACTGATCACTATCTTTGGCCGCTAATTTCGCGAACGACAGGTGACGGTGTGAAAGTGGGGCGCTTTTTCCCGTTTTACGGCTATTCAACGAAGACTAACATTTACGAGAAATCATTCGTGATGTGGCCGATTTGGAGTCAAATGCGCGACTTGCGTCCCGGCAAAGAGGGTAAAGGGTATATGGTGTTTCCGTTATTCGGATATGCTAGAAGGCCGAATGAGCAAACATGGATGGCTGTGCCCCCGCTTTTCAGGTACTCAAAAACAAAATATGGATCAGAGGGCGCCTGCCCGTGGCCCATTGTGCAATGGAGTAGCGGCCCTCGGGATCGGCTGTATATCTGGCCGTTCTATGGAAGTGGAGGGACAGATAAAGACACCCTTACGTTTTGGTTGTGGCCGATTGCCTGGAAGGGATTCACCATTACCGAAAAAGGGAGGCGTGACCGTTTCAGGGTTTTTCCCATATATGACCAGCAATCCCGGAGAAGCTTTAGCGGAGGTGTTACCAATCTGACGGCTCGTTATGTGAGCGTATGGCCTGTGGTGGCTTATGATCGGCAGGGGAGCAATACATTGGTGCGTATTCCAGACTTGTGGCCATTTCTTGGAACACCCCCGGTAAAACGGAATTTGACGCCTTTGTGGACATTGTACAGTCGGCAGCGAAGTCCAATGGGTACCAATGGTCAGCTTTTGTGGGGGCTTGCCCGATGGAAGACCGATTATGATGGTGATGTCTATCGTTCTTTGTTTCCGCTAGTATCGTGGCAGGTCAATCAGAATACCAATGGCTATCGAGAATGGGATGCGCTAAAGGGACTTGTGGGTTATCGAAGGGATTCGGATGCGAAAACGATTAGGTTGCTATATTTTCTGCGGTGGAGGATATCGCCATGATCACCCGTGAACCGCGCTATTTCCCGCCGCCCAAGGATTGGAGAGCTAAACTGGGGCGCGAGTCATTGGCCGTCTGTCGTGACGCCGGGCGGGCCATGTTGTTGTTTTTTGAGGCGGTCTGGTGCATCCGCTTCATGCTGATGCGTCGATCGCGAAGAGAGATTCTCCATCAAATGCTGATTGGAGGCATCAAGAGCCTTGGTGTCATAACCGTGGTGGCATCTTTCACTGGAATGATTCTGGCGTTGCAAACGGGAATAGAAATGCGGCGATTTGGTCAGGAGGTTTTTATTGGGGCGGCAGTGATGGTTTCGATGCTCCGTGAAATGGGCCCCTTCATGACCGGACTTATTCTTGCGGCAAGCGTTGGATCAGCAATTGCCGCCCAGATGGGCACAATGGTCGTTTCCGAGGAAATTGCAGCGTTGGAGTTGATGTCGATCAACCCGGTGCGTTTTCTTGTAATGCCGCGGTTGGTTGCCATGGCCATTATGACGCCTCTATTGTCGTTTTATAGTTGCATCATGGGTGTTGTGGGCGGTGGACTGGTTGGTATGACGCAATTAGGAGTTCCATGGTCAGCATATATCGATAACGCCACCCGTTTTGCTGAAAACAAAGACTTGTTTGTGGGTATGTTAAAAGCCTTTCTATTTGGAATTATTATTGTGATCACAGCATGTCATCAGGGTTTTGCGACGACCCAGGGGGCAGTGGGAGTCGGGAATGCCACTCGACGGACGGTGATTATTGCGTTCCTATCGATCCTAGTCGTGGGTTACTTCGTGACAAGGATGTTCTACGTATGATCCGGCTTGAAAAAGTTACTAAAATGTTGGGCGATCGCCGTGTATTGGACGGGGTGACATTGGAGGTTAGAAAGGGTGAAACCCTGGTGATCGTTGGGCCATCGGGTACGGGTAAAAGTGTCACGCTTAAGCATATGGTCCGGTTGTTAACTCCGGATGAGGGACGCGTATATGTCGGTGAGTCCGTGATCAGCGAGGCCGCAGGCAAAGATTTGGAGCGACTTAGGGAGAAATTCGGTGTGTTATTTCAGGGTGGGGCGCTATTGGAATGGCTGACGGTTGGCGAAAATGTGGCGCTTCCGCTCCGTGAAAAAACCAAGTACCCGGAAGATGAGATTATGGCCAAGGTGGAAAAGAACCTTAAACTTGTGGGACTGGCTGGTGATTTGGATAAATATCCATCGGAAATATCAGGAGGCATGAGGAAACGGGTAGGGCTTGCCAGGGCAATTATTCATGATCCTGAGATTATTCTTTATGACGAGCCAACCTCCGGGCTTGATCCCGTTTCGTCGAGGACTATAGATCATCTTATTGATAGTATGAGGAAGGAACTTGGGGTTACCAGCATTGTGGTGACCCATGACTTGCATAGTGCGCTGTCCATAGGAACGCGAATCGCCATGCTGTCTGGCGGGCGCATTGTTGAATTGGCGGAGCCTGCTGACTTTGTGCGTTCAGAGCAGGATGAGGTAAAGCTATTTTTGGAATCACAGTTTATAACCCGGCGAGGGGATTGGGAAAAGGATATGCCATGAAACAATCGAGTATTGATCGAGAAATGACCACAGAACTGATCGTTGGCACCTTCATGTTTATGGTGTTGCTCGCGCTTGGGTATTTCACAATCGTTTTGGGTCGAGCCAGTCTGTTTGAGAAGAAATATCCCCTTGAAGTTGAATTTGTTGATGTCATGGGGCTCCGGAAAGATGACAACGTGGTGTTGCGGGGGATGACCGTTGGTAAAATCAAATCGTTAAATTTAACAGACGGCAAGGTTCGCGTCCTGGCAACCTTGGATAGCCCTGTGAAGTTGCGTGTGGACTACAAAATCACCATTATTTCAACGTCGATTCTGGGAGGGCGGTACCTTGAGGTCAAGGAGGGTGGCGACGATTCGCCGCTGTTGCCGTCTGACGTTATGCCTCAGGGGGTTCCCCCGTTTGATTTAATGATGGAGGCCGCTGAGACGATACATGACATTCGAAAATCACTAAATGAGGGTGGTGTTTTAACAAACATTGAAATGACTGTAGCGGCCTTAAGGGAAGTGTCAGCAAAAATTAGCCGCGGGGAAGGCACGATTGGCAAGTTGGTTAATGATGATGGGATATATAATGATTTTCAAGCTATTGGCAAGGATGTGAGATCAATAACAGCAAAATTGCAGGAAATCACTGACAAGGTATCAAAGGGAGAGGGGACACTTGGGAAACTGATCGCCAGTGATTCCGTTTACACAAATGTGGAAGCGGTTTCCGCGAATCTGCGTGATATCACTGATCGTCTGAATCAAGGGGAGGGCACCCTCGGGAAACTTATGTCCAAGGATGACAAAGTCTATCAGGATGTTGCTGATACAGCCGCTTCATTGAAAAACCTTACAGCAAAGATCGAGAGGGGTGAGGGGCTGTTAGGCAAGATGGCGACGGATGAGGCGCTTTACGCTGACGTTAAGGATGCGATTGGTGAAGTGAGAGCCGCTGTTGAGGATTTTCGTGAAACCTCTCCTGTGATTAGTTTTACATTGTTGTTATTTGGAGCATTTTAATTGAAACAGCAAATGGTTTGGGCCGCGGAAAGTTTCTTATCACAGCCTAGAGCGTTTTGGTGTTGGAGCAGTAACCTTGGCGGCTGCCAGATTGAGTTTTTCAAGAATGTGCGATATGGCAGACAGGGGGCCAGATCGTGTTGCGAAGGCCAGGGTATTTCTTTCAGCGGAGCGGCGCCCAACGGCCATATTGGCGCTTTGGCCGTCCATTTAAGATGGAAAGCGTGAATATTGATGGAACGACGCAGTGGACTATGGGTTTCTTCAACGCCAGGTCGGCTATGGGATATCCAAAAGGGTCAAGTGACGACCCGCAAGAGCAAGTCTGACCTCTGGTTCGATGGCAAGATGGATCAGCTATGGGAGGGGTTCGGGGCTGGACTCGATGAGAATGGATGGAAGGCGCTGTCTGCATTAAGCGCGTCAGACCGCGATCGAGTATTAAGATCATTGTTTGAGTCTGATGAGGGCTTGCGCTTAAATCTGATGCGGATGCCGATCGGGGCTTCAGACTTGGGCTACACAGTCGGAATCGATAGCAGATATCCCGCAAGCTATAATGACACCATAAACGATCTTGGGATGCGTGATTTTAGCATTCAGCGTGATATGGACCATGTTGTTCCGTTCGTTCGATCAGCCATCCGCTATATACCCAAGCTCAAGGTGATTGCTGTGCCTTGGAGTCCGCCTGCTTGGATGAAAATACCTTCCAACAGTGATGGGGGACAAATTGCGTGGAAGCCGGAGATTCTGGACTCTTACGCTCTCTATCTTGCCCGATTTGTCGAAGAATACAGGAAGTTAGGATTGCATGTTCATCAGGTACATATTCAGAATCAGGCATCTTCAAAGAGCGGATCAGTAAGTTGCGGATGGACAGGGGCACACTTGCGCGATTTCATTCGCAATCACGTCGGTCCTTGTTTTAAACGCCGTCGACTTGGGGTTGAATTATGGATGGGCATATTAGACACAGGCAAGTATGTGGGATACGCGTCAACCGCATTGACGGATCCGTTGGCCAGGGAATATATCTCCGGTGTCAGTTATCAACATATTGGCGCTGATGCCATTTCGCAGATCCATAAAGTTTGGCCCGATATGCGGTTGATGCAAATGGATTGTGAAGGAATAATCGGCGCTAACCGGTGGGGAGATGCCCATACCACTTTTGCAGTGATGCGTGGGGCAATCTGTGCCGGTGCGGTTTCGGTTTTGCATGGTCGCCTAGTGTCCGGGAATGGCTCCAATGCGTTGGTTTCGATCAACAAGATGGCTCGGACATTTGCACTGAATCCTGATTATTATGTGATGCGCCATTTATCTTGCTGTATTTTGCGCAATGCTGTTCGACTTGGATTGGACGGGGAGTGGGCGCAAGATGCGGTCGCTTTTGTGAATGAGGACGATAGCCGCGTTCTGGTAATCGGGAACCCTCATGACGATATCAAACGTCTTGTTATTAACGACGGCAACCGTTTGCTTGTATTCATGCTTCAGCCGCAATCGTTTAATACCATAGTGCTGTAATGTTCAGCCTCACGGCCTGCTGCAGGGCGAGATATCAATTTTCCGTCCCGGTGGCTCCAAGCGAGAGATCAAGACGGACAACGCTATTGGAAGAACGCGAAAAGATGGAAATATCGCTGATGTTTTGCGTTTTTTCCAGCCACTGTCTGGCGACCTCGAGTTTCTGTCTCGTTTCCTTAGTCGATTCTGAATTGCTTGCCATTAGTGCGATAGTGACAACGGAGATGGCGTCCTTGAACAATCGACTTGTTGCCGAAGCATCAATCCACAAGGATGCCTCAACTGGCTGGTTTGCGGTAGTCCATGGAGCGTAAGAACAATCCGGGGTGGTTTGCGGGGAGACGGCCATTAGGCGCTTGAGAATACCGGCATTGCTGGCAATCAACATCCATCCTTGCTTGTATGTCCATGCCACGCGTTCATCCGGCTCAAATTTACGGTAGAGATTTTTGCGGGTTTCCTCGATCAAATTTACGGTGCCATCGGGCGTTTGAATGGCCTTGGAATTTAGTCCTAGATTGTACCGGGAATTGAGTTGTTCAAGGATTCTGCCGATTTTTTGAGAGGCTTCATCCTTGTTGGCAATTTGTAGACCCAAAATCAGGGTGGGAACCCGTAATCCCTTGATGAATGGGGTTAACGAAGCGCCCAGGGGGCCCCGGATGCGGCCACTGTGCGCCCTGTCCAAGATGCCAACAAAGGCAAGGGAAGGCGCTCTGTTGGTCTCCCATAGTGGCTGTAGCGAATCTGCCCAAAGGGGAATCGTCTGCGTATTTGGCATTAAGGTCCTTATCCATGCAATGGGTATAAAAATGGCGCCGTCGGGTGAATTTCCCAGTGTTTGAAGAAGGGGGGTGATGGTTTCGTTAGTGGTGAGGTTATCTGCTGGCGGTAACATTCCCTGTGTTGCCATTGATACTTCAACTTTTGATTTATTTTGAGTGTTGACTGTATAAGCAATCAAGGGGCGGTCATGACGCATCTTGATCCATCCCCAGTGAGGACTGGACGGAATCATTTTCGTGGCGGCTGAGAATGTTCCATCGGAAATAATGGACTGTCGCCGATATTGACGGTCGAAGTTTTGAACCAGATATCGGGCTGCTGTTGGATCTTCTGAAACACAACCTACTAGGACCCCCTCCGTGAGGGAAACGGAAAGCCTCTGCCTCGGGGTTGGCAGGCGGAGCTTTACGTTATACACGATTCGCCCGTATTCCGTGGCGGACTGGCGAATAGTTTTGGGTCGAAACCAGAAAAGCTTCCAGCGAAGCTTTTGGCTTTGATTTCCGATCCAGGAGGCAAAGACCCATGCAGGTTTTTGCTGATACCCGAGAGAGGGCACATAGGCGATGACCGTGCGGTCACCGGCAAGTCGGGTGAGCCATTCACGAGTGCTTTTGTTAGAGGTCAGGTCATCGATGTCTGTCTCCTTGACGCCGGCGGAGATCAGAGTGCTTCTCAGTAAATGGTTTTCCATCAGGGCGGGGAGCCCTGCGGCGAGGTTATCATGAATACTTACAAAGGTTGCTTCGGCGGGAATTGCGGTCAGGACACTATCGGGACGGTAAGGGGTGTGTAAGACCCACCAACCGCCTGTCAGCAGGGAGGCAGACAGGATGGACCAGAATAGGAGTCGCCGTAGTCTCACAGGCGAATGCTCCCGACTAATTCCCTTATGGACGCCAATTTATGGCGCTTGAGATAGTCGTTTAGTCCTTCGATGACATTTAAGGCTGTGAGCGGCTCAGTAAAATTGGCGGTTCCGACAGCAACGGCAGAAGCACCGGCGATGAGGAACTCAATGGCCTCCTTGGCGGAGGTGATTCCGCCTATGGCGATCAGGGGGACTTTGACTGCCTTAGCCGCTTCGTACACCAGCTTGACGGCAATAGGATGAATGGCGGGGCCACTCAATCCTCCGGAGACGTTGGCTAAAATTGGACGCCTAGTTTCGATATCAATTGCCATGGCAGGAAATGAGTTGATGAGCGCCAAGGCGTCAGCGCCATTTTCCACACAGACTCTGGCAAAAGCGCCGATATCAGAAACATTGGGTGCCAGTTTCGGGATGATGGGCAGTCGTGTCTTTTTGCGTACTTCGGAAATGACTTTAGCCGTTGAGTCCAAGTTTGTGCCAAACGCGCTTCCGCCAGCCTTGATGTTTGGGCAGGAAATATTGATCTCCAAGGCGTGTACGCCGGGCACCCCATCAAAGCGGGCGGCCACTTCGGCATACTCGTCCACGGTCTTGCCCCAGATATTGACAATAACAGCGAGGTTGTGCCGCTGCAGAAAAGGCATGTATTTCTCGATGAACCCATCTACGCCGGGATTTTGCAGTCCGATTGCATTGATGAGGCCGCCGGGAACTTCCACGAGACGAGGTGTCTTGTTGCCGTTCCATGGTTTGAGGCTGATACCCTTGACAACAATGGCTCCAAGCTTGTTCAGATCCAGGAGGTCCGAGTACTCCGGTCCATAGCCAAACGTGCCTGACGCGACCATGACCGGATTCTTCATATGAATGCCCGCAAGGGTGGTATTCAGGTCTGGTGTCATGGTTGCTCCTCCCAAACAACGGTGCGTGATTCGAAGATGGGGCCTTCCTTGCAGACGCGCACGAGCACTTCCTCGCCGTTGTGAGTTATCCTCTGGACGCAGGCGAGGCACGCACCCACGCCGCACCCCATGTGTCGATCCAAGGATAGCCAAGCTTTCCACTCTGATTTACTGGCCCGGTCACCTAAAGCCTTCAGCATGCCATTGGGTCCACAGGCGAAAAACTCCGGCTGTGCGTCCGATTCAATATTCTTAAGCCACGCATCAAGCGGCACGGTGACTCGTCCGCGGGTGCCCAACGAGCCATCTTCTGTTGCAATGCATACATTCCAGCCGATGGCTTTGAATTCTGCGGCCAACAGGATGTCCTTGGCAGTGGCCCCGCCGATGAAAATAACGCCGCGCCGTGCAAGACGGGTGGCAAGGAAATAGAGCGGGGCCACACCATAACCGCCTGCAACGAGGACAGGCAAAGCGCTTCCCGTGAGTTCCACTGGGAATCCGTTTCCCAGCGGTCCGATCACGCTAAGTTTGTCACCGGGCACGAGGTTTTGCATGGCCTCGGTCCCGCGTCCGACGTTCTTGTAGAGCAAGGAAAGGGTCTGACCATCCACCCTGTATATGCTGAATGGGCGACGGAGCACGGCATCATGCAATGCGGCGATCCGTAGATGAACAAACTGTCCGGGCATGGCAGTAGATGCCACAGCGGGTAAATTCAAGGCGAGCACGCTATAATGTCCGCCTGCGGATTCATGAGTGATGACGGTTCCGGTTTCGATTTGCATGGCGGAGAAATTACCGTGGACGCGCTTCTTCTTCAACCAAATCCGCCAACCTTTCGTCGGCACCAAAAATGGCGCGGTTACGGGCGGCAAGACGCATGGCGGATAGCGTATCGGAATTGGTCAGTCGCTTCTTGAGGTAATCAGTTAACACTCCAACATCTATATCCTTTTGCTCGATCATGTCAGCCGCATGGGTAGATTCCATGGCTTTGGCATTCGCCACCTGATGGTCCCGTGCCGAATGAGGGTAGGGGATCAAGAGTGATGGGATGCCGAATAGCGCCAGTTCGAGACAGGAGTTTGCGCCCGAGCGAGAAATGGCGAAACCAGCCCGTCGATAGACATTGGCCATGTCCTGTTGAAACCCGTGAACCTCAGCGGTTATACCGGCATCTGTATATGATTTTGCCACGGAGTCACGATCATGCCGTCCGGATAGATGGATAACGGGAACAGACAATCCGGAAGACCTTAAAGTGGCTAGAACTTCCGGCATGATTTGATTGATGTGCTGAGCACCCTGACTGCCGCCCATGATCAGCAAGGTTGGGATTTTATGGGCTACTGGCGGTTCGGCGGCGGCGCGTTCAAGGTCTTTTCGCAGCGGAAGTCCCGTGAGAACCGTTTTAACGGAATTGAGATAGTCGCTGGTTTCCGGGAATGTTGTGGCAATAACAGCGGCATAGTGGCTGAAGGTGACTGTCGCCTTGCCGGGAATCACGTTGGCCTCATGGAGAACAATGGGGATTTTAAGTCTTCGGGCCGCCAGAATTGGACCTGCTGATGAGTAGCTCCCCATGGAAAGCAAGGCGGCGGGCCGATGCCTGATGAATTCATGGCGACAGCGCTGATAAACTCCGAGCAGATTGATTAACGACGGTATGATCCGTAAAGGGGTTAAGGACAATTTGGCAGCGCCGGTATTGACAATCCTGCCATCCCAGGCGAAACGAGTGGCTGACTCAATCGAGCGCCCGGCCATCAGCAAAGCGACCTCGTGTCCCCGTCGTCGTAATACTTGTGCTGTGGCAACTCCGGGGAATATATGGCCGCCGGTGCCGCCACAGGATACTGCGAATCTTGCCATGTCGTGTTTTCTCGCTTTCGGTTCAATGATGCCTGCGCGCAAAATAACAGAAGGAATATGATGCGGCAACTATTGACGGGCAGGAACCCAGGGTAAACGCATATAAATTCACAGTTTTCTGGCAATATTGGATCAAATGTGGAGTGCGACGGCTTGACGTCGCTTTGTGTGCCCCGGCATGACGGGCCACTCATCTGGACAGGGCGCGTCAAGCCGCACTCTGGAAAACGGCGTCAAGCCGCCGTACTCCAAACCAGTCATGGTGACACCCGGAGTGGTTTTAGTTACAGCCGCATCCGCCGCCGCCAACTCCGCGTCCACCCGCAGCGGCCTCACGAGTGAAGTATACATGATCACGTAGTGAGTCATGAAGCGGATCCCTGTCGGGGCGCATCGTATAATCCGAAAGTGTGCCCCGTTCCCAGGGTTGAACGGCCACACACCCGGAGCCAAGCAGCGCAATCATGAGGGCCCAAAGCGGCATGATGGCACAATGAAACGCGGAGGGTTTATGTCGCTTCATTTGGGTGCTTCCTCCTTGAGTAATAATTCGATTTCGCGCGTGTATTGCTCTTTGGTCTTTTCGCCATGAAACCCGGTGTGAATAAACCGTATCTTGCCTGAGCGGTCCACAAGGAAAGACATTGGCATGGTCTCTACAGCTGCGGCGGCAACCAGCTTATGTCCGACATCGCGAATAACAGTGAAGCTTACGATATTTTCGGCCAAGTACGCTTTCATGGCTTCTGCTTTGTCGTCTTCATTGATGGCAATGATCACTAGGCCCGATGAGGAATACTTTTGATGAAGCTGATTCAAGACAGGAAAAGACGCCTTGCATGGCGAACACCACGAGGCCCAGAAATCCACAAGGAGCACTTTCCCCGCAAGGTTGTCAGGGAGACTTCCCTCTATCATGTAAGATTTCAGATCCGGCAATGGTTTACCTGTCTTCCATTCAGCAGAAACGCTTGCAGTTCCTGCCAGTAGAATGATCGCGAGCAGGCCGACAATGATGTGGGGGGAGTTATGTGATGATGTATTCATGAAACCTCATTGAGTAATATTGACGACCTTTCTCGCTAATGCATCCTTCTGCCGTGTACGTCGTATTCAGCAGGTCCAATCCTGATTCAGATCCCAGTATAAAGGCAGAAGTCGAAAGGATGCCGGCCTCAGTGCAAGTGGCACCCACTACGCTCACCGATGTTGTGCCATTATTGACGGGCCGTCCTGTGCGTGGATCGAGAATATGACCATATCGTTCGCCGTTGTCCGTAAAGTAACGGAGATAATCGCCGGAAGTTGCCACTGCCCGATCACGAACGGAAACGCCACCCCAGCAGTGGCCGGGGTCCAAGGGGTCTTCGAGCCCCACGCGCCAAGGTCCACCTTCAGGAGGCTCGCCATAGACTCGTAAATCATGTCCAAAGTCCACCATTATGTTCCGGATACCGCGCTTTCTGCCCATCTCAAACACTCGGTCGACGGCGTACTCCTTGCCTATCCCGCCAACGTCAATGCCCATCCCGGCTCGAGGAAGCCGTATTCGTCCTTTCTCACGATCAACATGCTGCCATCCGCATAAGGAAAGGGCTGTAGCGATTTCGGAATCACTAGGTGTTCCGCGGTGGGGTTCGTGGTAATCCCATAATTTCACAAGGGGTAGAACGGCAGGATCGAAAACGCCCTTGGTTGCCCAGAAAAACCAGTCGCAAAGACCAAACAAGCTTTCCGCTTCCGGGGTGAGATCAACCCAGTCTGATCCTGCGGCGTCATTGATCCTTCTGATGAGACTTCCCGGGACGAACCGTGAGAAGGACTGCTCGAAATCCTGAACCCATTCTGTGACCTGGCGTTCGAATGCATCCGCTTCGGAATGGGAAGGTGGCTCCCATTGGATCCGGCACTGGGTTCCAAGCGCCTCGAATGTGAATGTGCTGTAGTCTCGTCTACTCATTGGGCTGTCATAGCGCAACGCGCACTCCTGCAGTAATAGCTGTCGCTGAAGGATAGATTGCCTGAGGGGTTATGCCATCGGTTCCTTCCTGGTCGTATTGTTCAAAGCCGATGTCCCATGAAATCCTCGAACTGGGCGACCAGATAAGTTTAAGGCCGTATCCCAGTGCCTGGAAGGCGGACACTCGATAGTCGGAGCTATAGAATTCAGGGCTACCTGAAAAGCGCACAGCGTAGAAATCCGCCTCGGTTTGGTCGTAGTATCGAATCATCGGCGAGAGGATGAAAAAGCGGCTGATTTTCTGATACCAGGCCATGGTGATTGTTTCGGCGGTGATATCAAAGCTGTCCTGGTAATGCCTGAAGCTCAATTCCGCGCTACCTTGTAATGGATTAAAAAACTGGTTTAACGCCACATAGGCAATTTGCTTGTTCTTGGAGTCAGGGCGATTTTCGGGAACAAGTGATCCATTGAGTTCCACGACTTTATAGGGGTCGGACAGGTAACCGTTCACCTGGCCAAGGGATAAATTCAACGTTAGCAGTGTGGACGGCGATAGCACTTGTGTGATTCCAGCAATGCCATCAACCGTTCGCTTGTTGTCTTCAGGGACTCCATTTACCGGGGAAATGACATCAAAGGTGTATGCGCCGCCGTATAGGAATGAAGTGTTTTTCTTGTTGAAATCCACCACGTCCTGGAGGCTGACTCCCAGCGATTTATAATCGGTTTCAGTGCTATAGGATAACGTTCCTCCGGGCGTGTGACGGCCTACTTTCTTGGATAAGCCAAAACTCATGCCGATTCTCTCATCGCTGAACTCTGCCGTTGGGACTTCTGATGACTTGCCTGTTGATGCGCTAGTGCCAGTGCCGCCGGAAGAAGATCCGCCGCCCGAAGATGGTGTTGATGAGCCGCCTCCTGATGGAGTCGTTGGAGGTGGAGTTGGAGGTGGCGTTGCGGCGCTCATTACAGAATATTTTGATGCCGGCAATGAATGTTTCCTCTTTATGAAAGCGTTGTCATCCGATTCATTCTCATCATCATCTTCCTCTTCCCCGTCATCATCGTTATCGATGTCGTCACTGCCGGACGTGGAAGGAGGCGGTGACGACTTGCTTGCGGCACGCGGGACAGATGAAGGCATAGGCGCCCCCGTGGGTGTCGCCCCTGAAATGGAGTTGTATATGCCATCCACCTTGATGATCCAGCCGTCAGAGCTTTCGCTCTGAAGCATGGCTGTAGGCGCGACGACTTTGATGCGGTCGTTATCTTCGAGGTAATAGAGCAACTTTGAGGAAAAGGCATCCTCGGCTTTAGACCGCTTTGGTGTGGCCACCATAAGCATCATGAAGACTGCAAGCCCGATAATTGTTTTCTTAATCATAAGTCGCTCTGGGTTGAAATTCTTAAGCACTACTCATGCCGATTATGGCATGACTTCATTCATGTCCGCGTTTCTTTTCGTTTCAATAATTTTCAATTGGGCTTTCGTCTCTTTGCCTTTTTCGACAGCAGTCTGGCCTGTGAACCCGCCGACCATTGTTTGCAGTGTGCTTTTAGCCTGTGGCGTTGGAGTGTTGGTTGGATTCGGAGACGGCGTGGCCGTTTCGCTGCCACATCCGGAAGTCAGCAACAAGACGCATAGAAAGGTAATCGATGAGTAGTTCATGATGTCTCTTCCTGAAAAAAGCTGAGAGATTTTGAGACCTATTTTAGCAAAGAATGTACTGTCTGCCATGGGAATTGTGGTTATACGCGTTATAGGGCTTGGGCGATAAAACGATGGAGCAGTATCTTCAGATTGCGGTTTTGTAGCGGCCGCAAGGCTTCAAGGGCCGCAGATTTATAGGAGTCCAATACCCGGCGTGCCCTGTCTTCACTTCCTGTAATTGAGATAGCTTCGCGGAAGATAGCGCTTCGATCGGGGGTATTATGTTCGGCGGCAGCAATCATTTTTGTTTTCAGTGCAACGGGGGCATGTTCAGCAGCAAATGCAACAAGGATAGATGGGCGGCCAGCGGCAATGTCGTTATCCGGCGATTCCGCGCCATTATCATCAAGATCGTCACGAATCTGGTAGGCCGTTCCCATCGCATTCCCAAACGCGAGCAATATCGGGTCTACAGATGGCATATTAGCGAGGATGGCTCCGAGTCTTAGTCCGACATCAAATGCTGGTGCTGTTTTCTTGCGGAATATATCGAGCACTTCGATAGAGGAGAGAATGCGGGGGTGGCGGGTGGCCCAGAGTTCGGCGCCCTGACCAGAACAAAGCCGCAAATGAGCCTGACTAGTCAAGGCCACCATATCGGCGATGATGGCAGGTGCGGCTCCACTGTTGGCAATCAAGCGATAGCCAAGTCCCAACAGGTATAATCCTGCCGTCATGGCCAGGGGGACGCCATGAACTTCGTGGATCGTCCGTTCTCCATAGCGAAGTGCGTCATTGTCCTGAATGTCATCGAAGATCAGGGAGGCTTTGTGGAGGCATTCAACGGCGACGGCAATGTGTTGCAGTGATTTTGGAAGCGCTGAGGCGGGACAATCGGTTAACGCGGAGTATGTCGCGGCAGTCAGGAAAGGACGCCAGCGTTTGCCTGACTTTGCGAGCCAGTCGAGACTAATTTGCTCGGTGTCGGCGGCAGGGTTGTCGCATAGGCTTTTTAGCGCGGCAGGATCAAACCAGGAATCAACCTTTTGGCGAAGGGCCTGATAATCCGGATAAGTCATCGAGAGGGCTGGGTTATGTAATCGGATAAGAGATTGAACGTGATCATCCAGCACGTACGTATCCTTGCACCCGTCGCGCAGGAGTGGGATCGCCAGCCCCGGGATAGCTCCTGTTGCAATATGTTCGAAGGAGCTTTCCAGCGAGGCCATGCAACCTATCCCGATGACGGCGTCGGCGTCGCCTTTATCCAGGAAGGGCTGAACAAGTCTGGTGCTTTCCACGACCAGCACGGCGTAGCCGAGTGATTCAGCTTCCCTGCTAATAGCGCTGATGCAACAGCGGCCGCAGTTGGCGCACAGAAGGCCGTAGGCGTCGAATGTGGCGGGGCAATCCGTGCTGGAACGTAGGCAGGGCGGAAGCATCAGGACTCGACGATTATAGGGTATGGATGCGACCACGGGTTCCCAAATGGCGTTGTTAAATTGGACAACCATGAAATCCCGATACTCGGGATTCAGTGAACCTTTCTGGAGAATATGGTCCACATGCTTGCGGAGATCTGACAGGGGAAGAGGGGGGACCTGGGGACTGGTTTTTAGGTAGTCCCTGATAATGGAATCAATCGACTGCCAATCGGAGGGTGGGGGTACTTTCAGGGGGAGGGAGGGTTGAGCAACGGCTCTGACGGGGGCGGCGACAGATAATGCTGCTGGAGTGACGTTCATGCGGGTGACGACGCCTTTCCGTCCTGATGCGATGCTGGCTGTCGAGCCCGACGAGCGGCAAGAATGGAGTGCATGTCCCCGTTTGCTCCATCGCGTTTTGCAGTAGCAATTGATGCCCTCATGGCGGCGAGATGTGAATCTGTAACTTCATCGCCGTTGATCGGGGTATCCGTCACCTTGGGGAACATGATGGCCAGGGCGGGGCAGATCCGGGCGCAGGCCGGACAGTTATCCTTGCAATTGGATGGGGCTGTGACATTCACCGTCTTACCGGAGATAGAGTAGACGCCAAAAGCGCAGAAGCTGACACATTGTCGGCAACCGGTGCAACGGTCGTAGTCAATCACAGGGAACCATGCAGGCCAGGACGGCGAGGAATCATTTACAGAGCTGGGGTTAGCAGAGGTCAACGGTGAAGAGGGTTGCGGGCGGATATCCTGGAACTGGATTTGAGAAACGGGACGGGATATGCCCGCCTGATGGAGTAGCCAGCGGGCGGCACGCGAGCGGCATGCGGTGACGAGGAAGTTCGGGGCACTCGCCAAGTCGCGGAGTGTGTCTGAATCTTTTATTGCCATTTCGCAAAGGTCGGGAATGACTATAACTTGCCAGCCCTGGGACGTCAGTTTGTCGCGCGTGGTGTTGACGGAGTCCGACGGTATAAGCCCCCGCTGTGAACAGGAGCAGAGTATGGCACAGTTCGTATCGCTCGTTGGCATTATGAATCCTTGATAAAGGAAGACATGATAAACGATATGCGGCGGTCCTGGCAATTCAAGAGAAGTGTGTGTGCCAAAGTTCGCGTTGAGGTGTCATGATTTAACACGGGTGACGTGTGCGGATGACATTTCTTGTGCGGCTCGACTTGCAAGAATGATATTGTGCGAATCATGTCGTATTGAGATTATGGCATTTAAGTTGTAAGCGTTTGGCATATACTTTGAATTTGCATAGTGTTCTTTGGTTATGTTGTTTCACGCGTGAAGGGAGACGTCGTGATGCAAGGAAAGCAGAACAACCATTCCCGGGGACCAACCCGTATCGACAAGCGATTGCGGGATGGGATGATTTTGAAAAAAAGGGCTGGGGCGTCGAAGGACAGGCCGATAGGCTGGTGCGAGGATCCCCCGCTCTATAGGACGATTTTTCCGCGAATGCAGTGGGAAAGGTTTTCGACCATTGAGGATTCTGGGGACGCAATCCGGATGGAAATGCAAGATCCGCACACACGGCTTTCCCTTGTTCCAGTGAAATACGGGGATATTCCGGCACTGGTACGCGAAGGGTGGATCCGTCCTCTCGACGGCTTTTTTTCGAGAGACTATCTGGCGGAGTTTGCGGCGCCGGCATTGGAACTCTCGCGGATGAACGGTAAGCTTTATGCCATACCGGACGACATTACCCCTTTTGTTTATTTTGTGAACCGGGATATTTTGGGGCGTATTGGGGGGGCGGTGCCTGGTACTTGGGACGAGGCCGGGACTTTTGCAGTGCAGGCTGCACGATTAGGCTGCCACGCCTTCGGATTGCCGGGTTTAAGCACCTCATTCAGGGCAGGTTTCCTGCTTTCGCTTCTCGGGTCGAACGGCGTTGACCTGAAGAATGGCATGGCTGGTCTGATCAATCATCCTGAGCGACTGCTGGAATGCTATGAGTGGCTGCAAAAGATGGTATACCGTTACAAGTTACTCCCCAGGGATGTTTTTATTGCAGGGGGTGATCCACAACTTGCCAGGAATGAACGGCTGCGAGCTGCTTCCGGATTCGCGTGGCTGAGTGCGTTCAAGGAGTTGACAGAGGAAGAAATCAGTCGTCTGGTTTTGCTTCCGTTTCCACGCGGACCGTCTGCAAATGCTTCCATCGGGTGCTCTATACCTCTGAAGGGGCGTGCTTGGTGCATGCCGTGGAACTCCATCGACCCGGGCGAGGGACTTCATTTCTTACGGAGTCTGTATACGCCTCGTGTGTGTCGCGCCTTGCATTCGGAGGCTTTTCCGTTTTTGGCGTGGAAGGGGTGTTGGGACAATCCACAAGTACGCCGACAGTACCCTTTGTACAAGTATGCTGGCAACTTGATCAGCGACAAGGCAATGGTGTTTAGCCATGGGGAGTGCTCGCTCGAGGGGCGGCTGAGTGTCACGCTGAGGGGCACATTGTTGGATCGGGCGGAAGGTGGCGAGTGGGTCAGGCGGCTGGGTTCGTCGCCGACCCAGTCCCAAGGCGGCGGCGGGATATCGTTGCCCGTTCTCCTTCATAAAGTGGCCAGCAGTTCATGCAAAGATATTGGCGTGAGAGGAATTGCTGATGATCTGGGCATCACCATGCGGAGTTTGAGTCGCCTATTCCGGGCTGCCATGAAAGAGGATATTGGGGCCTATATGCGAAAAAGCCGGATGAATATCGCTCATGAACTGTTGGCAATGTCAGGGAATACGGTCAAGGAAGTTGCTTCGCGAGTGGGGTACGAGAATGTTTCGGCGTTTTGCCGAGCCTACCGGAAGTTTTGGGGTCATGTCCCGCATGAGGACCGCCTGAATCCGTCGCAAGCTGGGAAGAAGTCCAAGGCGGGTCCCGGAAGACGGTGAGGGATTCTGTGCGCGGAAAAGTCAGGACGGACAGCCCGGCGACTATCGAGAGTTGACGGGGGACTTGGAGCCGCTAACGGATGTCTGAAGGCTTTGCCGCGCGATATGCATCAGATGTAAAAACTGCACATAAAAAAGACAAAGCTGCACATCTTTTTTGATTCGCTGCGGTGTTGAATTCACGTAGTTTTTCCATAGCAAGCTTAGCTGAATCCAATCATAGGAGAGTGCGCCATGGGTAAACGATACGTTTGTACAATGGTTCCGAGGATTGCGTTGGTGGCAGTGTTGGCAGGAGTCATGAGTGCGGGTGCTATACCGTCGTTTCCCGGCGCAGAAGGCTACGGCGCTAACGCATTTGGTGGACGTGGTGGTGTCGTCCTCCATGTGACGACCACGAACGACACGGGCGCGGGCAGTCTTCGCA
>CAZDUS010000030.1:0-24899 GCA_964508705.1 uncultured Verrucomicrobiota bacterium
AAGGCGGTGGCCTTTGCGGATATTACCCATGCGGACATGCTGGCGGCGGCGGAGGTGTTGGTGGCGGGCACGACCATTAACATTGCGTCAGCGGTGATGCTTGATGGCAGGCCGATTGGGGATGGCAGGCCGGGGCCGGTGGTGGCGGCATTGGATTCGCTTTTGCAGCGGGATATTCGGGAGAATGTGGGGTTGCTGACGACGGTGTTTTAGGGGGGGGGGATTTCTCTGACGGATTGGTCGGATTGGTCGGATCGGACTGATATTATAGGTGATTTTTGGAGGACGAAGTAATGAAAATCCTGAGGCCTCTCTTGTTTCGCTGTGTATTGAGCTTCTGATATTTCAGGCAAGCCCTGTTGCTTTAGGCGTTGAAATTAAAGTTGGCGATACGCGAGCAACTGTTCTGCAAAACCTCGGTGAGCCGACTGGAAAATCAGCCTTTGCTTCTGAGGAAACATATTTCTACAAGAACGGCAGTGTGGATTTAAAGAATAGCACTGTTGTGCGCTCTTCATTGTTGACACAAGAACAGATGGATAAAAAGGCAATTGAACGGCAAATGACCAAACAACAAGAGGAACAAAGAGCAAGAGAGGCCGAAGCTGAGAGGATGAGGCTAGTTGAGGAAGAGAAAAGAAGGCAACAAGCATTTTCCGAAATGAGAGCTCGGCAAGTCGAGGAGGAGGCGCGACAAGCAATGGTGTTGCGCCAGCAAGAAGAGGCGCGGCTCGTTGATGAGTTACAACGTAGCGTTCTCTGCACAATGGAAGCTTATATCAATGAGAACAAAATAGACAAAGTTCAGGCTGAGGCTATTCGTGTCGACTTCATGAAAGGAGTTCAAGATCGTAAAATATCTTCATCAATCGTGGGTGTCTGGTTTGCTGATCCTGATAAATGGCTATCGCGTGATTCCTCCTATCGCTCGATAAGGGATTTTGATGTCAAGCAGCCTGTTGTTCAGTGCCTTCTTGTTGCTTTGAGAAATCATGAAGTGCGCTTAGAGCTTGCACGCCAACAAGGAGAAATAGAGAAAATAGAGAAGGAATCTGAATGGCGGCAGACAATTGATTAATTGGTTCTTGAAAGATTGTTGGCGCCCAATCGAGGTGTGGAATCCAAGCTTGATGATATCCAGCGCGAGTTAAAGTTCAGGTATTGAATGGGTAAGGGGGCGAGTGCATTTCTCGGACGGATTTTTATGTGATGGTTTTCTTTTGTTGAGTTTAGTTGTTGGTGTAGTTAAATAGCCTTCAATTAAACAACAAGAGGTAAATCATGGGAAAGCTTAGGCCTAGCGGCGGTTATCGTGATCTTCGCAGTTTTCAGACGGCAACCATCATCTACGATGCCACCTATTGGTTTTGTGAGCGATATTTTGAGCCTCGGTCACGAATGAGCGATCAGATGGTACAGGCGGCGCGGAGCGGGCGGCAGAATATTGCCGAGGGTAGTCGAGCGGCGGCCACGTCTTCGCAAACTGAACTCCGGTTGGTGAATGTTGCTCGGGCGAGCCTAGAAGAACTGCTGTTGGACTACGAGGATTTCCTGCGGCATCGTTGCTTGAAAATGTGGGCAGTGGATGCTCCTGAAGCGTTGGCGGTGAGACAGATTGGAAGAGATTACCGCCAGGACGGGACAAGTCGGACGGACCCGTCGAATCGGACTGATCGGAAGAATGAAACGGTTTCGGAACGGTATGCGCTCTATGCGCAGTGGCTTGATAATGGGGACCCCGCTGTTCGCGCGAATGCCTTGATTTGCCTTATCAACCAAGCAACCTACCTGCTCGACAAGCAAATTGAGGGGCTGGAAGCGCAGTTTGTTGATGAGGGCGGTTATAGCGAACAGTTGGCGGTGAAAAGGCTAGCTAAGAGGGCGGAGGATAAAAGAGGTCGGACGGATCCGTCGGATCAGACTGATCGGACAGTAAAAGGAGAGCAAGCGAAGGGGAAGGCACCCGATTGCCCGAAGTGTGGGAAACCTATGGCATTGCGGACGGCGCAGAAGGGGAACAGGAGCGGCAAGCAGTTTTGGGGTTGCTCGGGTTATCCTGAATGCAAGGGGATAGTGGGAGTTTAACCTAAACTCTTGTGGCAGGCGGTGGCTACGTCGTCTGTGGTGATGGTGGACATGCAGGCGATGGTGTGGCAGAGCTTGTGATAGCCGAAAATAAAACAGGGGGCGCAAGGTGGCTCCCGTTTTACAATGGCATGCAGTTTTGAGCGGGCTCCCCACTTGCGACTGTCGCTGGGACCGAACAGTGTGACGGTTGGAACCACCAAGGCTACGGCCGCGTGCATTAATCCGGAGTCACCGCCAATATGCAGGGACGAGCGGGCGAGGACGGAAGCGGTTTGAGCCATGGAGAGATGCCCGGCGACCATCATGACGCGCGAGCCAAGACCAGCTCGTTTCGCCAACGCCTTTGAGTGGCGTCGATCCGATTTGTTCCCCACAATAGCAAAGACCAGTCGCTGATCTTCGCCGAGGCGGTGCAGGACTTCGGCGAAGTTCCGGGTCGACCATTGCTTGTAGCGGCTGGTGCTACCCGCTTGAACTGTGACGAGCCTGGCACCTTTTGTTGAGCTGAGTAATTGATCAATGACATCCGGCAGGGATGGTCCGGAGCGGAGGGTTCCCTCCACCACTGCGGAATCGGAGATGCCGAAGGGACGGAGAAGCGAAATGAATTGATCAGCCTCGTAACCTTCCATGTCGTAGTTCACCAGATGGGTATAGAGGAGGTTTCGGCCGGGGCTGATCTTGAATCCAACGCGAACGGGGGAACGCGCGAGGATGGCCATGAGGGATGAGAAGTAGTGGAATTGCTCGGTGTCGATGACGGCGTCGTAACGGTGGCGGCAGAGATGGGCAAGGAGTTGGAAGGGGTGGGAATCGTATAGGAGAATATGGTCCGGGGCGTTAGCGAGCTTGAGGATGTCGCTATTGCGCTTTTCGCAGACGAGGTCGAGCTTGATATTGGGAAAACGACGGCGGAGGGCGTTCAAAGTTGGGAGCAGGAGAATCATGTCGCCCATGCCGCCGGGACGGATTAGCAGGAGGCGGGCGGGAGGCGGGGAGGTGAGGGAAGGAGGAAGGGAGGTGTCGCGGCGGAGGATATGGCGAATAATGCCGATGGTCCAGCAGAGGAACCAGCCGAGGGTGGCGTCGAATAACTTAAGGAAGAATTGCATCATAATTTATTACCACGGCTATGACAGAGTATGCTCCACCAAATTACTAATCCAATCAACAGCCATCCGAAGCCGGTCAGCCAGTGGCCAAGGGTGTCACTCGGGGTTGATCCGTAGAAGAGTTCTACTTGTTCCTTATCGGGGAAGACGAGAAGAAATGACGGGGTGACGCGATAGACGGCAGGGGCTCCATGCACTTTCCAGTTGGGGAAGTAACTGACTTTGACGATGTGGGGCTGGCCAATGGCGGTCGTTTTGAAGCGGATCGAGTCGTCGGAGACGGATTCGGAGAAGACGGGGGCCCCAGTTGCGGAAGGGATGGGGATCTGCCATGCGGCGAGGGCAAGGTTGGTGGAACTGGCTGAGTTTAGGAAGGATTGGAATTCGGTTTCAGAGAGGCGGGGGAGGGTTGCGGGTAGTTTGATGGCGGAGGAAGGCGCGGTGAGAATGAATGGCTGATCGAGCGCGCCGGGGACGTAGATCCAGTCCATTCCGCGCTGGTTCGGATTGGTGGTTTCCAGAATGGCGGGTAGGAATTTCGGGATGAAAACGTTGGAGCCGTCGTGACTCAGCAGTTCGAATAGTTCCCACTGTTCCTCGCGTTGGATGAATTTCCAGCGTGGATCGGCGTGGAGGGCTTGTTGTGTGGCGGGCGAGCGGGCGATAAAGTGTTTGACGTTGAAAAGTTCGAGATGGCGGGTGGCAAGTGGCATATTGAAGGAGGAGGGGCGGACGATGGGTGGGGCCCCGGCACAATTTTCGGAGGTTTCGCTTTGGATGTAGTAGGCGAAAATGGAACCGATGGCGGAGTTGACGAGTCCACCTTCCATGATGGGTTTGCCAGCCAAATGCGGGGCCAACTCGAAGACGCGGCTTGAACCGAGGCGATCGTTGTCGTCGTGGAGGTCGTTGGCGAGACGGCCGGGGGTCCCCCGCAGAGGCAGGACGAGATTCTTGAAAACGTTATATGAAGGCTTGAGTTCCAAGCCGCTGAAATTCCATTCCGCCCAAACACGCATTTGACGCTTGCCGGGTTGGTGTTCGCGCCAGGCGATGGCGGCGAGGATGAGTACCGCTATGATGGTGATCAATAGGGATTGGCGTCGTAGTGGATGCAGGAGGAGGCCGAGACCGATAGCGCCCAGAGCGGTTAGCGCCAACATGATGAAGGGCCACAGGCGGCAGTTGACGAAAACAGGGGAGAGATCAAATCCGAAATGGAACAGCAAGAGAGCGGCGGCGGACATCCAGGCAAATAACCAGATGGCCTGATGGCCACGGCGTATTCCGAGAATGACGGCTGCGGCGGCGAGAGGGAGTAGGCCAGCCGTCCATGGTGGGAAGTTTTTCCAGAGGGTCATCTCCCAGTTGGTCCCGAAGTCCATGCTGTAGGCGGATTTGGCTAGCAGGGGAATAATCCACCAGGCCATCAGCAGGAGCGCGAGAGCACCTTCGGCCAGCAGGATGGCGATGGCCTTCCATCGCGTGGTGGTGGAGCGATGGATGAGGAGAATCGTGAGTGGCACGACGGCGAGAGAGATGGCCGCCATGATGGAGGTGAAGAAATGGGATGAGATGACCAGGGTGAGAAGGAAGATAGAGCGCAAGCGCAGGCGGCATTCTTCCGCATCGCGCCAGACGGAGGCCACGGCAGGAATCATAAGGGAGAAACTGAGGCTGTTGGCGATCATGCCAGCGAGAGTACTGGCGATGTTGACGCCCCACATGGTGTGTTCCCTGACGAACAGGAATGGGATCATGAGGATAGCGGACAGGATTGGAACAGGGCGGGGGAGGCGGAAGAGGCGCATGGCCAAGTAGGTGGTCGCAGGTAAGGCAAGGATTCCCAGCACGCACACGCATTTGAAGGCGATGTTGAAAGGGATGGCGATGCTGAGTCCTGCCATGAGTAGGTAAGGGAGCGGGAAGTAGTATTGGAAGAGAGGGAATCCGCACCACCAGCCGTCGGCCCAGGAGATGATGCGACCGTGTTGGAGAAGTTGAGCTCGGAGGTGGCTGGCCATGTAATTGTGGGCGGGGGTGTCGCCGCCAACGGTGGTGGTGTCGCGGAGGATGTCCAGTGGTGCGAGATGCCAGAGCAGGAAGGCGGTGAGGCAGATGAGGATAGCGGAGTCGAAGACGGGGTTGGACGGGATGTGGAGTGACGGACTATTCCGAGATGCATTCGGGCCGAGACACAAGACTAGGAAGGTGATTGCGGATAGCCAGAGGATATACTGCCAGGGGGCTGGGGCGGTTTGGGAGGATTCCACGGGGATGGAGATGGGGACGCTGGCGGTCAGGTGTTGGCCCTGGGAATCGGCGTCGAGGATGATCCATGCGGCATAGGCGCTGTTGGGTTGGGCATGGCGGGTGTCGATTTCGAATGTTTCAAAAAGTTCGGAGTCAGCGGGGAGTGTGACTTCGAGGTTAGTGTTGGCGCAGCTCAACTCGTCGGGAAGGATCAGGCGGATTCGTATGTTTTCGGATTGGTCAGTCAGCGATAACATTTTCAGGGAAATGGTTGCGCTATCCTGGCGGGTTTTTAGAGACAGGACGGGCGCGATCCATTCCTCGGATGATGTGGGGGCGAACGAGGCTTCAGTGATGGTGACGGCGGAAAAGGGCACATTGTTATCATCGGTGTAATGAAGTTTCGCGATGGCCGTGTAGGTGCCGGGGAGTGAGGGGGTCGTGGCGACGGTGAGTTTGGACACGGATGACTCGCCGGGCGCTATGACGCGCACTGGTGGCAAGGAAGTGCTCAAGTTATCCAGTGAGGCAGACACTCTGACAGAACGGGCGGGGCTATCGCCTTCGTTTGCCGTGGTGATAATTAGCGAGGGCGGACTGAGGGTTTGATCCAGATCGATAGTGGTGCGCAACTGGATAAATCCAGCAGTTGCCGCCAGCGGCAACAGGGTCAGGCATGCTATGAGCCACCTTCGCATGAGCCAAACACGAAACGGAATGCCGGGGCACTGCCCCGGTCTGCAGTAGCGTTGTTAGTTTATCAGGCGAACCTTGCGGGTTCCCTTGGTTATCCATCCGATTACGGCGGGCTTTTCGCCAGCCTTACGCAGAATGGAAAGGGCGGGCAGGACATCCTGCCGTCGCACGACGATGACCATGCCGATGCCCATGTTGAAGACTCGGTACATTTCCTCGCGATCAACCTTGCCAGCCTTCTGAATGAATTCGAAGACGGGCGGAATTGTCCAGGCTGACCGATCAAAAATTGCGTCCATGCTGTCAGGGAGTACGCGCGGGACGTTATCCGGGAATCCGCCGCCGGTGATATGGGCCATGGCGCGGATCTTGATCGTCTTCATGAGGGAGGTAACCGGCTTTAGGTAGCTGCGGTGTACAGCGAGAAGTACATCGGCGACGGTCTTTTTGGTGCCGGGGAAGGGGTCGTTGATTTTCAGTTTCGCGGTCTCGAAGATGACCTTGCGCGCGAGCGAGTAGCCATTGGTGTGGAGGCCCGAGGAGGGCAGGCCGATCATGACATCGCCGGGGCGGACGGTGCGTCCGTTGATGACGTTCTTCTTGTCCACGGCGCCGACGATGGTGCCGACGAGGTCATATTCCTCGGGGGGGTAGAGGCCCGGCATTTCGGCGGTCTCGCCGCCAAGCAGGGCGCAACCACCCTCCTTGCAGGCTTTGCAGAGGCCCTTGACGATCTGGGTGAACATGTTGCCGTCGAATTTCGAGATGCCCACATAGTCCATGAAGAACAGGGGGGTGGCGCCTTGGACGAGAATATCGTCGATGCAGTGGTTGACGATGTCCTGGCCGATGGTGTCGTGGCGGCGGGCCATGGTGGCGATTTTCAGTTTGGTGCCGACGCCGTCGGTGCTGGCGACAAGAACCTTATCCTTGCCTGGTGAGGCGAAGAAGCCGCCGAACTGACCGATGTCGTTCAGGACGCCAGCGGTCTTGGTGGTTTTCACCATTTTCTTGATAGAGGCGATGCCCGCCATTTTCTGATCGATATCCACGCCAGCGGCGGCGTAGGCGGATTTGGCTTTCTTAGGGGAAGAAGTTTTTTTCATGGAGGGCCTTTCTTTGATGCTTCAGTTTCCAGAGTTCAGGGTTCGGGGTTCAGGATTGATGCTCCTGATTCCTGAACTCTGAACCCTCGTGATTCTTTTATAATCCAACGGCGTTGAAGGTGCGGTTGACGTCTTTGAAATGAATGCTCAGGTCGAACACCTTGTCGAGGTCGGCGGCGTTGACGCGTTGCATGATCTCGGGATCGGCTTCGAGGAGGGTTCGGAGGTCCTGACGGGTGTTCCAAGCCTGCATGGCATGCTTTTGGACAAGACGGTAGGCGTCTTCGCGGGTGAACTTCTTCTGGGTGAGCATGAGCAGGACCTGCTGGGAATGAATCAGTCCGTGGGTCATGTTCAGGTTTTCCATCATGCGGTCGGGATAGACCACCATTTTCGAAACGAGTTTCTCGAGGCCGACGAGCATATGGTCCAGCGCGATGGTGCTATCCGGCATGATGATGCGTTCGACGGAAGAGTGCGAGATGTCGCGTTCGTGCCAGAGGGCGACATTTTCCATGGCGGCGATGCAGTTTCCGCGCAGGAGCCGGGCGAGGCCGCTTAATTTTTCGCCAGTGATCGGGTTTTTCTTGTGCGGCATGGCGGAGGAGCCCTTTTGCTCCTTGCCGAAATATTCTTCCATCTCGTGGACTTCCGTCCGCTGGAGGTGGCGGAACTCCGTGGCCCAGCGGTCAACTGATGATCCCACAATGGCGATGGCTGCGAGGTATTCCGCGTGGCGGTCTCGTTGCAGGACCTGAGTTGAGATGGCAGCGGGTTGCAGGGATAGCTTCTTGCACACGTATTGTTCCACGAACGGCGAGATGTGGGCGTGGGTGCCGACGGCGCCGGAAAGCTGGCCGACGCGGATGGTTTCGCGGGCGTTCTGGAGGCGTTGCAGGGCGCGACCGAACTCATTATACATCAGGGCCATCTTAAGTCCGAAGGTGATGGGTTCGGCGTGGATGCCGTGGCTGCGGCCCATCATGGGTGTGAATTTATATTTGCGCGCCTTGGCGGCGGCGGCCTTGCGGACGGCCTTGACGTCGGCGATCAGGATGTCGATGGCCTGGAGCATCTGGACGGCGAGGGCGGTATCGAGCACGTCCGAACTGGTCAGGCCGCGGTGGATGTAACGGGAGGAAGGGCCGACGTATTCAGCGACGTTGGTCAGGAAGGCGATGACGTCGTGATTGACCTTGGCTTCGATCTGGTTGATCCGTTTGACATCGAAATCGGCGCGGGACTTGATGCGCTTGAGATCGGCATGCGGGATGATGCCCAGTTTATTCATGGCCTCGCAGGCGAGGAGTTCGATCTGGAGCCAGATGCGGTACTTGTTTTCATCCGACCAGATGTTGCCGATTTCCGGACGAGTGTAACGTGAAATCATAAAGCGCTTTCTCCCTCTTAAATGTGATTATTTAGAAGGCCTGACGGGAAGCGTGCCCGGAAGGCCGAAACCGGTCGAAGCCTAGCAGTACGGTGAAGAACACGCAACCGAATCCTCGACAGGATTTGAGCAGGGATGGGGAGGGAAAAATTGAGAATGTTCGATCTGGGAGAGGGACAGGTCAAGCTGACAAGGAAGCTATAGTCAATGCGTACGAGCAGGGGTAACTTTCTAGTTTGTGCAGGCAGGGTAACTCTTGGTACGTTAATTCGCTTATTCTAAATGAAGTTGGAATCCATATGACGGACCTATTAACTACTATTTTGCATATCCTGCTGGGATTGACGGCTGTCCTGACGACGGTGTACCTGCTGGTGACGTTGTCGGTCCTGTGGCGGAGACGGCATCCTGATGCCCCAAAGGTAGCGGTGGGCGGGCCTTATCCAAGCGTGACCATCCAGATTCCAACTTATAACGAATTAGCGGCCATACAGTGTGCCCTCCGGTGTCTTAAGTTTGATTATCCGGCTGACCGATATGAGATTCTGATTGGGGATGACAGTAATAAACCGGAAGTGTCGGCGCGGATTGACCGGTTTGTGGCTGAGCATCCACGGGTCCGGGTGATCCGGCGCGGCGGGAATGCCGGGTACAAGCCTGGGAATCTCAACCATATGCTGATTCATTCCAAAGGGGATTATCTGCTGGTCTTTGATTCCGACTTTTTGCCCGAGGCTGACTTCCTGAAGAAGATTGTGGCGCCGGTGATGAGGGATCCGGAGTTGGCTGGGGTTCAGGCACGGTGGCGGGTATTGAATCCGTTGCAAAGCAGTGCCTCGATCATGGGTGCGAGCATTGTGTATGTGATTCATACCGTGATATTGCCGTTCCTGTGGCGGTTTTGCGGGACGTCGGTTTTTTGCGGATCGGCTGAATTGGTGAGGCGTGATCTTCTGGAGGCGGGTGGAAAGTGGAGGGAGGGGTCGCTGACGGAAGATATTGATTACACCTTCCGGGTTTATATCCGCAATCAGCGCATTGGATTCGCGGACGATGTTGAATGTGAAAGCGAGGTTCCGCACAATTTCCCTGATTTGTTCCGTCAGCAGATGCGTTGGGCCTATGGCGTTACGCGCTGTTTTGTCGATCATGGTGCGGTGCTGTTGACGAGCGGGCTGGCCACCGGCAGGCGCAAATTGGCCATGATGCTGTTCGGGAGCGGGTATCTGATGACGGCCATGCTGGTGGGGATGCTGATTATTGGATTCTTGAAGGTGTTGATGCCCCTTCTGTCGGGCGATGCTGCAATAAAGCCGTGGCCCCATCAGCTTGGCGAGACGGTGATATACATTTTCCTCAGCAGTGGCCTGCTCATCACATCACTGTCATCAGCGGCGGTGTCGCAGTTTGGATGGCGCGCCGTGTTGCGGCTGTTGGTGACTTCGTACACGGTGGGAGTTGTGCTGATGTTGTATGTGGTGCGGGGAATGTGCATTGCCCTGACAGGGAAGCCTATGAAGTGGTTCATGCTCAAGAAGGCTGGCAATGAAGCGGCGCCCAGTTATCGAGAGGGGACGCCTGAGGGGGCGGTTACGGCTGAAGCCCTGTTGGATAGGTGATCGATACGGCGAGGATAACGACTTGAGGTTATCAAGGGGCGCCTGAGGAGACACAGGCTACTACATGGAGGGATATTTTCATGGAAATTACTGACATCATTATTCTGGTTTTGTTGGTTGGGGTGGCTGTGCTGGGGATTTTGATCAGGAGGAGATTGGCGTCCGGTGGCGGAGCGGGGTTGGAGCAGGCGTTGCGCGATGAGATGAGCAAGGGGCGCGAGGAGGCTTCGAGGGAGGCGCGGAATTTGCGGGAAGAAGTGGCGCGGGCGCAGAAGGAAGCGGCGGAGTCCTCGGTGAATGCCTTGTCGCGATTGGGCGAACAGCAGAATGTGCGATTAGGCGAGATTGTCGGGGTGATAACGCGGCTGGAGGAGTCTAATCGCAAGGAGCTTGAGAGCATGCGCAACCGATTGGATACTCAGTTAAAGGAGTTACAATCCGGGAACGAGAGCAAGCTGGAGCAGATGCGCCAGACGGTGGATGAGAAGTTGCACAGCACGCTCGAGAAGCGGCTTGGGGAATCGTTCAAGCTGGTGAGTGACCGGCTTGAGGCGGTTCAGCGCGGGCTGGGAGAAATGAAGTCGCTGGCGGATGGGGTTGGTGATCTCAAGCGGGTGCTTACGAACGTGAAGGAACGCGGGACGTGGGGCGAGTATCAGTTGGGGGCGATCCTTGAGCAGATACTGACACCCGAGCAATATGAGGCGCGGTTCCATCCCAAGGAGGGGGCTGAGCAGGTGGAATATGCGGTCAGGTTGCCTGGGCGTGGCGGGCCGGGGGATGAGCCGGTATGGTTGCCGATTGACGCCAAGTTCCCCAAGGAGGACTACGAGCGGTTGGTGGAAGCCTCGGCGGCGGGCGATGCGGATGGGGTCAAGCGCGCGACGAACGCATTGGCCGGCAGTATTGAAAAGTGCGCCAAGGATATCCGCGACAAGTATATCAATCCGCCCCGCACGACGGACTTCGCGATCATGTTCCTGCCGACAGAAGGACTTTATGCGGAAGTCCTGAGGCAGCCGGGACTGCAGGATACGTTGCAGAGGAAATACCATGTGTTGCCGACGGGGCCGACCACGTTGGCGGCGATCCTGAATAGTTTGCGGGTGGGATTCCATACTCTGGCGATCGAGAAGCGGTCAAGCGAAGTGTGGGAAGTGCTGGCCGCGGTGAAGGCTGAGTTTGGTAAGTTTGGCGAAGTGTTGGCTAAGGTGCAGGGGCATCTGAATCAGGCATCGAAGACGCTGGATAGCACGGCGGTGAGGACAAGGCAGATCGAGCGCAAGTTGAGGGGGGTGCACGAATTGCCAGCGGGAGAGGCGGGACGGGTGCTGGAGGTGGCGGTGCCGGATGCGGTGGAGGAGGGGGAGGGGGCGTAGGAGGGAAGTGTGAGGGATGAATTCAGAATCCAGAATTCAGAAGGCAGTTTTTTAATCCGGGATGATGGTTTCGGCGGGCTGGGGCTTCTTGATAGTGCTGGTGATGATCACTGCAAGGCCTGCGATCAAGATGGCTCCAAATGACCACTGCAATGGAGTCAGCACCTCACCGAGCGTCATAACTGACAGCAAGCCGGTGAGGAACGGTGTGAGAAGAGAGAAATAGGAAGACCGGACTACCCCGATACGCTTGAGGCTGATGTAGAAAAGCGTTTGCGCCGAGGCGACGCACAACACCCCGGACATAATAACGGCAAAAATGACTTTCCCTGTGCAGGCAGGTGAGTTGATGAAGGCTAGTGAGCCGTCGCTCCATGTCAATGGGATGAAATAGAGAGAGCAAAAGAGTGACGTCATGGCAAAGGTGGCGGCAGACGGAAGGTTGGGGGCGTATTTACGAACAGCCATTGTGTAGGACGACCACAGCAGGGCGGCGAGCAACAGCAGGAGCGTTCCGCGCTGGTAATTACTGTTGACGGAGAAGCCGTCGAATCTGAAGGCAGGATCGGCGATGGCGATTCCAGCCACGGCGGCAAGACAGAGCGCGCTCACAATCAGGAATCGGCGGGATCGAATCAGGTGCCGCTCCTCCTTGAACAGAATGAAAACCAATAGCAGGTTGAAGATGAGGGTGCTTCGTCCAATCAGGGTGCTGTAGGGAGCGCTGACGAAGCAGACGCCCCGGACCCAGATGTATTGGTAAATAGTCAGGAATAAAGCCAGCAATGCGGGAACCCATAATTTTTGAAGCACAGGTGCGAAATCCCGCGGGCGCCAACTTGCCACAAGAATCAAGCCAAAGATGGAGCCGGTGGTGTAGCGATATAGATTCATTGCATCGATGGGGAACAGGTTGTCGGTTTCGCGCCGGATATAGCGAATGAAGAGCGTTGGCATGGCCCAGAAAAGGGTAGCGAGCGCGATGGGAAGGTAATCCCACAAATGGTGGTGAGATGAATGGGGCGTCGTTGTTTCTTCTGCTTTTGATGGTGCGTGAGTCATGTTTAGCTGAGAGTTTTGGCATCAAGAAAATCTGGAAACTAACAGCCGTCCGGATGTTTGTCGATGGCTGATAGATTGATTTTGACAGACCGGCTTGATCGTTGGTGTGTGCAGGAGATTCATATTGTTTCGCTATCGGTTTTCTGGAAATTTGAAAAGCGACATGTGTGGAGGTTCGATGTTTGAGATCAACCCTATGGAAGGACAGGATGAATAGAAAGATTGCACAGGCTGTTGTTATCGTCGTTGTGCTGGGTTTTATTGCCGGATGCAGGACTGTTCGTGAAGTGGGGCTGTCTGACAGGTATCGGCCGCGGACAGACGAATCGGAATATACAGTTACGACAATGCTGGTTCATTTGCCAAACCGTCTGGAATCCGAATTGAGTGGTGATCTGGATGTGAAGTTGCCGTTCTTATTTAAGGAGAAGGGAGTTGAGGTCAAGCAACTGCCGCCGCTTTATTTCCTGCCCGGGGAGACGCAAGAGGTTAATGGTCAGGCGACGTATACGTTTCCGAGCTCTTTCAACAGTGATGGAAGTCCAGCCAAAGCCACGAGTCTAAAAATGGGGGCACTCTATCGCGTGACGCTGAATGTCACAAAGGGCGGAATAGCAGAGTTGGATATCCAATATGACAATTCCAGAATAAAGGAGTGGAAGTCATACGGAACGGAAGACATGGAACAGTTTCGAACCTATCCCATTTGCCAAAAAGAGCAATTTTCGACCTCGATGAAGACGGAGATGAAGAAGTGGTGCATGGCCGGAAAAATTGATGCGCGTGAGAAGGGGAGAAGTGTGGCGATGCTGGTGTATGTGAGTTTGCCGCAGAACAACCAAGCTGATGCAAGCCGGGTTGAGTGATCAGAAGGGGCGATGAAATGATAAGACCACCGCGACTGATTGATAGACTTCGAAGTTTCAAGTTCGCTTTCCGTGGCATTGGGACCATGGTCCAATCTCAGGAAAATGCATGGGTTCATGCTTGCGCCACGATCTCGGTTGTTGCGGGTGGATTATTTTTCAGGGTGACGCCTGCGGAATGGTGCTGGCTGGTGTTGGCAATTATGGCAGTGTGGAGCGCGGAGGCATTAAATACTGCACTTGAGTTTTTGGCCGATGTCACTTCTCCCGATTTTAACCCATTAGTGGAAAAGGCAAAGGACGTTGCTGCTGGGGCTGTGTTGATTGCGGCCGTTGGGGCGGCGGTGATTGGGGCGCTGATCTTTGGAACCCGTATTATTGGTGTGATTAATAAATTATGAGTACGACCACATTACCTCCTGAAATTACAGTGATCCAGGATAGTCTGAGTGTTACCCGATATGTCCTGCCCAAGCGCGACCTGGGATCAGCGCGGAAGTTCGGGTGGGGGCCTGTCGGGATTGGGTTGTTTGTGACCGTATTCATGATGTTTTGGATGAGCGGTCCCATTACCGGTGGTTTACAGGATTCTGGTATTTCGAGATGGTTTTCGATCGCGTTCGGATTAATGGGACTTCCCGGTCTAGGTTTTGGATTGGGATTTTTGAGTCTTGGAATCGTTATTCTTACCAACGGCTCTCATGCGGAGATTACTGTCGGGGAAGGCCTTATTTGCGCCATTGAGCGAATTGGTTTCTTGCCGATTCGGAGGAAGAGGTTGATTGCCAATCTGCGCAGGATTGTTGTTCGAAACGGTGGAATCACCGTGAAAAGCAAGAAGGGAGGTGTCCAGACTTATGCGCCTGAACTTTCCTCATTGGAATTTGAGCCTATTACCGGGAAGTCGATGTTAATGGCCATGGCATATCCGCATGACATGCTGAGGCCGTTGGCGGATGTTCTTGCGGCTTCGTTGTCACCCGAAAGGCAGTTGGGAATGGTAAGCGAGGTTGAGTCGGTTGTTGAAGTGGTTGAGCGTGAGGCGAGTGAAGAAGCGACTGACACCGTGGTTTCAAAACCAGAAAAGACTGATATTACGGTCCAAACGTATCAACAGGGATTAGCGATTTCTGTTCCTTCGCAAGGATTATGGAAAGGCAGCAAAGGGTTGTTCGGGTTCAGTGTGTTTTGGAACGGGTTCATGACAGTGTTTACCGTGTTAATGGTTAAAGGGCATCCGCCGGCATCGGCTTATCTTTTCATAGTTGGCTTTTTGGGGATTGGTATTGTGATGATGCTTTTTGCGATCAATATGGCCAAGCGCAAAGTCATGATAGCTGTTGTGAATAATACACTGGCCTGCCGGGTGATCGGGCTATTTAAAACCAGTGAGCAGAAGCTGCCGATTGATATGATTAGCGCCGTGCGCGTGGGGCCCAGCGGGATGGAAGTGAATAACCGGCCGGTGATGGAGGTTCAGGTAATCCCGAAGGAGGGGAAGAAGATTGGGCTTATTTCAAACCGGACGAGGGAGGAGCAGGAGTGGGTGGCATATACCCTGCGGCGAGCGTTGAATGTTGGGCAGGGGTGATTGGATTGAGAGGCTGCTCTCCTGTGCGGATATGCGTTTTCGGGTGGGGATTTGCAGGTGCAGGAATGGCTATACTGCTGCTATTACGACGCTACGGTTATTCCCCACTCTTTACTAGTCAGTGATTCCGTGGTCAGGTTTGTTTCAACAGTCTATCAATCAACTGCTTGTGGGCATTTTCCGCACTGGGAAGGGCCTGATAAGGTGACGGAACCAAGTTACGCAAAAGCTAACCGCCGCCCCTTGGTTTCAGGCACAACATCGCCGAACTCTTTGGCGGTCTTAATCCATAATGTAGCCGCCTGCCGAACGCTGACCAGAGCCTCGCGCTGATTCTTTCCGTGAGCCATACAGCCGGGGAGTTCGGGAATTTCTGCAATGTAGGCAGAATCTTCCTCGCTCCAATAAATGATGACTTCGTATTTATCCATGTCAATCTCCCAAACGGTATTTCACAATGTCATTCCGCACCTGTTTTGTCTGATACGGCTTAACCTTGTTCCCGTCCCGCTGAAGGTTGATTTTCTCCTCAACACCAGCCATCCTGAACATATGGTGGCTACCGCTAACGCGCATTTCAAACCCCAAAGCTGATATTTGCATCGGCTTTGCCTCCGAGTATCTGAGACAGTAGCTTTTCAACTTTGCCCATTGTCAAAATCTACCACACGCTCGCGGTCACCGCAACATCCACGGTACAATCGAAGTCGAATGCCGGGATTTGACATCCGTGAACCGGGGCCATGCGTTTTCGGCCTGCCACAGGATTTTCCCGGCACTGCGTATTGGGGTGGGGATGTGTAGGAGTAGGGCATGATTAGCGAGTTAGTTCTCTCCGAGGAATGCAAACACCTCATCAAGAACCTGATTCGTAATAATCCCTGCCTCGCTTACCAGCTGTTCCATTCGCTCGGGATCTAAGTCCAAAACGTAGGCATGACTGAAGAAATGACGAAATGCCATAAATGGCCGCAGGGAATCCACTGTGCTGGGCTTCAAAATACGGCGGGTTTCTATTTGGAGCAGTAAATCGCGGTGCCATGTGGCCCCGTTGGCATATCACCACCACTGCTTTGGAGAACCTGTTTCAGCACATTTTCAATGCCATTATAAATGCTGTGTAACAATGCTGCTGTTCCGGCAAGTTCCAATTCGGATAACTGACTGAGGCGGTCAGATGAAGGCAGTTGCCTCAAAGCATATCGGATGTTCTCTTCCTCGGCCGCAACACATTCCCTTAAGTCAGCCATAGAGGGAGATTCCTTCCCGAGAGATCATTTTGGAGAACCGCCTTGGGTGCGATAAGTCCAACAAATCGACCGGCACAGAAAGACGACTCATCAGTTCCCCGTAAAAACGGAAAAAATCCTGAGGGCGGATACCTTCAACAGCGAGATCAATGTCGCGGTATCCACTGTCTTGCCGAGCGGCGGACCCGAACAATAGAACCTTCGTCAGAGAGTATTTCTCTGCAAGCTCCTTGATGGTATTGCTGTCGTCAATGCTTATCATGATCTCAATGATAGACTCCGCATTTGAAATGGCAATACCCTTTTAATCCGGCTATTCGCAAAACCATAATGTGACATCCGTGAACCGGGGCCATGTGTATTTGGGCTGACAAAAGATTTTCCCGGCACTGCGTTTTGGGGTGGAGATGTTAGAAAGTAACCCATGGCTATGATTCGTTTCAAATAGCTGAGCACTATAGAATGCGCGTTCTTACTTGGCAGAGGCGATCTTTTGCAGTTTCAGGACCAAATCAGGAAGATCATCCTGTATGGTCTGCCATAAAATGGTCGGCTCCACTCCCCAGTAGTGGTGCACAGCAAAATTACGCATGTCTGCCATTAAACTCCATGGGATATCAGCATATTAAGCAGCGGTTTCTTTTGGAATATTGCCAGCAGCTTCGCCAATCGTAATGAAATTGCGGATCACGGCATCAATAGTGCGCTCATCATCCTCGAAAGCCTCATAAGGCATTCCAGCCGTGTAACCCTGTATACGCTCGATGGCATCGAGGATGTCACTGACTAATGTTTGAAACTCCCTATGCGACATTCACGGACTCCGTCATGATTCTGTTTCATTGGTTGTGTTTGCAACATCTATTCATTGTGTCGTTAACATTATTTAGTCGTCAGCGATGCTTTTCAAAGCTTCCATAATCATTATTTATGGCCTGATCCCTTATCTTCTGGAGGTTTTGCCCGTATGGACAAATAGATAATAGACAGACCTGCAACAGTCGAGAATACCCCAAACAAGATCGCACGTTCGCCAGATATATCGCACCACCACTGCCCCGAACGCTGAGTGAGAAGTGATACGGATCCGCACAAAAGAAAGGCAAGCCCCATAAATAGATATATGCGATTGCTAGCCATCTTCATTTTCCTGCAGAATTTCGCTCAAAATTCATTGGGATTTCTTGAAAAGACTGAGGATCGCCTTGACCACCTGGGCAGGGGGTAGGGCGTCGGTGTCGATTTGGTGGGGGATGGAAGCGTAGAGTGAGCGCCGTTTTCCGAGCAAGTCGATGATGCGCTGTTTGCGGTCCTTTTCTTCAAGTAGGGGACGATGACTGTGTTTGGCTGTGCGCTTGAAAATTGTTTCGGGTGAGGCCGTCAGGCAAACAACGAGGCCGGTTTTCTGATAGTCGCTAATATTGTCGGGGTTTAACACCACTCCGCCGCCGCACCCGACCACAAGGCCCTGGCGAGCGGAAAGTTCCATGGTGAGCTCGCGCTCAAGTTTGCGGAAGTGGGGTTCGCCTTCTTCGGCGAAGATGCGGCTGATCGGCTTGCCGGCTCGCGCTTCAATGACATGGTCCATGTCGAGGAATTCCATGTTGAGTTTTTCGGCCAGTTTTTTGCCGACCGTGGTTTTGCCGGTGCCCATGAAGCCCATGAGGATGATGTTGGGGGAGGAGGTGTGAGCCGTGAGGCGTGAGCCGTGAGACTCGGGAAGAGGGGGATTAAAGATTTTGGATTCACGAGAGAAGATGATGTGGCCGTTGCGGAAGGTGTGTGTGGCTTGACCGTGAAGTGTCCAGCCATCGAAAGGGCAGTTGCGGGACTTGGAGGCGAATGAATCGGAATGGACGGTCCATTCGGAATTGAGGTCCAGCAGGGTTAGGTTGGCGGGACAGCCGATGGCGAGGCTTGGGGTTGGCAGACCGAGGATGGCGGCGGGGCCGGTGGTCCAGCGTGCAACCCAGTCGCGCAGGGAGAGGAGTCCTTTGCGGACGAGAAAGGAGAAGGTGACGCCGACGGCGGTTTCGAGGCCGATGACGCCGAAGGGGGCCCCGGCAAAACCTAGAGCCTTGGATTTGGCGGTATGAGGGGCGTGGTCGGTGGCGAAGCAGGCGATGGTTCCATCGATGATGCCACGCACGAGGGACTCGCGGTCGGCATGAGAGCCCAAGGGCGGATTCATCTTGAAAAGAGCGGGCTGGTCGGCGCGGACATCGTCATCGGTCAGGGCGAGGTGATGGGGCGTCAGTTCGGCGGTGACGCGGAGTCCGCGGCGTTGAGCATCGCGGATGAGATCGACCGATTCACCGGAAGAGAGGTGTTGAATGTGGATGGCGCCGCCGGTGGTTTCGGCCAGATGGATATCGCGGGCGACGATGGTGGTCTCGGCTTCGGAGGGGATGCCGGGGAGGTTGAGGGCTTTGGAGCGGGGCCCCTCGTGCATGACGCCTTTGCCAGCGAGGCGCGGATCGAGGGCGTGATCCATGAGAGGGTGCCCCACGGCGGCGGCACGGCGCATGGCTTCTTCCATGAGGGTGGGGTTGGTAACGGTACAGCCGTCGTCGGTGAAGGCGATGGCCCCGGCGCGGGAAAGGGCTTCGATGTCGGCCAGTGCATGGCCGGCGCGTTCCACGGTGATGCAGGGGGCGGGCAGGACACGGGCGAGATTGGCGGCGGTGGCGCGGGCGGACAGGGCGGCGACCTCGGCGGGACAATCCAGGGCGGGATTGGTATTCGGCATGGCGACGATGGTGGTGAATCCGCCACGGGCGGCGGCTTGGCTACCGGAGGCGACGGTTTCGGCGGCTTCATTGCCGGGTTCCCGCAGGTGGACGTGCAGGTCGATTAGACCAGGAACGGCCACTAGGCCGGCGGCATTGATGACTGTGCAGTCCGTTGGGATCTGCTGTGGCAGGGGGGCAAAAAGGCCATTTTGGATGAAGAGATCGCTGATGGAATCCCGGTTAGAGGCGGGGTCCACGATGCGGGCACCTTTGATATATATGGATGGGTTCATATGATGGAGTTGATGTATACACCAGCGGCGGCTTGACAGAAAAGGGATAAATGGTACTTTGAGCCCCTTTTCAATCGGGATATAGAGGCAAGTGAGGAACAAATAATGAAGATGACGTATCAGCCATCTAGTAAGAAACGCCAGCGTAAATGTGGTTTTCGGAAGCGAATGAAGACGGCTAATGGCCGTAAAGTAATTGCTGCACGCCGCCAAAAGGGTCGGAAAAAGCTTTCCGAATAGCGCCTGTTGAGCCCGCGAGGGCAGGGGACGACAATGAACGCCGTTGCCCGCAGGTGTGTGGAAAGACTCCATGCCGGCGGGTGGCGCTTTGCCTGAGGGGGCAGAGCCGGCGTTCATTTCGCATTTCATGGGGGCGCGGTTGCCCTCCGCAGGAAAGGCACGATGACGACAGACCGGACAACGGAGTCTGAAAAGGCAAAGCGGCCTGATGTGCGGTTGCGTCGAGCGCAGAGGTTGACCCGGCCAGAGGATTTCAGGGCGATTTATGATCAAGGCCGGTCCGCTGCCGGACGCTACATGGTATTGTGGATTGGGAAAGGTCCGGACGTTTCCCTCCGGCTGGGGGTGGTGGCAAGTCGTGTCGTTGGCGACGCGGTAAGGCGGAACCGGGCAAAACGCCTGTTGCGCGAAGCATGGCGATTGAATCGTTACCGGTTTTCGGCAACAGTGGACGTTGTGCTGGTTGCCCGAAAGGCGATCTTTTCGGCAGAGTGGGACGAGGTGGTGGCCGATCTTTTGAAACTGGCGCGAAAGGCAGGATTAGTGGCGTGATTCGCAAAGCGATCATCATGTTGATCAGGATTTATCAGCGCAGCCTGGCGTTGGTGTTTGGCGGGCAGTGCCGGTTTTATCCCTCCTGTTCGGCTTACGGAATTGAGGCTATTGAAACCCACGGAGTATTTCGAGGAATCCTGTTGGGGATGTGGAGAGTGGCGAGATGTCACCCGTTCCATCCCGGCGGCGTGGATCCTGTTCCGCCGCGCAGGACAGGAGAGGGTGCGGCAAAGAAGGATTGTTTGGCGTTAGGTTTGTTGGAGACCAAGAGATGATTAAATTAAATAAGTCTATCGGTGATATCGTGATCATTGCGGCATTGTTTGGGGCGATGATGGCGTGGGGCCCCGTTTATCAGAAGTTTTTTGCGCCGCCGCCAGTGGCTGTTGTGAATGAAGCGACGCCGGAGTCGGTCAGCAATGTGGTGCCGCCAGTGGCGGAGGTGGAAGCCGTCAAGCCCGTGGTTCATGCGGAGCCGACAAGTCCAGTGGCGCCGGTGTTGAAGACGGCCGCGGTCGAGCGGGTGCCGGAGGAAACGTTTGTTCTCAGCAATCAGTTTGTGCATATCACATTATCCTCCCGTGGTGGTGCCGTGGTGTCAGTTGAGCTGACGGACTATCAGGTGACGCAGGATGATCCGCGGCCCGTGTTGTTGGATTTTAAGCGGGTGCCCGCGCTGGCTTATGAGGGATGGGCGGGGTTGGATGTGGGTGGTGATTATGTCATTACCGTGATATCCAATGGGGCCGCCGCCCGGCTGGAGGCATTGGCGAAGGACGGGATCAGGGTGACGCGCCAAATCACCTTGGGCGAGAAGTATTTGCTGACGGTTGAGGACCGTGTCGAGAACATGGCTGGTGAGCTTCGCGTGGTGCCTTCGGTAGCCATGACGGTGGGCGAGATGCAAATGCTTGCCGGCGAAAAGCCCATGAGCGGTGTCGATTTTCTTGGGATCGACACGCATTCGTCGGTTGGTGGCGCGGGGGTTCGGCATTGGGCGAACAAGGGGTGGTTTTCGGATGAGCTGACGATCGCGGATTATTTCCAGGAGTCGCCAATCCGGGGGCATGGGTGTGTGGGTCGTCCATCGATGACCAAGCCGTTGCCGAGCCGTATACAGGAGCCCATCAAGGGTGATGTGGACTGGATGGCGGTGAAGAATAAATTCTTTGTCCAGATCCTGGCGCCAAAAGGCGGGGCTGAAGGATGTGAGTTGATTGCCGGGCGAGTTGTGGATTCCACGGAAGATCCGGCGCAGAGCAGGACGTGGCAAAATGTGGCGACGCCATCCTATGTGGCAGGAGCCTTGCGGTTCTCCGCGAAGACTTTGGCGCCCAAGGAATCGTTTGAGCGTTCGTTCGAATACTATGTTGGCCCCAAGGAGCTTTCTTCCATCAGTTCGTTGGGACGGCGGATGAAGGAAGTGATGGATTTCGGGATGTGGCGATGGGTTTGCGAGGGATTGGTTTGGGGGCTGAAGTGGTTGTACGGCCTTATACCGAATTACGGTGTGGCGATTATCCTGCTGACATTGATTGTGCGGATTATTTTCTGGCCGTTGACGCACAAGGGCACCGAAAGCATGAAGCGGATGCAGGAATTGCAGCCGAAGGTCAAAGAGTTGCAGGAGAAGTATCGTGACAAGCCGCAGAAACTCCAGCAGGAGACCATGGCCTTGTATCGCGAGCACAAGGTCAATCCCGTTGGTGGATGTCTGCCGATGCTGATTCAAATCCCCGTGTTTTTCGCGCTCTTCAATGTGTTGCGAAGTGCGGTGGAATTGCGCTATGCCGGATTCCTGTGGATAGGCGACTTGAGCGAGGCGGAAAACCTGTTCCAGGGAATGATTCCGCTGGTGGGTTCCTTGAACATCCTGCCGTTGATCATGGCGGCTACGCAGGCATGGCAGCAGCACTTGACGCCAACGGCGGGTGATCCGGCGCAGCAGAAGATGATGATGTTCATGCCGGTGATCATGTTGTTGTTCCTTTACAGCATGCCGTCGGCGCTGGTCTTGTACTGGACTGCCAACCAGGTGATGATGATTGTCCAGTTGCTTTGGCAGAGGCGCCTGAAGAAGGCGGCGTAGAAGCTCAGAATTCAGGAGTCAGAATTCAGAAGTCAGAATGGGATAGGCGGGAGGAATGTGACGTATGACGGATTACTTTCAAGGAACGGTTTTGGTGAGCGTCATAGGGTTTGGAGTGTTGGCCTATTTGATTGGGGCAATTCCGTTCGGCTTGCTGGTTTCTCGCGCCAAGGGGGTGGACATCCGCAAGGTGGGGAGCGGTAATATCGGGGCGACGAATGTTTTCCGGTCAGTCAGCAAGACGCTTGGAATCATCACGTTTACGGCGGATGCGCTTAAAGGGTGGGTTCCGGCCTGGATATTCCCGATGGTTGTCGCAAGACTTGGCGGGGCGGATGTTCCGGGCTGGCTGGGGCTGGCCTATGCGGCGTTGGCGATCATGGGTCACACATGGCCGGTGTATCTTGGATTCAAGGGGGGGAAGGGTGTGGCGACAAGCGCCGGGGCCTTGATCGGGATTGCTCCCTTGGAAACCGGGGTGGGCCTGCTTTGCTGGGTGGTGGTGTTTGCGGTGTCGCGCTATGTGTCCCTGGCATCGATTGTGGCGGTGGTGCTGGTGGCGGGACTGACCTGGGCGCGCAGTGGCGGGAAAGGTTTGGTCCTCCCCGTGGCGATGACAGCGTTGGCGGCTTTGATTATCTGGCGGCATAAAAGCAACATACAACGACTGATGAATGGCACAGAGCATCGGTTTGTCAGGAAGAAACCAGAGGCTTGAGGGCTGGGATTGTGAGGACAGGATGGCGACAGTAGCAATTCTAGGTGATGGCGGATGGGGAACGGCGCTTGGGCTCACGTTGCATAATAACGGTCACCAAGTGCGGGTGTGGGGGCCTTTTCCCGAGGTGGTCAAGGCGATCAGGGAGCGGGGCGAGAATGTGGATTACTTGCCCGGTATTTCCCTGCCGGCTTCATTGATCTGGACGTCGGATGGCGCGGAAGCGGTTGAGAAGGCCGATGTTGTTGTTTTAGCCAGTCCCACGAAATTCATGCGGCCAGTACTGGGTTCGTTTAAAGGGCTAATTTCTTCCTCGGCTTTACTGGTGAGTGTGGCGAAGGGATTGGATGCGGGCAGTCACCGGCGGATGACCGAAGTAGTGGAAGATGTTCTCGGGATGGGGTCGGTGGCGGCATTGTCTGGTCCGAGTTTTGCATCGGAGGTGGCGATGGGGGTCCCCACGGCAGTGGTGATTGCCTGTCGTGATCATGCAAAGGCGGTGGCGTTGCAGAGTGTTTTCAATAGTCGGCGATTTCGTGTCTACAGTTCCGATGATGTGGTGGGTGTTGAATTGGGTGGATGCCTTAAGAATGTGATGGCGGTGGCCGCAGGGGTGTGCGCTGGAATTGGTTTTGGCCAGAATGCTCAGGCGGCATTGATTACGAGGGGATTGGCGGAGATGACGCGATTGGGTGTGGCAATGGGAGCGCATCCGGCGACGTTCGCGGGGCTGAGCGGGATGGGAGATCTGGTGCTGACGTGTACGAGCCGGTTAAGCCGTAATTACACAGTCGGCGAACGGATTGGCCGGGGTGAACGTCTTGCGGCAATACTCGGTGGCATGAAACAGGTGGCGGAGGGGATTGTCAACGCGGCGACGGCGCGCGAGTTGGCGGATCAGGAGGGCGTGTCCGTGCCGCTCATTGAGGAAGTTCATGCGATGGTCAGCGAGGGCAAGGATCCCCATGCGGCGGTGGAGTCCCTGTTGACGCGTGAACCGAGACCTGAGCGAGACCGATAAGGTTTATAGTTCCACCAAGTTGCGGGTAGGGAAGAGGGGTTCGCTGGTGACGTTGATGCCGAGTCGTTTCAAGCCGGCTTCGTCCCCCGGGGTTGGGATGTGAGTGGAGTGCATTTCACAACCGGAAAGTGCCTTCAATTGTTCCATGGCGGCCTGGGCGGAGGGATTGGTCGTTGAACTGATGCTGAGGGCAATCAGTGTCTCATCCACGTTCATGCTTTCTGTTTTTCGTCCAAGGATGTCGCGTTTTAGCTTGCCGATGGAAGCCGTTACGGTTGGAGGCAGGAGGTGGATGCTGTCGGGGAGCCCTGCCAATTGCTTTGTGGCGTTGAGGATCAAACTTGAGGCGGCATGCATGAGGGGTGAGTTTTTACCCGTGATGATCCGGCCATCCTTAAGTTCCAGGGCGGCTCCGCAGAAGATTCCTTGATTGCCCTTGCCGATTTTGGCGGCGTCCTGTGCCGCCTGCCGGGCAGGTGGGACGACGGCGCGATCTTCCGGGCGGAGCCCCAGTTCCTGCATTAGCAATTCGGTGCGTTGGATGGCATCCTGATGGGTATTGCCCATGACGTATTCGCAGGAATAGCGGAAATAGCGGCGGATGATTTCCTGTCCGGCGGCGGAGCGGACGGCGTCATCGTTACAGATGCCGAAGCCGGCGCGATTGACGCCCATGTCGGTGGGGGATTGATAGACGGCTTTGCCGCCGGTAATGCGTTCCAGCATTTTTCGAAGTACGGGGAAGACTTCCACGTCGCGGTTGTAGTTTACGGTGGTTTTGCCATAGGCCTCGAGGTGGAAGGGGTCGATCAAGTTGACGTCGCCGAGGTCGGCGGTGG
>CAZDUS010000031.1:0-23747 GCA_964508705.1 uncultured Verrucomicrobiota bacterium
AGCCGTAGCCGGGGAGTTCCAGGGTGGCGAGGGAGTCGAGGAAGCAGGCGGCGAGACGGCCGAGGCCGCCGTTCCCGAGGGCGGCGTCGCGCTCGAGTTCGCGCATGTAGTTCCAGTCCAGTCCGATATCGCTCATGGCCTTGCGGACGGTCTGATCCATGCCGAGGTTGATGACGTTATTACCCATGGCGCGGCCCATGAGGTATTCGAGCGATAGATAGTAGACGCGTTTGACGTTGCGGGAGACGTAGGTTTGGCTGGTCTGGATCCAGCGTCCGACGAGGTGGTCGCGGATGGCCATGGCGAGAGCGAAGTAGCGATCGTGGTCGGTGGCGGAGTACTGGTCGCGGGCGAGGGTATAGCGCAGGTGGTTCTCGAAGTTGATTTTAAGCGCGGAGACGGTGTCGAGGGTGCGGAAGGAGCGCATGTCGGGGCAGTGGGCTTTACGGGGCTTGCCCTTTGGCTTTGATATGGTGGGTTGAGCGGCCGATTTGGCGTTTTTGTTTTGTTTGGCAGAAGGTGTTTTCATTGGGATATCTCCGCGTTGACTAGGTCGAGCATAACTGAGAAGCGGATGAAAAGGCAAACTCCAAGTCGGAACGGGTTGGGCGAGGTCGGCTCTGGCATTAGGCGGTTGGGAGATAGTTCGTTTTTCTTTGCGCAAGTTGGGTGCTTCTGGTCATACTCCCTGCCAATGATTGCCAAAGTCGTAGTTGATGTAGCGGTGGATAAGGAGTTTGACTACCTGATACCGGAGTCTTTGACCGCCCAGATCAAGCTGGGGTCCAGGGTAAAAATTTCCTTTGGGGCCAGACAGACGCAGGGATATGTGGTGGGGTTTGCGAATGAGTCCGGACGAACAGGGTTAAAGGCTATCGATTCGGTGGTGGGGGATAAGCCGTTTATTGATGAGAAACTGCTCAAGTTGGCCCGGTGGATGGGGGAGTATTATTGCGCGCCGGTGGAATTGGCGGTGCAGGCGGTGCTTCCGGGGGCGGTGCGGAATCATAAGGCGGGGTTTAAGGAGCAGTTGTTTGTGGAGATGGCGGGGGGGATAGGGTTCGGGGTTCAGGGTTCGGGGTTCAGGGATGATGGAAGTCAGGGTGGGGGGATGGCAGAGGGCAGAGAGCAGAGGGCAGAGGTCGGGAAGATTAAGGCACCGAAGCAGGACGCGGCTTTGGCGGTGCTGGCCAAGGCGCGGGGGATGTTTCTTCAGGACCTGGTTAAGTTGTCCGGTGCGGATGCGGCTTCGGTGCGGGCATTGGAGCGCAAGGGGTTGGTTCGGATTATCAAGCAGACTTCCATGCGTGATCCGCTGTCGCAACATACCATTTTGAAGACCATTCCGCCGGAACTGATGGCGGAACAGGCGGCGGCCTTGAAGACGATTTATGAGTCGATTGACCACCTGAAGCCCCCGGTGATCCTGTTGCATGGAGTGACGGGGAGCGGCAAGACGGAGGTCTATCTGCAGGCGATTGAGCATGCGTTGAAGCAGGACCGTGGTGCGATTGTGCTGGTGCCGGAAATCTCGCTGACGCCGCAGACGATTGAGCGATTCCAGGGACGGTTTGGCGGAGCCATCGCGGTGTTGCATAGTCATTTGTCGGATGGGGAGCGTCATGATGAGTGGCACCGGATTCATAATGGCGAGGCGCGGATTGTGATCGGGGCGAGGTCGGCGGTGTTCGCGCCGGTGAGGAACCTGGGTCTGATTGTGGTGGATGAGGAGCACGAGAACACCTACAAGCAGGAGGAGTCTCCGCGGTATAATGCGCGGGATGTGGCGGTGATGCGGGGGCATCTTGAGGGGTGTTCGGTGCTGTTGGGGTCGGCGACGCCGGCGTTGGAATCGTTTCATAATGCCAAGAAGGGGAAGTACCGCCTGGTGGAGATGAGGCATCGGGTAGATCACCGGAGCATGCCGGGGATGCAGGTTGTGGATATGCGGCTGGAGGCGGAGCGGACGGGGAAGGTCTCGGTGTTTTCCGGGGAATTGATCCGGGCGGTTCAGGCGCGGCTGGACAAGGGTGAACAGGTAATGCTGTTTCTCAACCGGCGCGGGTATGCGACGTCGCTGGTGTGCCCGAAGTGCGGATATGTTTCGGCGTGTGACCAGTGTAGCATCAGCATGACGTATCACCGGCAGGTGGAGATGTTAAAGTGCCATGTGTGCGGGGATGCCCGGCGGGTTCCTGAGCGATGTCCGGGTTGTCAGGATCCGGCTTATAAATTGACGGGCGTGGGGACCCAGCGAGTGGAGGCGGTGGTTGGCAAGCTGTTTCCCGGCGCGCGTGTGGCTCGTATGGATGCGGATGCGACGGCGCGCAAGGGGGCGCACCATGAGATTCTCGGTGAATTCCGGACGGGGAAGATAGATATCTTGGTGGGGACCCAGATGATCGCCAAGGGGTTGGATTTTCCGAATGTGACCTTGATTGGGGTGTTGAACGCAGATACGAGTTTGCATATGCCGGATTTCAGGGCGGGGGAACGGACATTCCAATTGCTGACACAGGTGGCGGGGCGGGCGGGGCGGGGTGATGTGGCGGGCGAAGTGATTGTGCAGACGTTTACGCCGTTCCATCAGGCGGTGCAGGCGGCGAGGCGGTTGGATTATGATGGGTTTACGGACAAGGAGCTGGAGTATCGGCGCGAGCTGGGGTATCCGCCGTTTGGTCATCTGGTTTGCATGGGGGTGAAAGGGGCGGTTTTGGAGCGGGTGCAGGGGGCGGTGGATAAGTTTGCGGCGCAACTTAAGCCGCTGCTGGCGGCGTCGGTGATTCTGGCTGGCCCGGCACCTGCGCCTTTGGAGCGGGCCAAGGGGCAGTATCGATTCCAGATTATTTTGAGGGCCCCTTCGACGAAAGCCATTCTGGATGTGTTGAAGCCGACGTTGCGTGGGTACAAGTGGCCGGCCGGTGTGACGGCTTCGGTGGATGTTGATGCGATGTCGGTGATGTAGAGACAGAATCCAGAAGTCAGAATTCAGAATCCAGAATGGGAGGCGGGCATTTCAGATATCAGGTTTCAGAATAGTGGCAGGGGATGAAAAAGGCTTTTATGGGGACGGGGGGTTGTATAGGCTAGCGGCCTGATTGAAATCAAGCAGGAAGACAGCAGGAGAAGTAGAGATGACGGACAATGAAGTGTTGAAGGTGTTTCTGGATACCAAGGCCTTGTTGAGGGGGCATTTTGAACTTAGATCGGGATTGCATAGCGACCAGTTTTTTCAATGCGCGAAGGTGTTGCAGTATCCCCGGATTGCCGCACGGTTGTGCGAGGCGCTGGTGAAGAAGATTCAGGCGGCGTTGCCGGGTTTGAAGGTGGACGGCGTGATTTCACCGGCGATGGGTGGGCTTTTTGTGGGGCACGAGGTGGCCAAGGCATTAGATGTGGTTTCAATTTTTGCCGAGAAGCAGGATGGCGCGCTGGTGTTGAGGAGGGGATTCAAGATTCCGGCTGGGGCGGCGTATGTGGTGGCGGAGGATGTGATTACGCGTGGGGGACGGGTGCAGGAGACAATTGATATTGTGGAGCAACAGGGTGGCGTGGTGGCGGCGGTGGCGGTGCTGGTGGACCGCAGTGGTGGGAAAGCAAGGTTCAAGAGTCAGACGGTTAGTCTCTTGGACATGGAGCCGGTGGTGTTCGAGCCTGCCAAGTGCCCGTTGTGTGCGAAAGGACTTGCGGTGGAACATCCAGGATCGTGAAAGGAGCAGGTGTATGAAGGTTTCGGCGTGGATTGGCGCGGTGGTCATGTTGGTTGCCGTTGAGGCGGCGGCCCAGACGTTGAGCTTTCATGAATACAGGGACCTGCAGGTTCCGGACAAAGCCAATCTCCGATTGGGGCCGTTCTATTCGGATATCAATTTCAGCCAGTCATTTGGATATCAGTATTCCAAGTCGGAGGGCGACGGGAGTGATTTCAATTTCGAAAACAGGTATGGTCAGATCACCGCGGACGGGTCCGAGTTTCCATTGGTGACGCGGGTTGGTTTTCATAACTACCTGCTCATTAATAAATACATGGATATCGATGTCTCCTTTGCGCTGGTGTATTCGTTTTTTCCACTGGGAACGGCGGATAATACGTTTGAGTTGGATGATTTTACAGGTCCCTCGGTGGCCGCTCATATGGGGTCATTCTCATTTTCCATGAGTGAGGATTCCTGGTATAGCAGTTTTAACGGGCGGCAGGCTTCGGCTTATATGGGGGATCGCGAGGCGGGAGCGACGGCGAATATATCGTCGGACTTTGAACTCACTCCGTTTGTGCGCGGGCGGGTGTATGATCGGCCAGCGTATTATACGGAGTATGTGGACGCGCGGGGGTATACGGATAACGCCAGCGGTGAGAAATACACATATTTCCAGAATATTGTTGGATTGGATTTAGACTGGCTGATGGCGAAGGATAAGGATCTGACTTTTGCCGTAAGCCGGTTGGACACGATTCCGCTGGAAGACGATTTTGATAATCAGCGTGGTGTGATTTACAACCAAGTGACCGCCTATCAGCAGCAGATCAATCCAGTAGCGGTTGGCGGGGCGCGGGCCAATTACACCTGGCGGTTGTATGACGAGGATCGCGGTGACCAGTTCCAGCACGATTACACGGCGTTTCTGGGCGCTGAGTTATCGGAGAACACGACGCTGCGGACATCGCTGGGTTACTCGCTGGTCGAGCTGGTTGACGCAAGCCAATGGGAGTCCAATGGAACGTCTGATGCAATCATTGGGTCCATTCAGTTGCGATCGCAGTTAACGGACCGGTTGTCGCATATGTTTGGGTATGACAGGAGCCAGCGGGCGGGATTTGATTTCGGCGTTGAGGTGGTTGACTCCTACAATTACACGATTGCCTGGAACAACCAGAATTGGATGTTGAGCTACCTGACGGCTTATCAGGTGGTGGACGCCAGGCTTAGCAATGTGAGTGATTACACGGATTGGATTCACCAGCTGACGGCGTCAAAGCCATTGAGTGAGTACTTGACGTTGACGATGGCCACGGCCTACACAATCCGGGATAATGGTGTGTTGGTGGATGGGGATTTGAACGAGGGGGATGTCTTTGTTGAGAATGATTATGACAGTTGGGCGGGCAGTGTTGGGCTCCTGTACAATATTTCGCAACATTGGGATGCGGTGCTATACTATGAGCATTTCGAGCGAATCAGCGAAGCCGAGATCCTGAATTACAACCGGGATACGGTGGGTGTGACGCTGACCTATAACAGGGACTTGTAAGGATGGATGAAGGGATTAGCAAATAAGAACGGTATGACCCACGAAGAAAAAACAATGGTTTCCTCGCGCAGGGCGGTGCTGTTCTCGGCATTTGTTCTATTGGCTGCATGGTGCTGGGTCAATGTTCCTCGATTATCCGCAGGGCCGGCGGGCGGATTGTCTTTTGGATTAGGTGTTCTGTTTGGCTTGGTTTTGATTTTCAGGCCTAAGATTGAGAAGACGGCTTTAAGGTTGCCGGAGTGGGGGCTATTGGTTGTCGCCGGGTTGGGGGCGTTACTGGTGGCGGTGGGATTGATTGTGCCTATCCACCAGTTTGAGTGGCTTGGCGTGTTGATGTTGCTGTATGCATCCCTGGCGTGGGCGCTACCTCAACGCTATGGGCGTGATCTTCTGCTGGCGCTATTCATCATATATTGGGTGCATCCATTACCAGGGCAGGTGTTCGGACCGATCCAGTTGGAGGTGCAAAGAATTTCCGTGAAGATGAGTGAGGGGCTGTTGCAGATTTTCAATGTGAGGGTATGGGGGGATGGATTGGTTTTACGGACGGGGGCGCGGGTGTTTGGTGTGCCGGAGGAGTGTAGCGGGCTAAAAACCGCCATGACGGTGTTCTTCTGCGGGCTTGGTGTTGGGTTGATTATGAGGCTGAGGTGGCGCTATATCGCGCTGTTGCTGACGCTGGGGATGACGCAGGTCCTGTTGTTAAACGTGATTCGCATTTCGGGGATGGTATGGCTGGGGAAGGATCGATCGCCGGAATGGAACGACAAGGTGCTTCATGATTCCATGGGAGTGTTCCTGTTGTTGGCAGTGGGACTGATTCATCTGGATGCAGTATTGATTCGACAAAGGATTTGGCGACTCTGGCGGAGGCAGAAACTGGAGGCTTCCGGGGATACGGTAGGGGAGCCTGAGGATAAAGTTCGCCGGTGGCCGACCTTTTGGCGCTTTGTGTTCCGGTGGTGGCGCGTGATGGCGTTTTGGGTGTTGATGGTGTCGATGGTGGCGGTGGGCGCCTACAGGTTGAGGGCTGAGCATCGCGTGGAGATGTTGAGGGGCGTTTGCAAGGGGTTGATGCCGCATGATCTTGAGAATGCAGAGCGGGTGACTGGGTTGGCGTTATCGTTGAAACCCGGCGACCCGGAATTGTTATATGATCGCGCATTGATTTTATTAAGCAGGGGCAAGCCTGAAGACGCATTAATGATTATCAGGCGGCGCCCCTTGGGAGAGCGTTCGATAGAAGAACGCGTGCTGGAGATCAGGGCGTTATTATTGCTCAAGCGCATTGATGAAGTGCCAGCGCTGATCAAGACGTTTCCTGTGGATGCTTTTGAGTATCCGGGTGTTGCGCTTGTCCTGGCTGAGTTTAATTCCATACTGGACCGTCCGGCAGAGGTGGCGCGCCATGCGGTGAAGGCGGCGCGGGGAATCGGAACACAAGAGAGGCTCCGTTTGTTGTTCCCCTACATGGCCTCGCGCGATTTGTGGGATACGATACGGCATAGCGATTCCGAGTTGCCGTACGCATTGCCTGTTCAAGGCGTGATTGCGGCGGAGGCGCGACTCAGGATAAGCGACATTGACGGGGCGGCGAATGTGTTGCGTCGGGCTATGCAGGGACACGAGAAGGATCCTTGGTTCCTTGGGCCGGTCATTCGTGTGGCCAGAGAGAGGCCGGGCTCCGAGTGGGTGGAAAAATTCGCGGTTATTTTCAAGGAAAACCTGCAAGTGTGGCGTGCGGCCGATTTGACCATGGCCATGGAGGGTGGCTTTGCGACGGGGCGACCCGATTTGGGGTGGTTGGCGTATAGAATGATGGCAGTGACGGCGCCAGATGACCCGATGTTGATGATTGCTCCTGCGGAATATGGACGCCGATGGTTTTTGTTCCAGTCGGGGATGATGGGGGTTAGCGCGACGGGGGTCAGTCCAAGTATGGACGTCAAATCTTTCTATCAATATGCGAGGCATTTTGCACCGTGGAATGATTTATGGAAGCGAATTCCGTTGGCTGATGAACTAGGCAGTGTTGTTACCCGGCAAGGGTATGAGCGGCGGTTGAAATTGTGCCTTGACTCATTGGAACATTTAGAGCGCACAGACAAGTTGGATTTGCGCCTGCAGTTACTCTACGGCCAGGTTCTGGGTGAGCTTGATCGCTGGGATGAGGCTCATGCCAAGTTGAAGGAATTCGAGAAGGCCGCGCCGCGGCGGAAAAAGGATTTTCTGTTGGCCCATGCTTCGCTTTACAAAGCCAAGCAGGATTGGGAACGAGTGATAGAGACCCTTGGCGAATACATGCGACTGGATAGTTTTCCTCCATTGACGGTGTGGCTGGATATGGCGGGCGCAGGGATGGCGTTGAACATGGGGCCCCTGTCGGCCGGCATGCTGGAAGAGGCAAGGGCGAAATTCCCAGAATCGGAGGAATGGTGTTTGGCTATGGCCGGGGTATGGAATTATTTCGGCTTTTCGGAGGAGGCGCTGTTTCTGGTCAACCATATGAAGACTCCGCCGCATCCGGCGGTGAAGGCCAGGCTGTTGATGGAGACGGGGCGGATTGTTGAAGGCGAAAAATTGGTCATTGTGGAGCATCTTGACGACTTGAAGGTTCCAAAACGGCAAACGGAATTACTTCCTCCGGCGGAATGGGCAGTGGAATGGCGGGGCGGCAAACTGGCGGATGGCGATTACAAGACCGAAGCGGCGGCGACAGGGAAATTCAGTACGCCATTCTTGAAGGATCTGTCGTCGTTGAAGAAGCGATGGTACGACATGCGGGGGAGGCAGGGGATGTCCGACGTGGCTGTATGGGAGGCGGCGGGTCGTGACCGGCGCGAGAAGGCATTGGCATTGATCGAACTGACGATGTTGTTGCTTAGGCAGGGCGGGAGTAATGAGGCGGAAAAGGCGGCTGAACGAGCTCTTGATCTGGCTCCGGAGTGGAGTCTGACGTGGCGGTTGAACTTGATTTTGACGAAGGATCCGGTGTTGGCCGAGAAGGCGGTGAAGGCTTGCCCGTGGGACAGCGAATTATGGCTTGGGTATTTGGTGGTCGAGGTGAAGAGTGGGAAGGATGCGGCGTGGGCTGATCAGGAGATTGGGAAAGTACTTGTGTCGAAGTCATATTCGCCTGGAGCGTTGGTAAGGGCGGGGGATTTTCTGATCCGTAGTGGGATGACAAACGCGGCCTGTGAGGCAGCGAGAGCGGCGATCCGTGATGGGCAGGGTCTGTTACCGGCCTATGTGCTCGGGATCCAGTGCGGGATCAAGACAAAGAACAAGGCATGGGCCGCCCAGTGTGCGAGAAGCGGAGCGGAGCAGGCATTGGAGCCTTGGCCGTTCTACAAGATCATCGTGGGAATCAAGGCGCGGCAGAAAGGGATGGATCCAGATGTGGTCCGGGCTTTGGAGGGCTTGGCCGCTCAATATCCCAAGGAGAGAATCTGGAGCGAGCGATTGGGTGAACTGTATTTTCTACAGGGGCAGACGGAGCGGGCGATTGGGGTGTTGGAGGATGCCATTGCCAGAGAGCAGGGTGGAAAGTATGCCAACCCCCGCACCTATCTGATGGCGGCGGAGGCGGCGCGGCGGGAGGGGGATCATGGCCGCGCTGTTCGCATCCTGAATCTGGCCCGGGTTCGTTATCCTGATGACGCTACGGTGCTAAACAACATAATTTACACTCTGGCCCAGAATGATGGAACCATTAAGGAAGCCAAGGCTCTGCTGCCGGGTTTGATTTCAAAAGGGCGCGATGATTTTGCCGTTCATGATACGGCGGCGCTTGTTTATTTGCGAGCGGGTGACCTGAAGAGCGCAGAGGAGCATATGCGCAAAGCGCTGGCTTATGTCAAAAGCGGCGATTATGCCTGGCTTGAGGTGTATCTCAACGCGGCGGAAATGCAGATGCGACTTGGGAATCTCAAGGAGGCCCGTGAAAGTCTCGGGCTTGTCATGAAGGCGGCTGAACGGTCGGCAGACCTTGATATTCGAGCGCGTAACCTTCAAAACGAGCTGACGCGGCGTGAACGCGAGCAACAGAGCTGGTTTTGACGAGGATTGGGGAATTATTCGATTTTCCAATCAATAGTTCTGGCGAGTTGTTCTGTTGCGGTTTCCCACTGGGCAATTTGATGAGGAATCCGCAATAAATCCATTATTTCTCAGGGGATGAATTTCTCGACATTCATGGCGGACTACGGGTATAGCCAGCGATTCAAATTGTGAGACATATGAGGATCTGTTTGCATTCAGGAAATGATCTATGACGCAGGAATCATCGAATAGGAAGAAGACGATCCGGATAAAAAGCGGCATCCACGGTTTCTGAAAATGCTGTTACCACTCCTTCAGGCTGGGTGACAGATGAATTGGAGGGCGTCCTCGGTGTCGATGCGGCACACTTCAATGCACGCAGGTCGCATTATTTTATGGGTACATGTTTCGGGCCATCGTGAACACAGTGAGTCTAGCGGTGATGTTTTTCGTCTTTGCACAATGGAGGAAACTGGGCGGAGATAAGTAAGTTGCGCCGGAAACCTGAGGTTGAGTTGTTCCTCTGGAGGTCTGCACCGTAGAGGATGTATAGGGCTCTCTACGGCTATTCAAGGCAGTCAACGGGATCGTTTTCCGGCAGGAGCATGGCGGCTCCGAACTCCATTTGGAATTCCGGGTCCAGCGAAAGATCCACATGGTTGGTCATGCGGGCCACTTTGCCAGCGTATTCCTTTTCCTCTACAGATAACAAAGCGCGCTTGGCACCGAATGAAGCTGTGTTGCCGACAAATCGGATCCTGTTGCACGGGATTGGCGGTAACATGCCGATTCGGCGCGCGTGATTGCGGCGAATAAAATTTCCAAAGGCACCTGCCAGCAAAACGGTGTCGAGGTCGTTCGCCGACAAGCCAGCGGTGCGTAGCAGAATGTTGATTCCAGCGCGGATGGCGGCGGTTGCCAATTGCAGTTCCCGGATATCGCGCTGATAGATGTAAAGGGGCTCTTTGGTTGCGGACTCGTTGGCATGAACCAATAGAAAGTTGATTTCGTTGCCATGCGGGATGAGGCGTTGTCGCAAGGCGGTGGAGAGTGCCGTGGGTGCTTCATCCGGCGCAAGGATACGTCCGGTAGCGTCAAGTATGCCGACCCGGAGCAGTTCGGCGGCGGCATCTATCAGGCCGGTGCCGCAGATGCCTGACGGCTTGGTGTTGCCGATGATATTCAGATGAACGTCGTCGTTAAAAATGATTTTTTCAATGGCGCCAGATGCGGCGCGCATTCCGTTCACAATACGGGCTCCTTCAAAGGCCGGGCCCGCGGCTACGGAGGTAGCCAGCAGTTTCCCGTTGTGGGCGAGGACGATTTCCCCGTTGGTGCCGATATCCACCAGTAGGCTTGGTTTCGCGGAGCGATCCAGCCGGGTGGCGATGATGCCGGCGACCGTATCGCCGCCAACGAATCCTCCGATTTGAGGAAAGACGTAAACCTTGGAGTGGTGTGCCACGCGCAGATTTAATTCGGAAGCCTTGGTTTCCACGGAGTTCAGGAATGCTGGGACAAAGGGGAGTTCGCCAAGCGCTGACGGATTGATGCCACAAAGCACCTGTTGCATGGTCGTGTTGCCAGCAAACACGAGTTCGTAGATATTGGCGGGGTTGATGTGCGTCTTGCGTTCCAAATCGGCGATTAGATGGTTAATTCCATCGATGACAGCCCCCTGTAAAATGGCCAACCCGTCTTTTTCGGTGCGGCACTTCTGGATGCGAGTTATGACATCGTCGCCAAACGAGGTTTGCGGGTTTACCCGCGCGGCAACGGCGATATCAGCGCCTGTATTCAAATCGACCAAGGTAGCAACCAAGGTGGTACTGCCGATGTCGATGGCAATGCCGTAGCAGGCGGAGGTTGTATCGCCGGATTCGACGGTGATGAGTTCGTTATCAACAAGTGTTGCGGTGACTGTGAAGTTGGACTGACGCAAGGCGGAGGGGAGAGTGCGCAGGGCATCGAGTGTTGCCGTGCAAGGAGGAAGCGCGGCAAGCAGGCGATTGGCATCAGGGGTGGTGTCGTGCTGGGAGGGAGGCGCCAGAGTCACGCATATTTTGCGTACCCTGGGATGAACGGTGACCACTTCGCCTGAATCCGAGGTGAGAATCTGTTGTTGTGATTGGAAGAGTGAGCGATCGGGAATTTCGATGGTTAGGGGCGTTACGATCTTGGCGTGGCAGGCCAATCGAAATCCCTCGGAGATTCGCGTGGCGCCCAAGGCGGCAATCTCGGTGTCTGAAGCAGGGCAATTGCCATGCCGGATCTGGATGAGGCATTTTCCGCATTTACTTGCGCCACCGCAAGGGGTTTGAATGATGAAGCCAGCCCGGGCGGAGGCTTCGAGGATGACGGTTCCGTGGAGAACGTGAACCGATCTGCCTGAAGGTTCAAAAATGACTTTCACTTCCTTTTCCATGGTTGAAATACGGTACAACACAGGTGATGACGTTGTACAGGTTTGGATTTGGCTTGAGTAATAATTTTTGAAAAGCCAGATTCAAGATCGGTAAAGATATAGGATGCGTCCCATAGGGACGAAAGGCTGTTAGGCTGTAAGAAAAGATCAGGAGAGATAACATGAAAACATTGATAGTGGCGTTGGTGGCAGTACTGGGGATTTGTGGTGAGGGATGGGCGGCGGATTGGCCGAATTGGCGCGGGCCGACGAGAGATGGGGTTTCCATGGAAACCGGATGGTTCAAGCAAGGCGCGGGATCAATGGTTGTATGGGAAACGAAAATTGGCGTGGGGTATTCAGGGGTGTCGATCAAAGGTAGCAACCTTTACACAGTGGGCCATCGGGATGGCAACGATGTGGTGTATTGCATTGAGGCCCAGTCCGGCAAGACCGTGTGGACGTATGAATATGCATGCAATGCCGGGAGCTATCCCGGGCCGCGATGCACACCAGCCGTGGATGAAGGCTCGGTGTATGTGATTAGCCGTAACGCGGAGGTATATTGTCTGGATGCCGGCAAAGGCATCTGCCGCTGGAAGCGGGATTTGAGGGAAGCGATGGGGGTTGAGTTGCCGAAATGGGGAATATCGGGGTCTCCTGTCATTCAAGGCGACTTGCTGTTGATCAGCGTTGGAGAGCGGGGGATGGCGCTGATGAAGGCGACAGGCGCCACGAAATGGGATTCCGGTAAGGGAGATTCCGGATATGCCTCGCCAGTGGTGGCGGGAGTGGGCGCGAAACAGGAGGTGATTGTTTTTGGTGCCAAAACAATCGGCGCCTCAGATTTGGCCACTGGGCGCAAGTTATGGTCTTTCCCGTGGGTGACCAGTTACAACGTCAATGCGGCGGATCCGGTTGTTGTGGATGGCAAGGTGTTGATTACTTCAGGCTATGATCGTGGCGGGGCCCTGCTGGATGTGAGTGGGAAAAGCCCGACCGTGGTGTGGGAAAACAAGAATATGGGTAGTCATTTCAGCACGCCGGTGGTTTTGCAGGGGTATGCGTATGGCGGGCATGGGAACACAGGCAAAGGATCGATGCGATGTGTTGAGGTGAAGAGCGGAGAGGTGAAGTGGGAAGAGAAGGGGATTGGGTACGGGAGCGTGGTATTGGCTGATGGGAAACTTCTGATTCTGGGTGATAAGGGGACTCTGGCTGTGGTGGAGGCCAAGCCGGATGGATATCGCGAATTATGGAAAGAAAAAGTGCTGGATGGCACCTGCTGGACGATGCCGACGTTGTGCAACGGGCTTGTCTATTGCCGCAACGACAAAGGCCGCTTGCTTTGTCTGGATTTGAATGGGCGGTGAGCGGTGGAATAGAGGCGGGGCAGATGCCTCTGGGGTGATTTAAGGCTCCTGCCGCCTCGCGCGGCAGGAGCCGGGATTTTGACTTAAGAGCAACCCATGGAGTTGCCGCAGTTGTGGCAACGATAGCAGGCTCCATTGCGTGTGGTGATGTGACCACAGCGATCGCAGATCGGGGCATCAGCCTCGCGAACAAAAGCGGCGGCGCTAGTCGATTCGTCCTCGCAGGGCGGGGTAACGGGCGTTGATGTTTCCATGACAGCCGTCGAGCCGTTATCCTTCACGGCTCCGTTCGGGAAGGTGATGTCCATCCAGCGGAAAATGTAATCCACGAGGGACTTGGCGATCGGAATATCAGGATTGCTTGTGTAGCCGCTAGGCTCAAAACGGCTGTGGGAGAACTTGCTTACGAGGGCGTTAAGAGGAACGCCGTATTGCAAGCACAAGGAAATTGCGGTTCCGAAAGCGTTCATGATCCCGCCGACGGTACTTCCTTCTTTGGCCATCGTGATGAAGACTTCGCCTGGCTTGCCGTCGTCATAGAGACCGACGGTCATATAGCCCTCGTGACCACCGATTTCGAACTTGTGGGTAATCGAGCGTCGGGTGGCCGGCATGCGGGCGCGGAACGGACGACCCGGGGCGACGGTTTTCACACCTGGTGTGGTCCCGCCCATCTTGCTGGTGTTCAGGGGCTGGGTACGCTTGGAGCCGTCGCGATAGATGGCCACGGCCTTGAGCCCCATTTTCCAGCCTTGGAGGTAGGCCTGCATGATTTCCTCGACGGTGGCCTCCTTGGGCATATTGATGGTTTTGCTGATGGCTCCCGAGAGGAAGGGTTGAACAGCGGCCATCATGGAGATGTGGGCGTGGTAGGAAATGCAACGGTTGCCCTTTTTCGGCTTAAACGCGCAGTCAAACACCGGCAGGTGTTCTTCCTTGACGCCGGGGGCCCCTTCGATGGTTTCCTCTTCGTCCACGTAGCGCATGATTTCAGAGACTTCGCCGTTATATCCGAGGCGGCGCAAGCCAGCTTCCAGAGTGCGGTTCACAAGCTTGATAGTGCCTCCGCCCGCCAGTTGCTTGTACTTGATGAGGGCGATATCGGGTTCGACGCCGGTGGTGTCGCAATCCATCATGAATCCGATGGTGCCTGTGGGCGCGAGGAGCGATACCTGCGCATTGCGGAAACCATGCTTGGCTCCGAGCCGCATGACGCTTTGCCAAGCGTCGGTGGCGGCATCGTAGAGTTCGGTGGAGCACAATGCCCGGTCAACATTGTCCAGAGATTTGGCATGCATGCTGATGACATTCAGCATGGGTTCACGGTTTTTGCTATATTCGGAGAAGGTTCCGCGGGCGGCGGCTACTTCTGCGGAAGCGGCGTAGGCGTGGCCGGTCATCAGTGCTGTGACGACGGCGGCATAGGTGCGGCCGGCATCACTGTCGTAGGGGAGTCCGAGGCTCATCAGGACGGCTCCGAGGTTGGCATAACCGAGGCCGAGCGGGCGATAGAGGTGTGAGTTCAGGGCGATTTCGGCGCTGGGATAGCTTGCGCTGTCGACAAGGATATCCTGGGCAAGGATGAAGATGCGGACGGCATGACTGAAGCGTTCGATCTCAAGTTTGCCGCTGGCATCCATGAACTTCATCAGGTTCAGGGACGCGAGATTGCAGGCACTGTCATCGACGAACATGTATTCCGAGCAGGGGTTGCTGGCGTTGATGCGTCCGCTGTTGATGCAGGTGTGCCAGTTGTTGATGGTGGTGTCATATTGGACGCCGGGGTCCCCGCAGATGTGAGTGCCTTCGGCGATCATGCGCATGAGGTCGCGGGCGCGATGGGTTTCCACCGGTTTATTGGATGTCACGGCGCGGGTTTGCCAGTCGCCGTCCTTTTCGACCGCGTCCATGAACTCATCGGTCACGCGGACGGAGAAATTGGCGTTCTGGAACATGACGGAGGAATACGCTTCGCCGCCGAAGGAGCCATCGTAGCCTTGATCGATCAAAGCCCAAGCCTTTTTCTCTTCGTGTGTCTTGGCGGTGATGAAGTCGGCGATGTCGGGGTGTGTGATCTTCAGGCTTTGCATTTTCGCGGCGCGACGGGTTTTGCCACCGGATTTGATGACGGCCGCGACCTGGTCGAACACTCGCATGAAACTGAGGGGGCCGGAGGGGGTGCCGCCACCGGATAATTTTTCGCGGCTACTGCGCAGGGTGCTCAGGTCGGTGCCGGTGCCGGATCCGTACTTGAAGAGCATGGCCTCGGAGGCAGCCAGGCGCATGATGTCTTCCATGGTGTCCTTGACGGACTGGATGAAGCAGGCTGAAGCTTGGGGGTGTTTGTAGTTATCGGACGAGGCTTCGATTTGTCCGGATTCGGAATTCCAGTAATAGCTGGAGCGGCTTTCTGAGGTAACTCCATAAGCCTCATGGAGACCCACATTGAACCACACCGGACTATTAAAGGAGCCATATTGGTGGATGCACAGCCATGCCAGCTCCGTGTAGAAGTTCTCGGCGTCGGCGGGGGTGGCGAAATAACCTTCCTTGAGACCCCAGTCGGCGATCGCACGGGCCACGCGGTGGACAAGTTGGCGAACGGAGGTTTCGCGTTCCTTGGCTTTGGCGCCGCCATAGAAGTATTTCGAGGCCACGATATTGGTTGCCAGCATGGACCACGATTTCGGGACTTCGACATTCTCCTGATGGAAAATGACATTTTTTTTGTCGTCAGTGATGGAGGCGGTGCGCAGGTCCCATTCGATGCCTTCAAACGGGGCCCCTGCCTTTTCGGCAAAGAGACGATTGACGGCCATGCCTTTGTTGGAGGAGGTGCGGGGGACGACCTTGCGGCCGTTCTTATGGGAGCCGTTGGCTGATTTTGCTGTCATTGTTATTGTATCGTTTGCTTCAAGCATGATGATCTCCTGAATAGAAATGGGCTGGTTGGGTCTGTTAAAGTGTTAACGGTTTGTCAAATATGAGGAACGACACCAAATATGCTACGTTCCCTTTACAAGTAGACATCGTTACCACTACAGGTTGTGGTGGGCAAGGAGAAACATGAACAATTTTATGTTTTTTTCTATGTAATTGAGAATGTTAAAATTTTATTGCTGTAAGTTGTTGCTGTTTATATTCTTACAAATCATCAAAAAATATTTTTAGAAAAAATACAGGTTTTAAGCGGATGGCGGATATGGATCTGAATTTGTGGTAATTGTGGCCGAAAAGATTAAGTGAAAGCGGGGTGTGGTTTTTGAAGAGCATCGTTTTCCAAAGGATAAATCCGCTATCTGAATTTCCGAGGAACAGGTGTCTTGAAGTTCCGTAGGAATTGGAAGAGAATGCCGAGTCATTTTTTCAGCAGGAGGAAATAGGAATGCAGACAGGAATAAGGTTAGCGTTGGTTGTGCTCGTGATGCTTGGCGTTGCTGTTGGGAGGGTAAGCCATGCGGAAACAAATGGTGTGGCTTCGGGTGAATCCATTATGCGACAGGCGTATCTGACGGTTGTCCAGGCTGAAATTGCAAGAGCGGAGCAACGTGTTCCTGATGCCGTGAAAGCCTACAAGGAGGCGGTTGCCTTGTATGGACGATTGCAGGTTGAATATCCAGGCTGGCACGAAGACATGGTGGGATATCGGCTGGCAGACTGTAATCAGGCGATTGCCCTGCTCGATCCACTCGGCGGAGTTCCAGGTTCGGTCGCCATGCTTCCTGACGTGTCGGGTGGCACATCAACCAACGCGATGTTGCGATTGTCTGTGTTGATGCAGGAGCTTGAAGATGCCAAGGGGTGGTTGGTAGAAGAAGGGGCTGGGGACAAGCGTCAGAAGAATGTCGAGCGTGACATGGAGCAGATGCGCACGGAACGTGATCAGGCGTTGAAGCAGGTAAAGTTGGCCAACCGGCAGGCGTCGAAACTCGAGGCGAGGCTCAAGAGGTATGAAAAAACCAATGCGGCGACACAGACGAACACCTATGTGTATTTGCCTGGCACGATACGCACCGATGCCGTGCGAATGATACAGGAAGGCCAGTATGACAAGGCGATGGGGTTGTTGCGTGAAGGATTTGAAGTGATGCCGGATCGTCAGGATTTTGAAGTGCTCGCCGGTGTGGCGGCTTGCCGGGCCGGGAAATTCGACCAGGCGGTTGCGATCCTGAAACCGTATGACACAAAAAATCCTGTGAACGCCGATGCCTTGCTGACCCTTGGTACGGCGTGGATGGGCATGGGGAAGATTGGCGAGGCTCGCGTGGCGATTGAGAAAGCGTTGTTATTGAACCCGAAATCAATGGAAGCCAACTACAACATGGCGCAAATCTTCCTGACAATCCGTCCTGCGGACCCGCAATCGGCGGAGCGGTATTATAGGAAGGCGATGGAGCTGGGGATGGAGCCGGATGCCGAGTTTGAAAACGGTTTAAGATCTGCGCTTATCATTTCCCGTCTGAGGACGAAGTCGGGCAAGTGAGTGAATCCGTATCGGCTTCGTCCATCTGGTATTCCTTCAATTTGCGCTGAAGTGTCCGGCGGCTGATACCCAGTTGTTCTGCGGCGCGGGTCCGGTTTCCGTTGTTTCGTTTCAGGCAGGCGTAGATCATGGTGCGTTCGGCAGAGTGGATGGATTCCGGAATGCCCGCTTTGCCGGGGTCGTGATGCCAGGCGGATTTATTGTCCGGAGTTATGCTGGAGCGAAGTTGGGACGGCAGGTCGCGAACGGAAAGGCGTGTGCCGTGGGTTAGCACGACCATGCGTTCAATGACGTTCCGTAGTTCTCGCACGTTGCCCGGCCACGAGTAGGCGCAGAGTGCCGACATGACGTCGGATGAAATGTCCTCAACAGGCTTGTTGTTTCTGGCGCTGAGCTCCTTGAGGAAGTGGGCCGAGAGCAGGGGGATATCCTCCGGTCGAGCCCTCAACGGCGGCAGGGTGACGGAGACGACATCCAGGCGGAAGAATAAGTCGTTGCGGAATTTGCCCTCCTCGACGAGTTTCCGCAAGTCCATGTTGGTGGCGGCGACGAGGCGGATATCCACGTTCAGCGTATCGTGACCGCCGACGCGTTCGAAATTCCGTTCCTCCAGAACGCGGAGGAGTTTGACCTGAATGGAGGGCTGGATTTCTGATATTTCATCCAGAAACAAGGTTCCGCCGTCGGCCATTTCGAAGCGGCCGCGGCGTCGTTCGGCGGCGCCGGTGAAGGCCCCTTTTTCGTGGCCGAACAATTCGCTTTCCAGCAGGGTGGGCGACAGGGCGGCGCTATGGACGGGAATGAAAGGTCCTTTGGATCGCGGGCTGAGCTGGTGTATGGCGTGGGCGACTAACTCCTTGCCTGTGCCGCTTTCGCCCTGGAGGAGGACGGTGGCCTGGGTTGGGGCGGCCTGCTTGATGATTTCGAAGACTTCCTTCATTGGGGACGAGTTCCCAATGATGGCTTCGAGTCCGAATCGGTTGTCCAGCTGTTCCCGCAGGCGTTGGTTTTCACTCTCGATTTCCGTCGAGCGCACGGCGCGCTTGAGGAGCATATCCAGATGATCCAGGTTGACTGGTTTCATCAGGAAATCGTAGGCGCCGCGCTTCATGGCGTCGACGGCGGTTTCGACATTGCCGTAGGCAGTCAGGATGATCACGATTGGAGGATGGCTCCGGGCGGTGATGCGCTGGAGGAGGGTGAGTCCATCCATGCCTGACATGCGGATATCGCTTAAGACCACATCCACGTTGCGCTCGTTCAGCATGGAGAGCGCTCGTTCGGCGCTTTCGACGAGGATTACGTCATAGGTGGATTGGAGGGCCCGCTTGAGTCCTTCGCGGGTGTTTTTGTCGTCGTCAACGATCATGATGGTGCGGCGGTTCATTCGGAGGGTTCCTCGTGGTCGGGTTTGGTTTTGCTTTGGGGTTTAAGTAGGCGGGTGCGGCGTTCGTCGAGCGGGAGGAACACGGTAAAGGTGGTGCCGATTCCCGGCTCGCTGTGGACATCAATGCGGCCGCCATGATCCTGTATGATGCGCTGAACGATCATCAAGCCGATGCCCGATCCCTCCTTCTTGGTGGTGTAGTAGGGTTCAAAGATGTGACCGAAATGTTCCGGGGCGATGCCGGGGCCATTGTCGCGGAAGGCGACGGCGACAAATGAATCCGAAACACCAACCGAGATGCGGAGAAGACCGCCATCGGTCATGGCTTGGAGCGCATTCTTGATGATATTGAAAAAGGCCTGTTTGATTTGATCCTTGTCTAGACGCATCGGAGGGATGATCGGAGGCGAGGCCAGTTCGACATGGACGCCGCGATTCTCGATTTCCTGTTTCAGTAGGCGGAGGGTGTCCTTGAGGACGACTGTGACAGGGATTTGTTCGAGATGGGGTTGGGACGGTCGGATGGCGCGCAGGAATTGCGTAATGATCAGGTCCAGGCGGGCGACTTCCTTGCGGGCAATATCCACGAGTTCAGGGAGGGACTCCTTGATCGTGTTTTCCGATTGTTTGATTTCGCGATCCAGAAGTTGAAGATGGATATTCAATGCGTTCAGGGGGTTGCCGATTTCGTGAGCGACACCGGCGGCGAGGAGAGTAATGGCGTTTAGTCGTTCGGATTCAACCAGGCTGGCTTCGTGTTCCCGGTCGCGGGTCACGTCACGCAAGATAATGACGGCACCCTGTTCCTTACTTTCCACGGCGGCCAACGGCACGATGTAGAAACTCAAGAACCGATGTTCGGGGTAGGTGACTTCGATTTCGTGGCTGACGAGTTTTGTCCACTCCGAAGCGTCGAGGCTCAAAATGCGATCCCAGTCCAAGTCGCGCAGGTAGCGCGCCATGGGTTTACCGATGACATCCTCATAATGGAACCCGACCAGTTTGCCCGCCGCGCGGTTGGCGTAGGTGATATTGCTTTGGCCGTCTATGACGATGACGCCTTCCTGAATGGATTGGAAAATGGTTTCCAGAAGGCCTTTTTCCTTTGCCAGGCGTAGAAAATGGGTTTGTACGCTTGCGGGGTCCAAGCGGTCAAGGCGGGCAATAAGTTTATCGAGGAATCCAGCTTTCATGGTCTTTTTGACGCAGTGTCAATTTGACGCAAATAATAGTGCAAGAGGGTTGGTTATGTAAATGGTGAAAATTAGGGAGGGAATGCTGAGTGATCGGTCGGATCAGTCTATTCTATAGGGATAGAGAGGTAAGAAGTGGAAAGTTAGGGGTCGACGGTGGAGTTGCTTTTGACCTCGGTCAGGGATTGGCCGCGCTCGAAGTTCGAGCCCTGAAGGATTTCGGCAAAGGCAACTTTATCGTCAACTCGGGTAACCCGGATGGTGCCGACCCGGACGCCGGGCAGGTAAGTTAGCACATCGCCGGTGGCGGGGTCGGTGATGGGTTCGGCAGAGGCTCTGACGATGTAAATTGTCCTTTCGCGGAAATCTCGATCCTTGCCGCCGTTGAGAATGACAACGTCGTTTTTCATGCAACTGATCATTGGACGCCAAGGGTTTTTGGGCATCTCCTTGGTAATTTGGCTGACGCCCCCGTGAATGGCGCGCGCGGTTGCTTTACCGAGTGGGGTTGTGAAGAAGACATCGCCGCCGAACGCAACGCCCTCATATTTGGTTTTGACGTAGGCTTCGCGCGCGCGGACCAGACCAGTGCTTTGAACGGAGGCGATGATTTGACCTGTCTCGATATCCACGAGGGTTAAGGTGAGTGCGACACGGGCGTTATAGCCGCGGCCACCGAAAAATAGACTTCGGACGGCCACGAAGAAACTACCGCCCCCGGTTTGCGAGAAATCGTTGACCACGCCCCGGATGAGGTATTGGGCATTTTTCATTCGGCCGATGGGCGTCTTGCCTTCCTTGCGGAAGAGAGGGGTTTGCTGGCGTCTGAGCTCGTTGGCGAGTCCTTCGAAGTGTTCGCGTTCGACGACGTTGAAGTTGCGGGATTGCACAAGTTCGGAGACGAGGAGGTCAGCCATGCCGCTACCGAGTTGCCATTGTCCGGCGAAACCGGAACGGTTTTCGAAAGAGGTGACGGCGACAACGGGAGCGTGCAGATCGTCGGGGAGGGCGCGGATGGAGTCGGTCATGGTCATGACGCAGCCGCAGAGAGTCAGGATGGCGATGGTAGAGAGGAGTCCTGCGGACGAGCGGAAGGACCAGTGCTTGGGTAATAATGGCGAACTCATATTGGCCGGGAGTGTATCGCAGTGGATTTGGGAAAGGCAATTGGGAAAGAAGACAATGCGGCGATGGAATGCGCGAGCCGTTGATTCCAAAGAACGGGTCAGGGTTTGACGGTGTCTGGTGAAACCGTTAGCATCGCCGGAAATCAGCCCCAATCCGGTATAGACGTCATGCAGCAACATATTGATTTTACCAAAACCCCTACGCCTGCGCCTGAACGGGATGCTGGCGTTGAGCCGGTGGAGCGGGTCGAAGGGGTGGTCAATCGAGTTGTCTATCATTCCGAGGATAGCGGGTATACGGTTTGCGGTGTCCACACGAAGGGCAAGGGCGAGGAGGAAACCGTGGTGGTTGGGGTTTGTCCTTCCATCAGCGAGGGGGAACTGCTCGTTGCCGAAGGGAAATGGGTGCGGCACAAGCAACATGGAATGCAGCTTCAGGCTACTAAGATGGAGTGTCATCCGCCTGTCAGTCGTGTTGGCATTCAACGATTTCTTGGAAGCGGATTGATTCGCGGCATTGGCAAGGTGATGGCAGAGCGACTGGTTGATAAGTTCGGGGATAAGACGCTGGAGATTATTGATCGTGAATCGCGCCGGTTGGAGGAAGTTGACGGGATCGGGCCGATGCGGCGCGAGATGATCAAGGAGTCGTGGATTGAGCGGAAGGCGATCCGCGAAATTATGGTGTTTCTAAACTCGCATGGCGTGGGGACGGCGCATGCCATGCGGATTTACAAGCAGTACGGGAACCAGGCTGTGGTGGTGGTGCGTAATAATCCCTACCGGTTATGTAATGAGGTCTGGGGGATTGGATTCAAGACGGCGGACCGGATAGCGGTGAGTCTGGGAGTGCCGCCGCATTCGGAATTACGGGCGCGGGCGGGGTTGATGTATTTGCTTGAGACGCTTTCCGAGGAGGGGCACTGTTACTGTCCGCGCGAGGAGTTGCTGGAGATGGCGGAGCAACTGCTGGAAATTCCGTCCGAGATCTTGAAGGGTGCGATCCTGCATGGAGTGCAGGAGGGGACCCTCGTGGATGAGAGGGGGAATGTGTTTTTGACGATAATTCATGAGGCCGAAAAAGGGGTGGCCACCGCCATGGAGCATCTCATGAAGGGGAAGATGTCGGGGCCCCCTGTCCAGGTGGGCAAGGCGGTGGAGTGGGCGCAGGGTCGCATGGCGATCCAGTTTGCGCCGGCGCAGAGGGCGGCGGTGGAGATGGCGTTGGAGAACAAGGTGTCGGTTATCACGGGTGGTCCCGGTGTTGGCAAGACCACGATCATCAGGGCACTGGTGGATATTTTCAGAGCGAGGAAGCAGAAGGTATGTCTGGCGGCCCCAACGGGGCGCGCGGCAAAGCGGCTGGAAGAGGCCACGCGGTTGCCGGCGAAGACCATTCACAGGTTGTTGAAATACAATCCACAGACGCATCACTTTGAGCATGGAGCGGGGAACACGATTGAAGGGGATGTGTTTATTCTGGATGAAGTTTCGATGGTGGATATCCGTTTGATGCATGCCTTGCTGGGTGCGTTGCCGAAGTCAGCGGCGCTTGTGCTAGTTGGCGATGCGGATCAATTGCCAAGCGTGGGGCCGGGAAATGTGTTGAGGGATATGATTGAAAGCCGGGCCATGCCTGTGACGCATCTCGACATGATTTTCCGGCAGGAGGCGGAGAGCTGGATTGTGCGTAACGCGCACCTGGTCAATCAAGGGATGCCGTTTGAATTACCCGAGGACAACAAGGATGGCGGTGATTTCTTTTTCATTGAGGCGGTGTCGCCTGAGGATGCCATTGCCAAGATGCTGGATTTGGTGACGCGCCGGATACCGCGCAAATTTCATTTTGATCCCATGCGGGAGATCCAGGTTCTTACCCCGATGCGTAAGAATCAGTTGGGGTGCGAGAATCTCAACGGACTTTTACAGGAGGCGTTGAATCCCGGCGGGCATTCTGTGAAGCGCTTTGGGCGACAATACCGGGAGGGTGATCGGGTCTTGCAGATCCGGAACAATTACGACAAGGATGTGTTTAACGGTGATATTGGGATTGTTGAACGGATTGAGGTGGAAGACCAGCGGGTGGTGGTTAGTTATGAGGGGCGGCTGGTGGAGTATGAGATGGACGAGTTGGATGAACTGGATTTGGCGTATGCGTGTTCGGTGCATAAGTCGCAGGGGAGTGAGTATCCGGCGGTGGTGTTGCTCATGACGACCCAGCATTACAAGCTGTTGCAGCGCAATCTTTTGTACACGGCGATGACGCGTGGAAGGAAGCTGGTTTGCGTGGTGGGATCGCACAAGGCGGTGGGGATTGCGACGCGTAACAATCATGTGACGGGCCGGAAGACGGCGCTCAAGGACCGGTTAAAGGGGATGGTGTGATGAGGGGGTGGGGGCGGGGGAGGAAATGTTTTAAAATGCAAAAGAGGCTATTGACTTTTAAGGGGTTGATCCCTAGCATTACCCCCCTTTTGGGATTCTGCTCG
>CAZDUS010000032.1:0-23688 GCA_964508705.1 uncultured Verrucomicrobiota bacterium
CTTACCACCCCTATCTTCTTAAGAGGGGGGTCACGATGTACCCGACCTCGCCCAAATTGCGCCGAAATCAAACTTGACTTCAAGTCGTCAAACGGTACGTTGTACGACATAATAGTCAAGCATCACGAGGCCGTTTCTGCCTTGATCACATGGAAGGAGAGAGTCATGAAGACTGAGTTGCAGTATTCGATGAACGTTGGAAGCTGGAAATGGGGTAACGTGAGTTGTTTGCCGAAGGCAATAGGTTTGGCTGGCCTTGCCGGTGTGTTTGCCGGGCCTGCCATTCTCTCCGCCGCAGATGCTCCCCGGAGGCCGAACATTGTTGTTATCCTTGCGGACGACATGGGGTTTTCCGATCTGGGCGCGTTTGGCGGAGAAATCAAGACGCCTAATTTCGACGCCCTAGCGAAGGATGGGGTGCGCTTCACGAGCTTCTACACCCACGCCACCAGTTCGCCCACCCGGGCGATGTTGCTCAGCGGCACCGCCACGCACATCAACGGGTTCGGCAACATGAATGAATTCACCTCCCCGAACCAGATGGGCAAGACGGGCTATGAAGGCTACTTGAACCATGGCGTGACCACGCTCCCGGATCTGCTCAAGAAGGCCGGCTACCACACCTACATGGCCGGCAAATGGCACATGGGGAAGGCGCCCGACCAGATTCCCGCCGCGCGCGGGTTCGAGCGTGACTTCGCCTTGCTCGACGGCGCAGGCAGTTATTGGGACATGCGCAACTTCACCGCCAACACGCCCAATTCAACCTTTACGGAAGATGGCAAGTACTTGAGGAGGCTTCCCAAGGATTATTACGCCACGAAGACCTATACGGATAAAATGATCGGCTTCATTGAGTCCAACCGTGGCGACGGCAAGCCGTTCTTTGCCTATGTGTCACATCAGGCGCCTCATGATCCGTTTCACCTGCCGCGCGACTGGCGTAACCGGCACGTCGGCGAATACGATAAGGGCTGGGATGCGGTGCGCGCGGAGCGGCTCCAGCGTCAAGTGAAGATGGGTATCATTCCCGAAGGCACCGAATTGGCCGAACGGATGTGGTTTGTACCCGATCCGATCGTGCTCGCCCCGGCGTCAAAGGCCATTCTGGGCAGAAAAATGGAACTGTATGCCGGGATGGTGGAGAACATGGACTACCACATAGGACGGTTGATTGATCATTTGAAGAAAATCGGCGAATACGACAACACGATCTTTATTGTATTCGGCGACAACGGAGCGGAAGGAAGCGATCTCTTCGCGATGCTCTCGGGAACACCCGGCACCGCGAACTATCTCTATGCCTCGATCGCATGGTCGCAAACGCACCCCAATGCGTGGGGCGATCCGGAGTCGTATGTGGGGTACGGCCCGATGTGGGCGCAGGTGTCCATGACGCCGTTCAGTCAGTTCAAGGGTTACATGGCCGAGGGCGGCATCCGCAACGCGCTGATCGTCAGCGGTCCGATCGTTGGCCTTCCCAAGGGGAGCATCAACAGCGCCAGCTATCTGCACGTGGCGGACATCATGCCCACCTTGCTCGAGGTCGCAGGAGCGACCTATCCCGAAACCATCAACGGGGAGAAGGCGCCGCCGCTGATCGGCACGTCGTGGCTGGATGTGCTGGCTGGCAAGAAACAATCTCCCCGCTCGGACAAGGATTACATGGCGTGGGAAGTGTTCGGCAACCGCGCCGTCCGCCAGGGCGACTGGAAAGTGCGCTGGCAATACAAGCCCTTCGGCACGGAGGAGTGGGAACTCTTCAATCTGGCCGAGGACGTGGCGGAGCGTCATGACCTGGCCGCGAAACATCCTGACAAGGTCAAGCAGTTGGTGGCGCTCTGGGATGAGTACGTAAAAGAGAACGATGTGATTTTGCCCAACCGCCTCTTGTCCGAAGGCGTGGAGAGGGCACTGCCGGTGCGGTACCGGGTTGACGCCGGTTTCCCGCCGGCCATATACATGAAACAATTCGTCCCGCCGGCTGACATGATGGCGGACCCGAAACCCTGAGCATTTACTTGGAACTACCATGAAAACTATCAACAATCGAGGAACTACCATGAAAACCATGAACACGACGCTTCGAATCTCTCTTGCCGTCGTCGCCCTGGCGACCTTCTTTCCGATGCTCGCCTCAGCGCAGATACCGGCGCGTTTCTACTGGAAAAGTCTGTCCGGTGGGAATGCCGTTCCGCTCATTGTGGAGTCGCTGAGTGGAAACACAAATCCATTCGATCCTTCTCATGAGGTGAATCCGAACGCCAACTTTGATGCGACCATGGCCTTGGCAGGCTATGCGCGGACCTTTTCATTGTTTGATCGTGCGGCCATGGCGGCGATTATTCAACCTATGGGGCGGATTTCTGGTGGCGTTAAAGAGGGGCTTTTGGCTGCTGATCAGTCTGCACGTGGATATGGCGATCCGACGCTTGAGTTCGATATCAACCTCATTGGCCCGTCTGCCCAGAAGAACCTGGTTGACGCCCTGCGTTACGAGCCGGGTTTCTCCATCGACCTGCTTGCCGACCTGGCTTTGCCCATTGGCGAGTACGACAGTGACCAGGTCCTTAACATCGGCCAGAACCGCTGGTACGGGCGTGTGGGCGCGCCCATTGTCTGGCAATTGGGATCATGGGTACCTGGCCGGCGAACGACGTTGGAATTCCTGCCCGGCGTATGGCTATTTGGCGATAATGAAGACTATGTCGGAAAGACGCTTGCAACAGATCCGATGTTCCAGTTGGATTCGCACCTGTCGCGTGATTTTACCGAACGACTCTGGGGTTCGCTTGACTGCGTCTGGTATCAAGGGGGGCAGGCAAGCATTGATGGAGTCGAAAATGGTTCTGAACTTAACAATATAGGCGTAGGGTTCACCTTGGGATACCAAATTAACGAAAATATTGGCCTTACGTTCGGGTACAAGTCCACTGTGGATGACAGTGCTCCCGGCGACCTTCAAATGGACGGGTTTATGGTCACACTCGTATCGGGGTGGCACCCGCTTGTCGAGGGTGCGCGACGTCTGAAGAGTGAATAGGCATCATGACGGAGGATTTATCGGAGATTACCGTTTGATTGGCAGGGTTCGTCAGGAAGGATGTGTATATTCATAGTTCATTTAAGAACATCAGCGTGGTTATGATGGCAGTATGCGTTGCGATCGGAACGACTGTCGCGCAGGAAACTGAAGGTCAGAATTGGCAGGCGGTTATGAAAGCCAAATTTGACGCCATGGATTTTGAGTTCAGCCGGGCGGATTCGGATGTGCCCTTCATTCCGGTAGCGTTGCTCAGTGCTTCTGCCTATGGGAAGAGTGAATTCCAACGCATGGATGGTAGTGGCGACACGGTTGAGTATCGCAGTGCCTATGTTGGGGGATATGCGATGACGCCGCTCTTTCTCGGGAAACATGGATTCGCCTTGGCGGCTCCCTATGTGTCGCGTACGAGGTTCACGTCGATGACAGACGGCTCAGCTGACACTGACGTGGATTCATTTTACCTGCCCGTGGGTGGCATATGGCAGGCGGCAAATGGAAAACAATGGGGTGGATTCGCCATGCCCATTTTCAATTCCTCATTTTCTGGTGATGGAGATGGGGGTGCGGATTTCATGGGGGGCGTTTTGGGTCGTTCGTTTTCGGGGCAGAAATCCATTTGGTATTACGGACTTGTTTATGACTATTCCTATGGCGGGAATTTCTATTATCCCTATCTTGGGTACTCGTATGTGGCTGACCCGCAATGGGTCATTAGTTTGGTAATGCCCTGGCCCACGGTGACCTATGCGCCTTCTGATCGCCTATATTTCAGTGTAGGGGTGTTGCCTTCCGGAGCGAACTGGGTGATGGATCAGGAAGGCTCGGATACGAAAGTGTCGAGTTCCTTCGGCGGATGGGATCTGGGAACCTATTGCGGGTGGCGGTTGACAAAGTTGCTTTGGGTTACCGCTGGTGTCGGGTTTTCGGGGTTGCGCAGTTTACAAGTTGATGAAGACGGTGAACTTGCTTTTGAGCAAAACCTGAGTCGAGAGCCCTTTGTGTCGTTGTCATTATCGGCACGGCCAAACTGACAGGAAAGGACGAAAAGAAATGAGAGATAAAATTGTATTAACAACATTCGTCGCGTTGATTGCTTGGGGTGGATTGGGTGGGCCGGCCATGGCCCAGCAGCCAGTTGCCTCCGGCGCTCAGCCTGCCGCTACGGCCACCGTTGATCGGGCGCAGGTGGAAAACTATATCCGGTTGATCAAGGGCGAATTGGAGCGAGGTGAGGCGCGGGTGGTGTCCGTTACGGATCAATTACGGTCCCTGAATGGCGACATTGAATCGCGGGTGGACAGGATTGTGCAATTGCTGTCTCAGGTGCGGGATTCCGCAGACACGGCTGGGTCCAGAATGCGCATTGCCAAGAGTGAAGTGCTGGCGGGGCTGGAGGCGATGGCCCGTTACTTTGCTAGGGAGCGTGACCGTCGGAAAAAAGAGATGAACAATCCTTATGCGCAGATAGAGGCGGCTGACCTGGCTGGGGACGTGACCGCGTTGAACGCGAAGATCGAAACTTGCGTCACGCAGTCGCTGGAGATTGCCAAGTCGCTTGTGCCGCACACGGAAGATGACGTCAGGAAATATGATGATTGGGATTATGACAGTTCTGATGAAAGCCGGGAGTATAAGCGGGTCAAGCGTGATGCCGAGGCGTCGGTGAAGATAAAGTCCGAGTTGGTGGCGGATCTTCGCGCGAGCATTGAGAAACTTACGCAGGACGTGAAGGCACGTGAAATGGAAATTCATACGACGATGGATCTGCACAAGCGGGAGCATCTGATGAATGATGTCAGGGAGATGCGCCAGACAATAGAGATGAGGCGTGCGCAAATTGAAGAGCTGATGATGGCTCCGAAGCCGGAGATGCGCGCGGTGGGTCAAAAGGCGGCCTTTGAAATGGATCAATTATTGGACGAGATGACTCAGTCGCTAAAGAGGGATTTCTCGAAATTGAAAGTGCTGATCAATGAGCGTGATGAGGCGCGGGCGCGGCTGAAACCCTTGAAGGACAAATTAGAGAAAGCGACAGCCATGCTGGCTCAATGATGTGAAAAACAGGACGCTGGGGATTAACGACATCAACTCCATCGACGAAACGATTATGGCTGTGCAAGCTACAGGGGGAGTGACAAAGAGTGTGACGGCGATCATGAAGGCGGTCGTGGTGATTGAGCGGTGAGTGGATGGACTTTGAAGAGACAAAAAGGAAAGGCAGCGCACATGAATAGGCAGAAATCAGTATGGATGGCGTTGGTGGCGGTGGTAGTGCTGGCGGCGGGTTGGGTATCGGCGGGGGAAGCCCCGGGCTGGTCATTCAAAGTGGCGCCTTATGCTTGGCTGACCCGGATGAACGGTGACGTGGAAGTGAAAGGGCACGAAGTTCCTGTGGACATTGGGTTTGATGATTCGATTGACATGCTCAAGGATCTCAAGGGCGTGCTGATGTTGCACGGCGAGGCCTCGAAGGGCGACCTGAGTTGTCTGGGTGATATTTATATTATTGCGCTGAGCCACAAGGGGAATACGCCTGCGGGAGAGGCGGATGTGCATTTTGATCAACTCATAGGGGAACTGGGAGCCGCCTATGCGTTGCCGGTCAACTCTGGAGGGGTGGTGCTTGAGGCGCTGGGGGGAGCCCGTGCGGAATCTGTGCGGTCAGAAATTGAAATTGGCGGGATCGGCGTTGATGCCGACGAGACGAAGACTTGGGTGGATCCTTTTGTCGGGTTCAGGATCAAGATGCCCATTGGCGAAAAAGTGATGATATCCCTGCGTGGAGATGTTGGAGGGTTTGGAATGGGATCTGACTTTGCCTGGAATGCGGTAGGCACTGCGGAATGGGCCATTACGGACCGCTGGAGCGCAGGGCTTGCATACCGTTGCCTGGATGTTGATTTTGATGACAGTGATTTTGAATATGACGTGAGGATGGATGGACCGGCCTTGGGTGTCGGATATAAGTTCTAATGGTGGTCAGGGTTTGAGCAGGTTTGCATTTTGGAAGGAGTTCCTTTTTGTGAAGTGTATGCAATGGTCGATAATGGCGGTGGTCTTGTTTTTTGTCGCAGTGGCTGCGGAATGCCAGACGAATGCCCCGGTGGCGCCGGACTCCAAGGCGCGCCCTAAGATCGGGTTGGTGCTGGGAGGTGGCGGGGCCTTGGGAATTTCGCATATCGGTGTATTGAAGGCTTTGGAAAGTATGCAAATACCAGTGGATTACATCGGGGGTACGAGTATGGGGTCCATCATTGCAGGCCTCTATGCGTCTGGAATGCCGCCCGAAGAAATGGAACGAGTGTTTCTCTCGCTGGATTGGTGGGACGTGATGAAGGATAAGACGCCGTATCGCGACTTGGATTTCCGGCGCAAAGAGGAAAATGCTCGGTATTTAATGGATCTGGAGCTGGGTGTACGCGGTTGGAGGTTGCAGTTCCCGCATGGTTTCGCGGCGGGGCAGAAGTTCAACAACCTGATGCAGTCACTGACTGTCAATGCGGCGGGGGTGCAGTCGTTTGACAAGTTGAATATTCCATTCCGTGCTGTTGCCACGGATCTCCGGAGCGGCAAGGCCGTGGTGCTTGATCACGGCAATCTGGCAACGGCCATGCGCGCCAGCATGGCGGTGCCTGCGGTGTTCACTCCCGTGGAGATTGATGGGCAACTGCTTGTGGATGGGGGACTGGTGAACAATATTCCCGTGGATATTGTCAAGGCCATGGGAGCGGACATCATTATCGCCGTGGATGTCGGCGCCAGTGATGACAAAGCGGGGCGGAAGTCCAGTTTCAAGAGCCTCGGAGACATTATTGGACGTACCTACACCATTATGCAGCGGTCCAAGGACGAGGTGAGACGGAAGGCGGCGGATGTATTGATCGAGCCTGAACTCAATGGGTTGACGGCGGGTGATTTCCACCGTTCCAAGTCGTTGATCGCATGCGGGATTACGGCGGGGTTGTGCCAAAGCAACGAACTGAGCCGGCTGAGCATCGGCGCAGACGATTATGCGCTCTGGCAGGCGAGTCAGAGGAAACAGCGACAGGGTGAGCTGACGATCCGGTCGATCGAGGTCATCGGGAACAAGACGGTGCCGACTGCCCTGATCATGAAGCGTATTGAAACGGAACCGGGCGACAGGGTCGATTTCCACCGCCTGAGCAAGGATGTGGCCCGGGTGCATGGGATGGGTGGATTCTCTACGGTTACACAGCGATTGGTGCCGACGGGTAACCCCGGGGAATGCGACTTGAAAATCGATACGGTTGAGAAGTATTGGGGTCCTGCGTATATGCATATGGGGCTTCGTTTGGAAAGCGATTTCAATGGGGTATCGGTGTGGAGCGTGCTGTTTAATTATCGCCGGGATGGTTTGAATGATTTGGGCGGTGAGTTGAGAGCGGATCTTCAGGCGGGAAAAGAGAACAGCGCGATGGTGGAGTGGTACCAGCCATTGCAGGAGCGAGGGTACTTCTTTATCGCACCGTCAGTTAAAACCGGGTCCGAGCGAATCAATTTGTACCAGGATGGGGACCTGATTGCTGAATATGATCAGGATACCACGTATGCCAAGCTTGATCTGGGCACGCAGTTCAAGCAGTACGGGGAGTTGCGTGGGGGGATTCTGGCAGGAACGATGAGCGTGAAGCCATCGATCGGCGACTCCGATTTGCAGAGTGCTGATCCGCAACTCGGAGCTTTTATGGCAAGTTTTACGATAGATCGCCTGGACGCGAGTGTGTTTCCGAAACAGGGTTCTTATGTGAAAGTGAACGGCATGATGTCGCGTGAAGAGTTGGGCGCCGATGATGAATATGAAAAAGTTGAAGGGGAAGGGAAATGGGTGGCAACGTGGGGCAACCACACTGGCATGCTGAAGGTTCAAGCAGGCTATGACATTGGGGATGACCTGCCGGCCTATGAAAAATTTGCGATTGGGGGAATGCTGACGCTTCCTGGACTGGCGCCCGGTGAACTGAGGGGGTCATATTATGATGTCGTCGGATTGGTCTATCGTTACCAGATTGGTCAATTGTCGCCGTCAATGGGCAAAGGGGTGTATGTTCTGGGTGGTTTAGGCGCGGGTAATGCCTGGCAGACAGAAGATGAGATTGATTTGAACGACTTGGTTTATGGAGGCATGCTGGGTGTTGCCATGGATACGATTGTCGGACCGGTTGCCCTTGGCGTGGGGCGGGCGGAAGAGGGAGCCGGACAGATCTATTTTTCGGTCGGGACGTTATTCTGAGCCATCGAGTGAGGCTAACATGAAACCATTACGACGGTGGATGTGTGTTCCGCTTGCGCTTCTGGCAGCAGGCGGGTTGCCTGTTGGCGGAGTCGCGGAGCCGGTTCCTCTGGGCATGGGGATAGCAGCATCGCGTGTGACGGAGCCGTCGAAGCCGGTTGTTTCGCAGCAACAAAGCCCGACCCCTGCCGTTGCTGTTTCGCTGTCCTCAAATGATGAAGTCGGGATTGGGACAAAGTTGTTGTGGTATTTGCCGAACCGGTGCATGGATTTGTTGGATATCTTCCGGCTGAGGATGAGAGTCGGGCCGGGGTTGGCGGCCAATCTGCGTGTGACGGACTACGGGGCGTTTTACTGGGGGCGGTACAACAGTGTTTATCTAGGATTGCCCGGGCCGCGCAATGAACAGACGATCCGGTGGCCGGTGGGTTACGAGCAGTTAAACGGGATCGTGATGGGCGGCGTGGATGCCACGGATGATACGCGCCATGGGCCCGACTATGGGCCCTTCGAAGTTAATTTTGGAGCCCATCTGGCCCTGGTCGGGGTGGACGCCGGCGTTGAGCCCCTTGAGATTGGTGATTTCCTGTTTGGACTGTTCATGGTTGATCTCGAGGATGATGACTATCCACGCCGGAATAAGGCGGAACCGAAGATGACGAGCGGAATATCCCGCAGTTCTCAACGGGGTATGTGGGCGGTGGATGAGAAACCTGCATCATTTGGTGACAACCATGCCAGGCTGGATTACCTGCACACCAATGTTCAACACCGTGTCAGCAGGCCCGTGCGGACGGTGGATGAATATTTCGCGGTTGAGGGGGTGGAGCGGAAGCCAGTGCCGGATTCCCGCATGCGCTTTGGAATCTATACTGAATTCGTGCGGGAGCAGGGCGTGGAGATGGCCTTTCAGCCGGAAGTGGAAATTGAAGTGGCGTTCCCTAATGTGGAGAACCGGCTAAATGTGTTTGTGCAGAGCTCTCAGGCGGATGATCTTCCCGGCAGCACGTTGTCCGAGCGGGATAACAATGGACTCACTGTCGGTGTACGGCAGAATCTCAAGAAATACGCGATATCAGGGGATATCGGTGTTCGGGCTACCTGGCCTCCTCGCGCATATGCCCGGGTGACCTGGCATCCGACCTACAACCTTGAACAGTGGTCGATACGTCCCCAACAGAGGTTTTTTGCGGATACCCGGGACAAGCTGGGCTCCCTGACGACATTGAAGGTGGATCGCTGGCTTGGTGAAAAGCGGAATTATTTTATCGGGAGTGTTTCATCGGCAAAATACACCACGAAGAATGAAGATGTCCGTTGGGAGCAGACGTTGAGGGCAGGGCGGGTCCGTGAGCTGATGGATGAAGACAGGCTTTATGAGTTTGAGCGGCAAGACGTGGCCAGCGGCGGGGATGTTTCATTTGGCGTGTTCGGGACGGACGAAGTGCTGGATACGTACCGCTTGACGGTCGGGATGCGTCGTCCGTTTTACCAGCGATGGATATTCTGGGATGTTGAGCCGGGTATTGAGTGGGATGTTGAAAATGATTACCAGGCGGCGTTCCGCATAACCGTGGGTGTGGACATGATGTTCTGGGGGACGGCAAGCAAATGATCAGTACGCAGATGTCGTTGAGATGGGTGGCGATGATGTGGCTGTCGTTCATCACCGCGTGTGCGGCGGGTGAATTTGTGAAGATGGAGCCGCGGGACTCGGCTCGCGGGTATCTGGCGCGCCTGCTGATCAACGAGAATCCCTTTCCGGGTGAGCGTGGGTATATCAGCGTGGAAGATTCCAAGGCGGGGATGAGGCAGGTGTTGTGGGTGTTGCATGGGCGCATGCATTTGATACCCGCCGGGTACACGCAGTCACAGATTTGCGCTACCCGTTCCAAAAATATACTCGACGTGATCACGGCTAAGAACCAGTGCGAAGGTTTTTCCCGTGACGCCAATGGCAAGCCCGCCATGGCGCCGCGTGTCGAAGAACGTCTACGATACCTTGAGAGTATCGCGAACAAGGGGGGGAAGCCGGGCAAATTCGCCGAGCTGTTGAATTACGGGCAGGGGCTGGCTACGGCTTATGAAGAGGGGGGCATTGAAGAAGCCGACCGATTTGCGGGGATTGAAAGGATTCATTCAACCCTGGTGACCGGTCGCGCCTATTCATGGATGACGGACAAGGATTGCTATAACCCCGGGGGTAATTTTGTGGCGATTCCGGATGTGCAGGGCGGGTCGCCCGGAGGGAATCGATTCTTCACCTTGCGAAAGGAACCAAAGTGAACAGGACTGACTCTATGCTGAAGCGAATGGGTATGCTCGTGTGCGTGGCGGCGATTGGCGTGGCGCTTTCCGCATCCTGTGTGTCGCGGACGGGGGCCCCAGCCTCAGCCAACCCTCAAGGTGTTTCCGTGGGTGCTCAGACTGTTCCTGCGGAACTTATGGATACGAAATACCTGTATGAAATAGTTCGGCATGTTTACCGGTGGGCTCTTGATGAGAATGATGTGGATGACCTTGCCGGGATAAAGGATTTTCCGTTCTGGGTGAAGATGGTAAATCAACCGCTCGACGAGGGTGACAAAAGTCAAATTGCGGAAATCACAATGCCGCTGGTTGGTGTAAAGGTGAGGGTTAAAAAGCCGAATTACACCATCGAGGAAATGAGTGTTGCGGTGACAGGGCGGACCTATCGAATTACTAATGTTTCCAAGATTGACATTCCACGAAAGCCTGATGGAAAGCACCGTGTGATCAATGTCAGTTATGCCGAAATGAGGGAGTATTTATTCAGGACCAGGGCGGAGGCGACATTTCCGGATGAAGCGTTGCGCGAGCGGCTGCGAGTCGCGGTGCGGACTCAGTTGGGCGTGAACCCGGAGGGGCGATTCCCCGGCAGGCAGATTGTTCATTTGGCTCCGCTATCGCCCGTGGCGAATGAGGTTTGGATTTACTGGGAGAACAGCCGCCTGCTCATACGGTTTGCGTCGGATATTGATCTTGTTGATCCTGCGGTGTGGAAGCACGAAACGCTGATGGTAAAAACGTGGGATGTTTTGAATCAGGTAGTGGTGTCGCTGGATGAATCGGCCGGGAGCAACGCATTCATGACGCGTGATCAGATCGGGCGAGCACTATACAATTGCCTTGTTCTGGGGCAACGCCTTGAAGTTACCAATCCGCAGGTAGAGAAATAGGATTTGTTCATTTGAAGGCGTGAATCCAAACAGATCAATGATGCTGACTCGAGCCAACGCGCTGGCCACGATGGTTGCCGTGAGCGTTAATTTTGTAGCGATATTGCCTTGCGTGACCTTCGGTGCCAATGAGACGGTGGTTTACAAGGCTCAGGTAAAAGGGTTGTGGGCCGGGGATCTCAAGTATGCTGTTGTCGAGCAATCCTTGACGATGTCCCTCGTTAAGCAACCGCCAGCGACCCTGCTACAGCTTCAGAGACGCGTAGAGCAGGATATTCCAGCCATGACGGCTGCCCTAAAGGCTCGGGGATATCTGGAGGCCAGTATTGTATTTGACGTTGCCACGAACCGGACCCCGGTGCGTGTGACGTTCCGGGTGTTCAAGGGGCCCCTCTATAAGGTCAGCGCTTTTCGTGTGGTGTATACCAACGCCGCGGAAATGATTTCGCAACCGACACGCAGGGGGATTAAAGTGAGTCGTCCTGCGGCACGGGAGAGTGTGGATGAGGATGAAGCGGCAGCATTAAGATATCTGCAAAAAAAGGGCTATCCTCAACCCAGGAAACTGGGTGATGTTGTGACCCGAAACGAAGTTTGTAAAACTGTGGATGTGGTCTGTCTGATTGATCCGGGTCGAAAGTCCAAACTGGGCGCGGCGGAAATTACAGGTAATAATCAAGTTAACACCAAATATATGAACCGACGGATTCCCTGGCGGTTTGGTGACCCCTATAACATTGCGACCGTGGAGGAGCTTGAAAAGGAACTGCTGGAGACTGGGCTTTTTCGGACGGTTCGGGTTGCGGTCACGAATCAGTCGGATGCCGCAGGTCTTTTGCCCGTGCGGGTAAGCGTTGTTGAGCGTCCCTTTCGCACCGTGAAGGCGGGGGTGTCCTACTATACGGATGAGGGAGCCGGGGTTTCCGGTAGTTGGGAACACCGCAACCTGTTCGGAGGTGCGGAATCCCTATCCATCGATCTATTGGTTTCAGAAATCAAATATGGGGCAAGAAGTCGCTATACACAGCCGGACTTTACTGCCCGTAACGCTGACCTGCATTGGGATATTGATTTGATCCATGAAAGCCCCGATGCCTATGAAAGCGATCATGCGCGTACAGCAGCGTTTCTGGAGAAGAGGATGGGGGACGATTTAACGCTTACGGGTGGTGGAGCTTTCGAGTGGGATAAGGTCGAGCAATCCGGCGAGTTGGAACGGTATAGTCTACTATCGGTTCCGTTAATCATGGATGTGGATCGGCGTGATGATGAGTTAGATCCAACAAAGGGGATGGCTGTGAGACTGGCCGCCGAACCTTTTGAAGATGTTGCCAGCGATGTTGGGTTTTTGAAGTCGCAGGGGGATGCGAGTGCGTTTTTCAAAATTATTCGCTCACCGCAGACAGTGTTGGCCATGCGGGTTACGTCAGGATCGATTAGCGGAGAGGAGGTGGGTGATGTTCCTGCGGATAAGCGGTTTTATGTCGGTGGTGGTGGCACAGTCCGGGGTTATAAATATCAAACGGTTGGTCCAATGGAAGATGGAGAGCCGATGGGCGGTAACTCAATGGCGGCAGTATCCTCGGAATTAAGGCTTCGATGGGCGAGGACGATGGGAGTTGCAGCCTTTGTGGATGGTGGCATGGCTTATGTGGATTCGCGTCCTGATTTCGAAATCCCGTTTCTATGGGGCATTGGAGGCGGGGTTCGTTACTATTTGGGAATGACTCCGTTGAGAGTGGATGTCGCTTTCCCCTTGAACAAGAGGAATGAGATTGATGCTGACTTCCAGATTTACGTGAGCTTGGGGCAATCGTTCTGAGTAAAAAATGAAGAGCAACAGGAAAAAATGGTGGAGACGATGTCTGGCAGGTGGACTCCTAGCCCTCTGCCTTGGATTGATCCTGTTCATATTTCTTGTTGGGACGGATGCCGGCAGAAGCGTGTTGGATGCACAGTTGTCGCGGGCGTTGTCAAAGGATGACGGCCCGGCACGGGTGAAAGGAGTTCGGCTTTCTTGGATGGGGTCATTAGCCGTTGATGAAATGTCGTTATCCGATTCCGAAGGACGATGGCTGTTTTTACGCGACGTCGAGCTTGATATTGAATGGCGGGCGTTAGTGACTGGGCGGATTGAGTTGAAAAAGGTGAAAATGGCGCTGGTCGAATGGTCCCGTTTTCCTGCGGCGAAGGAGCGAGGTAATGCAAAACAAACGAATCACTTGCCTGGATTTCGCGTGGGTGAAGCGGTAGTCGGCGCTGTGCGGTTAGGTGCGGGAGTCAGCGGTGTTCCTCTGACGGCTAAGCATTTTCGCGCAACAGCACAATGCGAGGAACAGCAAGGAGCGGCTAGGCTAGGCTTTAAGGTTGCGGCGGATGAAGTGTTGCTATCCACATCCACTGTTGAGCAAGTGGAGGCGACGGTTGAATTAGTGATTCGTGATACTGGCTGGGAGGTGACGCAGTGTGACCTTCGTGTAAATGGCGGGAGCGCTTTGGTGAGTTGCAGACGGGCTGGCGAAGGCATGTGGCCGATTGGGAAAATGAACCTTGAGTTTGCCGTCGCCTCGGTGTGGTTGCGCAGTTTGTGGCCAGGCTTGGAATCGGGTAAGGCTGAACTGGAGGTGACGAGCGGGGTACAGTCGAATGATTTGGGCGTTGTTCAATTCCGCATGGCGCTGACTAATTTACAGGCACAGGCCTTGCGAGCAAACGAGGCCATGCTGGAAGGTCAATTGAGGAGGCATTCCTTGTCGTCAAATGTTGGGATTAGGGCAAGCGCCTCCTTTCGTGATGCAATAGCCGGGGGCGTGATTGTTTCGAGCGCTGTGGTGAGGATCGATGGAGATTGCCGTTCATTGAATGTGGACAGCGTTGTGAAGGGATTGATGGCGGGTCAGGCGGCAGAGTTGGATATCGGAGGGAGCATACAGTGTGGGTCCATGATTGACGTCCAATTGTCACGGGCGACAGTGGGTTGGGCGGGCATCAGGGCGGAGGTGTCGGAACCTTTGAGAGTCAGGGTGGGGAATGGAACCAACGTGATTACAGCGGCATGGCACGCCGAAGTGTCTGATATGGAGTCGGTTTCCAATGTGGTTGGTAAGGGTGTGAAGGGGCGACTGGTGGCTGATCTGGCGATCAGGGGGCGTCTTGATGCTCCGGAGATAGGAGGAAGACTAGCATGCGAGGGGCTTGTGGCACCATGGCAGGGATTGAGCAGGGTGTCGGCGGTGAGTGGAAATTTCAATGCGTCGATCTCGAATGGAGTATTGAGGTCTGAATTTTCGGCTGCGACGGTCATTGGGGCTGAAATTGCGGCCACGCTGGCGGCGCCGATGCAACTCTCATTATGGCCTTGGGCCGTCAAAATGGATCGTGACGGGGTTTCCGAGGCGGATGTTAAGGCGAAGTTGGATCTTTCAATTCTCAAGGGGATGGACATCTTTGCCAATGGAAGGATCGGGGGGCGACTTGATCTTGTGGTATCGCGTCGCGGAACTCTGGCCGATGGCGTCGTTATGGGAACTTGCACTCTGGAAAATGGAGAGTATGAGAATTTTGTGTTGGGAACCATGATTCGGAAGGCAAGCATTAGGTTGGTTGCCAGTAACGACACTTTGGTGGTGGAATCGGGCGAGGCGACGGATGGAGGGGCGGGGAAGTTGTCGTTGGTTGGTCGTATTCAGACGGACCTTGAGAAGGGGTTGCCATATGTCTTTGAGGTTGCCTGCAGGAAGGCACGTCTTTTGCGCCGATCGGATGCGAGTGCAACGGTTTCCGGGAAAGTTCAAGTCCGTGGCTCGTTATCGTCAGTGCTGATTGATGGCAAGGTGCAGATTGATGAAGCGTTGATTCAGCTTCAAAACGTGAGATATGAACCGCCGGAGGAATTAGGGGCCGTATCGAAGAAGAAGGCACAGGTTGGAGAGCGAGCGAAAGGGAACACCAACATTTGCCTGCGTCTGGCGATTGATATTCCGGGGACGCTTTATGTGCGGGGGCGGACGCTGGATTCAGTGTGGGCGGGTAATTTGGGACTCAATTATGAGGGAGGGGGGATGGGGATGAGCGGATTTCTGGAACCAAGACGTGGGACGCTCTTGTTGCTGAAACGGCCATTCAAATTATCCGAAGGGAGGCTGGAGTTCGTCGGGGAATGGCCACCGGATCCTTCGTTTCGTGTGAATGCAATATACAATCGAACAGATATCCAAGCGCAGGTGAGCATTGTGGGGGAAAGGGGTAATCAGGAGATAACGCTTTCGTCAGAGCCGGCATTACCGGAAGATGAGATTCTATCCAGAGTGTTGTTCGGTAAGGATATGTCCACGGTGACCCCCTTGCAGGCGCTTTCACTGGCATCGGAAGCGACCAAGCTTAAGCAGATGGGGGGTGGCACGGGGATTATGGGGGACGTGCAGGATGCGGTGGGGATTGATAGGATCGAGTTTCGGGAATCCGGGGAGGGGGGGGAGGCTCCGGAGGTTGCGGCAGGCAAATATTTAGGGGATCGTTCGTATGTGGAGATGCGGAGATCAACCTCCACGACGGAAGCCGAGAAGTCGAGGATCTATTTAGAGCATGAGCTTCGACCTAATGTTGTGTTGGAAGCCGAGAGTGGATTCGAGATGCGCTCAGGGATAGGAATTTTCTGGAAGCATGATTATTGATCCAATAAGAGCGGTTGGATTACGAAAGAATGCGGAATTCGAGAAAGCTCACGCCGGACGACGGGGTTTCATTATGCTTGTCGTGAGGCGGGGCAAATGGCGGTAAGATTTTCGTATCTCCAGGTGAAAGGGAAATTCCGGCATTGTTGAGGTTTTGCGGATTGGATATGGCAGAGGGAGTGAAGGGAAGGAGGGGGAGGTTTAGGGGGCATAGGGAACGTGTTGTCGTTCCCTAATGCTTCGGAAGACAGGAAGATACAGGAACCGTCAGGATTATCCAGTAGCGCCAACCCGTGACGGTCTTCACGCAGACGTGTATAGCGGGCTGTGAATGTCTGCGTGTCGTTACCCAGCATTGCGGCAATGGATTCCGCCTCGCCATTCACCAGGCGTACTTCCCCGCTATGCCGACAACAATTACCACAACGCTGGCAGGCGAACGGTTGGGGTGAGCACCCCGCACCTTGATCCTCTTCCTCAAAAGGAGGGGAAGAGGAATGTACTGGCGTGGGGGTGGTCATTTATTTGGCGGCGCCGACTTCGACAACACTGACGTCGTAATTTTCCGGCGGCACGAATCCGAGGAGCCGGATGCAAGTGGCGGCGAGACTGCTGATGCCAAGGCCTTGGTGGGGCCCCAGTTTCAGGTTGGCCGAGCCGGACGGGTCATAGATGTAGACTGGGACAGGATTCAGCGAGTGGCTGGTTTTGACCTTGATGCGTCCATTTTCCACTTTGGTCTTTCCTGATTTCTTTTCGTGTTCATACATGTCGTCTGCATTGCCGTGGTCCGCCGAGACGATGAGGATGCCGCCGGCGGCCTGAATGGCAGGGATAAGGCGACCGAGGCACAGGTCCACGGTTTCGACCGCTATTTCGGTGGCATGATAGACGCCGGTGTGTCCGACCATATCTCCGTTGGGGAAGTTCAGTCGAATGAACCGGTGCTTGTTTGAGGCGATGGCCTCAAGGACGGTATCGGTGATCTCGGCGGCTTTCATCCATGGGCGCTGTTCGAAGGGGAGGACGTCAGAGGGGATCTCGATGTACTCCTCGAGTGAGTCGTTGAATTTGCCAGAACGATTTCCATTGAAGAAATAGGTGACGTGGCCGAATTTCTGGGTTTCGCTGATAGCCAGTTGGCGGACGCCGCTTTTGGCGAGATATTCGCCAACGGTATCCGCGATGGCTGGTGGGTCAACTAGAAAGCGTTTGGGTAATTTCAGGTCACCATCATATTGCATGATCCCGGCGAATGAGACGTTGGGTCGTGGGGAGCGGTCAAACTCCGTCAAGGTCGAGTCTTCGAAAGCACGGCTGATTTCAATGGAACGGTCGCCCCGGAAATTGAAGAAGATAACGCTATCGTTATCTTTGATTGTCCCGATGGGTTGATTGTTTTCGGCAATGATGAAAGCGGGGAGATCCTGGTCGATGACGCGGGGTATGGCCTTGCGGCTGGATTCAATGGCTTCGCGTGTGGATGAGAACTGGGGCCCGATGCCTCGGACGTGGGTGTCCCAGCCTCGTTTAACCATATCCCAATTGGCACCGTAGCGGTCCATGGTGATGTTCATGCGTCCGCCACCCGAGGCGATGCGGTAGTCCACTGATTTATCGGAGTTCAATTCCGCAAGGAATAGTTCGAAAGGGTTGACGTAGTCGAGGGCAGAGGTTTCGCCGACATCGCGGCCATCTAGCAAGATGTGGATGCGGGCGCGTTTGACGCCTTCGCTTTTTGCCTGGATGAGCATCGCCTTTAAATGGTCAATATGGCTATGCACATTGCCGTCGGAGAAGAGTCCAATGAAATGGAGGGTAGAGTTGTGCTTCAGGCAGTTCGTGGTCTGATCTTTCCATGCCTGCCCGCGAAAGATGGATCCGGCAGCGATGGCTTCGCTGACGAGGCGGGCACCCTGAGCGAAGACGCGGCCGCATCCGATGGCGTTATGACCGACTTCGCTGTTTCCCATATCTTCGTCGCTGGGAAGACCGACGGCAGTGCCGTGAGCCTTGAGTTGGCTATAGATAGAGTTGGACTTGAGCCAGTCGAGATGGGGGGTGAGAGCAGAGTGGACTGCATCGCCTTCAGTGTACTGCCCGATGCCTACGCCATCCATGATAACGAGCACGACAGGGCCCTTGGGGCCAAGATAAGATGTCTTTTCCAATGAGTGCATGATGTTCCTTGCCTTAATATATATTTGAGCGGGTTAGTCTAGTAAACTGGGATGAGGGCCGCAAGTTTGGCTTGAGGGGGGGCTGGCGCGGTTAAAAAGTGTGCATTGAATGAACATTGCATGTAGCGAAGTCCTTCACTAGATTTCTTAGCAAATGAATGATGGTGCAAAGAATTCTGTATGGCTGGCTGGCTTTGAGGTGTGGGCGTTTGGTGCTCTGATCGCCACGGTGTTTTCTATCGTGTTTTCCATTGTGCTTGGGCAGATGGCGGCTGGGATGTGTTATTTATTCTTCATGGTTGCGCTGATTCGCAGGCAAGTGCAAGGGCGTATGGGGATGTTGGCGTGGACTGGGCTGGCATTTATTGCCGTCGCGGTAGCAAGTTCATTGTTGGCTGGTGGCGCCAGAGAGTTGTTTCACGATGCGGGAAAGTTACTGTGGTTCTTGTTGTTGCCCGTGACGGTTTCCTTGGTAAAGACACCCCGGCGTGCGATGCAAATAGTATGGGCCTTTCTTGGAGGTGGGTTGGTCCTTTCGTTGAAAGATTTGGTTATGCATCCGGTTCGGGCTATGAGGGACCCAGTGCCGAATTTCTTAACGGCGTTAATAGACAAAGGTTCTATGACGGATGGGCAAATGCTCATGCTGGCGGTGGTGTCGGGGACGGCAGTAGCGCTAGTGTTTATTCGGAATCAGCGGCGAGTTCCATTGTGGCTTTGGGTGATGTTGTCGGCACAGATAGCAGGGCTATTGATTAACTTCAAACGAGGATCCTGGTTGTGTGCGGTGTTACTGGTAGGAGGGCTGCTGGTGTCCCATTTGAAATGGCGAGGGCTGCTGGTCGCGGTGATTGTGGTGGCTGGATTAGTCGCGCTACCGCCAATTCAGAGCCGTTTAAGCGGCTTGGGGAGTGAATTCACAAGAGGAGATGGCAGGTTGGCCATGTGGACGAAGGTTGCTCCTTCAATAGTTCAAGAGTATCCGATGGGTGTTGGTTATGGGCGTTTGACAAATGAAATGATGAAGCAGGCGTGGCCACGGATTGAGCCGAATCGGGATCACTTGCATGCCAATTGGGCTCAGGTTTTAGTGGAGACCGGATGGCCAGGGGTTAGTGTTTTTCTCTTGTGGATGGTGGGTGGAATTATTCTTGCGGTGCGGACTTTGCTGGTGGCGCGAAAAGGTGGGGCTCTGGAGAGGGTTGTGGCTCCTGTTATTGTTTTAATGTTGGCGGGCTTGATACTCAATGGATTCGTTGAGTACAATTTTGGAGACACTGAATTGATGTTCATCTATGCTGTGGTATTGGGGCTGACAACGGGCTTCTGGCGAGGGGGTGCCACTCATGCAGAAAGAACAGAATTTAGTCAGGTGGAGACTTAACGGCTCAGGCTGGATTTAGCTCAATCCAGCTCCGTGTTTTTACGCCTTTTGGCTCGAAAGAACTCCTGTAGAATGCTGCGGCACTCGTTTTCCAGAATGCCAGCAATCACGGCGGGGTGATGATTGAGTGTGGGGTTTGACAAAATATTGAATACCGAAACAGCGCCACCTCGCAGAGAATCGGCGACGCCAAATACAACGGTTGGGATGCGTGCAAGAACGATGGCGCCCGCGCACATGGGGCACGGTTCTTTTGTGACGTAAAGCATGGTGTTTTCAAGTCGCCAATTGCCTATGGCGGTTGCCGCTTGAGTGATAGCTATCATTTCGGCATGGGCTGTCGGATCCTTGAGAAGCTCTGTTTGATTGTGAGCTTTGCCAATCACTTGGCCATTATGAATAATGATCGCGCCCACAGGCACTTCGTCATTCCTGGCTGACTCCTGCGCCTCTTGCAAGGCGAGTCGCATATAATAGTCGTGCGATGGTTCGATCATGAGAAGTGGAGAAACCTTTTTCGCAATATCGACAGGAATGAGCCGGGAAATCTATTGCATAAATGGTCAATACGGGCGACTACTCCTTCTCGGTCATGTCGTCGTAAAACCGCACGATATCCGCGCAATGGCCGCTTTCCATGAATTTCATAGAATCTCTAGGATGCTGGTTAAGCATGCCGCTGATCATGTAAGGAATACTATAGCCCCAGAAGAATTCTTTGCGGAGCGGCTCAATGTTGTCGCGAATACATTTCAGAAGGGGGCGTAGGCGGTATTTGGGGTTATGCAGAAACCCAAGTAAGATTTCCGCAGGGCAGTTGCCTGCACCGCGACCTAGACCGGCAAGGCTGGCGTCGAGATAGTTTGCGCCACAAACGATAGATTCAACGGTGTTGGAGTAAGCGAGCTGGCAATTGTTATGCGTATGGATCCCAATTTGTTTTCCTGTGGGCTTGGTATATTTTTGAAATTTATGCATATACGCTCGAATTTGCTCGCTGTAAAGAGAGCCAAAACTGTCAACCAGATAGATAACGTCGACATCGGATTTGGCAAAGGATTCCAGGGCACCTTCCAGCTCGCATTCCGGTACGGTGGAAATGGCCATGAGATTGACGCAGGTTTCGTAGCCTTTGTCGTGGGCGTCCTTGATCATATCCAACGCCGTTGGAACCTGATGGATGTAGGTTGCAACGCGGATCATGTCCAGTACGCTTTTTGAGCGCGGGATAATGTCTGTATGGTAGTCGGTGCGCTCAGCGTCGGCCATAACAGAGAGTTTGACTGCGGGGTTCTTTTCACCAATAGCACGTCGCATGTCATCCTCGTCGCAGAACTTCCACAGACCATTTTCGGATGCTGAAAAAATCCGTTTAGACCCTTTATAGCCAAGTTCCATGTAGTCGATGCCAGCGTCACAAACGGCTTGATAGACAGCATTGACAAGAGGGATGTCAAATTTGTGGTCGTTCATCAATCCGCCGTCGCGGATGGTGACGTCGAGAACCTTGATCTCAGGGCGGTATGAAATCCAACCCTTACTGCCGATTGCCTGTTCGTTGCCGCTCATGATGTATTTCTCCGCTTTTCTGGGGGACATTCCCGCAGGAAAGTGCAGCATTCAGTAGGTTTTTAGAGTATTTGTCAACTTGTGAATTAGTGATCGATATGCCCGATGACTCTGCTGATCACTTTTGGTAGAGTTCATGAGGTTTAGAGAGCAACTAAAAAATAGGAGGTCAAGATGGCGACAATTACATTAAAAGGGACACCAATTCAAACCGTGGGATCATTGCCAAAAGTGGGGAGTACGGCGCCGGCATTTAAGCTTACGGGTGGCGATCTTGGTGACGTGGGTTTGGAGGCTTTCGCCGGAAAAAAGAAAGTGTTGAATATTGTTCCAAGTCTTGACACCGCAGTGTGTGCTTTGTCGGCAGAACGGTTCAATCGTGAAGCAGAGGCGTTGTCGGATACGGTTGTAATAAATATTTCGGCTGATTTGCCGTTTGCCCAGAAGCGATTCTGCGACAGCCAGTCACTGAAGCAGGTTGTGAATCTTTCCACAATGCGGTCAACAGCATTTGGAAAGGATTATGGAGTGGCCATTCTGACAGGGCCGCTGGCGGGGTTGATGAGTCGGGCGGTGCTGGTTTTGGATCGAGACAATAAGGTAATATATACCGAGCAAGTGCCTGAAATTGCTCAGGAGCCCAATTATGAGGCGATACTGTTTGCGCTGAAGAAAGTAGTCTAAATGATTCATTATCATTTGATTGGCTGTCAGGTGTTGTGGCGGGAGTTCTGCTATTACGCAGCGTTGTCAGAGGCACATTTCACTTTTGATTTTCTCAAGCAAGGTTTGCACAACACTCCAGAGCAATTGCGGGAATGCCTACAGGCGGCGGTAAACAAGGTTGATGAAGAGAAGTGCGATGCCATCCTGTTAGGGTACGGTCTTTGCAGCAACGGGTTGGCGGGGATCAAGGCGGGAAAACATCGCCTGGTTGCGCCCAAAGCCCATGACTGCATTACATTTTTTCTGGGAACGAAAGAGCGATATCGTGAGTATTTCGACAAACATCCGGGGACATATTGGTACACGCCGGGCTGGATCGAGTGTTCTCTCCAGCCAGGAAAAGAGCGGTACGATTTTCTCTTGAAACAGTATGTGGAGAAGTACGGGGAGGATAACGGCGCATATTTGCTGGAGATGGAGCAGGGGTGGTTGAAGGAATACAATAATGTCGCTTATGTTGACTTGGGCTTTGGTAATAACCGTCGTTATCAAGAGTATTCCGCTGAATGCGCACAGTGGCTAGGTTGGCGGATTGATCATTTGGATGGTGATCCGAGTTTGATAAAGAATCTCCTGGCGGGTCGATGGGATCCTGATCAATTCTTGATCGTGGAGCCTGGTCAAATGATTATGCCTTCGCATGATGATCGAGTGATAACGGTTGCGTCTGTATAATGGGTCAAGGTTTCTGCCATAGACAGATTCAGGGCGAAGTGAGTGATGGATGAGATTTTCTCGAGGATTGTTCCTCGTATCTCAAGCGGAAATCATCATTTCAGTATGTGTGTAAGTAGTTCATGCATAATAACTAAGACGTCTAAACATCATCGATGATCTTGCCAGGAGAAGATGCATAAAATATTAATGGCGCCAGCTGATTAATTGGCATTGATAAGTTTGAATCGAAAATTGATTTGATGGAGTTTTGGGACTTGAAGGTCTTTTTGCGTGTGATAGAAGGGGAAGGCAGGTGATTTTTGCATAGAATATCCATGATAACTTTATGAAAAAAAGTCATCAATTACCTAGCAAAATAGCCATTCAATAAAAAAAGTTAAAAATTCAGTTTGCGGTGCTTGACTTTGCTGCATGGGGAAAGTATAACTACGCACAGAAATCGAGACATTGTGTCTCTGAAATTGATACGAGAGCGAGCCGATAACTGGTCGGCTGATTGATAAGGCGACCGGTGGTTTGGCTTGTTTTTGTGTCTTGTTCTTTGATAACGGAATAGTCTGCACAAACACTTCGATTCGGAAGTGGTGTGATTTGTTAAGCACATGTTCTAGCCTGATTCGCAGAAATGCGAATCAAATATAAGTCAAACCCCGACTGACTGGAAACGGTTGGTTGGTGGATTTTTTACGGAGAGTTTGATTCTGGCTCAGAACGAACGCTGGCAGCGTGGATTAGGCATGCAAGTCGAACGAAAGCCCTGAGTGTAGCAATACAAGCGGGGTGAGAGTGGCGGAAGGGCGAGGAACGCGTGGGCAATCTGCCTTTTAGTTGGGGATAACTTCGCGAAAGCGAAGCTAATACCGGATATGATGGTTTATCGCATGATGGATTAATCAAAGATGGGGAACCGCAAGGTCCTGTCGCTAGAAGAGGAGCCCGCGTCCTATCAGCTTGTTGGTGAGGTAACGGCTCACCAAGGCT
>CAZDUS010000033.1:0-23060 GCA_964508705.1 uncultured Verrucomicrobiota bacterium
AGGAACGCGTGGTGTTTGTCAATCGCTGTGCAAAGGTGGTCAAAGGTGGCCGCCGGTTCAGTTTCAGCGCGATTGTAGTGGTTGGCAATCGACAGGGGATGGTTGGCTACGGGTTTGGTAAAGCCAACGAAGTTTCCGACGCTATCCGAAAGGGCGGCGAGATTGCCAGGCGAAATTTGTTTCAAGTGACATTAAAGGATCGCACGATCCCGCATCAGGTGACGGGGCAATGCGATGGGGGATATGTCCTGTTGAAGCCAGCGTCAGCAGGTACGGGGGTTATAGCCGGAGGCGGTATGCGCGCAGTTCTTGAATTAGCAGGCGTGCATGATGTACTGGCGAAATCCCTTGGGAGTGGCAACAAGGTTAACGTTGTGAAGGCGACCGTGGATGCCTTGGAGCAGTTGCGTTCGCGGGAATCGATTATGGCCGCTCGCGGTTGAGCGGTGTTGTGATTTAGAAAATTAGTAGGCAAACATGAATCTGCATTCATTAACAAATACAGTTGGCGCTCGTAAAACCAAGAAGCGTTTGGGACGAGGCATGGCTTCCGGATTAGGTAAGACATCCGGACGAGGGCATAAAGGGCAATATGCCCGATCAGGGCACAAGCATAAATTGGGGTTTGAAGGCGGACAGATGCGTCTTATCCGTCGTATTCCCAAGCGTGGGTTTACGAATATCAGTCGCAAAGACTTCGTTCCCGTTAATGTTGGTCAGTTGGATGCTTTTGCGAGCGGCACGGAAGTGACTCCTGATGTCTTGAAGGCAAAAGGCCTTGCGAAGGGTGTTTCCGATGGAATTAAGATTTTGGCGGTGGGAACCCTGACGAAGAAACTGACCGTCAAGGCAAACGCCTTTAGCGCTGGCGCGAAGGCCAAAATAGAGGCCGCTGGCGGAACTTGCGAAGTGATTAACAAGGCGTAGGAAACCTAAATATGCTTTCGGCTTTCGCGAACAGTTTTAGAATTCCGGAATTAAGGGCTCGTATATTGTTTACGATGGGCCTGATATTTGTTTGCCGTTTAGTGGCTAACATTCCGACTCCTGGCGTGGATGCCGTTGCTTTGCAACAGGTCATACAAGATATTCAAAGCCGAGCGGGCGGTGGAATATTTGGGTTAATCGACATGTTCAGTGGCGGCGCAATGAGCAATTGTGCCGTTGGTGCTCTTGGGATTATGCCATATATCAGCGCCTCGATCATCCTACAGTTGATGACGGCAATTGTGCCCTCTTTGGGGCGACTAGCTCGCGATGGAGATTCGGGACGCCAAAAGATCACACAGTACGGACGATTATTGACGGTCTTTCTCTGTGTTATTCAAGGTTATGCATTGGCGCGAACCATTGAAAATCCAGAAGTACTTGGAATTTCACAGACTTTGGTTATTAACCCCGGATGGCCGTTCCGGTTGATGACGATTTTAACCACTACGACCGGCACCATGTTGATAATGTGGCTTGGTGAGCAGATTACACAAAGGGGAATAGGGAACGGCATCTCGCTTATCATAACGGAAGGCATTGTAAGTCGACTTCCCGCCGCTGTGATGGCGATGACTTATATGTTCCGTGCTACGGAAGATGGCACAAGGCAGTTTTCCCTGTTTCACCTTGCTGGACTCCTTGGCATGCTTTTCCTTGTTGTTGCGGGCACGATCGCATTGACGCAGGGGCAGCGTAAAATACCGATACAGTATGCCAAGCGCATGGTTGGACGGAAGGCCTATGGCGGACAGAGCACGTATATGCCGTTGAGGGTGAATTATTCCGGTGTAATGCCGATCATATTTGCGCAATCCATCCTGATGTTTCCTGCCATTATCCTGAAGAACATACCCAATGCATTCGCACAACGTCTGGCGGACGCACTGACGATGGATACCGGTCTGTATATGATTCTCTATGGGATTATGATTCTATTTTTCTCATATTTCTGGGTGGCAACACAATTTAATCCTGTTCAGATTGCGGATGATTTGAAGAAGTATGGTGGTTATGTTCCTGGCATCAGGCCTGGAAGCCCCACGGCGGAGTTTCTTGACATGACCATGACCCGAATCACGCTCGCGGGTGCTGTATTTCTGACAATCATCGCTGTAATTCCGACCGTTATGAATCGTCAATTTGGGGTCTCCTGGTTGGTCGCTTCATTTTTTGGTGGGACGAGTTTGCTAATCGTTGTTGGGGTTATGCTGGATACTATGAGGCAAATTGAGTCGCATCTGGTTATGCGACACTATGATGGATTCTTGCGCAAAGGTCGTCTGCGAGCGCGCCGCTGATCTGTTACGGCGTCGATTGGAATCAAGTTGTGAAAGCTATAATTCTATTAGGGGCACCTGGGGCAGGAAAGGGGACTATCGCTGAAGGCATTCGTTCAGAAAGCCGATTCATACATGTTTCCACAGGTGATATGTTGAGGGCGGCGGTGAAACTTGTTTCGCCCATAGGTCTAAAAGCTGATGCTTTCATGAAGCGGGGAGAGTTAGTCCCTGATGGCGTAATTATTGATTTGGTGGATGAGCGTATCGGGCAGGGCAAAAATGATGACGCGTATATGTTTGATGGATTCCCGAGGACGCTGGATCAGGCTCAATTGCTGGATGAAAGCTTAGCCAAGCGTGGGGCCAAGGTTGACTATGTGTTTTTGTTGGATGCGCCTCGCGATTTGTTAATTAGCCGATTAGCGGGGCGGCGAGTTTGTCGAAAATGCGGTCAAGGTTATCATGTTGTAAACATTCCGCCCAAGAATTCGGGAGTGTGCGATGTTTGCGGAGGCGAGCTCTATCAGAGGGCAGATGATCAGGAAAGCACAATACTGAATCGGCTGGAAGTGTACACCAGGCAGACTGAAAGCCTGATTGAATTTTATCAGCATAAGGGAGTTTTGGTGCGGTTAGACTCATCCCGTCCCCGTCAAGAGACGGTAAGGGAAGTGCTGAGTGTGACGAAGGCTTTGAAGGCTACATGATTGTCATTAAGAACCGCGATGACTTACGGCGGATGCGCAAGAGCGGGCGAGCGGCGGCGTGCGTAAGAGATGAGGTTGCACGTTTGGTGGCTCCCGGTGTGAGTACGCGATGGTTAGACGAACGTGCGGCGCGAATGATTGAGGTGTTGGGAGGGCGAAGTGCTTTCCTGGGATATCATGGATATCCAGGTAACATTTGCATCTCCATTGACGATGAAGTTGTGCACGGTATACCGTGTGAAAGAATTATTGAGCTTGGAAGTATCGTAAGTATTGACGTTGGTGTTGTGATTGATGGTTTTGTCGGAGATACGGCGACGACGGTGATGGTTGGCGTAACGAATCCGGATGTGGTGCGGCTTGTAAAAACTACTGAGCATGCGCTGGCGGAAGGAATCGAAAGGGCTAAAGCGGGGGGGAGACTTTCCGATATTTCGCATGCCATTGAGAGTGCAGCAACACAGTCTGGATTTTCGGTGGTAAGAGATTTTGTGGGTCACGGGATTGGGCGGCAAATGCACGAGGATCCCCAGATCCCAAATTATGGGGATCCCGGGAAGGGACCCAAGTTGAAGGCAGGGATGACACTGGCCATTGAACCCATGGTAAACATGGGTGGATATGCGGTGGAAGTCCAGAAGGATGGATGGACGGTGTTGACAGCCGACCGGAAGCCGTCGGCTCATTTTGAGCATACGGTGGCAGTTGGTGACGATGGACCGGAGATCCTAACGGTAGGAGAAGGTGCGCCCATAGAAGTGGGTGCGTAGAGTATTTTTTGATGTAGACAGTGTGCCAATGGACTGGTAATTTGGCCGACTGTTTTTGGAATGGAGACAGCCGATGAAGGTCAGAAGTTCAGTAAAAAGAATTTGCGAGCGGTGTAAAATTGTGCGCCGGCGGGGCGTTGTAAGGGTGATTTGCACCAATCAGCGTCACAAACAGAGACAAGGTTGAGGAGCGTTTTCATGCCCAGAATATTAGGTGTAGATATCCCCGGTAAGAAACAAGTCGCATATTCATTGCGATATTTATACGGAATCGGTCCGACGACGGCTCTAGAAGTTGCCGCCAAGGCTAAAGTTGATCCCGTCAAGAAGGCGGATGATCTGTCAGACGAGGAATTGGCGCGCATTATTAATGTGCTTCAGAGTGAATATCGCATTGAAGGCGATTTGCGACGCGAAGTGGCGCAAAACATACGCCGACTAATTAGCGTTGGTAGCTATCGAGGCATCAGGCATAAACGCGGGTTGCCTGTTCGTGGTCAGCGGACGAGCACAAATGCCAGAACTCGGAAGGGTCCCCGTCGTACCGTTGGAGCGGTAAGAGGGAAAGAAGCGCGGGCGTCTGCGAAGTGATAATGACCACGAGAGGTAATAGAGAGGTACGGATTTGTCATGGCTGAAGTAAAAGAAAAAGCGGAAAAGACAGGCGCTGAAGTGTCGGCGGGGGATAATGTTGGCGCCACACTTGAGGCTGGGAGTGAAGTTGCTAAAGCAGTGCGTCAACCTCGTGTGCGTGGTGGACGCGTGGTGCCATTTGGAATTGTTCATATTCGGGCCACCTTCAATAACACAATTATTTCCGTTACGGACAGCAAAGGCGGCGTGATTGCCTGGAGCACGTCCGGACGAGCGGGGTTCAAAGGGTCCCGCAAGAGCACTGCATTTGCGGCGAGTGTCGTGGCCCAGGAAGTGGCACGGCAGGCTGTGGGCCGTGGTATGCAGGAAGTGGAAGTGCGAGTACAGGGGCCTGGAGCTGGACGCGAATCCGCGATTCGCGCTTTACAAGCGGCAGGGTTGACTGTGAGCTTAATTAAAGATGTGACGCCGATGCCGCATAATGGATGCCGGGCTCGGAAACGTCGACGCGTGTAACGACAATAAACGAATTTGAAATAATAGGAGAATCCGAATGGGCAGATATACAGGGCCAGCCTGCAAGCTTTGTCGCCGAGAGGGGATGAAGCTGTTTTTGAAGGGTGATCGTTGCCGGATGGCAAAGTGTCCGATCGAAACGGGGCGTCCTGCGCCCGGAATGCATGGCGCACGTCCAGCGAAGAAGACCACTGACTACGGGGTGCAGTTGCGCGAGAAGCAGAGGCTACGTCGTTTCTACGGGCTTCGCGAAGGGCAATTCAAGTTGGTGTTCCAGCGCGCCTTGAGAAAACGAGGCGTGACAGGTGAGATGTTGTTGCAGCTCTTGGAAATGCGATTGGATAATCTGGTTTATCGGCTTGGATTTGCGGCGAGCCGTCGTACCGCTAGGCAGCTCGTGTTGCATGGACATGTGACGGTGAATGGTCGTCGCGCGGATGTTGCGTCGATGTGCTTAAAGGCTGGCGATAGCATCGTCATCAAAAGCCGCAAGGTCAGTCAGGATGCTGTCAGGCGAACGCTTGAGGCTCAAAACAGGGAGCTTTCGGCTTGGTTGACTTTGGATAAGGACAATTTACGTGGTGATGTGTTGCGTGTTCCTACCAAGGAAGAGATTGCGCCGTTTGTGAATGAACAGTTGATTGTGGAGTTGTACTCCAAGTAACAGTAGCCCGTTGTGCGGGTGTAGTTCTTTTGGAAAGGTTGAGCCATGCCAATCAGATTGAGTAAATTTGAAATGCCGAAGAGGCTAGTAAAAGATGAAACGTCTTGTACGCCGACGTTTGCCAGGTTTGTTGCGGAACCCTTGGAAGTGGGGTACGGTCGAACCATCGGAAACTCGCTTCGCAGAGTGCTCTTGTCGTCCCTTGAAGGGGCGGCTATTGCTTCAATTCGCATTGAAGGAGCGCCGCATGAATTTTGCGCGTTGCCTGGTGTTGTGGAAGATGTCACTGACATTATCCTGAACCTGAAGAAGGTTTTGTTGAGAATGCAGTCACGGGATACTCGCTATCTGACAATAAAGGTTAAGGGTGCGAGGGAAGTTACAGCGGCTGACATCCAGACAGACGGCACAGTGGAGATACTTAATCCAAAGCAGCATATTGCGACTCTGGCGGCTGATGGAGTGCTGGATGCGGTTCTCGAGGTCAAGACAGGACGTGGATTCTGTCCTGCTGACTGGAATAAGAAAGACAACCAAGATATTGGTCGTATACCGATTGACTCAATCTTTTCCCCTGTTAAGCGTGTTAATTTTACCATTGAAAACACTCGGGTTGGACAGCGGACGGATTATGACAAGCTTATCATTGAAGTGACAACGGACGGTCGGATAAGTCCGGACGATGCCATGACTGTATCTGCCGCAGTGTTGCGTCATCATTTGGACGTTTTTGTGGATTATGACAAGAACGTTGTTGAGTTTGAGGATACAGAGACTCAAGTTGACCTCGAGCGGGATCAGATGGTCAAAGTGTTGAACATGAGCGTCAACGAGATTGAATTGAGTGTGCGCGCGGCCAATTGTCTCAACAATGCAAATATTACGACTGTCGGTCAGCTGGCGCAAAAGAGCGAAGCTGAAATGCTCAAGTATCGCAATTTTGGCAAGAAGTCCCTCAATGAGATCAAGGCGAAGTTGGCTGAGCTTGGCTTGGGCCTCGGTATGAAATTTGATGATGAGCTTCTTAAATTGCTAAGTGCTTCCGAGGGTAGCCGGGAGTAAGCTTGGGGTTACGCGGTGAGGGAAATAAATAGATAACACCAGTTATCCTTGCGACTAGATAGTATAACGACAGGATGTCGGGAGTAAGATATGCGACACAGGAAGAATAACGTGAAACTAGGACGGTCTGCTGAAGCGCGGAAGGCGTTATGCAGTTCACTGGTTAGTAACTTAATTCAGGAACAGAGAATTCAGACGACGATTCAGAAGGCCAAATTTGCCAGGAAACTTGCTGAGAAGCTTGTTACAACAGCGAAGAAGGCCATTATTTCCGGTAAGGCCACCGATTTGCTTTCTGCAAAGCGGAAAGCTTTGGAAGTGTTAAGGCATCGCAAGCATGTGACTCGTTTGTTTGACGCCATTGCACCCCAGTTTAAGGATCGTGCTGGTGGATATACGCGCATGGTCAAGGTCGGACAACGGGGTGGTGACGCATCGGAGATGGTAGTACTCGAGTGGGTTGATCTAGCCCCGGTTGATAGGCGTCGTAAGTCCAAAGCGGACGGGGAAGCTTCACCTGATAATAAAGGTGTAGACCAGAAGTAGACAAAACCGAAGCGTTGATGCAGGAGAGGCCCGTCATTAAATATGACGGGCTTTTTTTGTGGGCATGATGCAAGCGTCTGGTCATCGGGCTACTGAACTGATGCACACGATGTGTGCAATGACATTCAGCTTTTCCGATGATTCAGAAGGTTGTCGAATTTTGCTTCAAAAGAGTTTGTTGCATCAGCGACCTTCCGACCCAATCTAGCAATCTGAATCGACTCTGGTGGCTAATTGTTTCACGCAGGTCAAATGGTCTTCATTCCAGCTGGGAATTCAGGAATATTTTCCCTTTAATGAGGCAGTTCATGTTGACGTTTGTGTCCTACGTCCGTTACCGTTATGTCCAAAACAACGCTTCAGGCTGATTGCAGCGTGTGAATGTCCGCATCGCCTGAAAAGCGATTCCTTGTCTATTTTCAGTTTTTGTGACATCGCTATCTCGGATTTGCAAGATACCGGTCACACGTGAAACATGGGCGCGGTATCCGTCGAAAGCTGTATCTTGGGTATGATAATTTATGAAGAAGTGTGATGATATTTTGGTTTTAGGAGGCGGAGTAGCTGGACTTTCCGTCGCTTATTTCCTTAAGAAACAGGGGAAGTGCCCAATGATCATTGAAGCTGGGCCAGCCCCGGGTGGTAATTGCAGGACCGTCCAGTGGGGTGAGTTCCGTTTTGATACCGGCGCGCACAGGATTCACGACAAGGATCCTGAAATTAACGGACTCATCGCGCAGCTAATGGGGAACCAGTTGAATCGAGTCAATGCTCCGAGCCGGATATTCGATAACGGACGTTGGTTGTCGTTTCCGCTCGAGCCCCTTGATGTTGTGCAGCGGATGGATGCATCGTTTGCTATCAAAGCCGGCTTTGATCTGGCATGTAGCTTGGCAGGGAAATGCCCTCAGAATGATTTCGAAGGCTTCGCTGTGGGCTCCTACGGCAACGCAATGGCTAAACGATATTTGCTGAATTATTCCCGCAAACTTTGGGGGTTGCCCTGCGATACCCTGTCCCCGGATATCGCCGGGGAGCGTCTGCGGAAAATGAACCTGTTAACTATTTTGAAAAACATGGTTCGGAAAAACGCCGCTGGAAAAAGTCACTATGAAGGCGAATTTTTCTACCCCAATCATGGAATAGGCGGGTTGATTGACGCATTAGTGAACAGCATCGGGGCGGATAATCTTCGGCTGCAATGCAAGGTGACGGCCCTTATTATTGATGACAGTAGGATCAACGGAGTAGAGATAAATGGTCAAGATGTTGTCTCGGCCTCCCAGATTGTCTCAACCCTGCCGGTAGCTGATATGATCGGCATGATGCGGCCGGAACCACCGGTGGAGGTAATGGATGCTGTTAACTCCCTTAAATTTAGACACATCCGGTTAGCGGTGTTCTCCGTCCTTAAAAAATCGGTAAATTCAGCGGCCACCATGTATTTCCCCGACGAACGATATTGTTTTACACGGGTCTATGAGCCTAAGAACCGTTGCATCACTATGGCACCGGAAAATCAAACCTCCCTTGCCGTTGAAGTCCCGTGTTTCGACGGGGATTGGGCATGGGTGGCTGACAGCGATGTTTTTCTGGCCCGGATACAGGACCAGATTGTCACCGCGGGGCTGGTGCGCAGGGATGAAATCGCCGGAGGGACCGACGAACGTGTTGTGAAGGCATATCCGGTATTGGAAAAGGATTACCGTAAATTATCGGCCACGGCTTCCGATTACCTGTCCCGCTTTCAGAATCTTCAACTGTCCGGACGGAACGGTTTATTCCGATATCTTTGGATTCACAATCTGTTTCGCGAAGGCAAGACTATTGCCGATCGGTTGACGGTAACCGCATGAAAATCATGTCTACAGCTTGGCGGTTATTCCGGGGAGCCATGGGCGGCGAAAACAAGCTGTGCGCTATCCTGGCGGTCCTTCTGACGGTTCTCGTGTTCATGGCGGGACAAAACAAGCTCTTTGACCATGATGAGTTTGAGCATGCCCATAGTGCCTGGTATGTCGCGCAGGGTTATGTGCCATATCTGGATTTCTTTCAGAATCATAATCCCTTGCTGTGGTATATCGCTGCACCCCTGGTCGTTGCAATTGGCGACCATTCATACCTCATGCTGATCCTGCGCCTGATAACGTTTGGCGTGGCACTGGGCATGGCGGCAATCGCGGCGGCAATAGCGGTTCGTATCTCCTCGAAACCACAGGCAGGGCTGTATGCCTTCATACTTTTGCTGTCATGCCTCCTTTTTGTGGAAAAGGCTTTGGAATTCAGGCCGGATGTATTCATGACGTTACTGGGATCGATGGCTGTCTATTATTTTATACGGCGAGGTGTTAGCCCTTCACCCTCAGACCTTGTCCTGTGTGGCGCCTTCTGCGCGTTGTCATTTCTGTTTCTACAGAAGGCCATATTTCTTGTCGTTATGTTGTCCGTTTGCTTGATGGTGCAGGCAGCACGGCGCGAAATACGCATGAAATCACTTCTCTGGTTTTTTCTGATACTTGGGACGGCGCCGTTATTGCTTTTGATTTTTTTCGTAGCTCATGATGCCGGGCAGGATTACATTCACAACACCTACCTGATGCATTTGTCAAAGCTGTATACATTTTCGTCCTGGCCAACCTTTCTTAATTCGCTGAAGTTGAACACAGGATTCTGGGCGTTGGCGTTATTAGGCTCGGCATTCGGTCTCTATCGCTTCCGTCAGGACAAGGCAGTTGGCTATCTGTCAGCCATTGGTTTGGCTCTCCTGCTCCTTGTGTCAGGCCTGCAAACGCCATGGGAGCAATATTACCTGCAAGCCTTGGTGCTACTGGCAGCCGTTGCATCATGGATGCTGATGCGACTATTTGAGAAAATCAGAGCAGGCGTTTTTCTACGTTTCTTTATTTTAGTCATTCTGGTGCTGCTCCCAGTCTTGACGATGCTGCGCTATAGGATATCCGGGAACCGCCATCAACTTGAGGCGATTGACCTAGTGGCTCAAACCACTCGTCCCGACGAGTTGGTATATGACGGCGATATCCTGTTTAACCTATTCAGGAGTGATCTGCACTACTTCTGGTATTCAACCCATCCGGGTGGCAATCTTGATCTCTACAACAAACTCACGAGGGGGAAGTACGGCGATTACAGCGTCTGCTCCTTGATTGAGGAAAAGAAACCCCGATGGCTTTCAACATATCAACATCTTCACAGATGCCCCGTTTACCGGAATTACCGGAAGGATAAAAAATTCAATCTGTACCGAAGGATAGAAGGACAATAAGTCTCGGGGAAAGGCTGAGACTCTGCGTAGATTTCATGAGGCCGGCCCTCGTGTTTCATGGCGGATTTAGAAGTTGGACCCGGATTTGACGACAAACTGTGATCGTCGCCTGCGTTGACTTTTTGAGGACATGGGTATATGCATTGTCCATATTTGTCCAAGTATGGACACGAGGTAATGACTATGCAACTGGGTGTTCGTGATGTGGCCCGTATTTTGAATGTTTCGGAGAAATCCATCTATCGATGGATTCAGCAGGGGCAAATCCCTGCCTATAAGGTGAATGATCAGTACCGGTTTAACCGGGCAGAACTTCTTGAATGGGCCAATACCAAGAAAATCAATGTTTCGACTGAAATGTTCACGGAATCAGATGCGGCTTTGGAACTGATGCCGGACTTGGCGGATTCCATTGAGGCCGGCGGAATCTTTTATCGCCTTGAGGGGATGGAAAAGGAGTCGGTTCTACGGTCAGTGGTGGGGGTGATGAAACTGCCGCCTGATATGGATCGGGAATTGTTACTGAGGGTATTGCTGGCGCGTGAATCCATGGCCTCGACAGGAGTTGGCGATGGCATTGCCATTCCGCATGTTCGCAATCCGATTGTTCTGACGGTGAATCATCCGGCGATTTGCCTATGTTTCCTTGAAAAGCCGATTGAATTTGATGCGGTGGATGGTCGGCCAGTGCATACGTTGTTTACCCTGGTGAGTCCGACGGTTCGGATTCATCTATATTTGCTGTCGCGGATTGCTCATGCGTTGCGCGACCCTGCATTTAAGGCAGCGGTGGCGCGGCAGGCTTCGCGAGAGGAGATTTTGGCAGCGGCTCGGGCAGTGGGGGTGGGAAAGTAGGGGAAGGGTTCAGGATTCAGGAAATGGGAAGGACGAAAAAGGGGAGGGAGAGGGGTGGATCAGACGGATTGGTCTGATCGGACGGATCGGAAGAGTGAAGATAGAAGGAGTGCTGTGAATTTTGTTCTGATTGCAATTGGATGTTGGCTGACTGGGGGTGTGCTGGCTCTTGCGTTGAGCCGAAACTCTAGCTGGGCTACGCGAGTTGGGGTGGCGTCGGCAGTGGCCGGAAGTATGATTGGCTTGTGGCCAGCCATCAAGGGCTTGCTTTATGGCGGGGGTGGGGTGGTGCGGTGGCCGTGGGCGATTCCGGGCGGGGAGTTCCATGTTCAACTGGATGAGTTGTCGTGTTTCTTTCTGGTGCCGATTTGCGTGCTGTCGGGGCTGGCGGCGGTGTATGGCGGGGAGTATATGGCGGCGTTCCGGGGACGGAAGGCGTTGGGGCCACATTGGTTTTTCTTCAACCTGTTCGTGGCGGGAATGGTGTTGGTGGTTGTGGCGCGGCAGGTGGTGTTGTTCCTGGTGGCTTGGGAAGTGATGTCGCTGGCGGCGTTCTGCCTTGTGATTTTTGAATACGAAAGGCGGGAAGTGTGTTCGGCTGGCTGGATCTATTTGATTGCCACGCATGTGGGGGCGGCGTTTCTGTTGGGGATGTTCCTTTTGCTGGGCAGGGAAGCGGGCTCGCTGGATTTTGATCAGTTCATGATGGCGGGGCGGTTGGGGCCGATGATGGGGGCGGTACTATTCCTGCTGGCCCTGGTGGGGTTCGGGACGAAGGCGGGATTGGTTCCGCTTCATATCTGGTTGCCGGAGGCGCATCCGGCGGCACCGAGTCATGTGTCGGCCTTGATGTCGGGTGTGATGATCAAGGTGGGAATTTACGGGTTATTGAGGACGATGATGTTTATCGGGGCACCTGCGGCGTGGTGGGGGCCGTTGATGGTGGGTATAGGATTTGCGGGGGCGGTGGTGGGGGTGGTGCTGGCGTTGTTCCAGCGGGATATCAAACGGGCCTTGGCGTATTCGAGCATCGAGAATATCGGATTGATCCTGATGGCTCTGGGTGTGGGGATATGGGGGGTGACCAGCGGGCACCGACTGGTGGCTTTACTGGGATTGTGTGGCGGGTTGTTGCATATCTGGAATCACTCGATGATGAAGGGGTTGATGTTCATGGGGGCGGGCAGTGTGTTGCATGGCACGGGGATGAGGGATATGGAGCGGCTGGGCGGCTTGCTCAAGCGGATGCCGCGAACGGGCATGATGATGATTCTTGGCGCATTGGCGTTGACGGCGGTGCCGCCGATGAACGGATTTGTGAGCGAGTGGTTGATTTATCTTTCATTGATGAATGGCGGGCTGGAGTTTGACGGGATGGGGAGCATTGTGTTGCTGGCGTTGGTGGGCGGGCTGGCGTTGGTGGGCGGGCTGGCGATGATTTGCTTTGTGCGGCTGATCGGGATTGTGTGGTTGGGGGAGGGTCGCAGCGGGGAGGCGCGTCAGGCGCATGAATCGTCACGATGGATGTTGGCGCCGATGGGCATTCTCGCGGTGATGTGTGTATTGGCGGCGGTGTTCCCGCAAGTGTTGCTCTCGTCGTTTTCCCGGCTGGTGGAGACAATGTTCGCGTTGCCGGATGGGGCGTTCATGATGACGCTGGACTCGGAGGAGTCGCCTCTGGGTGTGCTGGGACTATTGAATGTGGCGGTTTGGGTGACTCTGGCGCTGATGGGGTCCTTGTATGGGGTGTTGGTGCGAAAGGGGCGTGTGGCGGTTGGGCCGACGTGGGGGTGCGGGTATCTCGCGCCGACGCCGAGGATGCAGTACACCGCTTCGTCGTTTGCCCAGATACTTGGCGCATTGTTTCCCTGGGTGCAACAATCCAAATTGAACGGGACGGGTGATTTGTCGGTATTTCCGGGGAGGTCAGCTTTCCGCGGACATATATTTGATCTGGTGCTCGATGCGACGGTGAGACCGGCTTTCAAGTTGGGCGCGAAATTCCTTTCGAGGTTCAAGTTCCTGCAGGCGGGCAAGATCCATGTCTACCTATTCTACATTGTGGTGTTCCTGATAGCGCTGTTGCTTTGGAGATGAGGGTATGAGTCAACTGTTGGTGCATATTGTTTTGCTGGTGGTATTTCCACCCCTGTTGCTGGGGGTCATTGGAAAGACCAAGGCGTTGTTTGCGGGACGAATCGGGCCGCCGCTGTTACAGCCCTATTATGATCTGGCCAAGCTGTTTCAAAAGGGGTCGGTGTTTAGTGTAACCACGACGTGGGTGTTCCGGGCGGGGCCTGTGGTGGGGTTGGCGACGGCGTTACTGGCGGGGATGCTGATTCCGTTTGGCGGACATGGGGCCCCATTGTCGTTCAGTGGTGACTTGATCTTGTTCGCCTATCTATTTGCGCTTGGGCGATTTTTCACGGCGGCGGCGGCATTGGATACGGGGTCGGCGTTTGAGGGGATGGGTTCGGCGCGCGAGGTGACGTTTTCCTGTTTGGCGGAACCGGCGATGTTTCTAGGATTTCTGGTGTTGGCCAAGTTGTCGGATTCGCTTTCGCTGACGACGATGTTGGACGGTAAGTTTCCGCTGGGGGCTGGAGCGGCGGCGCCTTCACGGGTGTTGGTGGCGGCGAGTTTGTTTATTGTTTTACTGGTCGAGAATTCGCGGATTCCATTTGATGATCCGAATACGCATCTGGAATTGACGATGGTGCATGAGGTGATGGTGCTGGATCACGGTGGGCCGGCGCTGGGAATGATCCAGTATGGCGCTGCGATGAAGTTGTTCGTGATGGGGGCGGTGTTGTTAAGGGTGGTGGCGCCGTTTGAGATGGTGAATGTCTGGGCGGACTGGGGAGTGTTTGTCGGGGGGATGCTGGGCGTGGCGGTGGCGGTCGGGGTGGTGGAGTCGGTGATGGCTCGGTTCCGGATGATGTTTGTGCCGACGTCTCTATTGGCGGCGTGCTTGTTGTCGGCGTTTGGGGTGATCTTGTTGTTGAGGTAACGCATGAAAGAGTGGATTGATCCGATATTGGTGGTGATCCTGTTGCTTAATTTTGTGACGCTCTCGGCGAGTAGACTACGTACTCTGATTCAGGCGGCTGCGCTTCAGGGGATTTTGCTTAGCGTGCTGATTTTATTGGCGCACGGGAAGTTCATGCTTGGGATATTGGCGATGGCGCTTGCCACAGCCATCCTGAAGGGCGTGACGATTCCCCGCATGTTGTTTCATGCCATTCGAGAAGTGGTGAGTCGGCGCGAGGTGGAGCCGGTGGTTGGTTTTGTGGCGTCACTGTTCCTGGGGGCAGTGGGCACGGCACTGGCTTTGCTGTTTTCCAAGACGCTTCCGATCGCGCATGAGCATGTCAGTTCCCTGATTGTGCCTGCCGCGTTGTCCACGGTGCTGACGGGGTTCCTGATCCTGATGACACGGACGAAGGCTATTACGCAGGTGGTGGGTTACCTGATTCTTGAAAATGGCGTCTTCATCTTCGGGTTGCTGCTCATGGAGGCGATTCCGTTAATGGTGGAGTTGGGTGTGTTGTTGGACTTGTTTGTCGCCATTTTTGTCATGGGCATCATTATTCATAAAATCAGCAGGGAGTTTTCCTCGGTGAGCACCCGTATGCTGTCGGAGTTGAAGGAGTAAAGAGGGGATGGAAACTACGAAACACGCGAAAGATGCGAAAATATCCCTGATGATTTGAAGGAGTAGGTATGGCTTGGTTATTAGTGCTGATTCCGTTGCTGTTTGCCGGTGCCGCGCTGGCGGTGCCGTCCAATCGGCTTCGTCCGTGGCTGGTGCCGGCGGGCAGTGTGGCACATACGGTGTTGACGGCTCTGGCGCTGGCTAGCGGTCCGGTGATGGCCCTGGATGGATGGCTGGTGTTGGATCCGCTGGGTAAGGTGGTGCTGGGATTTGTCAGTGTGCTTTTTCTGGTCTGTTCGCTGTATGCGCCGACTTACCTTTCGTTGCGCCCGGAGCTGTCCAATCGGATATTCTGTTCCTGCTTACTCGTGATGATGGGGATGATGACGTTGGTGATTTTGTCGCATCATCTCGGCTTGATGTGGGTGGCGATTGAAGCCATGACGCTGACGACGGCGCCGTTATTGCTGTTTAACCACACTCCGCATTCGCTTGAGGCTATGTGGAAGTATTTGCTGATCGGGTCGGTTGGGATTGCGCTGGCGTTGCTGGGGTCCTTCTTTTTGGCCTATTCATCGTTACACGCGGGATTGGAGCCCACATTGTTGCTGGATAAGCTGTTGGTTGAGGCTCCCAAGTTATCAGCGCCGTGGTTGCATGCGGCGTTTGTGTTGTTGCTGGTTGGGTATGGGACCAAGATGGGTTTGGCGCCGATGCATACGTGGAAGCCGGATGCGTATGGTGAGGCGCCGGGATTGGTGGGGGCCTTGTTGGCAGGGGGAGCCACCAGTTGCGCGTTTCTTGCCGTTCTCCGGTTCTATCACATTTGCCAGATGACACCGGAGGCGGCGTTTGCCCGTGAGATCCTGGTGTTCATGGGATTGCTCTCGATGGCGGTGGCGGCGGTCTTCATGATCCGTCAGCGCGATTTCAAGAGAATGCTGGCGTATTCCAGCGTGGAGCATATGGGGATTCTAGTGTTGGGGGTGGGGTTGGGCGGGATGGCGTTATTTGGTGCCTTGCTGCACTTGATCACCAACGGGTTGACCAAGGGTGTGCTGTTTTTATCGGCGGGAAATATTCACAGGGCATATAACAGCAAATTGACGGATGATGTGAGGGGGGCAATGCAACGGTTGCCGGTGTCGGGTGTGGCGTTTCTGGCGGGGTTTCTGTTGATCACGGGGTTTCCGCCCGGCGGACCGTTTATCAGTGAGCTGACAATTCTGATGGGCGCGATCAAAGGCGGGAGCTTTGTAGTGGCGTCGATCTATCTCGCGTTGCTGGCGATTGTGTTTATCGGGATGGGATCGACGGTGATGAGCGTGGTGCAGGGACAGCCCTCGGAGCAGGCGGCGGCGACGTCGTATCGGGACAGTGCGGGTTTGGTGGTGCCGATCATGATTTTCCTGGGCCTGGCGATCATGCTGGGGCTTTACATTCCGCCGCCGTTACAACGGCTTTTGAATGAGGCGGTCAATTATCTGGAGGTGGCGCCATGACGGCGATCTTGCGTTGGACGGTGGCGTATAACGGTGTGCCGGTGGCGCGGCGGGATGTGCCGCAACTCGATTGGGATACGTTCAAGGACGCCATCTTGGAAGCGGTGGAAGATGGGGCCAAAGTGGAGGCGTATTTCGGGACTATGCCGGCTGGTGGGGATGGGGTTGACCTGTATGCGGTATTGGCTTTTCGCGAGGAGGGGCATCTTCGTGTGGCAGGGACAAAGGTGATGGGATCGACGTTTCCTTCGTTGACGCCGCAGTGTCCGCAGATGCATTTGTTCGAGCGCGAGATTGCCGAGCAGTTCGGGATTGTTCCAGAGGGGCACCCGTGGCTTAAGCCAGTGCGATTTGTGAAGTCCAAGAGGCCGGGACACGATGCGTGGGGGCGGACGGGAGAGGTGGCTCCAGAGGTTGGCGTAATGGAGTATTACCGGGTGGAAGGCGATGAAGTCCACGAGGTGGCGGTGGGACCAGTGCATGCGGGGATAATTGAGCCGGGACATTTCCGGTTTCAGTGTCATGGCGAGCAGGTGTTTCATCTGGAGATTTCGCTGGGGTATCAGCATCGGGGAGTGGAGCGGGCAATGATGGAGGGAGGGGCTAACCGTGCGATTCATTACATGGAAACACTGGCGGGCGATACTACGGTTGGACATGCCACGGCCTATTGTCAGGCGGTGGAAGGTCTTTCGGCGTGTAATGTTCCGGCCCGCGCGCAGGTGTTGAGGGGGATTGCGCTGGAATTGGAGCGCTTGGCGAATCATACAGGCGATCTTGGTGCGTTGGCGGGGGATGTGGGTTTTCTGCCGACAGCAGCTTATTGCGGACGACTCAGGGGCGACTTCCTGAATATGACGGCGATATTGTGTGGCAACCGATTCGGGCGCGGGATGATTCGCCCGGGCGGTGTGGGATTTGATGTGGATGATGCGGCGGTTGAGGAGTTGCGCAACCGAATGGTTGCTGCGTTGCGTGACGTTGAGAATGCGGTCAACTTGCTATGGAATTCCCCGTCGGTGATGAGCAGGTTTGGGGAGACGGGGACTGTTTCGCTGGAGACTTGCAGGAAGCTTGGACTGGTTGGCCCAGTGGCGCGGGCGAGCGGACAGGAAAGTGATGTGCGGCATGATTTCCCAACGGGGATTTACCGGTTCTCGCAGATACCGATGTCAACGGGGTCGGATGGGGATGTGTTTGAGCGGGCGCATATCCGGTGGATGGAGATTCAGCGATCCGGGGATTTCATTCTTGAGCAATTGAAGATGATGGTGAGTAGTCCGATCCGGGTGATGCCAGAGGCTCCCATGGCGGATGCGCTGGTGGTGTCGATGGTAGAGGGGTGGCGAGGCGCCATATGTCATGTGGCGATGACGGATGGAGGCGGAAGACTGGCTGGATACAAGGTGGTTGATCCCTCGTTCCATAATTGGATGGGATTGGCTATGGCGATGAGAAACCAGCAGATTTCGGATTTCCCGTTGTGCAACAAGAGTTTCAATTTGTCGTATTGTGGACATGATCTATGAGGGCAGAGTAGACGGAAGTCAGTAGTCAGAATTCAGAAGTAGGGAGAATAAATGCCATCAACGCGGTTTGAAGATTTAGTGGCTTGGCAAAAGGCGCACCAGTTTGTGCTTGCGGCCTATCGTTTATCACGGACATTTCCGCGTGCTGAATCCTATGGCCTGACGTCTCAATTTCGACGTGCTGCTACTTCCATTGCTGCGAACATAGCTGAAGGGTTCAAGAAGCGAGGCAAGGCAGATAACGTTCGTTTCTACAATATAGCGCAAGGTTCAGTTGAAGAATCTTGATATTATTTGATTCTCATTAAAGATTTGGATTACGGGGATGTTTTCGAATTGAATCAGTTGATTGAAGAGGTCAGTAAACTATTGGACGCATATACGAAGGCGATTCTGAATTCTGACTCCTGAATTCTGACTTCTGGGATTTTTACGAGGGGAAGATATGCTGAATATTGTTTGGGCGCGAATTAAACAGCGGCACCGGACGATCCGGTATCCACGGCGACCTCCGGTGTTACCGGATCGGTTCCGGGGATTGCCTGCGATTGATTCGACAAAATGTGGAACAGATTGCGGGGGGTGCGCCAAGGTGTGTCCGGTGGGCGCATTGGCTGTGCGTGATGGGCGGATGACGATGGACTTGGGGAAGTGCCTGTTTTGCGGAGAATGCGAGAGGCAGTGTCCGCAAGGGGTGATTCGGTTTACGCGGAATCACCAGTTGGCGACGCGGACGCGTGAGTCGTTGATTTTGGATGGGGGCGAGGCAAAGTTGGCGGCGGCGCTCGATGGCGAAAGTCGTAAACTTTTTGGCCGGTCACTCAAGTTGAGGCAGGTCAGCGCGGGCGGATGCAATGCATGTGAGGCTGACTGTAATGTGTTGAGCACGGTGGTTTTTGATCTCGGCAGGTTTGGGGTTCAGTTTGTGGCGTCGCCGCGTCATGCAGATGGAGTGCTGATTACCGGTCCCGTTACGCGGAATATGGAGGAGGCGTTGAGGAAGACCTATGACGCCATTCCGGCGCCGAAGCTGGTGATAGCTGTGGGTGCCTGTGCGATTGCAGGCGGGCCGTATATTGGGCATGAGGAACAGTGTGGCGGTGCGTCGGCGGTGGTGCCGGTGGATGTGTATATTCCGGGGTGTCCGCCGCATCCGGCGACGATTTTGGATGGGTTGCTCAGGGCATTAGGTCGGGTTAAGGAAGGGTGAGCGGGGCGCAAGATGAAACAACGATTACCACCATGGATTCGGGTGAGGATTTCCGGCAGCCGGACTTTTGATCAGGTTCAGGATTTGCTGAGCGAGTGCAATCTGAACACGGTTTGCTCTGGGGCTCAGTGTCCAAACAAACATGAGTGCTTCAGTCGGGGAACGGCGACATTTATGATCCTCGGGGATACCTGCACGAGGGATTGCCGGTTTTGCGCGGTCAAGACGGGGGCCCCATTGCCAGTGGATGTTGATGAGCCTCGCCGAGTGGCTGAAGCGGCTGGACGATTGAAGCTTAAGCATGTGGTGGTGACAAGTGTGACGCGGGATGATTTGGCTGATGGAGGGGCAGGAGTCTTTGCGGCGACGATAAGGGCGGTACGCGAACGATTGCCCGAAGCGCGGATTGAAGTGCTGGTGCCGGATTTCATGGGTAGGGAATCGGATATCGACGTTGTGCTGACGGCGAAACCGGACGTGTTTAATCATAATCTTGAAACGGTGCGGCGGCTTCAGCGTGTAATCAGGCCGGCGGCGGATTATGATAGGTCGTTGAGTGTGTTGAGGTATGTTGCGGGGAGGGCAGATGTCGGCCGGTGTGTGGTGAAGTCCGGTTTGATGGTGGGGCTGGGGGAAACGGATGATGAAGTCCACGAGGCGATTTTGGATTTGCGGCGTGCGGGTTGTGAATTGTTGACGATAGGGCAGTATCTGGCTCCTTCAGCGCGGAATCATCCGGTGGAGCGGTTTGTGACCCCCGAACAGTTTCAGGAATACGCAAAGTGGGGCGTGGCGGCTGGGTTTGTGGGGGTAGCCTCGGCGCCGATGGTGCGATCAAGTTATCATGCAGATAGGCAGCTGGGGGTTGCGGGGGGATAAGGGGATGCAGGGTTCAGGGTTTGGGGTTCAGGAAAATAGAATCCAAGACAGGATGGATGATTGAGGGCGGGGGGTGAAGCAACAAAAAGCTCAAAAGAAGCGAAACGGAACGAGTGATTGCTTGATTTTCCTTTAACCATTCAACGGGCTTTGCTAATCATCCGCAACAGATAACCTTGGGAATACAGTATTGCAATACTTTGGCTACAAACTTGCGGAATGGTTGAGTCGGACACCGCCAAGACACTTTGCCTATTGGCTTAGTTTGCGAATTTCCGATCTCTATTATTTCCTGGATCGCCGCGGGCGTGAAGCGGTGATGGATAATTTGAGGCATGTTTATGCGTTTCGGGGGAGCCAGGTTAGCGTGCGGGAATTGAAGCTTTCTGTCAGGTTGGCCTTTCAATGCTTTGGGAAATATCTGGTGGATTTTTTCCGGTTCTCGCGCTTAACCGAAGAGGATATACGACGGCTGGTTGTGGTTGAGCATTCGGAATACATTGAACAGGCGCGCGCGTTGGGGAAGGGTGTGGTCATGGTTACGGCTCATCTGGGGAATTGGGAACTTGGCGGGGCGGTATTGGCGAGCATGGGGTATCCGATTAACGCCGTGGTGCTGAAACAGCCTTCGGCCAAGTTGAACGAATTTTTCCAGAAGCATCGACGGCAGAGAGGTATGAACATTGTGCCGCTTGGTCGTGCGGCAGGGGTGATGATTCAGGCGTTGCACCGGAACGAATTGGTGGCGGTGCTGGCGGATCGGGATTATTCGATGCGTAATGATTTCGTGTCGTTTTGTGGAATGCCCGCTTGCTTGCCGCGTGGGCCTGCATGGGTGGCGGACAAGACGGGGGCTCCGGTGGTGCCGGGTTTTATGCTGCGGCAGGCTGATGACACGTTCGTTATGAGGCTGTATCCCCCCATCATTCCCGGGGCGGAGATGAACCAGGAGGCGATTCAGAAGAGGATTTGTGAATGCCTGGAGCAAGCTGTTTGCGGGAATCCATCGCAATGGTTTATGTTTGAGAAGGTTTGGAATGGACGCAGTTATGGGACGGCGGAGGCGATGGCTGGCGGGAAGAAGGTTCAAGGTGGCGAGGTGGCAGATGTCGCAGGTAAGTGAGCGAATGGAAAATCGAGTGGGCGATCAAACTGTAGAGCCGCGTGGATGCGCGGTGGTTCCGGCGTATCACGAAGCGGGCCGGATTGGCGATGTGGTGCGTGGTATCAAGGGTTGGATGGGGGATGTGATTGTTGTCGACGATGGGTCCGGTGATGGGACGGCGGCGGAAGCGGAGGCGGCTGGGGCCCTGGTGGTGCGGCATGAGCGTAATATGGGGAAGGGGACGGCGCTGGCAACGGCCTTCCAGCGGGCAAGTCAGGCGGGCTTTGATTATGTCATCACCATGGATGGGGATGGGCAACATGATCCCGCTGATATTATCGCCTTTGTGCGAACCTATAAGGGGGCGGGAGTTCCTGTATTGGTTGGTAACCGGATGGCTGATGTGAAGGCTATGCCGTTGTTGAGGTTATTGACCAATAAATTCATGAGTTGGTTGTTAAGTCGCGAGATGGGCCAGAGTGTGCCTGATACCCAGTGTGGGTATCGTCTTTATGAGCTTAAGGTGATAACCGGAGTGCCTGTGACGTCCAATGGATATGCGGCGGAGTCGGAGATCCTGATGGATTTGAGTCGTCGCGGTATCAAGATTGGCAGTGTGCCAGTGGCGACGATTTATGGCACGGAGAAGAGTAAGATTAATCCTGTGAAGGATACGGTCAGGTTTTTTGCCATGTTGCGCCGGTACCGTCGGACGAGTGGACTCCGGCATGCCAAGCCGTAGTCTCGCAGCGGCTAAATTGGAAGGAGTCCCCCTTCTTTTCGGAGAGTTCGCCCGCATCCATCCTCACCCCGCCTTCGACAACTCGACCGCATCAGGGAAGGCGAAATCTTCGTTCAGGTGCCGCAGAAGATGCCACTGCCGGATCAAGCTTCCTGTGTGAGTTCTGAGCGGTAACGCCGGGCGTTTTCGACGTAGCCTTGTGCCGCAAGCAGTAGGCGCGCCACTTCTTCATCGGTCAGTTGGCGTACCACCCTGCCCGGCGAACCTATAACCAGAGAACGCTCGGGAATGACCTTGCCTTCGGCGATCAGCGAATTGGCACCGATGATGCAATGGCGGCCGATGATGGCGCCATTCAAGATGACTGACTTGATGCCGATCAGCGACTGCTCGCCAATGGTGCAGCCATGCAGCATCACCAGATGGCCGACCGTGACGTTGGCGCCGACGGTGAGCGGCGCGCCGGCGTCGACATGGAGCACGCAGTTGTCCTGGATGTTGCAATTGGCGCCGATGGTGATGGTGTCGTTGTCGCCGCGCAGCACGGAATTCCACCAGACGCTGGCGTTGTCGCCGAGGCGCACGTCGCCAATGATCGTGGCATTGGGTGCAATCCAGGTGTCGCGTCCCAAGAGTGGTTTGCGGTCGCCAAGGCGGTATAGAGTCATCCCGGTTTCTCCTTGTTCTGAAAATGGACGCTTTATTTAGTGCTTCCGCCTTTTTAGCTTCGGCTGCTGCGCGTAACGTCGATGATTCCGTTAAGCAATCGCTTTTGTGGTGTTACGTATACGCACCCGTCGAGACCATGTAGGATAGGCGTTTCCACTGGGATAGACTGCCAAATGAGGGTGTTGCGGGCAATCAGAATGTCGGTATCCCAAGCCTTCACTCTTGCTGCGCTGCGAGCGAAGAAATTTACAGATGTCGGCGAGCAAATTCGCGGCCTGAGCCGGATTTGAGGTAGGATTCAAAGGCGATGGCCTTTTGCTTATCGGTAAAGGCTGTGTAGGTTTCGAGACGCCAAGGACGCAGTTTGGCGGTGTGTGGGCATCCACCTTGATTATGTTTTTCAAGGCGTGCGTGGACATCCTGTGTAATGCCTCGTTGAGTCGAGGAGACTCACGAGGATATAGACGTAGTGAAAAGATGTTTCTGAAATGGGCATGTCAAG